>JARGGI010000009.1 GCA_029210775.1 Patescibacteria group bacterium | reverse complement strand
TAATAAAGTGGTTAATAAATAAAATTTGTATATTATACGAATATTAATGACATTTATAAAAAATAACAAGTGCAATTTAGTTTTCTTCAAACTCCTTCTTCACCCCATAAATCTCCGCGATTTTCATGAGGTCTTTTTTATCCATTTTACCTTTCATAATCTCCTGTAATTTTTCAATAGAAGTTCCTTTGAGTGGTCCGCGGCAGGCTTCACAGATGAAACCGTTTGCAGGACAAATTGCTTCGCATCCTCCCAAGGTGACGGGACCGAAACAAGGTTTTCCTTCTTGCAAAAGGCATTTATTTTCTCTGAGCTGACATTCATAACAAACAGGTCTTTGAGCAATATATGGAGTTTTTCCTTCTGCATATTCCATTACAATCCTATAAAACTCTTCATTGTTAATAGGACATCCTGGGATAAAACCATCAACTTTCACAACATCACTAATGGGCGTGATGTCAGGGTTATTGATTCCCTCAATATTTTTATAAACATATTTGATTTGTTCTTCCTTGTTTCCTTTATAATTTTTGATTTCAGCAACACCACCCAAATGAGCGCAAGATCCCAGGGCAATTAAAACTTTGGATTGTTTTCTGATTTCTTTGAGGCGTTTGAAATTATCTTTGGTAATTGGACAACCTTCTACAATGGCGATGTCATAGGGACCGGGAAAACTTTTTGTTCCCGAGGCAAGACGAAAATTTCTTAAGTCTAATTTATCTGCAATATCTAAAATTTTTTCGCCCAAATCTAAAATTGAGAGTTGACATCCTTCACAACATGTAAGGCTTATTATGGCGACTTTTGGTTTTGGCATAAATGTATAACTAAAAAGTTAAAACTAAAATGTAAAAGTAATAGCAAAAATTCAAAGTTCAATGATTTAAATTCCTTCAGGAGTATCTTTAATCTCAGCATAAGAAAATAGGGGACCATCTGTGCAGACATAATTTCCATTTACGAGTGCGCAGTGTTGGCAAATTCCGATCCCACAATGCATTCTTCGTTCCAGTGAAACATAGATGTCCTCATCACTCAAGCCAAGTTCAACCAGTTTTTGAATGACGAACTTATACATTACAGGAGGACCTACAAGAATTGCGACACAATCTTTTTTAATTTTTTCTGAAGTGAGTAGATCAGTTACGACACCAACATTATTTTTCCAAGTTTCATCAGCCGTATCGACGGTCAAATTTATTTCAATATTTTTGTTCCATTTATTATAGTCTTTTTTAAACGCTAAAAGTTCTGGATTTCTGCATCCATAGAAAATTTGAATATTTTTGAATTTTTCAGGATGAAGATTTGCGTCTTGAATGATTGTTCGAAGAGGGGAAAGTCCACAACCACCAGCCACTAAAATCAAATTTTTATTCTTGATTTTCTTCTGATCAAAACCATTTCCATAAGGACCTCTAATGCCAACTTCACATCCTTTTTTTAATTCAAAAAGTTTTGAAGTTAGACTTCCTCGCTTATCAACAGATACTTGAAATGTTTCTTTGATTGTCGGGCTTGAGCAAAAACCAAAAGGAGCTTCGCCGAATCCCGGAACTGACAGAATAAAAAACTGTCCATGTTTAAACTTAAATGTATTTCTAATTTGATTGTCTTTAATTTGAAGCGTAAAAAGTTTGTTAATTGGAGATAATTCTTCAATATTTACAATTTTAGCTTGAATTGGACCGTATGGATTTTTCATAATGATTTTTTATATTCAGTAGTATTTAATTCTCTTCAATGATTCTTTTTAAATTTTTTCTGATATCAATTCCTGCCGGACAAACTTCTGTGCATCTTCCACACGAAACACAGCCAGGCATTGTATATTCTTCTGGTATTCTGACAAATTTATGATCATACCAATTATAAATTCTTTTTTCGGTAGTATCTAAAAACTTGTGTCCGCCAGCAATCTCTGAAAATTCTTCATAAAAACAGCTGTCCCATTCTCGAGTTCGCAGAATCTCATCTTTTTTGATTTCATCTTTGATTTTAAAACAAAAACAAGTTGGGCATACGATTGAACATTTTCCGCAGTTAATGCATTTTTTGTCTAATTCTTTCCAAATTTTACTACCTCGAGATTTTCTAACTTTTTCAATTAACATTGAATTAACTGGTCCGAGTCCTTTTTTAGGAACAGGGCCGACATATTCAATGTTTTCATAATCTTTATATCCAAAATCATCAAGAAGTCTTTGCCCATCTTCTGAGCCCGTAAAGATTCTGAAAGATTCTTGTGCTCCATGAGATTTTGCTTCTAAGAAGATATCAAACTTAAGATGTTCCAAAACTTCTTTTTCAAATTTTTGGTAATCTTCCATTTCTGCAGGAACTGGACTTTGCCCAATTATTATTGCATTTCTAAGTTTCTTTTGAAAATGCGGATCTTTTCTATAGACTCGATTGATTAAAGTGAGGGCTTTCATATCATAAAAATGAAGTCCTAATAAAACAATTTTTATATTCTGGCTTTTATTAAGAGTTGTAATATTATTTTTAAAGACCATCATTTTTTGACAAGGTGGTAGAAACAATTTTTTGAATGAGAATAGTGGTCTTTTGGGGCAAAGATAGAAATCTTTTCCAGTTTCTATCTTTTTAATAGTAATTTCATCTCCGATTTCTCTGTGACTATATACATTATGATTGTTTTTTATCAGATAGGAAATAAAATTTTGGAGCTGTTTATCATTCATGGCTTTATTTGGAAAATATTATCCACATTGTTATTAATTATGAATTAATTATAGCATAAATTTTGTTTTAGTAAAATTGATTAGTTATTATAAAAGTGTTAAAATATAAGTATAATTGGATAATTGAGTATATTTCAATTATTTTTATAAAATAAAAACATAGAAATAGGTTATTTAAGAATATGAAAAAGATAACTATATCAGGAAAAATATGGTCTTTTGTTTTTTTATTGGCTTCCATTTTATTGACTGTAAAAGTTTTTATTACGAAATGTGATAATAAAGATTTTATTCCAAAAGAAACTAGTTTTTGCGGAGTTGTAAATATAGATGTTGTATATTATGGAATTTTGTCTGTTTTATTATTAATATCTTTTTACTTTTCTATTCGCAGTATATCTTGTGCTTTATCAAATCTAAATAAACAAGAAAAACTTATTTGTTCTATAAATACTGATAACGTGCTAATTGTGGTAATGTTCTTGTTAGGCTTTTTTATTTTTCTGTTTTCGGTTTATGGTTACTTTTTAAATCGGTCAATTTGCAGTAAAAGCGAAATTGAATTAAAGAAAATAAAATTGATGGAACTTAATAGTTATGTGGAATTATCTTATGAAAATAGCGGTTATTATCCCTATTATTATAGTGAAAAAGTTTATCCAGACTCATTTCAAGATATGGTTGATAATGGAACTTTAAGTGAAGATGAAGTGGTTGATTTTAAAAGAAATGGTTTTGAAGTGATTGCGATTAATAGTGATGACAACTACTTTATAGAAGCTAGTTTTTTTAGAAAAGAAAAGCGTTATCCATGCGAAGATAAAATAGAAATTGTAAAAACATATTATTGTAATAAAAATCATTGCATGCTTAATTAAAAAAGATATTAAATATTTATAAATTATTTAAATTTTAATTTAACAAAAAAACTATGATAAAAATTGCAATCAATGGTTTTGGTCGAATTGGAAGACCAGCTCTAAAAGTGATTTTAGACAAACATCCAAATCTTGAAGTCGTGGCAGTGAACGATTTAACTGACACGAAAACTTTGGCACATTTACTGCAATATGATTCCAATTATGGAAAGTATGAAAAAGAAGTTTTATTTGACGAGGAACATATTATTGTTGATGGAAAAAAGATTAAAGTATTCGCTCAAAAAAATCCGGAACTTTTGCCGTGGAAAGAGTTGGAGGTTGATGTTGTTTTGGAATGTACAGGATTTTTCACTACCGCAGAAGGATCAGAAAAACATTTAAAAGCCGGGGCGAAAAAAGTTGTCATCAGCGCTCCTTGCAAAGGTGGAGACATCAAGACTTTGATTTTAGGAGTTAATGAATATGACTATGACTCAAGCGAAGATCATATCGTTTCCAATGGATCTTGCACAACAAATTGTTTAGCACCAGTGGTAAAAGTTTTGAATGATAATTTGAGAATTGAAAAAGGTTTTATGACTACGGTGCATAGTTATACAAACGATCAGAGGATTTTGGATTTGCCTCATAAGGATTTGCGTCGCGCGCGAGCAGCAGCCATTAGTATTATTCCAACCACAACTGGTGCAGCAGTTGCCGTCACAGAAGCAATTCCAGAATTGAAGGGCAAACTTGATGGAATGGCAATGCGCGTTCCAACATCAACCGTTTCAATCGTTGATTTTACAGTCATTATTAAAAAAGAAAGTTCCGTTGAAGAAGTGAATAATTTATTTATTAAAGCAAGCAAAGAAGGATTAAAAAATATTTTAGGCGCATCAGAAGAACCGCTTGTGTCTATTGACTATAAAGGCAATCCGCTTTCAGCTGTTGTTGATTTGCCACTAACAAAAGTCAATGAAAATTTAGTCAAAGTTTCTGCTTGGTATGACAATGAATTTGGCTACACTAATAGATTGGTTGAAATGGCAGAGTTTGTGGGGAAGGAGTTATAAATTTGGTATGTATAATTTATGAAATATTTTATAAATAAAAATATGAAAATATATAAATTATTATTTGTAGTAAGTATAGTTTTTATTTTTTGTCTTAATATCAAAACTTCCTTCGCCAAAGAATATTATTACAAAGATTTTGAAGTTGATATAAAAATAAATCAAGACTCAACTTTTAATGTCACAGAAAAGCAGACTTATTTTTTTGACGGTAATTTTGGTTTTGTAAATCGTGATGTTTCTTTAAATAAAATAGATACTATTACGGACATTGAGGTTTTTGACGGGAATAATAATAAAATTCCTAAAAGAGAATTGGATATAAATTCAAAAAATGGCGCAAAGCATATTCAGTGGAATTTTACACGTCGTGATTTTTTTGAGGAAGAAAAAAGCTGGACGGTAAAATATAAAGTTCATGGCGGGATAAGTTTTTTAAAAAATTATGATGAAATTTATTGGAATGCGATTCCATCAAATCGGGATATACCAATTAAAAATGTAAAAGTGATCATAAGCCTGCCTAATAACGAAAAATTTAGAAGTGATTTAATTCATCTTTATTCAGAGCAAACATTGTCTAAAAATTATTATTTTGAAAATAAGAACACGCAGGCGGTTTTTAGTGGAAAAAATTTAAAACCAAATACTAATTTCACTATTGCCGCTGGCTTTCCAAAGGAGATCATTAGTCAAAGTGCGTATTGGAAAGATTTTCTGATGATGTATTACGGCTATATTTTATCTATTATAATTTTTCTTTCCTGTATAATTATCGGTTATGTTTATTGGCATAAAACAGAAAAATCAAGAGAGGGAAAGCGCGCAATTGTTCCGCAATATGAGCCGCCACAAAATTTGCGTCCAGCGATAACAGAAGTTATCATCAAAGAAAAATTAACAAACAAAGGCCTCGTGGCGACGATTGTTGATCTGGCGGTAAGGGGGTATGTGAGGATTGAGGAAATTCCTGAATTAAACTCTAAAGTCAGAGAGCGTCATTTAATAAAGACATTTATATTTCTTTTATTAATATTTCCTTTTGCTATAATTTTATTTTTACTTTTATTGTTTCTATCTTTATATAAAGAAACCTTCTTTTTTCTTTCTTTAATTTTACCTGTATTATTAATGTTTTTTACTTTATTAATATTACTTAAAAGAACCGAAAAGAGATATTCTAATTATATTATTAAAAAAGCCAAACTATATGAAAGTGCTTCCAATCTTAAAGATTATGAAAGAAAATATATAGATGCGATTTTTGATAATAAAGAATATTTTTCTACGGAAGAATTAAAGAAAGATAGAGTAAATACAAGAGTGTTATATGAAAAAATATTAAAAATTAAAGATAAAATATATAAAGAAGCTGAATTAGACACGAAAGCTTTTGAAACTGGATTAACAATAGAAAAAAAGAAAACAAAACTTTGGAAAATATTTTTCTTTCCATTTTATATTATTTACATGGTTATAGGATTAAATTTTGAAATAAGTCAATTACTTTTTTTAATAACAACAGGAATTGTAAGTATTGGATTTCTCTACGCTTTCATCAAATACGAAGCCCGATTGTCTAACAAAGGAATAAAATTAAAAGAAGATTGGTTAGGGTTTAAAATGTATTTGGAAACAGCGGATAAATATAGAATGCAAAATTTAAAACCAGAATATTTTGAAAAATACTTGCCTTACGCTATGATTTTTGGAGTAGAGAAAAAATGGGCGAAGGCGTTTGAAGCGATGAATATTCCTCAGCCGTCTTGGTATGATGGAAATGCGGTTGTGGCGGGACATATCGGAGTCACAAATATGGCATCTTCATTTTGCAGCGCAATTTCCAGTTCTGGTGCCAGTGGCGCTTCTGGTGGCGGTGGTGGAGCAGGTGGTGGAGCAGGTGGCGGCGGCGGAGGAGCGGGATAGAATTGTAAATCTGGTTGTCATTCTGAACTTGATTCAGGATCTTCGTCGGTTTAAATTTTGATTTATACTATTTACAATATAATTTCGTTTACAATGCAAACATGATTATCTTTTGTTTGATAGTTATTATGTTTTCAACTTATTCAAAAATTCAATGATTTATGGATTTAATTAGATGTAAAAGAAAATAGATCCTGAAACAAGTTCAGGATGACAGAATCTTTCAATTTTACAAACTTTCACAGCTACTTACTATTCATAAAAATTGTCATTGTGAGGAAATATTAGTGACAAAGTAATCCATTATCCTGCTTTATTGTTTTATTAGCATAAATAACCCTGAGATTGCTTCGCTGATGCTCGCAATGACAAACTTATATTTTTTAATCTTACAAACTTTTAATTTTTAACTCACTAACTATGTTACACAATTGCAAAAATCTTTTAATTCGTTGCATGGATTTTAGATTAAATAATGAAGTTGATAGATGGACAAAAGAATCTGATTTATTTAAGGGCGGGTTTGATGTGGTTTCTGTCGCTGGAGCAAGTAAAAATTTGGCTGATGGCAGTGAGGAAATTAAGAATAGTTTCTTAAAAAATATTGCCGTTTCGGTGGATTTACATCAAGCGGAAAGAATTATTATTTTTCATCACAGCGACTGTGGAGCTTATGCGCAAAGTTATGATTTTAATTTTCTAAAAAAAGAAAAAGAAAAACAAATTGAAGATATGAAAAAAGCGAGAGAAATAATTTTGGAAAAATATCCAAAAGTGGAAATAGTTTTAGTATGGGGAGAAATGAAAGATGAACAAGGCAGAGAAGTTGAGTTTGAGGTGATTGTTAAATAACTCATAAAAGAACATAGATTAAAGATACAGATTAACATAGATAAAAATATGAAATCAATTAAAAATATAAAAAATTTAAAAGGAAAAAAGGTTCTTGTTCGTGTTGATTTTAATGTGCCGATTGGGGATGATGGCGTTGTTGACGAAAAAGAGGATTGGAGAATTAAGGCTTCATTACCAACGATTGAATATCTATTGGAAAAGAAAGCGAAAGTTATTTTGATTTCTCACTTGGGTCGTCCAGAGAAAAAACAGATATTTGGTGAAAAAATGGATGACAGTTTTTGTGGGAATGACGATAGTGACAATAATAAATACAGTTTAAAGCCAGCGACAAAAAGGTTGGAAGAACTTTTAAATTGCAGAATAAAATTTATTGATGATTGTGTTGGAGATAAAGTAAAACAAGAAATAGAAAAAATGAAAGCAAGTGAAATTATTGTATTGGAAAATTTGCGGTTTTACAGAGAAGAAGAAGAAAACGATGAAAATTTTGCAAAAGAAATAGCAAGTTTTGCCGACATTTATGTTAATGATGCTTTTTCTGTTTCTCATAGGGCTCATATGTCTGTTTGTGCAATTACAAAGTTTTTACCATCTTATGCAGGAAATCTTTTAGATAAAGAAGTGAAAATACTTTCTGATGCGATAAATAATCCAACGAGACCTGCGACAATTATCATAGGCGGAGCAAAGGTTGAAACCAAGTTACCTGTAATTGAAAATTTATTGGATAAATTTGACCATATAATCGTTGGTGGAGTTGTTGCAAATGTAATACTTAAGGCAAAAGGCATTGATGTTGGAAAATCTTTATTAGGTGGAATAGACTTTGAAGAAGCGAAGAAAATTGATTTAGTAGATAACAGATTGCACATACCAATTGACGCAGTGGTGTGTAATTCAAAAAAAAGTGAAGTTGATTTATTAGCTGTTGGTAATATTGGTGATGACAGAATATTAGACATTGGACCCGAGAGTAGAGAATTATATTCAAATATAATAAAAGAGTCTAAAATGATAATATGGAATGGTCCGATGGGAAAATTTGAAAACGATGATTTTGCTGATGGAACAAAAATGGTTGCAGAAGCTGTAATAAGTTCAAAAGGATATAAGATTATTGGAGGTGGTGATACTATAGCGGCTTTAGAAAAATTTGGGCATATAGATAAGATTGATTATGTTTGCACTGGGGGCGGAGCTATGCTTGAATTTTTTTCTGGTAAAAAATTGCCAGGATTAAAGGCTTTAGAATAGAAAAATTATCTTAAAAAACTGCAATTATTTAATAATTTATGTTATAATAAAAATATGGAAGATGAACAAATAATCAAAAAAAGAAGCAAAAAACCCAAGAAAATAGTAATATTATTTCTATTTATAATATCTATTATCACGATTTATCTACTTAGAGATGAAATTATGTCTGTTGTGAATGATAAAATCAAGCCCAAAACAGAAATAACTGAAGATGAAAATATTAGCAAAGATGAAAATAGCAAAAAAGAAGAGCATACCGAAATCGCTGATTTTGTTTTGGGTAATATTGTCGAGGCAAATGATTCAAAAAGAAAATCAAATTTAGTAGATATTAAACTTGCTCTACAATTATATGCAAGCGATAATAATGGTAAATATCCAGTTAGTATAGATGCTATAAAGCTGAACGATGAAAATTCCTCTGTGGTTAAGGAGTTTATAAAATACACGAGCATAGAAAATATGAAAGATCCCAAAGATCCAGATTTTTATTATACTTATAAATCCTTAGATGGAAGTGGTTTTGAGCTTTCCGCAAGGCTTGAAAATATCAGTGACAAAGATTGTGAAATGACAGATAGCATTTGTATCTATAAAGTCAATAATTAAAATATAAATTATCAAATTTTAAAAGATTATGGATAATCCGAACACTAAAAGTGAAAAAATTATCTATGATAATTTTCAAAAAAAGAAAAGAAAATTAATAATTGGTTTTTTTGTCTTGATTATTATTTTTTTGGTTGCAGTTGGATTTGTGATATTTAAAAATAAAACTATTTTTCAAGAAAACGAAAATTTTAATGAAGAACAAAAAACAGAAGATAGTGAATCAATGTCAGAAAAGCAAGAGGAATATTCTCAGATCATTGCAGACGAAAAAAGAAAAGAAAGTTTAGACGAAATTAAAAATGCACTTGAAACATATCAAAGTGAAAAAAATACATATCCAATTTCAAATGAGTTTGTAAAATTGAATGATGAAAATTCTTTTGTGCATAATAAAATAATAGAATATGTTGATAAAGAAAATTTAAAAGATCCCAAAGACCCAGAATTTTATTATGGCTATAAATCAGACGGAAATTATTTTGAACTTACAGCAAAATTGGAAAATCCAGAGAATGAAGATTGCGAATTAATAAATAGCATAACATGTATTTATAAAATCAAATCAGAAAAGAGTGTTGAAAAAGTGAGTAATATAGAAATATTAACTGTTGAAAATGTAAAAAAATATTTTCAAGAAAATCTCGAAATGATAATGAATGATGAAGAAAATTCTTTGATTGTTACTAATGACAATCAAAATGACGTTGAAAAGGGTGCTATAGAAGAATTGAAAATGAAATATAAAAATATGAAAGTGAGGATAGTAAGTGAGGTTACGGAAGAAGAACTTAGTTTAAATAATATTTTATTAGTTGGGAATACTGATTCAAACAGTTTATTTTCAAAAGTATATGGCGCAAAGTCAATAATTAGTATCGGTTTTACATTTCCAATTATTAAATTTTCTGAAAGTCCGTGGAATGCGGATAAAATGGTTTTTATGTATGACTATAGAGACGATCCTTACAAGGATGACAATATTATTAGTAAAGGTGTAATTGTAGTTGAAGAAAAAAAAGGCTTCTATCATATTAAAATTAATCAAGATGATGGAATTTCATATGCTTTGATATCAAACTATTATGACGATGAAAATTCAATAATAAATTTAGTTGAATTTAATAACAAACGCGTTGAAATAGATGGAAGAAAAATAATTTCAAATTCAAAGGAATTTAAAATAGAAGATGGGATTCTTGTCTATAATGTAAAAATCATTGAATAATTTTTATAAAAACATAATTACAAACATATGAAGAAAAAAACAAAAAAAAACAAAATAAATAAAAATAAAAATTATTTTCAAGACACTGGCTTATATTTTGAAATAATACTGATGATAATTATCATTCCACTTTTTTCTTTTTTTGTTATCACTGTTTTTAATCAAAATAATAACATCATAAGAAAAGTTATAATAGAAGAAGATGTAAAAATAATGACCGATAAGGTTTTTTATATAGCAGGAGATGAAATCAAGCTTTTAATTGAAAATGTATCGGAAAAACCAATTTATTTCGAGCCTTGTGAATATTTGAATAAATTCGAAAAAAGAATAGAAGGCAGATGGAAAAAAGTTTTAACTCAATATGATGAAAAAAAATATGATGAGCTTGGGTTTAAAACTGAAAGAAGGATGACAAATTGTAATATAAAATTAGAGACAAAAGAAAACGGTATATTTAGAGTTGCTGTTCGGGTTTATTATGATTGTGAAAAACCAGGAGAAGAAATGTGTAAATATTCTAAAATGTTTTATTCAAATGAGTTTGAAGTTTTATAGGGTATTATTATAATTTTTAAATATTATTTATTTTTAAGTTAAATTTTTATGACAAATAAAATAAGTAGAATAAAAGCAAGAGAAATTATTGATTCTCGTGGCAACCCAACTGTTGAAGTCGAGGTTGTTTTGGAAAGTAATATTAAAGCCATTGCTTCCGTTGCATCAGGTGCTTCAACGGGAGAGTTTGAAGCTTTGGAAATGCGAGATGGGGATATAAAGAGATATAATAAAAAAGGAGTTTTACGAGCATGTGAAAATGTAAATACAAAAATTGAAAAAACTTTGAAAGGTGAGATTGTCACAAATCAAAAGAAGATTGACAAGATTATGCTTGATCTTGATGGAACAGATAATAAATCAAATTTAGGAGCAAATGCAATTTTGGGAGTTTCTCTTGCTTGCGCTAGGGTCGGTGCTTTAGTTTCCAAAGAGCCTCTTTATAAATATCTTGCAAATACATTTGAATTTGAAAATTCAAGATTTCATTTTCCTGTTCCAATGTTTAACATTTTAAACGGAGGAAAGCATGCCGATAGTGGTCTTTCAATTCAGGAATTTATGATTGTTCCTGCAGGAATAAAAGAAGTTAAAGAAAAAGTGAGGGCTGGAAGTGAAATTTTTCAGAATTTAAAAGGGATTCTTACTTCAAAAGGATATTCGGTTGGGGTTGGAGATGAAGGTGGTTTTTCTCCAAAATTAGAAAGTAACACACAAACTTTTGAGCTTATAGGAATGGCTACTGAAAAAGCGGGATATATAATGGGTCAAGATATTTTTCTTGCAATTGATGCGGCTGCAAATTCTTTCTATATTTCAAATGACAATAAATATGTTTTAAGACTTGAAAATATGTTATTAGATCATAATGGTTTAATTGAATTATATCTTAAATGGACTAAGAAATATTCCTTAATTTCAATAGAAGATGGTTTGAATGAAGATCAATGGGATCAGTGGAGAGAAATGAAGGAAAAGATAATTTCTAAAAACAAAGAAATTATGATTGTTGCGGATGATTTGACTGTAACAAATATTAAAAGACTCAAAAAAGCAATTGATGGTGATTGTGCTAATGCAATTATTATCAAGTTGAATCAGATTGGAACACTTTCTGAAACAATGGATTGTGTTAAAATGGCACAAAAAGCAGGATGGAAAATTATTGTTTCTCACAGAAGTGGTGAAACTTGCGATGACTTCATCGCGGATTTGGCCGTTGCCTCGGGAGCAGATTTTCTAAAAGCCGGTTCACTTTCCAGGGGAGAAAGGTTGGCAAAATATAATCGTTTGATGGAGATTGAGGAAGAATTGAAGTAAAAAGGAATTGTTATATTGCTACATTGTTGAAGAGGTTATCATTGTGAGCGAAGAATGAGCATGGTCCCGTTAGGGCTGTGGAACTAAAATGCAAAATTCCCAACATATATTAATGCGATAATATGAATGAAAAAGAAAAAATTGTAAATGTGAGAAGGGGTATCGAGATGAGAATTGAACGAGGTCAGACATGGTCATCGCCTAAATTTAATAACGCTGGGTTTAGTATAGGTGTGTTTTTTATATTAATTACAATATTCCCAATCTTTTTTGGAGCACCAATTAATTATTTTTTTTCATCGGCAAGTGTTGTAATGATTTTGTTTGGACTTTGGGTGTTCTGGACAGTACCAGCGATTCACTTAACGAATAAGTCGATTAAATTTCAACCACTTTTAACTAATCTTATGCATTTATATTTTAAGAAAAAATGTATTACTTTTGATCATATCCCAAAAGTTACTAAGTTTAAGGGGCTACCTATTACCGTGTTCATAGACCTCACTCCAGAAGAAATAGTAGTTAATGATATTCTTGCACGTGTTTTTGCAATTTTTTTCGTAATTTCGTTTCTTTTTCTTCTAATTGGTGTATATAGGGATTGTAAGAATAAGAAAAGAAATGAAAATTTTAGTATGATGAAGTTCTTATTTATCTCTTTCACATCTTTATTTATTACAATTTTAGCTTCGGCCTCATATGCAAAGTTTTTTTTAGAAAATATATCTTATTTCTATCCCTACTATTTTACATATATTGGGATAATAATATTTTTAATACCAATTTATCCATTTACAAAATTTTTAACAAAAATTTTTAAGTTAGAATTTTTAGTTATCTTATCATTTTTTATGTTGTTGTTTTCATTATTTGCGATTGGTGGTATAAAATAATTAAAATTATATATGTATAAAAAACCAACAAACATTTTAATAATTCTTGATGGGTGGGGAGTTGCTCCGAAAAATAGGGGCAATGCCATTGAGCTTGCTAAAAAACCTTTTTTTAATAACTTGATAAAAAAATATCCAAACGCTCTTTTAAATGCGACAGGACTTGCAGTTGGACTTTCGGAAAACGAAAGAAGTGGAAGTGAGGCGGGACATATAAACATTGGTGCAGGGAGAGTCATCAAACAAGACTCACAAATCATAAGAGAAGATATTGAATCGGGAAAGTTTTTCAAAAATCCAAGAATTCTTAGAACTTTAAATCACGCGAAAGTTGAAAAATCAAAATTGCATTTTATTGGGCTTCTTTCAGAGCTTGATAGTCCTCACAGCGATCCAGACCATCTTTACGCACTTTTAAGATTGGCGAAGCAAAAAAAAATTAAACAAGTTTATCTACACCTTTTTACTGATGGAAGAGATACTTATGAAAAAAGAGCTCAACTTTTTTTGAAAGATTTAAATGAGGAAATTGAAAAAATTGGAATTGGAAAAATTGCTACCATTGGTGGAAGATATTATGGAATGGACAGAGTAAAACATTGGAATAGGCTTCAAAGGGCATATGATGCAATGGTTTCGGGTGAGGGCGTAAAAAGTAAATCTGCAGAAGAAGCGATTGAGAATTCATATAAACAAGGTCTGTCGGATGAATTTATTGTTCCAACTGTGATAGTTGATAAAAACAATAAACCCATTGCCAAAATAAAAGATAATGACGCCATTATTCATTTTAATATTAGAGGTGATAGGGCAAGGCAATTTATGAAATTATTTGTTCTTGATAATATTATTGGATATGAAAATAAATCAAATAAATTAAAAGACATTTTTGCTTGTTCGTTGACTGATTTTGGTCCGGATCTTCCAGTTCAAGTGGCATATTTTTCACAGGGAATTGAAAATACACTTCCTTGTGCTTTAAAAGACTATAGACAACTTTATATTGCTGAAGCAGAAAAATATCCTCATATAACTTATTTTTTAAATGGTGGACACAAAGATCCGATAGGTGGCGAAGAAAGAGAACAAATTATGTCTCCCAATGTATTTTCTTATGATCAAAAACCAGAAATGTCGGCTGAAGATATAACCAGGGTTATAATTTCGAACATAGAACATAGTGTTTATGATTTTATTGCAGTAAATTATGCCAATGCAGATATGGTTGGGCATACTGGAAATTTAAAAGCAACAATATCTGCTATTGAGTTTCTTGACAAATGTTTAAGGCGTGTTATTGAAAAAATTATTGAAAGTGGGGGAATGGCTGTTGTGACTGCAGATCATGGAAATGCTGATGAAATGATTGATTTGCGCTCGGGAGAAACAATGACAATGCACAGCAAAAATCCTGTTCCGTTTATTTTAGTGAAAAATGATTGTCCAATAGGAGGATGCAAATTAAAACCAAATGGAATTTTAGGAAATGTGGCTCCAACATTACTCGACGCTCTTGACGTTAAAAAACCAAAAGATATGGTTTTGGGAAGCTTGATGGATAAATGATAATAAATAATAAATAATAAAATTAAAAATCTATGTTTGACATCATCACAATCGGCGGGGCTACTCGGGATATAACTTTCATAACCGATAAAGGAAAAGTTATAAAAACGCCAGAAAATTTAACCGAGCAATCTCTTCTTGCTTTTGAGTATGGATCAAAAATAAGAAGTGAAGAAGTGTTTTTTAATTTTGGAGGAGGGTCTTGCAACACGGCAGCTACTTTTGCAAAGTTAGGTCTCAATGTTGCTGTTAATTGTCGGATTGGAAAAGATGATGACGGTGAATCAATGAAAAAAAATTTAAAAGGGATGGGAATTGTGACAGATTTAATTCAAATTGATAAACAAAGGAAAACAGGGTCCTCTCTTGTGGTTGTTGACAAAAAGGATGGCGACAGAGTAATTTTTATTTATAAGGGAGCGAGTGATTTTCTTGAAGTTAAGGAAGAAGAAATTAATCAAACAAAATGGATATATCTTACATCTATAGCTGGAAATTGGCAAGAAGATTTAGAAGAAATTAACAAAGCAATTTCAAATAATAATATTAAATTGGCTTGGAACCCAGGAGCAACGCAAATTTGTGCTGGTAAGAAAGAATTAGAGAGTGTTTTTAAAAACACGGAAATTTTAGTTATCAATAAAGATGAGGCGATTGAACTTGTTGGAAGTGATGAAAAAATTAAGCTTAATTATAACGAAACAACCGATCCTAAAATTCTTTTGAATATTATAAAAAAATGGGGTCCGAAAGTTATTGTCATAACCGATGGTTCCGAAGGTGCTTATGCTTATGACGGCAAGAATGTTTTATATTCACTAGCCACCTCAAAAATAAAAATTGATTCAACTGGTGCGGGAGATGCTTTTGGTAGTGCTTTGGTTGCTGGATATATTTTAAATAACAATATAGAAACTGCTCTTAAATATGGAATTATAAATAGCGGAAATGTCGTCAGTGAATACGGCGCACAAAATGGGATTTTAAGTAAAGATGAAATTAAAAAAAGATTAGAGGATGTGAAGGTGAGCTATCTATAGAGCAATTATAAAAATTATGCAAAATGAAAAAATAAAAAATTACGCGTTTATTGATAGCCAGAACTTGAATCTTTCAATTCAAAGATTGGGGTGGAAATTGGATTTTCATAGATTTAGAGTGTACTTAAAAGAAAAATATAAAGTTCAAATTGCATATTTATTTATAGGTTATTTACCAGAAAATCAAGATCTCTACAATTCATTGCAAAAAAATGGATATATTCTTATATTCAAACCGACGTTAAAATATAAAGATGGAAAAATAAAAGGAAATTGTGATGCGGAACTTATGCTTCAAGCGATGATTGATATTAAAAAATATCACAAAGCAATTATTATCAGTGGAGATGGAGACTTTCATTGCTTAGTCCATTATTTACTACAGAATAATAAGCTGGAAAAATTACTAATTCCTAATAAACATAGCTATTCCGCTTTACTGAAGAAATGCGCAGCCAGCAAGATAACTTTTATTAATGAATTAAGGGGAAAATTAGAGTATAAAAATAAAAAGCACCCAGTAAGGACAAAACCTTAAAGGGGTCTTTTTGTGGTAATTCTGATTAAATTGTAGCATGATAAATATACTTGTCAATAACACTTATTTGGTGAAATATTATTTTTGATATAAAAATTCTAAAAATGAAAAAACTTAAAATTGCGTTTTATTCTACAAATGAATTTTCTTGTCCTCTTCCAAAAGAGATTATTTATGCTCCGATGGATTTGGCATATCTTGTTGTGACAGAACTTAAAAAGAGAGGACATGATGTGACGCTTTATACTTCAAAAGATTCAACAATTAAAATGAAAAAGGTGACTGCTGGAATGACTTCATATTATAAATTGAAAGATAAGGCAATGAGTGGTGGGTTTCATAATCAGTTACAAATGACTCTTTATGAACAGTTTTTGGCATCCAAAATGTATGAAGATTCTCAAGATGGAAAATTTGACATTATTCATGCCTATCATTTGGTGCCAAAAATTTTGCCATTTGTCAATTTGACTAAAACCCCAACAGTTTTCACTTTACACGATCCAATGGATGCGAGCTGGAACAAGATGATAAAGTATTGCAAATGGAAAAATAAGGCCAACTATATTTCTATTAGTGACAATCAAAGAAAAGGAATGTCTGATTTGAATTATGTGGACACAGTTTATAATGGGTTAGATTTGAAAAATTTTCAGTTTCATAAAAAGCAGGGCGATTATCTGGCTTTTTTAGGAAGATATTCAAAAGAAAAGGGGATTGATACGGCAGTTCAAGTTGCTATTAAGTCAAAGGAAAAATTGAAAATGGCGGGAAATATTTGGGGTGGAGGTTTTTTTGATGAAAAGGTAAAGCCATTTTTTAAAAAAGGAAAAATTGAAGACATTGGATTTTTAGATAGAAATAAATTATCTGATTTTCTTGGCGGAGCTAAAGCACTTTTATTTCCCATTAATTGGGAAGAACCGTTTGGCTTAGTAATGATTGAGGCGATGGCCTGTGGAACGCCAGTTATTGCCTTTAACCGTGGTTCAGTTTCTGAAGTTGTCAAACATTGCAAAACTGGATTCATTGTTAAAAATGAAAAGGAAATGATGGAAGCGATAAAAAATATAGGCCAAATCAAACGAGCGGATTGCCGAAAGCATGTGGAAGAAAATTTCACGATTCAGAAAATGGTTGATGGGTACGAGGAAGCTTATGAGAAGGTATTAAGTATCTATCATTAAGTATCAGGCGAGAATATGTAATACGTATTCGTCATTCTGGACCCGTCAGCTGGCGGAGATAGAATCCCGTTGCTATGCATACAGAATAGTAAATCAACATAATATGAATTTTCCCACGGGGTCCTTTATTTCTCCGTCAGCTGACAGGTCCACTCAGGATGACAAATGTCTATCGTGTTTCTTTGTAGAAGCAATTCAAATAAATTCAAAGAAAACAGAATTTTATGCTATAATAAAAACAATTAAATCATAGAGTAAAATATAAAAATGCTACATAATTTTTTTAATCCAAAATCAATCGCTGTAATTGGCGCATCGTCTAATAAGAAAAAGCTGGGCTATGGGATGCTGAGGAATATTCTTGATTATGGTTATAAAGGGAAAGTTTATGCTGTGAATTTGAAATATGATAAAGTTCAGGGAATGAAGGCTTATTCAAGTGTTTTGGATATAAAACAAAAAATTGATTTAGCTGTTATTGTTATACCTGCGCGAGCGGTTAATTTCGTTTTGGCTGAATGCGGGATGGCAAAAATTAAAAATGTCATCATTATAAGCGCTGGATTTAAAGAAATAGGAAAAGAAGGGGAAATTCTTGAACAAGAAATGAAGAAAGTCGCAAAAAGATATGAGATTAACATTCTTGGGCCTAATTGTTTGGGAATTTTAGATTCAACAAGCGATTTAAACGCATCGTTCGCGGAGGGCATGGTTCAAAAAGGGTCAATCGGATTTATTTCTCAATCCGGAGCAATATGTACGGGAATGCTTGATTGGGCAAATTTGAACAATGTAGGATTTTCAAGGTTTGTAAGTATGGGAAATAAGGCAATGATTTCCGAGATTGAATTGCTGGAATTTTTCAAGACTGACAAAAAAACAAAAGCAGTTTTGGCTTATTTGGAAAGTATTGAACGAGGAAAAGAATTTATGAAGGTCGCGGCGGAGCTGGCGAAGATAAAACCGCTTTTTATTATAAAACCGGGAACCAGTAAGGCATCGTGTGAAGCGATGAAATCTCATACAGGAGCACTTGCCAACAAGGAGGAAGTAGTTAAGGTTGCATTTTCTCAATCTGGCGTTCTTCGCATAAATAATCTAGAAGAACTATTTAATATCGCAAAATTTCTTTCTCGCTATGATAGCTTGGATAGTGATAAAGTTGCTATTATCACGAATGCCGGCGGTCCGGGAGTGATTTCCACTGACGAGGTGGAAGAGAATGGTTTGAAAATGGCAGTTTTTAAAGAGAAAACAATAAATATTCTTGAAAAGTATTTACCAATGGAAGCAAACATTCATAATCCGGTTGATGTTGTCGGTGATGCTAAATCTGACAGGTATGAAATTGCGATTAAAGCGTTGTTGGCTGACAAGAATGTTGGAGGAATAATTTCTATTTTAACTCCACAGAAAACTACTGAAATCAAAAAGACAGCCGATGCTCTCGTGAAATTTTCAAAGAAAAATTCAAAGCCGATTCTGGCAAGTTTTATTGGAGGAGTTTCAATTGAAAATGAAACCAGAATGCTCAATAAAAGCTCTTTGGCTTTTTATAACTATCCATCGCAAGCGTCTTTTTCGCTTGGAAAACTTTGGCAATATAAAAAAGCAAAAAAAGATGCTACGAACTATTTAAAAATGTTAAATAATAATGAAAATAATCAAATTCACGAAAAGATTGAGATTGATAAAAAATTAGATTTTATTCAGTCTCTTGACTTATTAAAATCATATAAAATTCCGATAGTGCTATCTCTCCTATCAAAGAGTTATTCAGAAGCTATAGAACTTGCCAATGAAGTTGGATATCCTGTTGTCTTGAAAATCGCATCAAGCAAGATTTCCCATAAGACTGAAGTGGGTGGAGTAAAAATTAATGTAAAAAATGACGGCGAGGTTAAGGAATATTTTGAGCAAGCCAGTCAAAATCTCGGAGATAAATTAGACGGAATAATAATTCAGCCAATGATTAAAGGATCAGAAATAATCTTGGGAGTGAAAAAAGATGAAAATTTTGGGCATTTGATAATGTTTGGTTTCGGAGGAATTTTTACAGAAATTACGAAAGATGTTTCTTTTCGATTTGCACCAATTGATAAAAACGAAGCAATGAAAATGATTAAGGAGATAAAATTATTTCCAGCTTTAGATGGTTATAGAAATTTGCCAAAAATGAACATAGATTCAATCGCCGATGCTTTAGTTGGGATATCAAATCTCGTTTCAGAGCACGAGGAAATCAAAGAATTAGACATTAATCCTCTGATAGTGACCGAGAAAGAATGCTTTGCTGTTGATATTCGGATTGAAGTGTAGTGAACTTTTAATATTAAATAAAACCATGGAAATACAAGTAGAAATTCCTAAAGAGAAACTAAAGGATATGAAAAAATATATCAGTCCCTTTTATATTAATGAAGAAAGACAGAGTAAGGTTTATGGAGAGATAAAAGAGAATGCCAAAGGAGATTTTGATTTTTTTGTCTTGACGATTTTTGCTGGTATAATTATTACTTTGGGATTAGTCGTTAATTCTTCTGCAGTCGTAATTGGAGGAATGTTACTTGCTCCTTTGGTTTGGCCAATGCTATCTTTGTCAATGGCTATTGTGAGGGGAAAGCCAAGACTTATTAGAGACTCTGTTTTTACATTATTTAGAAGTACAGCGTTGATTTTTGTAATTGCGCTTTTTTTGGGAATTTTATCTCCAGATTATGCTCTACAGGGAGGAGAATTTCTTACTCGTACTTCTCCGACAATATTTGAATTGTTTATTGCTCTTGCCGCTGGATTTATTGGTGCATTTGTAATTGCTTATCCAAAAATTGGTGCATCAATTGCTGGTGTTGTTATCGCGGCAGCAATAGTGCCCCCAATTGCTGTTATGGGAATATCAGTTTCTCATGGCAATTTAGTTATGGCAGGAGGAGCTTTTATACTTTTTATGTCAAATCTGATCGCTGTTACTTTTGCGTCTTCTATTCTTTTTTTAATTGCGAGATTTAAGGGTCCTTCGTCTGAAAAAGGGCAGGTGCAAAGAAAAAGTAATATTCGCTGGGCTTTAATTCTTTTATTTATGATGATGATACCCTTGTTTTTAATTACAAGTGATGTTATAAAAGAAGGTAATCAACAAAATATGGTCAGAGAGGTTGTTATGGCTATAATTCCTGATTCTTCTATAATGAGCGTTGAAATTACAGAAAAAAGCGAGGTAACAACTGTAGATATAACCATTCAATATTCTGATTCTGATAATTTAACAGATAAACAAGTTGAAAAATTAAGAGATATTTTATCTATAAAAATGAGAAAAACAATAATTCCAAGAATTACAATTGTTCCTATAATTAAATTATGGGAAACTGAATAAAATTGATTATTGTAAAAAAGATAAATAAAAGTTATACTTAAAAATAATATTACAAAATAAATTTTTTAATTATGGAAAATATATATCAAATCAGAATTCATTCGCGTGGCGGGCAGGGAGCAAAAACCGCAGCACAAATTATTGCTGAGGCTTCAATTGAAGAAGGAAAGTTTGCCCAAGCTTTTTCAGAATATGGTCCAGAAAGATCTGGTGCGCCAATGAAAACATTTTTACGAATTAGCAAAAAAGAAATTAGGATTCACAGTCAAATCGAAAATCCCAACATGGTAGTTGTTTTAGATCCTTCTTTGCTTCTAAACGTTGATGTGACAGAGGGGTTGGTTGATAACGGTATTGTTTTAGTTAACACTTGCGATTTTGTTGAAGAAATAAAAAAGAAATTAAAAAAGAAAGATAGTAAAATTTACACCATTGATGCCAAGGGGATTGCGATGAGAATTATCGGCAGAAATTTGCCGAATACCGCTATTATGGGTGCGATTATAAAACTTGTTCCGTTAATTCCCTACGAACATGGGATTGAAGAAACAGAAGAAATGTTTGAACACAAACATTTAAATGATGATTTAGTAAGAAAAAATGTTGAGGCGTTGAAGGAAGGATATGAGACAATTTCAAATGTCAAATGATAAATTTCAGATTAATTAAGCTATTAAAATAAAAAAACTTATGAACAATACAATTATTGAAGGTATAAATGAAGGAAATGGTATTATTTGTATAGATTAAAAAATATAATAAGATTCAAGTCGGAAACTTGAATCAACAATGTAGTTTATAATTTATAATTAATTTTTAATATTTAAAATGATTATTAGGACAAATTAAATAGTTTATTTGTAATATTAATAATTTTATTATTTACTAGAATATTTTATATTTTTTTAGCACCCCTATTTTTAGTTATAGTTGGCATTTATTTCAATAAGATAGAATGTAAAAACAATAAAATCATCGATAAATATTTATTTAGAAACACTGTAATCAATATAAACAATATTGAGATTATAAAAGTTGTTACCTTTCTTCTTTTTTCAACTAAGAAAGAAAATATTTCGAATAATCAATTATCCTGGATTTGTAAAAATAATTCAAAGAATTTTACAAATAAAGCCAAATGTAAAAATCACTTTTTCTAATTCTGAATATTAAATTACTAAAATAATCTACTATTACTATGAAATTAAAAACTGCAAAACAAATTCCCATTGGTGGGAAAATAATTGAAGCAGGAAACTCAAAAGAATTCAAAACTGGAAGTTGGAAAGCAAAGATGCCAATTCGTGATAATAACAGGTGTATAAATTGTATGCGATGTGCTGTATATTGTCCTGATATGGCAATTGAAGTTAAAAAAATCAAACTTGAAGATGGAAAAGAAAAGATTGAAGTTGGAGAAACTAATATGGACTATTGCAAAGGTTGTGGAATATGCGACATCGAATGTCCCGTAAAGGCAATTAGAATGGAAGATGTTTGTTAAAAAATAAATATTTTGTATATAAAAATTCTGGTCTATTGCCAGTTTTTTTTGTTGAGTTATGATGTATTTATAAGCAATTATAAATGCAAGATTATAAAAACGATATAAAACAGAAAGTTAAAGAATTTCCAGATTCACCTGGGGTCTATTTGATGAAAAATAAATTAGGGAAAATTATATATATTGGAAAAGCAACATCACTTAAAAATAGAGTTGGTTCATATTTTACGGGCGCACTTGACAATAAGACTGCAACTCTAGTTGAAGACATAGATAAAATTGATTATAAGGAAACTGACAATGTTGTGGAAGCTTTGATTTTAGAAGCAAATCTTATCAATAAATATGCTCCGAAATATAATATCAAACTAAAAGATGATAAATCTTTTGTGAATATAATTATCACTAATGAAGAATATCCACAAGTTTTAATCACAAGACCAACTGATAAAAAGAAAATAAAAGCAAAATATATTTTTGGTCCATATTTTAGTAAATGGGAAGCTGAAAAAGTAATTGGGATTTTGGTAAATATATTCGATCGTGATAATAGTCAAAAAAATAACACTTTAAATCTATATAGAAAATACTATATAAAAGGTTATTCATCAGGAAAAGTAGAAAATATGTCCAAAAAAGATTATCAAAAAATTATAAATAATATAAAATTATTTTTACAAGGGAAAAAGAAAAATTTGATAAAAAAAATTGAAAAGGAGATGGTGGAACATTCAAAAGAAATGAATTATGAAAGCGCAACAATAAAAAGAAATCAGTTATTTTTATTAAACCATATTCAAGATGTCGCTTTTATTAGAAAAGATGAGATTTTGAAAAATAAATATGAAAAATATCCTGTTCGTGCTGAGGCTTATGATATTTCAAATATATCTGGAAAATTTGCTGTTGGAAGCATGGTTGTATTTTCTTTTGGAAAACCAAATAAGAATGAATATAGAAAATTTAAAATAAAAACAATTGAAGACGCAAATGACATAGGAATGATTAAAGAGGTCATTGAAAGGAGATTTTCTCATGCGGAATGGGAAAAGCCAGATTTAATAATAATTGATGGAGGCTTGGGACAAAAAAATGTTGCTCAAATGGTTTTAAAAAAGTATAATTTAAATATTCCTGTGGTTGCAATTGCAAAAGGACCAGATAGGAAGGGCGAAAAGTTATTTTATTCATCTTGTAGGGGCTATATTTTTCCTGATGTTGAATTTATAAAAAAATTGCGTGACGAAGCACATCGATTTGCAATTTTCTATCACAGGAAGTTACGAACATTGAGAAATAAATAAGCAAAAACATTATGGAGATTGAGCTTCGATAATGTTATTAAATATAAAAATGATTTCATATTTTACTTTTCAACAAATAGATTTAGGTTTAATTTCAATTCAAGTTTGGGGATTTTTCGTGTCTTTGGGATTTTTATTTTCTTTATTAATTTCTGTTAAAGAAGGAAAAAAACAAGGCGTTAGTAAAGAAAATATATGGGACATAATGATTATTTCTTTGATTGGAATTATCATTGGTTCAAGATTTTTTTATGTTTTTTCGAACTTTGAGGAATTTAATGCTTTGTCTGATGTATTTAATCTGTATAAGAATGGTGGTTTTTCTTTTTTGGGCGGTGGAATAGTTGCTTTGATATTAATATATATCTATTCAAAAATAAAAAAAATAGATATATATAAACTATTAGATGTTTTAATTATAGGGGCAATAGTAGCACTGACAATAACAAGAGTGGGATGTTTTTTCATCTATGATCATGTTGGAAAAATTACGAATTTACCATGGGGAAGAATATATATCGATCAATCTGTAAGGCATCCAGTTGCTTTATATCACATAATTAACGGTATTGTCATTATATGCTTAATCTGCTATCTTAAAAAAAGACAGTTGGGACAAGGCGTTTTGGCTTTATCAGTCGTATTTTATTTCATTATTTCAAGGTTTTTCCTTGATTTTACTCGTTGTATGGATTTAAAAGTTTGTGATAGTCGTCATTTGCAATTGACTTATAGTCAATGGATTCTGATGTTTATTACGCCCGTTTCTGTTTATTTACTTGTAATAAGAATGAAAAATTCTAAAAGATAATTAAATAATAATATAATTATGGAACTAACAGAAGAACCAAAGTATAAACATAATAATGAGGAGAAAAATGATAATTTTGAGAATCAACATACAATTGATAAGAACTTAAAAAAGAATAAGAAAAAAATTGATACAAATGTTATCTTAATAATATTTGGTTTAGTTGTCGGAATTGTTATTTCTGGTAGTTTTGGAATTGATTTTTTCGGTAAAAACAAAAATTTTGAAAGTCCAGAAGGAGAAACAGAAATTTTTGAAAAGAATGGAAAAACCTGGAGAGCTTTTGATGATCCGATTGTTAATGTAACTATAATTTCAGACAAAGAATGTCAAGAATGTAGCCATGGGGAAGTAGTTGATATGATAAGGGGTAATATTCCTACTATAAAAACAAGAGTGATAAATTTTGATACAGAAGAAGCACAAAAAATAATTGATATTTTTGAAATAAAATCTATTCCGGCCTTTGTTTTTGATTCAAAAATTACAAAGATAAAAGATTGGGAAGATCAGACAGAAATTAGAGAAGTGTTTATTGAGAAAGATGATATATATTTATTGGATTCGGCTAAGATTGGGATTCCAGTTGGAAGACATATAGGCTTTTTAGAAGTAAACGAAAATGATATTTTTAAGGGTCCAAAAGACGCAAAAGTGACTATAATTGAATTTAGCGATTTTGAATGTCCATTTTGTAAAAAAGGCAAAGAAAATATTGATGAAGTTTTAAAAATCTATGGCGATGAAGTTAAATTGGTTTTTAAACATTTTCCTCTTCCCTCACACAGCAATGCTCAAAAAGCAGCTGAAGCCTCAGAGTGTGCTAATGAACAAGGAAAGTTTTGGGAAATGCACGACGCAATGTTTGAAGATCAAAGCAAACTGGCAGTGTCTGATTTGAAGCAAACTGCTCAAAAAATCGGTTTGGTTACAAAGGAATTTAATAATTGTCTTGATTCTGGAAAATATGAAGGAAAAGTGAAAAGTGATATGGGAATTGGTTCAGAATATGGGGTTGGTGGAACACCTGCATTTTTCATTGGTGAGGATTTTTTGTCAGGAGCACAATCGCCAGAGAAATTTCAAATAATTATTGATAAACAGTTAGAAAGATAATTAATATTAATAATTAATTATGGAAAATAAAAAAGAAAGTTTTTTTCAAAAAATTATTTCAAATCCCATCTTTTTTCTTATTGCTATAATATTGATTTTTGCTGTGATATTTTATTTTTTTGGAAACAAGGAAGAAGGCGGATCAATGAATTCAATTTATAATTATGACGATAGCGTTGTTGTTATTGTTGAATATGGCGACTATCAGTGTCCTGCCTGTATCAGTTCATATACAATGATAGAACAAATTCTGAAAGAATATGAAGGGAAGGTGAAGTTAGATTATAGGCATTTTCCACTTCCAGGTCATAAGTTTGCATTGAAAGCTTCTATAGTTGCAGAATGCGCAAGGGAACAAGGAAAGTTTTGGGAGATGCATGCAAAGCTTTATGAAAGCGCAGGAAAATTGGATGAAAACAGTTTAAATGAGTACGCAAAAGAGCTGGGTCTTGATGAAAAAAAATATAGTGATTGTTTTAATCATAATAAATATATTGAGACAATAAACGAACAAAAAAGACAGGGTATAAAAGATAAAATTTCAGGAACTCCAACTTTTTTTATAAACGGAAAAAGAATAGTTAATTTAAAAGACAGCAAATATCTTCCAAATATTGAAGATTTTAGAAGAGAAATTGACGCTGAATTGGAAAAAAATTCAATCAAATAATTATAAATAAATTTTTTATAGAGCAGAGGCTATTATAATATAGTCTCTGTTTGTTTAAGAAATTATTCTATATCATTTTTAACTATTTTATGTTATGATATAAACATATTGTCATACTTAATATAAGATATAAACATGAAATTATATATTGAAAGAATATCAAATGGCTTATATATGCTTCTTTTTGGATTTATTTTTTTGTGGATTATGCTTGGTTTTTTGAGATTTAATATAATTTTCCAGCTTATAAGATTATGGCCGTTATTTTTTGTAGTTGCTGGAATTGAGATTATATTTAGAAAAACTAAACTTTATTTTGTTAAATTAATTTCTCCAATTATAGTTATTTTTTCTGTATTTGGAATTATATATGTTTCTCAAGGCGGTGATTTATTTCATCAGAGACAAGTGGAAACAATAAAGATGGGTCAAAAAATTATTTCAAAAGATAAGATAACAGACATTGACATAAATTTTTCTTCTGGAACACTGTTTATAGATAACATTGAAGAAAATATAATTAGTGGAGATTTGTTGATTTCGAAAGGAATTATCCCTAAAATTAGTTTTAATGAATTTGATAATGAGAATGTCTATAAAATCTATAATAATCATCTGAGCGATTATGTTTTTAGTCCTTGGGATAACAGTCATGTGTGGGACATAAGGATTGGTAATAATATTTCGTCTAAAGTAAAGACAAAAACTTATATGAGTAGAAACAAATTTAATTTTTCTAAACTTTCTGTCTCGGACTTTATATTAGAAACAAAAATTAGTTCAAATGAAATAATTTTAAATAGAAATATAAAGAAAGTAAGAATTAATTCTCTTGGTTCAGTAATAAATATTGCCATTCCAAAAGAAATGGGGGTAAAAATGTTTTTGAAAAAAGTTTTAATAATTGATAATTTTGAAGAATTAGGCTTGGAAAGAGGCTTTCAAGAATATACAAGCTCAAACTATAATGAAGTGGTAGATAAAGTTGATATTGATTTAGATTTGAAATTATCGGAAATAAAGGTTAAATATTATTAAAGAATTGCTAATTTGTTAAATGATTCCCGTTGGATAATTTTTATTATAATTTGATAAAAAAACATAAGAAGAGAATGAGCTTTGTGGTTCTCGTATCTTTTTTATCTACATTTATTTTTGTTCGTATTTATGTGATCTTGGGAAACATCGGAATCATCAATGATCCGCATCTATATATAAAAGGATATCATATTCATCATTTGAACTATGGTATAGTTACATTAGCCATAGCAGGATTTCTTGCTCTTGTTGTTCAAAATGCAAAAAATAGACTTAAAATTGGAATTCTTTATGGAATTGGATTGGGATTAACATTTGATGAATTTGGCATGTGGTTAAAGCTTGAAAATGATTACTGGACTCGTATGAGCTATGATGCAATAGTTATCATTGGGTTACTGATTGCGAGCATAGTTTATTTTCCTTCATTTTGGTATGGGTTAATTTATCATACAGAAAATGGAATTAGAAAAATAAATAATATCAAGCAAAGAAAAAATTAAGATAAAAGTAAATGAAAATTGGTATTTTTACAGAAACATATACTCCACAGGTAAACGGTGTTGTGACCTATATTCAAAATTTTGCTGAAGAAGCAGAAAGACAAGGTCATGAAATATATATTTTTGCTCCAGAATCTGGAAAAGAAAAAGAAAGACCGAAATTTACAGAATTTAGATTTAAATCTTTTCAAGTTCCTTTTGAAAAAAATTATAGAGTATCAATTCCAGTATCAGTAAAAAATATTGTTCCCTTGAAAAAATTGAAACTTGATATTGTTTATTCCCAAAATCCTTTTGGAATTGGTGGTTTTCTTGGACAAACATTTGCAAGGATAAAAAATATTCCAATTTTATATATAAATCACACAATGTACAGTGAATATCTACATTATATATTTGGTGAATTTAAGCCACCAAAAACTTCTGTAGATAAACTTATTAGAATTTTTTGCAATAATTGTAATGGTATTATAGCGCCTTCAGAAAAAATAAAAAATTATCTCTTAGGACTTAAGGTTAGAAGACCAATAAGAATAATTTCAACAAGCTTTAATCTTGAAGATTTCAAAAACAAAAAAAACAATTGGCTTTTAGAAAAATATGGTTTTAATAAAAATCAAAATGTGATTTTATATGTTGGTAGAATCGCAAAAGAAAAAAATATCAAATTTATTATTAAATCATTCAAATTAATCAAAGAAAAGATAGGGAACACAAAGTTATTTATTGTGGGGTATGGAAATGAAATTGAAAATTTAAAAAAAATATGTTTTTCTCTTGGCATAAGTGATAGCGTAGTTTTCACTGGAATTCTAGAAAGAAAAGATGTTATTAGGGCATATAATAGTGCTGATGTGTTTGCTTTTTCATCGTTAACAGAAACACAAGGTCTCGTTGTCTGCGAAGCAGTTGCAAGTGGACTTCCGGTTGTTGCAATCTATGACGAGCCATTTGAAAAGATTGTAGTTGATGGATATAATGGATTTTTGGTTGAAAATAATATAAATGAATTTTCTGAAAAAATAGTCTATCTTTTTCAGAATAAAACATATCTTAGTAAGTTTTCGATTAATTCAAAAAAAATTAGCAAGGAAAGACTGGATATAAAAAATCAAATAGAAGAAACCATAGATTTTTTTAATTATATAATCACTAAGCACAAATCATGAAAATAGGAATGTTTATAAATTATTACACTCCCTCAAAGGGTGGTATGGAAACTTCTGTTATAAATCTTAGCAATGGACTGGAAAAAGCAGGACATGAAGTATATATTTTTGCTCCTGAATATCCAAACTATAAAGATGAAAAGAAAAATATTTTTCGATATAAAAGTGTTCGTTTTAATTATGGTGGTTATTTTTATGTCATTCCTGTTCCATTAGGTTCTAAGACGAAAGAAATTATAAAAGAATTAAAATTAGATATCTTACATTCTCATCAGCCATATTCCTTAGGTTCTGAGGCATTGAAATTTTCAAAAGAATTGGGAATCCCATTGGTTTTTACTTATCATATAAAATACGAAGATTATTCGCACTATATTCCATTAATTCCAAGTTCTATTTCAAAAAAATATATCAGAAAGATAACCGTTGGCTATTCAAATAAGTGCGACACAGTGATTGCTCCTTCCACTGCGATAAAAAAACTTTTAGAAGATCATGGAATTAATGTTCCGATTGAAATTATCCCAAGTGGAATAAATATTAACATCTTTCAAAACGATACAGGTAGGAAAAATGAGATAAGGGAAAAATATCAAATTAAATCAGATGAAATTATGCTTATTACCGCATGTAGATTGACCGAAGAAAAGAATCTTGGTTTTTTGATAAAATCTTTTGCTAAGATTGCTCAGAAGAAAAATAATATAAAGTTTATGATAGTTGGCGATGGAGCGGTTCGGAAAGATTTGGAAAAAATGGCTGAAGAATTTGGCATTAAGAATAACATAATTTTTACAGGTCTTGTTGATCGAACTGAAATTGTGAGTTTATATCAGGCAAGTGATATTTTTGTTTTTGCATCCAAAACTGAAACACAAGGACTTGTGGCAGTTGAAGCAATGGCAGCTGGTTCTCCCGTAGTGGCAGTTAGGGCAAGTGGAATAGAGGATATTGTAAGAGAAGGTGAAGATGGATTTTTGACTTCTGAATCAGAGGAAGAATTTTCCGAAAGTGTTTTGAAAATTGTTAATGATAAAGATTTAAGAGAAAGAATGTCCGCAAATGCAAAAACAAATTCAAGAAAATTTGAAATTGCACCATGGGTTGAGAAAATTGTAAAATTATATAAGAGCTTGTAATAATTAAAATATTAAATAATATAAAATATGATTCTTTCTATCGTCATTCCAACAAAAAACGAAGAAAAATGTTTGCCGAAATTACTTGAAAGTATTAGAAAGCAAACTTTTGAAGATTATGAAATAATTGTCGCTGACAACAAATCGGACGATAAAACTCGAGAAATTGCTAAAAAATTTGGATGCGCAGTGACAAAAGGAGGAATGCCCGGTCCTGGTAGAAATTTAGGAGCAAAAATTGCAAAAGGAGAAATCTTGCTTTTTCTTGATTCTGACACGGAGCTTGAGAATGAGTTTTTTTTGGAATTACTTGTTGAAGAATTTAAAGACAGAAAATTAGATGTAGCAGTGCCAATGTCATATGCAGATGGATCTGTGCTTGATAATCTTTATTATGGTTTTTGGAATAGTCTCGTTAAGTCTTTTCAAATTATTAGTCCTTTTGCTGGTGGATGGTGCATCTTTGCAAGAAAAGAAATACATGATAAAATTAATGGATTTGATGAAAAGATAGTTTTGGGAGAAGATTCAGATTATGCAAAGAGATCGGGAAAAGTTGGAAAATTTAGGGCTCTCAAAGGAGTTAAAATCAAAGTTTCACCGCGAAGATTTGCTAAAGAAGGACATTTGAAAATCATCATTCAAAGCGTTTGGACGGGATTATATTGGGCAGTGAAAGGAAGAGATAGAAAGAATAAAGCGGGATATGAATTTGATATATATAATGACAAAAAAAAATAGATTTTTACAAGGTTTTGAAATAATATTAATATGATAAAAGTTTTAATTTTTAATATATAAATATAAATTCATCATTTGAAAAACCTATTGAGGAAAAAGTTGAAGATGCAAAAGAAAAAATAACAGAAGAAGAAGCTTTTAATCAAAGAATGAATGATCCAAGATGGGAAAAAAATTTACCACCAGTTAAGCATCCTGAAGATCCTAGAGATAGATATAGTGCTTCCAAAAACATTGCTGAGAATTTTGGCACAAATCCTGCAATTATTATTGAGAAGGAAAATCAAACTCATAAATGCTCAAAACCATTTTGTGATCGAGTAGGTAAAGATAATAAGTGTCCAGATCCAGATTGTAAATTTATGAGAGTAATTTCAGAAAAGGGAAGGTATAACGGATAAGATTTATTAGACAATTTAAAGCTGATAGACAGAAAATATATAAATTTCTGTTAGATAATAATTAATAAAAAAATATGAACGAGAAAAATTGGAATATAACTCCAGATGAAGAATCAAAGCTAAGTAAAGACGAAATAAATGAGAAAGGTAACCCCGAAAATAAAAGAACTTTTGAAAAAGATATGAGTGGTAACGAAGATATGACAAAACAACTCCCCCTTCTTGAGTTAGAAGAGCAAAAAAGAGAATTAAAAAAAACGAGAGAGGATATACAAAATATTCCAAATCAGAATAAAGAGAATAAAACAGAAGAAGAAAGTAAGATAAAATTATCTCCAGGAGGTAGGGTTGTTAAAAGTATAAACAACATGAGAAGTGCTCAAGAGGTGCGTGATAAAACGGCAGAAAAGAAAGTTCCAGAAGTCATTAGAGCTCTTGAAGAAATATACGGTAGTTTAGAAAATGTAAAAAGAAACATTAAAACTATAATAGATATAGGATCAGGATGGGGAGAAAATTTAAGTCTTTTGGTTGAAAAACTGAAAGCTGAAAAAGGAACAGCCATTGATAAAAATGCTGATTTTTCCCAAGAAGTTAAAAACAAATTTGGTAATAAATTGGCAATGGTTAATGGGGATGCTCTTAAAGAAATAAAATATTTAGAAAGTAAAGATGTTGATATGAGCACGGCATTTGCTTTTTTACAAGTATTGTCAGAAGAAGAAAAAGTACAAATATTAAAAAAAATGGGAGAGATATCGGATTTAGTAGTGGTAGTTGATGAGTTAAAAAGAGATGGTTTAAAGGGTTTAAAAGATTGGGCTATGAATAAAGCATTTAACGCAGGCGATATGTTGCTTGAGAAATCTTTTCCTAAATATAAGGTTTTGAAAAAAGAAGGATGGGAAGAAACTTTTGAAAAAGCTGGTTTGTCGATAAAAGTCTTTAATAAATTTGGAAATAATGATTTTGTTGCGGTTTTGAAAAAAGTTGAAGAAAAAGTTAAAGAATAAAATTATAGTTTAGATAAATACAAAAAATTCAGTCATGTTCGGGCTGGATTTTTGGTCTTGACAAAAGTAAAAATGAGAATATAATACAAAGTCAAACGATGGAGGTGTTTGATGATGTTCTTAGTAGAAACAGTTATTTTGGGAATTATGCTTGGGCTTGTGGTTATAGCTCTTGCATATATGGAAGTGCAGATAGAAGGAAAGAATCCGTGGGCAGCGGCTTTGCCATGTTGGAGGAAAACAGTTAGCTGGTTTCCAAAAGAATTGACAGGATACCATGTCGGACTTGTGTCTTATACGCTAACATTAACAGCGTTTGCGATTGTGGCTTGCGCGCTTGTTCTAAAAATTTATGGGATTGAAATTCCCATAGAATTATTTGGAACCTTAGCTGTGTTTTTACTCAGCTTACTGGTCTTGTTGTCTACTTTTGAGGATTTCATGTGGCACATCATCAATCCGTATCAAAATGAATATGGACTCCATACTTTTGTGGAGAAAAGATATCCCGCATTTAAAGGGATATTTATCTGGATTGTGCCAGTTGATTATTTCTTCACTGTGGTACTATCGCTTGTGCTGGCTTATTCGGTTGGTTTAGCGATAGAATGGATGGTAATTGTTGTTGTACTGTTGATTATGACAACAGTGATAACAATGATAAGGTAAATATCCTTGTAAAAAAAGAGGGTATATCTGGAAAAATTTAATAAAGATGATAATGTGTCATGTATGGTATGGCACTCTTTTTTTTGCTCAAAAACTGAATTTATGGTATTTTTAATATATAATATCCTTGAATTACGAAATTCAATATATTTGTCACCCTGAGTTTGTCGAAGGGTGAAAAATGCGTCAAATTTATCATAGTTCGACAAGTTCACTATGACAAATTTAGCTATTTCGTAATTCAAAGTAATATATAAATAAGCGAAATTTATCAGTATTTCGAAAAATAAAAAATAAATTATAAATAATGAAACAAGAAAATTGGAATAATATGAGTGTAAAAGAAGTTTTACATAATTTAAAATCATCTCATGATGGGTTGTCTTTTGATAAAGCAGAAAGGAGATTGAAAAAATATGGAAAAAATATTCTTCCAACAAAAAAGAAATTTACAGCAATAACAATTTTTCTTAATCAATTTAAAAGTCCTTTAGTATATATTCTTTTGGTGGCTGCATTGGTTTCGTTTATTTTAGGTGAGATGGTTGATGCAAGTGTTATTCTTTTCGCAGTTTTTCTTAATACAATTGTGGGGTTTGTTCAAGAATTGAAGGCTGAAAATTCACTGGCAAAATTGAAGGAAATGATTCAGCATAAATCCGATGTGATTCGGGATGGAATTGAAAAAGAAATAGATTCCGAAAATATTGTTATTGGAGACATTGTTGTGTTGAGAGCGGGAGATCGAATTCCTGCTGATGGTAGAATTATAGAAGCTCATGAATTTGATGTTGATGAGTCAAGTTTAACTGGAGAATCGGTTCCTGTGAGTAAAATTTCAGATGTTCAAGATAAACAAGGATTTGGAAAAAGCAAGGATAATTTGGCATATATGGGAACAGTCATTTCTAGAGGCAGGGGAATGATGATTGTAACTTCAACTGGAATTGAGACAAAATTTGGTCAAATAGCTCAACTCTTAAAAGAAACAGAAGAAGAAGACACGCCTCTTCAGAAACAATTGGCAAGCTTTAGTAAAACATTTGGAATATTAACTTTTTTGATAGTCGTTATTATTTTGCTGATAGGATTGTTTAGGGGAATTCCTTTTGAAGAAATATTTATAATTGCTATCGCTGTTGCAGTAGCGGCAATTCCCGAAGGTTTATTAGTGGCCGTGACGGTGGTTTTGGCAATTGGAATGCAAAGAATATTAAAAAAAGGTTCTTTAGTTAGAAAACTTGTTGCAGCTGAAACACTTGGAAGTACCACCATAATTTGCACAGACAAAACGGGAACGCTTACTGAAGGAAAAATGCAAGTTGATCACATTATAACTAGATGCTCTATATATTCATCAACAAAGAATGAGAAATGTGGAATTGATCATATGAAAGTGATTTCGATTGGAATGATATGTAATAATGCAAAAATCGAAAATCCAGACGACGAGTTAAAAGATTGGAGAATACATGGAGATTATACAGAAAGAGCTTTATTGCAATCAGGATTGAATGCAGGTTTTAATTTTCAAGATATTAATAGAGATCATAAACGCTTAGGAGAGATACCATTTACTTCTGAAAGAAAGTTTATGGCAACCTTGAACCAAGACAAATCTGGCGATTATAAAATATATGTAAAAGGAGCTCCAGAAGAAATAATTAATAGATCAAAATATGTATTAATTGATGGGAAAAAAAGAAAAATGACAGAAGATGATCTTCGTAATCTCAAAAAAAAGCAAAACGAATTAAGTAAAAAAGGTCTTAGAATTATAAGTGTTGCCTATCGAGATTTAAATAAAGATGTCTCTTCTAAATTTAAAGAAGAAAACGACGATGAATTGGTAAATAACCTTGTTTTTGTGGGATTGATAGCAATTAAGGATCCAATTAGATTGGAAGCAAAGAAAACTATAGAGCTTGCAAGAGAAGCTGGGGTTGGAATTGTGATGATAACTGGAGATAATCGCATAACGGCAAAAACTATTGGAAATGAACTTGGAATGAGAGTTGAAGATAATAATATTTTAGATGGTCACCAGTTAGATCAAATGAGTACAAAAGAGTTAAATAGTATTGTTGATAAAATAAAAGTTTATGCTCGCGTTTCTCCTCATCATAAATTGAGAATAGTTGATGCTTTGCAAAGCAGAGGCGAGGTTGTGGCGATGACTGGAGATGGAGTGAATGATGCGCCAGCTCTTAAATCGTCTGACATTGGAATTGCCCTTGGAAGCGGAACAGAGGTTGCCAAGGGGACTGCGGATATCATACTCTTAGATAATAATTTAAAAACCATAATAACTGCCGTTGAACAGGGGCGAGTTATATATGAAAATATTAGAAAAGTTATTGTCTATCTAGTTTCAGATAGTTTTAGTGAAGTTATCGTGATTATGGGGGCTATTATTTTTCTTCCCAAAGAAATTTCCCTTCCTTTGACCGCTGTTCAAATTCTTTGGATCAATCTTGTTACAGACGGTCTTCCTGATGCAGCTTTGACCTTAGAACCAAAAGAAGAAAATATTATGAAAGAACCTCCGCGCAAAACCAATGAACCTCTCTTAAACATTGAAATTAAAACATTAATAATTTCAATAAGTATTTTAAGCGGTCTTTTGTCGTTAGCGGTCTTTTGGTATGTCTTTAGTGTAACGGGTGATTTTGCTCGAGCGAATACCATAACTTTTTCAATTTTAGCAATTGATTCGCTTGTCTATGTTTTTTCAGTTAGATCTTTGAGACATTCAATTTTTCAAAAGAATGTATTTTCAAATAAATATTTAATCGGAGCTGTCATAGCCGCTTTTATTTTTCAGATGTTTGCCATATATCATCCTTTCTTTCAAAATATATTAAAGACGGTTTCACTAGATATTTATGATTGGTCTTTAATGATATTTATATTTGTAACGGAAATTGTTATTATTGAAATTATTAAATATTTATTTTTATCTCAAAAAAAAGTATGATATACAAAATTAAACAAGTCTTGAGAAAAATTGTTCCTTATAATTTCATTTTGTTCACTCACAAGGTTAGAGCTGTTTTGGCTGTTGCTTTATATAGTTCTCCGCAAAGAAAAATCAGGGTTATAGGAGTTGCTGGAACAAAAGGAAAGACAACAACTACAAACTTAATTGCTAAAGTTCTTGAGGAAGGTGGGTATAAAGTGGCAATGCTCTCTACGGCAAATTTTCAAATTGGTGATAAGAAATGGCTTAACGATGTAAAACTGACAACAACATCTCCATTTTATTTTCAAAAATTTATCAAAAGAGCTGTGAAGGAAAAATGTGATTATGTAATTGTGGAAATTTCTTCTCATGGACTTGTTCAATATCGGCATTGGGGTGTTTCTTATAAAACGATTGTTTTGACAAATATGATGAGTGATCATTTGGACTATCACAAGACTTATGAAAATTATAAGAATTCTCATAATGCCCTAATAACGAAAAATTTGGAAAATATAATTATAAACTATGATGATGAGAATTTGAGAAGCTTTTTAGATTTCAAAGGAATTAAAAAATATGTTTTTAGTCTGAAAGGATATAAGCAAATTAATGATGCAAAATTAATTAGGGCAGTGGATATTAATTTAACTGAAGCAAAAACTGAATTTAACATTAAAACTGATAAAGGGCAAATGACCATAGAAATGTCACTTATTGGAGAGTTTAATATTTATAATTCATTAGCAGCTACTGCCGTGGGGCTTGCAGAGAATATAAAACCTATTGCAATTAAAAAGGCGTTGGAATCAATTAGAGATATTCCAGGAAGATTGGAAAAGATTGATGAGGGACAGAATTTTGAAGTTATTGTTGATTATGCTCATTCGCCAGATTCACTTGAAAGTGTTTATAAAGCCGTAAAGCCTTATATAAAAAATAGAATGATTGCAGTTTTGGGAGGTACGGGGGATAGAGATAAGTCTTATAGAGCTAAAATGGGAGCCTTGGCCGAGGAATATGCCAATGTAGTCATTATAACTAACGAAGATCCATATAGCGAAAATCCAGAAAAAATTATTGATCAAGTTCTTTTAGGTATTAAAAATAAAAAGATTAATGAAAATTTGTTCAGAATATCGGATAGAAAAGAGGCCATAAACAAAGCAGTTGAAATGGCGAGGGAAGGTGATTTGGTTATTGTAACTGGTAAAGGTGCTGAGCAATTTATAATTTGTGGCGAGAAAAAAATTCCATGGGATGATCGTGAAATTGCAAGAACAGCATTAAAAAATAGGTTAAAATAACAATCAATTGTTTAAACAAAAACACGGGCATTATCCCGGTTTTGTTTTTTTGTTTTTGTTTTAATTAATTTTTTTTGAATCCCTTATGTTTGTCTTTGCGAGGAGCGAAGCGTGGCAATCCCGAAATTATGTACATAGAACTTTACGATAGGATTACTATGTCATTTTAATTCTTGTAATGACAATAATATTTTCTATTTCTTAATCTAAAATAATTTGGTTTAAATAACAGAAGTTTTAGTTATAGTTTTTATTTTCTCTCCTCTAATATTCTTCTGTAATTAGAAACGATTATTCTATTATATATTTTAATCAACTTTTCGTCAACAGTGTTTGTTGGATTTGTAAAGGTTAAATAGAAATGTTCTATTTTGGATTATTTACAAATGTTCTGTTTGGACAGTTGATTAACTTTATTAAAATATTGGAACTTTCGTTACGGATGATTTGCATAATTTTTATTTATTTTAACGAGGTTGCAAGGCATCCTCTTTATCATCCTGAATAATGTCATCTTGAAATGCCAAAATAAAAATAATAAAAAAATAGTTTAACAATATAAAATAAGAAAATAGGCTTGAAAGAGCCTGTTTTTTGTGTTATGTCTTTTGTGAGGTTTTTTTGCTATAATAACTTTAAAAGAAGCAGCAAGAACTCCCTGTGGTCTTCCGTCTCGGAAGCCACAGGGATGAATTGCCGCACTGCTATCACTGGCAATGTTTATTTGGTATAATAAGGTATGACTAATATAGAAAACGATATGTGGTATTGGTATCACAATGTGTCAGAACCATATTATCACATACAATTAACTATAAAATACAGAAAATCGTTATTCAACGATAAATTAGAAAAGATAATCCTTAAAACCCTCAAAGGATTCAAAGAAAGATACGCTATTGAAATTTATCACATAGGATTCGACAAGAATTACATTCATTTGCTCTGCAAATTTCTTCCCGAATATTCAGGCGGGCAAGTGATCAGGCTGATAAAAAGCATAACCAGCAGAAGAATATTCAAACAAGCTCCAGAAATCAAATGAGAACTGTGGAATGGAGAATTTTGGACAGATGGATATTACTTCGCGACAGTAAGTGGCAGAGGCAACAAAGCAGTCATTGAGAAATACATAGAGAAGCAAGGCAGAAAAGAAGACGCCAAGCAGTTAAAACTCTTCGAGCTTTGAATTACAACAGCTCTTTGTCAAAATGTATGGTGATTGAAGTATAGAAGTGGAGCAAAAGCTAACATAACTTTGGCTATATAATTTTCAATATTTCTAAAACCGAAAGGCATTCTTTTAATCATTTTTACTTTTGTATGGCATCCTTCAGTAAAAGCATTGGTAGAAAAGTTATTGAAATAATTTAAGATATATTCTTTCCATCTAATCAAAGTTTTTCCAAACTTTTTAATATAGGATGAATTGGAACATTCACAAAGAATAATAATTTGATTCAACTTTTCTTCTGCTTTTTCCTTATCTTTTAATTTGTAAAAATCTCTTAACTTCTCTTTAATCAAATATGCTTGATATAGTGATGGAAAATTATAATATTTATCAAAAATGAATTGTAACTTTTCTTTTTCCTTCTCATTCAGTTTTTCTTTCCCTTTGAAAAGAATTCTTCTAAAGTGTAATATTATCTCCTTGTTTTTTCCAATTGATATCTTCTGTTTTATTCTCGTTCAAAGATGAGTAGAGGGTTGAAAAAGAAACACCCGTGCCT
>JARGGI010000008.1 GCA_029210775.1 Patescibacteria group bacterium | reverse complement strand
AATAGTTAATGACATAAACATTGACAAAGTCACACCTCAAACCGACATAATTATAACAGAGAAACTGGGATTAGTCCTTGGTACATTTCTGATGTCATAGTTTCCTTAACGGCAAGTGATGGAAATCATGGATCTGAAATTTTTAAAACTGAATATAGTTTAAATGCAATTAATTGGAATAATTATATCTCTCCATTTACGATTACAGAAGATACGACGATTTATTTCCGCTTAATTTACAATGCAAACAATATTGAATCAAGCAACTTAAAACTAATCAATAAATCAGATAAAGATTTAAGCGAGGATGATCAGTTGAAAGAAGAATTAGGTAAAAACAATACGGAAGAAAAATCCAAAAGCAATTCAAATGATAAAAAAGATTCAGATGAAAAGAATATTGTTAGTCAGAATTTGACCCAAAGTAGTAATAAAAACGAAACAGAAAATATTACAAAACCATCTAATTTAAATAGTAACTCATCAATAGGTTCCAAAATTATTTCGAAAGAAGAAGAAAAAGAAAAATCACAAAACAAAGAAAACATAAAAAGGTTGATAAAAGAAAAATATAAAGTTGAAGACATAGATGAAAGCGATGTTAACGACAACAAAGAAGATAATAGCGATGATGAAAGTTGGGAATTAAGACAATATACACTACAAGATACTGCAAATAATTCTTTAGTAATTGTTCTAAAACACAAAAATGAAGGCAAGGAAGCAAAAGTAAAAATAGAAAGTATTAAATACAATAATTCTCCTGAATTAAACATAGAACAAAATATGATAAATGCTCAATATTCAGAAAATCAAGACAATTCTATAAAAAATTTAGAACTAAAAATATTAATTAAAAACCAGTTTGATGCCAAAGCTAAATATATGTCTAAAACGAATGAAACTGAAATTACAATGAAATTATATAAAGAAAATGAAAAGACAAGAGAAATTTGGCAAGGAATTGTAATACTGGAACTTCTAACAAACAAAGGAAATATCATGCTAAATTATTAATTTAAAACTTTTAAAAATAATCTAAAAAAACTGCTTTTGAAAGCAGTTTTTTGTATAAAAATATAATATTGTCTCTATTTCTCAAATTATATCAACAACATTTAATCCTTAAAAAATTTAATTAAAACCTCTATCAACTATTTTAATAATTTGATTCACTTCTTCTTCTACAACCTTTCCGTCATATTCCCCATTATGAGCCGTTTCTTTTCCATAACTCGGTCTTTTTTGATCAAGATGTAAATTTAAAACATATTGACTATCCGATTCATTTATATATATATGAAATCTTGGATATCCAGAAGATGAAAGAACTTTCACATAACTATCATGAAAAGGCGCATACCCACATTTACGCATAAAATTATACAAATTTTCTTTTAAATCACTTTTATTAATATTGATTTTCATAATTGTCCTAAATATGTTAATTAAACTATAACACAATCTCGACATAAAAATAGACTCAACAATAATTCAGTCTATTTTTAAAATCAGTAATATATAATTATTTTATTTATACAATTTCTTAATTCCAGTAATATCATTATCAGTTAAATCTGTTTTAACTTCACCTTCTCCAAGATAACCATACATTACTTCACTTATACAAGTTGTATCATATAAATCACCCATTCCAGCTGCATGTCCAAATTCATGTAGAATTACAGTATCTAAATCATGACTTCCAAATGGAAAATAATCAGTGTCAAACAAAATATCATATTCATAAATATTTTTTCCCTGATACCAAACTGCTGTAACTCCCAAAACTCCCTCTTCTGGATAATTGCCTAAAGAAATTGAATTTTTGTTATCATAAACACCCCAATCAAGATTATCCTCATTATTTCCGTCTCCAAATATCATTGTCTGAGCTGCATTATTCCATTTAGTTACAGAATTATTTGAATATTCTAAACCTGTTTCATAATAATAATCTTCTGTCCAATTCCATTTTGATTTAGATTTAGAAAGAAAATCATAGCAAGAATTTGTTATTTGATCCTTATCCCCTCCCTGTTTGCAATCATTTGGACAACTCTTAGGGTTTTCTTTTTTTTCACAAACATTATCATTATCACATACCATTTTTACATCTGGTGCGTATCTTATGAATAATACTTTGGTCAGCTCATTTTCAGGTTTATTTTTAATGATACCATTAGGCATCTCATCTCTTTTATAGTTCTCAACTGTTCTTTTTTCTTTTTCAGTCTCTTGATTTAATGATAACGCCATTGCCATACCAACAGACAATACCGTCACTGAAACTATAACTGTAAATAATGTGATTAATCTTGTTTTTTTCATATTTTTAACTTAATTATTTAATTAAGTAATAAAACGAAATTATATAATTTACATCTCTATCATATCATGATTTCTACTTAAAATCAATAAGTAAATGATTTACACAACAACAACTAAATTTTTAAAAAAAAATTTTTATGTGGACCATACCGGATTCGAACCGGTGACCTCCTCCATGCCATGGAGGCGCGCTAGCCAACTGCGCTAATGGCCCAAATTTTTACAATTTTAAATATTTTACATCTCATAGCCTATTGACTATAGATTAACAAAAAACAAAAAAATACAAGAGCAAAAAAAGAAAACTTGTTTTTAATTCATTTGTGTCCTCGGCAGGAATCGAACCTGCATCTAGAGCTTAGGAGGCTCTTGTTCTATCCATTGAACTACGAGGACGAAAATTATAATACAATGCTTATTAAATATAACAGAATGCTTGATAATAAGTCAACTTCCCTTATTAAAAACATCAAAAATCAAAGCCAAATTCAATATCAACCAATCTTTAAAATGTATAATATTTCTCACGGCCGTGAGAAATATTATACATTTTACATTTTAGAATTTTCTATGCTAAACTAAAATCATGAATATCCCAAATGAAATCAAAACAATCATAGAAAAACTAGAAAAGAAAGGATATGAAGCCCATGTTGTCGGTGGAAGTGTCCGAGACTTTTTGCTTGGAAAAATTCCGAAAGATTGGGATATTACAACAAATGCCAAACCAGAAGAAATTCAAAAAATATTTCCAGAGAGTTTTTATAACAATAAATTTGGTACAGTGACAGTCATAAACAATAATACATTAGATGACAATTTGAAAAATATTGAAATTACAACATATAGAATTGATGTTGGATACAGCGACAATCGACATCCCGATGAAATTAAATTTACTCCAAATTTAAAAGAAGATTTAAAAAGAAGAGATTTCACAATTAATGCAATGGCACTAAAAATGACACATAAAAGTTACGCAATAATTGATTTGTTTGAAAGTCAAAAAGATTTAGAGAAGAAAATTATAAAAGCAGTTGGAAATCCAGACAAAAGATTTAGAGAAGATGCACTACGAATGCTTCGGGCAATCCGTTTTTCTTGCCAGCTAAATTTTGAAATTAATAAGAATACATTTAATTCTATTGAAAAAAATCATAATCTTTTGAAATATGTTTCCAAAGAAAGAATTCGCGATGAATTTGAAAAAATTATTCTTTCAAATCAAGCTTATGAAGGAATTGAACTTCTTCGAAAATCAAAACTTTTGAAATATATCCTCCCAGAACTTGAAGATGGTATCGGCGTTGACCAAAATCGTCATCACACTTATACAATTTATGAACATCTAATTCTCTCACTTCAGCACTGCCCAAGTCAGAAACTTGAAGTTCGCTTGGCATCACTTCTTCATGACATAGCTAAACCGCAAACCAAAGCTGGAACAGGACCTGACAGCACTTTTTATAATCATGATTATGTCGGTGCAAAATTCACAAAAAAAATTCTAACTCGTCTGAAATTTTCAAACAAAGTTATAGAAAAAGTTGAATTGCTCGTGAAAAATCATATGTTTTATTATAATGTTGACGAAGTTTCAGAAGCTGGAATCAGAAGATTAATAAAAAGAACTGGAAAAGAAAATTTAAAAGATTTGATGGATCTTAGAATTGCAGATCGTCTTGGAAGCGGAGTTCCAAAAGCTAAACCATATAAATTAAGACATCTTGAATATCTAATTGAAAAAGTGAGTAAAGATCCGATATCTGCTAAAATGTTAAAAATTAATGGACAAGACATTATGAAAATTCTGAATGCAAAACCTGGTCCGAAGATTGGAGCAATTCTTAAGGTTCTTCTCTCTGAAGTCATTGAAAATCCAAAGAGAAACACAAAGAATCATCTTGAAAAAAGAGTTCAGGAACTAAATAAATTATCTGCTGAAGAAATTAAGAAAAGTGAAAAAGTTATTGAGGAAAAAAAAGAAGAAGAGGATTTGAAAGATAAGAAGAAATTTTGGGTAAAATAAAGAGATATATAAAAAAAATATGAGAGAGAAAACTTAGTATTTTCTCTCCCTTTATTTACTTACTTTAAACACTTCCAGATTTCTTGTGCATATTCTCCTCCGTAAATTATATCTGCATGTCCTCCGGGAACCAAAATATATTGAACATCTTCATTTCCGGCAGATTTTAGCTTGTTGAAGATATATTCTCCTTTATTTCCAAGTCCTCCCTCAGCATTCACTATGACTACTGGAACTTTCACACTTTTAAAATTAATTTTATATTTGCCAGCAAGCCATAAATATAGATCTCTTTCTATAGCCATTGGATAAATTCCGCCATTAAGACCGACCTGGTACAATACATCTGATGAAGTATAATACAAACCACTAAATAGGTTTCCGGCAAAAAGACCTTGATTAAATTGCCAATTACCAGGCAACATATTTGTATATATGGCTGCAAAATAGACAAATTCTTCATTTGTAAAATTTCCACCATACGGACTAGGAATTTTAGAGTCTCCAGTTGGAAATATTATTGCATTCAATGTAATTTGAGCAAAACCAAGCAACTCAAAATCAACATACGATCCCGCTTCAATGGCATTTTCAGCTGCAATTGAACTTTCAATAGCCATTTGTATTCGTTCAGCTTCTGTCTCTGGGTTAAACTGCCCAATTTCCAAAAGATAAATAGCCTTTAAGCGTTCGTCATCATTATATTTTTCTGAATATAAAAGAGCAACAATACTACCAAGACTGTGCCCTGTTATTTCATAATCCTTTATTCCTGTTTGTTTTTGGGCAAATTTAACTGCGGTTTTTGTATTAGCTACATGGCTGTCTATACCCCAGTTATCCATAAAAGCATAATCTGTAGCCGGATCAAAATCTATCAAAGTTTCAGCATTATCAATTCCAACCACAGTATATCCTTGTTGAATATAAAATAATGCCAAATTTTGATCTTCAGGTGTAAAAAAATTAGTTTTAAAATCCAATCCTGTACCAGAAACTAACACCATCAACTTTTTTGAATTCATATTACTCGGTGAGAGAATATGTACTCCTATAGGATAACCAAATTTTGTATTTATCTGAAAGAAGTCCTCAGAATAAACAGTTTCGCTACTTTCCTGTTCAATGTCCGCAAACACTGGAAAAGGAATTGTCGATACCATCAGCATTGTAATCATCGCAATGCTTAAAATATTTTTTATATTTTTGTTCAATTTTATTCACCTTTTTATATTTCTCAGAAACAAAACCAATTATTCCCATTTTCAATAAAATAGTTTGTTGTTTCCTGTGTCCACTTCTAACATAAATATAAAATTATGTCAAGAATGTTACAAATTACTTTAGATTACGAGATAACTAAATTTATTATAGTGAGCCTGCCTATCGAACTATGATAAATTTGATGCATTTTCCACCCTTTGACAAGCTAAGGATGACAAATATATTGAATTTTGTAATTCAAGGATATTAGCAACTTTTTTCTAAAGAATTATTATAAACAACAATAAAGAAAAAGAGCTATCAGCTCTTTTTTAATTTATTCATAGTAGATAAATTTGTAATCCTTATTCAAACAATTTTATATGATCCCCTTCCACTTCTAATAGACCAAAAAATATTTCTTTAACTCTTTCTTCCGAGGCTTCATTATAAGCTTTAAGATAAAATTCTTTTGCCTTTTTCTCACGAACAAGAGCATCTTCAATATTTTCTTGATCAAGACGAAAACAAATGTTTTGTATTCCTAAATCAGATTTAGGTAATTTTAACACTTTCGAAATCAAAAATGCATGCTCCATTTCTGTTTTAGAAAGACTTTGAAATATCGCCTTTTTTTCCACATCACGAGAATAAGACATAGCACATTTATAGAACCTTGCATTTTCAAACTCTAAATTCATTGCATTTTCAAGATTTTCTCTTGAAATTTTAGAAAGATTATCAATATTATTATTATCTTTCCATTCTTGTACTCGAATAATATAATCATCATGCGCTCCACAAAATGGACAATTTGATGATTTATGTTCAGCTAAAATCACTTCTGAACATAACTTACATTTAAAGATATTTAGACTATATGTTTCAATCATTTTTTTGATTAATATTTAAATTAATCTGATATATATATTATTTAAAACTAAATGCAGACGGACAATCTTTATTTAAAACGCAAGAACGGCACTTTGGACTCCTGGCGCTACAAATTGTTCTACCATGAGAAATTAACAAATTTGAAATCCTACTTAAATTCTTTTTTTCTGTAATGTCCATTAAATCTTTTTCTATTTTATCAGGATTTGAGTTTAATGATAAACCAAGTCTTTGCGATAATCTTCTAACATGAGTGTCAACAGCGATTCCTTCGTTTTTCCCAAACGCTTCCGAAAGGACAATATTTGCTGTTTTTCTAGCGACTCCAGGCAATGTTATCAATTTTTCCATTGTATCTGGAACTCTGGAACGAAATTTTTCAACAATAATTTTTGAAGCTTCAATAATATTTTTCGCTTTATTTCTATAAAATCCAGTTGTCCGTATATCTTTCTCAAATTCTTCACTACTAACATTGGCATAATCCTTTGTTTTTTTATATTTTCTAAAAAGTTCTTGTGTTACAGTGTTTACTCTTTTATCAGTGCATTGTGCAGAAAGAATCGTAGCAACCAAAAGTTCATGTGGGGTTTTGTAATTCAAAGCAGTCTTGGGATTTTTATATTTTCTATTTAAGAGAGCTATAATTTTTTTTACTCTTTGTTTTTTTTCCGGCATAAATTTTATATTTATCCAATTAAAAACCAAAAAATACTAATCCTGTATAAATTTAATATTATTATACCATTTTATCAAATAAAAACAAAATAGATATAATGAAAATTGTAATAGTGGACCCGGCGAGAATTGAACTCGCGTTTGTGCAATGCGAATGCGCTGTAATACCACTATACTACGGGCCCATAATTTATATAAATCAAAGAAGCTTCAAGATATTAGATGTTATATATGTTTCGATAAAAGCTGCAATAAACAAAAGTGGGAATAGTACAAAAATAAAAAACCTTAGAGCTTTTGTAAGTTCTTTTATAAGGCTCTCCTTTGATCCAAACAACTTCCAGATTGCAACTTTTCCAATTCTCATTCCAATTGCAGAAGAAACAATTAAAACTGGAATTTCGATAATTCCGTGAGGCATTATTCCGAAAATTAAAAATAACCAGGAAACTTCTTGAATTGCAATTTGAGCAAAAATTCCTAAAATCAATCCGTTAGTAAAAATTGAAAGAAATGGAATAATTCCTGCGAAAATTCCAAGTGGTAATATTATAAATAACTTACTTACATTATTTTGAAAAATAAAGAAAAAAAGTTGCAACGAAGTCATTTCTTCATCCAATAGCAGAGCTTCGCTTATGTTTTTTATAACTTCTCGGACTTCAACAGGATTATTTTGAGCAAAAATATATCCAATAAGCGTTGATATGGCAAAAAAATATAAAGAAAATAATATATATATTTTAAGACCATATAAATACTTTTTAATTTGGAACAGTGTCATAATACGATTATCTATATCCTGATTAACAATCTAATTCTATCACATTTATTAGACCTGTGGAATTCTTTTTGTGTATTATGATATTTACTGATAATATATAATTATCAGCCAATTGAGATGTAAATCTTGAACCTTATAAAATCAAATGAAATTAAAATTCTCTTGTCAGAAAGACTTGCTCGCTTGATAATTAAATATTTAGAAGATCAGGGCGGAGGTCCTGTAACCATATCATAAATAATGACTCACATTCAGGCACCAAAAAATAAAATAAAAGAACAGCTTATTTTATTCCAAAATACTAATGTCATAAAAATTAGCCTTGATAAAAATACTTCTGTTCGTCTATATGAGCTAACAGAAAAGAAACGATAAATCAAAAAATTGAGCAAAAAAATTGCTCTTATTTTTTTGAAAAAGAAAAAAGGGCTTACTTATTATTAAACCCCTTATGATAATGTAAAAATCCTTCCTTGTTTAAAATTTCAAGGATACCTTCTTTTTGAGATTTTATAACTTTAATTTGTGGAAATACATACAAATTAGGTTTTCCAACAAAATCCCATTTTTCTCCTTTTACACCAACGATTTTATTTAATTTTATAATAACATCTTGCAACCCACCATTCATTTCAACATTTAGGAGAATTTTATCTCCCTCACTGGTCCATGTATTATCACTCAATTTTCTGTTCCTCCTTAAATTCAAAATTTATATGTTGTAAATATTTATTTTTATTTTTAGACAACCAAATGTCGTCGTGAGATTTTTTAAAACAATTTTTCAATAATTTCACAATGACACTTAAAATTTAATATATATTTTTCAAATAACAAAAAATCCCGAACATTTTTTGTTCGGGATTTTGCTTTGCAGGTTAAATCTAAATCATCAAATCAACCTTCAAGGCAAAGCCCCGTGGCTGATAATAATGCTAATGATTATATTTTGTTGTGTTTTGTTGGCTAAGTTCATTTTATTTTCTGGTGTATATTTAAATTGTTTGATTTAAAAAAGAGTAAGAAAGATGTTTTTAATTATCAGTTTCTTTCTTACAATAAATTAAAATTAGAATGCTTATCATTTCATTATAATTCATTATTTCCCTCCATTTTTTATTAGATGAAGATGAGAGAGCGGAAAGAAAATTATTATTTATAATTTCTATTTGGCTTTTTTCCAAATTTTTCCGCTCTCTTAATTGTGAGAGATCTTCTTTTGAAAGGATCTCCCATATACTTCATAAGGATCACTTATGAAGCAATTTCTATTTACAAATTTTTATAAACAGAAATTGAATTTAAAAAAAAATTAAAAGAGGTGAGAAGAGGGGCGGTTTAATAAACTTAATAATATTTTTTTATAAATTTTATACCGCCCCTGTTTTTTTCAAAAGCTTTTTTGGTCTTAGCTTTTGTGAGTCTTGAAGAATTATATTTCTTCAGTCATTCCCGGCAAAGGAATACTTTCATGGTTCAAAGTATTCTCATCGTTTGTCTATGTTTTAAACAAACGAGCATTTCTCTCCAATAATTATATTCAAAATTATTAAACACAATTAGCTAAGAAAAATAAAGAAAGGAGGTGCGAGAGGAGTATGGGTTTTTTAGTGTTGTTTTTTGTAAATTTAATTTCATTATGATTCATAATGACCCATATCCTCTCGCAAGCGTGGTCCAAAGACCTTTTTTAATTATTATGGCCAGCATTTATCCTTATGACGGGAATGGGAATAGGAGGTATTCCAAATAAATGCTGGCCATTTTAGACCTACTGAAAACTTTTTATAAAATCCCTTAATAAGCTTACAGTAAGTCTAAAACATCTTTTTTAAAGATCAATTTTTGTTTATATTTAACAAAAAGCCTACTATTTGGTAGGTTGCTTTTGGTTTTGTTTTATTTAACTCTTGCGAGCCTTAAACTAAATCAAAAGCAAACTACTTAATTAGTAGGCTAATTTTCACAATCACAAAATAGCCAGTTATCTGGGATTCTTTCATTCGCATTGATTGTGAATTTAATGTTGTCATAGATTTTTTAATAATTCTATATAACAGTATACAGGATAAAAAATATTTGTCAATAGAAAAATATTAAACTTTATTAATATCATATTAGTGCTTATTATAAAGCATTTTAGACAATATCAATATATTATTAAAAAGTTATCCACAGGATATAAAGATAAACTATCTAAACATACATCTTTTGGCAACTTTATTACATATAAACACTTCATCAAAATTCGAATTTGCAGAACAATCACTGACCAATGGATATCTTCGCCACCAAAGATCTTTATGCTTTTTTATACTTTCTATTAATTGAACCCCAGACACAACCATCTTCATCTCTTATTGAATTAACATAATAATTCATACTCTTTGGAGTACTCTCTTCAACTGGCTTGCCTTTTTCGCTCAAAAAATAAAAATATATTTCACAATCACTATCTTGATTACATGTCACAATATCAACTTCATTTTTTGGACAGCCTTTTCTTTCCCAAAACATTGCATCATCGGAAATATTAAAATTATTATCATTTTCTTGAGAAACTTCTGATTCTATCGGATTAATAACAACATTTCCTGGCGAGTCATTTTTGAACTCTGACAATGAATCCTTGTTTTCATAAACAAGATATACAACAGTAACAAAAAATGCCACAATTAGATATAAAATTATTATTAACTTATTCTTAAAAGCTTCCTTTTCTTTTTGTAAATTTATCCGACTTGCGATTGTTTGTTCATGAAATCTTTTTTCTTGATTTCTGTTTGAAAATCCAATCTTCTTTTGCTTATTATTATTTGAAGATGATGGAAAGCTAAGCCAATTACCAAACAATCCAATCCCTGAATATTTAAATGAGGAACTTGATGAAGAAGAAGGTGTTTGCCAGCTTGTTGGCAGTTTAAATTTTAGCTTTTTAGATAATGTAAATTTAATTTTTTCCACATCAACGGTATTTGTATTCAATTTGATTAATTTTAGATCTTTATTCATAACAAAAAATTCATCTCCAACAATTTTACTAAACAACAACCCGAACAATGGATTTGTTTTGGAATAATTATAAAAATAGGATAAATCATTCCAACTATAAAAACTGTTTTTCCCTTGTTTTACATCATTAATACTTATTCCATTATTATCAATTTTATACTTTTCAACCGCAACAACATTTCCTGTTTGTAACTTTGAGTTACTATTTAATTTTATATAAAAGACGGCTATTGCAAGAATTCCAACAAAACCTAATTGAGGAAAAATAAACATTAAAAAAATTGAAGGAAATAAAAATTTCTCAATAATAGACGCTTGCTGTTTCTGTCTAAGTTGAAACTCAGTTATCTCCCATTGAAAAGAAGAGATAGATGAATTTTGTTTTTTCATATTTTTAACTTTAAAACAAATATTTATCAATTAAATCTATGTTTTTATTTTAACATTTATAGGCGCTATTGCCAAAACTCGTAAATGTCATTCCCAAATAAAAATATCATACAAAGAGATTCTGTGTCATTATTAATTAAATTAATCAATTAAGAATAAAAAATAGCACAAAAAAAAGAAATTAATAATATCTTATTGTCCAAAATGTGTTGGACTAATACAAGAAGTTGACAAAATAATTTCATATGATATTTTAAAACTATGGAAAACATAATCACAAGAAATTCAAATCAAACACTTCTATTATCACTGCTAACTCTTCTTTTGTCGGGATGTTTTCTTGTGACCTAAATATAACAATTCAATTTACCTACAAGACAGCATCTCAACAAAGAGAGCTTTTTTTTATTGCAAACAAAAATAAAAACAAACTTATAGGAGGAATATATATTGAGCAGCAATATCATGAGACCTGGCGGAAGTAAAGTATACGGAACTAAAATTATTATTGATATTGAGATTATAAATTTTTATAATCTCATACGAGAAATTATTTCTAATGCCAAAGAAAATAATTTAGATATAAACATAAAGTGGACTTACCCTACAGGGATTTACAATGCTACATCCATAGAGATTAAAGGTGACTATAAAGACAGGACCTCTTTTATTTCCAAATTAGAAAAACAATACAAAATAAAAGACAGAAAAGACTTAAATGAATAAGATGGGAACTGCTAAAATGCAAATATTTCCGTCTTTTTTTATTTTTAATATTATTGACGGACAAATAGTTTTATATTATTGTATCTATAAAACTTGCGGAAATATATATCCCATGGAAAAAATCGCAACTGAAAAAGGTGGTTGTAATCCTGGACCAATTAATCCAAATTTGAAAGTTGAAAATGGAATAATTACAATTGAACAATCAGAGCTTGAAGAGATTGCAGGTTTATTTTAATTTGAAATAATGTCATTGCGAAGGAGCAAAAGCAACTGAAGCAATCTCAAGGCTATAACACGAGGAGTTTAATTGCGGGATTACTTCGACGCTTCAATACACTTTGCTCATCACAACGACAATAATATTTAAACTTTTCGTAATTTTTGAAAATTAATCTTAAAAAAAATGCTAAAAAAAATAAAAATTCAAATTGAAGGAATTCATTGCAAAAGTTGCAAAATTCTAATTGAAACCGAAGTTGATATACTTGATGGTATTAAAAGTGTCAAAGTTAACAATCAAACAGGAAATTGTGAAATTGAATATGATGAAAACAAAATCTCACAAAAAAAGATTTTTGAAACAATTGAAAAAATGGATTACAAGATAAAAAAAGAAACAGAAAACAAAAAAGAAGACCTGTCAAAAAATAAAAATAATATAAAAAAAATAGCCATTGCTGGAATATTGATTATTCTGTTTATTGTTGGCTATTTTCTAATTAACAATTCTGGCGCGCTTGAAATCCTAAGTAAGCTTAACGAAAAAAATATAAGTTATTGGTTAATTTTTGCCATTGGATTTTTAGCTAGTTTTCATTGTGTAGGAATGTGCGGAGGACTTGTTATTGCCTATACTGCAAATCATCATACAAAAGAGAAAACATCGAATTCATTATTTACTTCACCCCACTTTCATTACAATTTAGGGAGAATGATTTCTTATACCGCAATCGGAGCGATATTGGGAGGATTTGGATCTTTTTTTGGAATTAATCCAACATTCACCGGAATTATAACTCTTATAGCTGGAACATTTATGATTTTAATGGGATTGTCTTTAATCACAAATTTTTCCTGGTTTGAAAAAGTTAAATTAAAAATGCCAATTTTTACAGCAAAATATCTCTACAAACAAAAACATAGCAAAAAATCAAATGGACCACTTGTTATTGGACTCCTAAATGGATTCATGCCATGTGGACCACTTCAAGCAATACAACTTTATGCCCTTGCTTCTGGAAGTGTGACACAGGGAGCTTTGTCAATGGGAGCCTATGCGCTTGGAACAGTTCCCTTGATGTTTGGTTTCGGAAATTTTATTTCACTAATCAGTAAAGACAGAATAAAACAAGTAATAAAATTTTCAGGGGTTATAGTTATAGTTCTTGGAATTTTTATGATCAATAGAGGATTTATAAATTTCGGATATGGATTTTCCGGACTTGCTCCCAAAGAATCTACAAGCCAAGAAAAATATAAAATCAATGGGAATGTTGAAAAATTTCAAATTATAAATATGGATTTAACTTATAGTGGATATTCTCCAAATGTTCTTTTTATAAAAAAGGATATTCCAGTTCGTTGGATAATTAACGTAAAACAAATGTCAGGCTGTACTGATGAAATTCTTATGCCAGATTATAACATCAGAAAAAAATTAAGTTATGGAGAGAATATTATTGAATTTACTCCTAAAAAATTGGGTGATATAAAATTCAGTTGCTGGATGCAAATGGTTTGGGGAAAATTCGTCGTGACAGAAAAAGACACAAAACCTTCATCTGACGATATATCAAAAGAACAAGTTACTTTGCCATCAGGATCTTGTAATGGAGGAGGGTCTTGCGGAGGATCGTGTGGCGCTTCATCGTGTGGTTGTGGAGGAAGATAGATTTGATAAAATAAATTTTCAAACCACTCCCCTGTTTTTTCTCTGAACATTTAAAACTTGATGATAAAATGAATTACCCAACTGCCCTAAAGAGCGGGGTTAAAATTTAATATATACAAAAAAATTGTTATTGACGTTCTTTATATAATTGGTTAATATGTTAAATATATAAATAAACATTATAAGAGGAGGAGAGAAGTAATGAATATTAAAAAAATATCCATATCAGTAGGATTTCTAATATTTTGTTTTATAGTATTGTTATCTACTAAATATCTGATACAAATTGTTCCTGCTCCACAACTAAGTCCTTTTGATTTATTTTCACTTCTTCATGCGTTCACAGCTACTGGATTTTCCTTTTTCGTTTTAATATCAATAAATGATAATAAAATGAGGAATAATGCATTTCTGGTGCTGATAATACTCGTATTTACATGGGAAATATTTGAAAATATCTTGTTAAAAAATACTGTAATTGCAGGTGACGAAAGTATTCTAAATAGTCTTACTGATATTATCATTGGTTTTATTTCAATTGGGATGCTTTGGGCTTATAATAAACCTGAACAACAAAACAAAAAAATCAAAATTCAGAATTTTTAAAGAACCTTCATAGGTTCTCTTTTTTATATGCAATTCTAAATCCCCCATCATATCAATAATCAGAATTTCAAATTAAATATTTAAATATACAATAAAAAAAGTCCAAAAAATTTTATTCAATGGAAAGGGCTTTTATTTAAAAGCTAATTAAAAATCTTTTCTTCAAATATGTCTTTTGGAGAAACTGCTCTTAAAAGATTAGCTTAATATTAAAAACCAACAAAGAGTCTTTCTATCTTCTTTTTTTTTGAAGAACCATTTTTTAATGTCATATCAATTAAAAAAGAGTCCTCTTTCGGAAATTTTGCGAGTGCAATACAGACTGGCTTTTTAAAATTAATTTCCATAACTTCTTTTCGTGCAATCGCCAGTGCCATTGATTTGTGATGTCCTTCTATGCAAACAATTCGATTTATGTCTTCGCGAATAATACCAATCAAATTTACATCAAATAATTGATTTTTTAGTATTAAAAAATTTTATTATTATTTTTAAAATATTTATATTCGCGAGGAATAGTTACTAACTCTAAAAATGATAATGTATTCTTTTTTGAAAATCGGGATTGCCAAGATGAAAATGGTCCCACTAACATTTGAGGAATTTCTGCAAGTGGGTTGCTAAACTTGAAAATATTCCAGCTTCTATTTTGCAAATTTAGCTGTGTGACAGTATAATTTCTACATGATTCCCAGTTAGGCCATCCCTTTATTTTTGTCGCACAATGAATCCATTCAGGATTATCTGCTTCAGAGTCTTTCCATTTCTGAAAAACCTCCTGCCAAGTTGTCTTTTTTAGAAATTCCATAACAATATTTTAAAACTAAATTAATAATTACTCTTAATAATGTCAAAGTGTTTTCTCACAATATTTCTCAAAAATAGCACTCCTTGTTCTATTTATTTTGCTTAATCGCTTTTTATCATTTCCTTATAATTCGAAACTTTCATCCTTTTTTCATCCTTTTTTCTTCCTCATTCATCTCTTTTCCTTTTTCTCGTCTTTTCACCTTGAAATCGTACTGAATTACTTTTTTTTTGGGTTCACATTCAGCTCTGACGAAATTATTGTCAAAAAATATTTCTACCATATTCATCTTTAGATATTAAGTTATATTAAATTTTTTTCTCTTTATCCCATTTATTATATCACTTATAAATATAATTAATAGAATTAAAATACGCCTGTTAATTTTCGCTAATTATTTCTTTTTCTGAATAAGAAACGGTTTGAGCCTGCCTTGAATAATGCTCTAAAAAGCGAATTCTGAGAAGCTGGCAAAAATAAATGAATTATATATTTTAATTTTAATAATTTAATTTTTTTTATAAAAAATAAAAATTAGAAAAGCTATTAATATGCAAAAACCTAAGTTGCCAACATTAATTTATAGACTTTTTTGTCTATTTTCAAAATATAAGATAAAATAGACATATAATAAATCACGAAATTCATCAATGATCAAAAAACTCTTCAACGCAAGAATCAATTCCATCACCTCTGCTGCTCTCATTTTGGCAATCGCCGCACTAGCCAGCAAATTACTCGGTTTATACCGCGATCGAATCTTAGCTGGAACATTTGGACTTGGAAACGAACTTGATATCTATTACGCATCATTCAGAGTGCCAGATCTAATTTTTAACATCGTTGTTCTTGGAGCAATTTCCGCAGGATTTATACCAGTTTTTGCAAAACTAATTTCACAAAAAAAAGAAAAAGAAGCTTTTAAAACTGCTAATGCTATCTTGAATTTAGTTATGGTAGCTTTGCTTTTTTTATGTCTCTTGGGGATTATATTTGCACCCATAATCGTCTCTTTCCTAACTCCAGGATTTTCTCCTGAGAACAAATTGCTTACAATTAAACTCACACGCATAATGTTTCTCAGTCCAGTTTTTCTGCTTATGAGCAGTATTACAGGAGGAATTCTTCAATCATATCAAAGATTTTTCATCTATTCTCTTTCCCCTATTATGTATAATTTGGGAATTATTGTTGGAGCTTTATATTTTGCACCAATCTGGGGAATTCAAGGACTTGCTTGGGGGGTTGTTTTGGGATCATTTTTACATTTTGTGGTGCAATTGCCAATTATCAGAAAACTTGGTTTTAATTATCAATTAATTCTAGATCTCAAAGACAGCGGTGCCAGAAAAATTATCAGAATGATGATTCCAAGAACTTTAACGCTTATGACGATGCAACTAAATTTAATCATCATTACAATCATTGCTTCCACACTTTCCGCAGGAAGTTTAAGCGCTTTTAATATTGCTAATAATTTACAAAGTTTTCCTTTAGGACTTTTTGCCATCTCTTTTGCTGTTGCTTCATTTCCAACTCTTTCTTCCCTTAGTGAAAACAAGAAAGAATTTGCAAAAAATCTAACGACCACAACCAAGCAAATTTTATTTTTTATTATTCCTATTAGTATTTTGCTTGTCGTTTTACGCGCTCAAATTGTTCGTACGATTTTTGGAACTGGTGAAATTGGCTGGAAAGAAACAACGATGCTTCTTGATGCCGTTGCAATTTTTTCCTTAAGTTTGTTTGCTCAAGGAGTTATTCCTCTTTTTTCTCGAGCTTTCTGGGCGCTTCACGATGCAAAAACTCCATTTCTAACTTCTCTTGCAAGTGTCATCATAAATATTTTTTTGGCCTTTTATCTTTCAGCACAATATGGAATAACCGGACTTGTCGGAGCATTTTCAATTTCAGCAATCATCAATGCCCTTCTTCTTTACCATCTAATCAACAAAAAAACTGATTTCATCTGTCACACCAGAATTTTCAAGCCAATAATAAAAATTTCTTTCGCTTCCATTATTGCAGGTTTTCTTTCATACAAAACTTTATATTTCATTGAACCATTTTTAAACACCGGAACAGGAATTGGAATTTTTATGCAAGGGTTAATTGCCGGAATTGTAGGACTTGCCTTCTATTGCATTTTAAGTTGGAATTTAGAAATTGATGAATTTATAATTTTCAAAAACTCAATTCAAAGAAGACTATTCAAGACAAAAATTGAAACCACCGAAATTATCACTGAAGATTAAATATTTAAATTTTGTCATTGCAAAGACGATAAGTCTGTGACAATCCCGCGAGAAATTTCAATACACAATATATTTCTCCATAGAAAATTCAAAGCTTCAAATTAGCATAAAAAAACAAAACTCAACATGAGTTTCTTTTTTTTAAATCACAAACATATGGCACTATAAATATATATCAATTTAACTAACTAAAAATTTAACTAAATATTATTTTCATCCATTCTTTCTATCTTTCAAATTTTGATGTTTTTCTTATAACTAACCATTTGAAAATTTTACTTCCATATTTATTATTATTTTTTGATTTTAGTCATTGACATTTTTTTTAACAAATGCTTAACTATTAAACAGAACTTTAATAAAATATATGGAGGTGTTAAATGACTCAAAAGGAATTTATATTTCTATATCCAATTCATCAGATATTTAACTTTGAAATAAATAACTATGGTTGGTCAAGAAAAGGAGGCATAAACGCATTCAGAAAAATATATAGCAATGCACTAAATCAATGTATAGATCAAAGGTATCGCCAAAATGGATTTGGGATAAATTACGTAGTTTTTGATGACTGCATCGTGTCTGATATTATCAACTTACAACCAGAAGATAAAACTCTCAAGGCAGGAATTGATTTCAAAATACATACTACTGAAAAAACTTATCCAGTTCCAGACCACATTTTGAGTCAATTTGGAAAAGCAACGATTATCAGAGTAGCTGGTTTTCATATGTGGGATTGCGTAGAAAAACTGGCAAAATGCGCATACGAAAAAGAGTTTGATGTCTTGGTTGACGAGGATCTTACTGAGCTTTTTTCTACAAGATTTGAGAGAGAATATTTCAGATCAGATAAATATCCAACCTATAAACCAAAAAAACAAGGATATATATTCAAAGAATTTGTAGAAGCAAGGAAACACAGACCATGGTTTTGGCAAAATTATTAAGACGAGAATTAAACTTCTTGCCTTTTCTTTTTGTCTCGCCTTAGTAAAATTACTTTTTTATAATGAACAAATTTTATTTTTGTCTTGGCGTAAAGGCAAAGGGGCTGGGGGTGAATGCCATTTTTCAAAACTCCTTATTTGTTTAATCTTCTTATTTCATTTTCAATTTCTTTTATCACTTCAGGATTATGAATTATTTTATTTTTACCTTCTGTTATTGATATTACATAAAACACTTTACCACCATATTTAGCAATAAATTTTTCGTGTGTCTTTTTTTGTTGTTCTCTCTCGTTTATAATTTGAGTAATATATTCATATCCTGCTGGCTTAATTTGAAGACCTATATATTTGTCATTAATTTTAATAAAATAGTCCACATTATAACCCCGATCCCATTGGTCTGGAGCCGCTTCAATTTTTACGCCCAGAGCTTTTTCAAGCTGTCCGTATATTGTTTGAATTTCGGATTGATAACCATCAAAAGTCCTATTGATTACCAAATTATAAATAAAATTTATACAATCTTCTTCGGTAACATCTTCTATTTCTACCTTACAAACATCCGTAACTTTAATAAATAATATTTTTTCCAGTTGCTCAAGATGTTCTTTTGAATAGGCTTTTTCCAAATAAAATTTTTCCCACTCCTTTAAGGTTTTCGGGGCACATTTTCTTATTAATTCAGCAACCGGACCCACTTTAGTTTTTTTGGTTAGTCCCCATCTCATATTTGCTTGATTTAAAATTCATTCTTTAGCCATATTTATTTAGTTAAATTTATAAATTTAGTTTTATACTTATAATCAAAATTATTATCAACCTCAACTAATTTATTTTTTATTAAATGTGCATTTATAAAAGTTTTATTTTGTAAATATAAATAATACAATAAATTATTATTTTTATCAAATTTTTGATTATCAAATCTTAAAAACACTCTTTGTTTATTTGTTTTATCTTTAATAAAATTTACTGCCTCTTTTGATTTATTAGGTATATTTTTGACCCCTAATAATCTTATAACTAAACCATTACTTAATTTTAATGTTTCAAAGTTAACAACTTCTTTTACGGTAAAAAATTTGTCTCTCTGTTTTTTGTTTTCATCTATTTTTGAACCGAATTGTAATTTTTTAGGATCTACTTTTTTATCAAGTTTAATCTGGTCTTTAAAAATATACGGCAATTTAGAAATTTGATTTTTAAAGTTTGTATCTATCTTTTCTTGACTTATGAAGTCAATTGTTGAACTGTCAAACATTTTACCAACACCAACATCTAATTTTTGTTTTATTATTTCAATAAATTTTGAATTAATTTCATATCCGACTGAATTACGACCTAAATTTTTTGCCACCAAAGAAGTGGTTCCGCTTCCAACAAAAGGATCGAGCACGGAGTCTCCAACGAATGAAAACATTTTAATCAATCTATTTGGCAATTCTTCTGGAAACATAGCAATGTGTCCATCTTGTCTAACACCATTAAAATTCCAATGTCCTTGAAAATAAGTATTCCATTCTTCTTTGGTCATTTTTGAAAGCTCTTTCAAATTTTTATCAATTTTTTCTGATATTCCATTTTTTTTGAATAATAAAATAAATTCATAATCTAATTTAATTATACCATTCCGAGGATATGGGAAAGATCCCATTATTGTGGCTCCACCTGAGGTGTTCATCGTAGTTGATTTTTGCCATATAATTGATCCCATGTAATCAAATCCTATTGTTTCGCAAAATTTAATTATTTCAGTCCTGATTGGAATAATTTTATATCTACCATAATAAACTGAACGAGCAAATTGATCGCCAATGTTAATGCATAAACGACAGCCATTTTGTAATACTCTACAACATTCCTGCCAAACTAAGTTTAAATTATTAATATAATCTTCATAGCTATTGTTGTATCCAATTTGATCGTTTGTTCCATAATCTTTTAGTTGCCAATATGGCGGTGAAGTTATTACTAAATTTACAGAGTTATTAGGCAATTCATTTATTTGTCTTGAATCACCTCGTATGATTTTATGATTAGTTTTTACATCATTTATTGTCATAGTAATTATAGTTTACATTAAAATAATTTTTTAATAAATTTTTTCGTAGCGAAGCGGAAAAAACACCTTTTTCCCCCTCATTAAAAATTAAAAAAATCAAATCCCTAATTTTTTAAAGCCCACCAAAAACATTTTAAAAACAAATTTTTCAAAAATATGTCGCCTAATGTCCGCGCTTGATGCGAAGTGGGCAGATCAAGACAAGCGAAGCGATGGAATCATAACGTTTCAGCATATCTAAAGTTTGCCAAAATTCCTTTAAAAATCAATTAGTTTTGGCAAATTTGAATGAAGAAATTTTGCATTCTTTAGCTTTATATTAGTGCAAAATTTCTGAACCAGATATGCCGTGTTATATGATGTGCCCATTTTTTATTTGCTCAATAGCAACTCTGTTACTGTTTTTCTGTCAATTTTTGAATTTTTATGACCTAAATCTTCTCTAATTAACAGTAAAATTTTTTCGTATAGTGCGGATAAATTAACCTTTTCCATATCTCCCTTTTTTGCTTCGTTCCAAAATAAAGCAAATTTATTTACGATTTCATCAGGGGCATATTTAAGTAAATCGGTTACAAGATCAATTCTATTTTTTGGATTCCAGTTAGCGCTATTATCCTTCGCTAAAATAGAATTGAAAATATCAAAAAGCTTTTTATAGGTTTGAATCTTAAGATTATTTTTGATTTTTAGTTCCTCGATTTGCTTAGTAGTTCTACTATTAAGATACCAAAGCAAAAAAGGGATTATTAAAATGTTTAATGCTGTAAGTAATAGAGTTACTATTTCAATATTCATCTTCATTATAAATTAAAATTAAAAAATGGGCATTTCATATAACTCGTTATTATACGAATAATTTGTGTAGCAATATTATCACTTCTAATACAAACCGCTAAAACCAACCATCTGATTAAATTTAGTATAACAAAACAATTGTGAACATATAAGAAAAAAGTTAAATCAAAATATCTTATCAACCAACCATCAAGACAAAATTATGACTTATTCTTGCTTTTTTCTTCATTTATAGGTAAGATTAGATATGTCAAACAAATAATAAGACATATTTGTTATGCCGAACTTGTTTTCATATCTTTCATCAGCAACTATTGAAATTTATGCCTTTTACCTACGATACAAACAGAAATAATTTTGTCAGATTGATATATCAGTGTTTGATAATTTCAATATTAATTTTAATGATTTATGAAAATATTCATCGCAATATTTAAACGATTCTAAAATAAATTCAGAATGACAAATAACCATAATATAAACCAAATGTCCCAACAAAATACCAGAAATTTCTGCATAATTGCCCACATTGACCACGGAAAGTCAACACTTGCTGACCGTTTTTTGGAAATCACAAAAACAGTTGAAGATCGAAAAATGAAAGCTCAACTTCTTGATCAAATGGATATAGAAAGAGAAAGAGGAATCACAATCAAACTTCAACCGGCAAAAATGAAATACAAGCTGAATGGAAATGAATATATTCTCAACCTGATTGACACTCCGGGTCATGTTGATTTTGCATACGAAGTGTCTCGTTCTCTTGCTGCAGTTGAAGGAGCTATTTTACTCGTTGATGCAACTCAAGGAATTCAAGCGCAAACTTTGGCAAATTTATACTTGGCAATGGAACAAAATTTGGAAATCATACCAGTTATCAACAAAATTGATATGCCAAATGCAATGATAGCAGAAGCTTCAAAGGAAATAAGCGATTTAATTGGCACAAAAGAAGATGAGATAATCAAAATTTCAGCAAAAACAGGAGAAAATGTTGAAAAAGTTCTTGAAGAAATAATCAAAAAAATTCCAGCTCCAAGCGGAGATCCAAATCAACCATTGAGAGCTTTGATTTTTGATTCATATTTTGATTCATATAAAGGAGTTATTGCGCAAGTAAGAATTATTGACGGAAAAATCAATAGTGGAGATCAAATATATTTTTTAAAAGCAAAGGCAAAATCTGAAATTATCGAGCTGGGAGTCATCACACCAGGACTTGTTAAAACCGACTTTCTTCAAGCAGGTGATGTCGGATATATTGCAACGGGATTGAAAGAAGTTGGAAAATGTCGTGTTGGAGATACGATTACAAAATACGAATCATCTTTCAAAGATTCTGATGAAATTGAAAAACTAATCAAACCGCTTCCTGGATATAAAGAAGTAAATCCGACCGTTTTTGCCAGTATCTATCCAATTGAAGGTGATGAATATCCAAATCTCCGCGACGCTCTAGAAAAATTAAAACTCAACGATGCATCTCTTTCATATGAACCCGAAAGTTCAAGCGCTCTTGGACGCGGTTTTATTTGTGGATTTCTTGGGATGCTTCATCTTGAAATTATAAGTGAAAGACTTTCCAGAGAATATGATATGAATCTTGTCATCACAACTCCGTCGGTTTCATACATCATAAATAAAAAAGATGGAAAAGAAATTACGATTTATTCTCCAACAGAAATGCCAGATCCTTCTCATATCGAAAATATAAAAGAACCATGGGCAAAACTTGAAATCATTTTGCCAAAAGACAAAATCGGTGCAGTTATGAAGCTTGCAGAAAATTCTCGAGCAATTTATCAAAGCACAAACTATCTCTCAGAAGACAGAGTTATATTAAATTATGAAGTTCCTTTAATTAATATTATTGTTGATTTTTACGACAGCCTAAAAAGCATTTCAAGCGGTTTTGCTTCAATGAATTATGAACCGATAGGATTTAGAACTGGGAATTTAATCAAATTGGATGTTTTAGTCGCAAGTGAAAAAGTTGAAGCTTTTTCAAGAATTGTTCCTCAAGACCAAAGCCAAGAAGAAGGAAAAAAGATTGTTGCAAAACTCAAAACCGCAATTCCCCGCCAAAATTTTGCTGTTTCACTCCAAGCTACAATAGGCGGAAAAGTAATCGCAAGAGAAACAATAAACCCATTCCGCAAAGATGTCACTGCAAAACTTTATGGCGGAGATGTTTCGCGAAAAAGAAAGCTCCTTGAAAAACAGAGAAAAGGAAAAAAGAAGATGAAATCTTTTGGCAGAGTTGAAATTCCTCAAGAAGCATTTTTGTCGGTTCTGAAAAAATAATTTGCATAAAATCAAATAAAATTATAGACTATCTATATACTAAAATATTAAGAAACAACAAAATGAGTAAAAAAAATAGATTTAAATTGAAAAATAAGAGAAAAGAAGATTATTCTGAAAATACTACAAATCAACAAAAACCAAAAGTAGAAAGCAAGGAATATAATATGAAATCAGATTTTTTCAATCTGGCAATTATAATAATTGTGTTTACAGGTTTACTTGTTGGTTTATATTATTATGACCTTCAAAGCAACATTCTTGCAAATACAACAGAACAAATTTTAAGTTTACTATAAGATTATAATGATAACCTCAAAGAGAAAATTTGGTGATATGGGAGAAAAAATAGCGACCAAATTTCTCAAATCCAACGGATACAAAATATTACAAATAAATTATCAAAAAAGAATTGGTGAAATTGACATCGTTTCTGTGAAAAATAATCATTTACATTTTATTGAAGTTAAAACAAGAACTGAACAAAGCGTTGAAAAATACGGTCTTCCACAAGAAGCGGTGAATATTCACAAACAAAAAAGACTGATTAATACAGCTCTTTTTTATTTGTCTGAAAATAAATATTCAGACGAAATCAACTGGCAGATTGATGTCATCGCGATCACAATCAAAAAAGATGGCAAAAAAGCAATACTTAATCATATCGAAAATGCGATAAATTATGACAAATTATAAGCTGTTCTTGTTTTTTAAATAAATTCTGATATAATAAAAATATTGTTAAAAAATAATTAAATAAATTCTAACCACCAAAATATGGAAACAAAAAATAAAACTAAAATAAAAGCTGAAAAAATAAGTCACGAAAAACATACACATACCACTTCCAAAAAGAATAAAGTGAAGTGCTGTATCAACAAAGATTTTAATCTCGGATTTGCGTTCGGGCTTCTGCTTACAAGCGTAATAATCGCAATATTGATCAATGTTACTTTTGCTCCTTTAATAAAGAACAAAAATTCATTTGATTCAAAAAGAATTACCACAAAAATTGAAAATTTTATAAATAATAATCTTTTGGCTCCTGGAACTAAAATAGCAATTATTGAAGAAGCCACAAAAGAAAATGGTCTTTATAAAGTTGTTGTTGACTTTAATGGACAAGAACTCGACACTTATATGACCGAAGATGAAGAAATAGTAATTACCCAAGCATTTAATATAAAAGAAATGGAAGAAAAGAATTCAAAAAATGAAAATGCTCCTGCTCCCCAAAATAAAGAAGTTACGAAAAACGATAAACCAGTCGTTGAATTATTCGTAATGAGTCATTGTCCATATGGAACACAAATTGAAAAAGGAATTTTACCAGTAGCGAAAACTTTGGGAGATAAAATTGATTTTGAAATAAAATTCTGTGATTATGCAATGCACGGAGAAAAAGAATTAGACGAACAACTTCAACAACACTGCATCAAAACTGAACAACCAACCAAATTTGTTTCATATCTTGAATGTTTCCTTGAAGCGGGAGATTCAAAAAGTTGTCTAACAAAAACTGGAATTAATACATCAAAACTAAACTCATGCATTTCAACTACAGATAAAAAATACAGTGTAAATGCAAACTTCAACGACAAAAACACTTGGAAAGGAAACTACCCTACATTTAATGTTTACAAAGAAGATAATGTAAAATATAATGTTGGTGGATCTCCTACATTGGTTATAAATGGAACCACTCTCAGTTCAGGCAGAGATTCAAAAAGCTTGCTTGCTATAATTTGTTCAGCATTTGAAACTCCACCAGAAGAATGTAACACTGATCTTTCATCAGCTCAACCATCTCCTGGATTTGGTTCTGCCACAACAACTGGAGGATCTGAAGCTTCTTGCAATTAAATAAGATAATCTCGTTATTAATAAAAAACTCTATTTGAAAAAATGGAGTTTTTTTATTTTAAATTAATTTCGTTACAACTTTCCATATAGAATTGACAATTTAAAATTTTCAACTATACTAAACAAAAAACAGTGAATTGAAAATAGGAGGAACTTAAATGAATGCAACACTTAGATGTATGACAGCCGCTTCTGGAGGAATGATTGAAACAAATTATTTGTCAATAATGAGTATTGCCTTTGCTGTAGATAAAAAAGGGAGTGTATTTCTACATATAGGAGATTCTATTACAACAGATAAACCGAAAGATATGAAAGGAGGTATGGAAAGCACTGCTTATCCCAATTGTGGTGAAGCCCATTTTGGAATACAAGATCTCTGGCTTTCTATGCTTATAAGAGACATGATAAACGCTCATATTATTGAGATTGAGTTTTAGCGAAATTTACAACTGCTGGGCAATACGATTAATTGTATTGTCCATCTTTTTTTGACTCTTTTGCTTTAAAAAGCTAAAATTATATAGAACAATATTTTATTATATAACAATAAATATATGATAAATCCAAACAAATTTACAACAAAATCTCAAGAAGCAATTGCTTCTGCGCATTCAATAGCATCTGAATATAATCAACATCAAGTTGATACCCTTCATCTCTTTTTTGCTCTTCTAACTCAAGAAGGGGGAGTTGTTTTGTCAATTCTTAATAAATTAGATGTCCAAATAAATTTCATTGAAGCAGAAGTGGAATCAGAAATAAGAAAGATTCAAAAAATTCAAGCACCTCCTCAAGCGACAGGTCAAGTATATCTCACTCCCTATTTGGGACAGATTCTTGATAATTCACAAAAAGAAGCAAATAAACTCAAAGATGATTTCATAAGCACAGAGCATATTTTACTTTCAATGACTGAAGTCAATGGTTTGGTAAAAAATATTCTTGAAAAATTCAATGTGACATATGAAAATATATTGAAAGTTCTTGTTGATGTCAGAGGGTCTCAAAGAGTATCGGACAGCGAACCTGAAAGCAAATTTCAAGTCCTTGAAAAATACGCGCAAAATTTAACAAAACTTGCAAAAGAAGAAAAGCTTGATCCTGTGATTGGCAGAGATGAAGAAATTAGAAGAGTAATGCAAGTAATTTCAAGAAGAACAAAGAATAATCCAGTTCTGATTGGTGAAGCGGGAACTGGGAAAACTGCCATTGTCGAAGGACTTGCACAACGAATTGTTCAAGGAGATGTTCCCGAATCACTTAAAGATAAGGATTTAGTTTCTCTTGATCTCGGATCTCTGATTGCGGGCACAAAATTTCGAGGTGAATTTGAAGAAAGGCTCAAAGCAGTTCTCAAAGAAATTGAGCAATCAGCCGGAAAAATCATACTATTTATTGACGAATTACATACTCTTGTTGGAGCAGGAGCATCAGAAGGTTCAATGGATGCATCAAATATGCTCAAACCACTTCTTGCAAGAGGAAAGTTGCACACAATCGGCGCAACGACCCTTAAAGAATATCAAAAATATATTGAAAAAGACGCAGCGCTTGAAAGAAGATTTCAGCCTATTTATGTCAAAGAACCAAGTATTGAAGACACAATTTCAATTTTGCGCGGTATTAAAGAAAAATATGAAGTTCATCACGGAGTTAGAATTAAAGATTCTGCACTTGTAAGCGCCGCAACTCTATCGGACAGATATGTTTCCGACAGATTTCTTCCCGACAAAGCAGTTGATTTAATTGATGAAGCAGCTTCATCGATTCGTATGGAAATTGACAGTATGCCAGCTGAACTTGATAAAACCAAAAGAGAACTTCGCAGATTTGAAATTGAAAAAAAAGCTCTAAAAAAAGAAAAGGACAGAGAATCAAAAGAAAGATTAAAAGACTTAGTAAAAACGATTGCAGATTTGAAAGAAAAAAGCAAAGACATAGAAATTCAGTGGAAAAATGAGAAAGATATAATTTCAAAAATCCGAACATCAACAAAAGAAATTGACAAACTTCGACAAGAAGCAGAAATTGCTGATCGAAATACAGAACTTCAAAAAGTAGCTGAGATCAGATATGGCAAAATTCCTGATCTTGAAAAAAACATTAAGAATGAAAAAGCAAAGCTCCTAAAAATTCAAGGTGACAGACCAATTCTCAAAGAAGAAGTAGATGATGAAGATATTGCAAAAGTGGTTTCCCGCTGGACCGGAATACCAGCAAACAAAATGATACAAGAAGAATCTCAAAAACTTTCTCATATGGAAGATAGCTTATCTCAAAGAGTTATCGGACAATCTGAAGCTATAAAAGTCGTATCAAATGCAGTAAGAAGAAGCCGTGCAGGAATTTCCGAGGAGAATAAACCTATTGGCTCATTCATATTTATGGGTCCAACTGGTGTTGGAAAAACCGAACTTGCAAAAGCATTAGCAGAGTTTATATTTGACAGCGATGATGCTATAATAAGAATAGATATGAGCGAATATATGGAACGGCATGCTGTTGCAAAAATGATTGGTTCTCCTCCTGGATATGTTGGATTTGAAGAAGGAGGACAACTCACGGAACAAGTTCGCCGAAGACCATATAGCGTGATTCTTTTTGATGAAATTGAAAAAGCGCATCCAGAAGTTTTCAACATTTTTCTTCAAATCTTAGACAATGGAAGATTAACAGACGCAAAAGGAAGAGTTGTGAATTTCAAAAACTCACTGATTATCATGACATCAAACATCGGAAATGAAGTCATTCAAGAATATTCATCACTTGGTTTTGTAAATCGTGACAATAAGAAAACTGTGAGGGAAAAAGAATTTGAAAATAAAATTAAAACCGAACTTAAAAATCATTTTAAACCTGAATTTTTGAATCGAATTGATGAAATTGTAATTTTTCACTCCTTATCCGAAAAAGAAATATTACAAATTGTTAATCTGCAACTTGAACTTGTTTCAAAAAGACTTGCTAAGCAAAACATAAAAATTAAGCTCACAGACAAAGCAAAGAAGTTTATTTCGAAAAAAGGATATGAACCTTCCTATGGCGCAAGACCGCTCAAAAGAGTTATACAAAATGAAATATTAGATACATTAGCCATTGAAATAATTGAAGGAAAAATCAAAGAAGGAGACGTAATTAATGTTGACATTGAAAAAGAAAAAGTTATATTCAAAAAATAATTTTTTATTAAATGACAAAAAATAATCTAATTATTTTAAAAATTGGAGGTTCAGTAATTACCGACAAAGAAAATGGAAGAAAGATAGTGAAAAAAAACAATTTGAATCGAATTTCAAGAGAAATATCAGAAGCTAAAAAGAAAAAAGGTTTTTCTTTAGTGATTGTTCATGGCGTGGGATCATTTGGACATAAATTAGCAAAACAATTTGAACTAAGCAGTGGATATAAAAACAAATCACAAATAAAAGCTATTTCTGATTTATGTGCAGACCTTCAAGAACTTAACATAGAAGTAAAAAAACACCTAAAAAGAAATAGCATAAACGCTATAACCTTTCAGCAATCATCAGCCTGGATACTGAATAATAAAAAGCTTGGAAAATTTGATTTAACAATAATTAAAAAATATATTTCACTAAATCTTGTTCCAGTTTTATATGGGGATGTACTAATTGATAGCAAACTTTCATTTAATATATTATCTGGCGATAAAATAATATATTATTTAGCCAAAGAATTAAAAGCGAAAAAAGTTATAATCGGAACAGATGTAGACGGAGTCTTTGATTGTGATCCGAAAATATATAAAAACGCAAATTTAATTAACGAAGTTAACAACAAAAATATAAACCATTTTTACATCGGAAAATCCACATCCACAGATGTAACAGGTGGGATGAAAGGAAAAGTTGACGAACTTATCAGTCTTTCTAAGTTTGGAATTGAATCAGAAATAATCAACATTTCTAAACCAAATATATTAAAAAAATCACTTTGTGGACAAAAAAACATAAAAACAATAATTAAGTAATTCAACTTCTCACAATAAATGAAAATATCAAACTATATCAAATTTTTCATTCCATCTTTTGTTTTTTTTATGATGATGGAATTTTTCTTTAGAAGCTTTGGACTCTCTCAATCCTCTCTTATAACATTATTCTTAATTTCAATTTTAAGCGCTTTCTGGATTACAAAATACAGATTTTTGCCTATCATATTAATTTTACTTTTTACATCAGGAAGCGTCGTTTTCTTAGTAACTCTTGGAAAAAATAGTTTTCAACATTTATATATAACTTTAATATCTTTTGCATTTCTCTTTGCGCTTATGGGATTGCATAGATTTTTCATTCAACAAGAACACTGGATGAAAAAAGAAACAATGAAACCAAAAGTTTTAGATTCTGGATTCAATTTGAATCAAAGCATAATTATGATTTCAGTTTTTCTAATTTCAAGTGGAATATATTCTTTGTATATTGATCTTGATTTACCGCTCTGGATTATGATGACAATTATTTTTATTACAATCTTTTTTTCAACTATATATCTAACAAGAATTAATTTTCTCAAAAGCAAAGCTGACGATATTCACCTTGACTCAATAAAAAACAAAACTCTAAATTTCTATTCTTTTCTATCTGGACTAATTGTAGTAGAATTAATTTGGGCAATAAGTTTTCTTCCAGCAAATCATCTGATTATTGGAGCAATAATTCTTTCAGTATATTATTCATTTTGGAATATATTAAAAGACTATCTTAGAAATATGCTTTTAGAAAAAATAATAATTTCTAATTTATTTTTTGTATTAATTTTTCTAATCATAACTATATTCACAGTAAATTGGGAAATTTCATAACACAAAAACTTAAAAATAATAAAAACAATTAATATGAAAAATATAACAATAAAATCATTAAGAGAAAAACAAAAGGACAAATCTGAAATTTCAGAAGAATTTTTCAACAAACCAAAAAATGAAATTTCAGAACTATTAGAACAACCGTATAAACCAAAACGAATCAAAAGAATTTCTAGTATAATTTTATTTATACTTTTTGTTTTTTTTGTAGGAGGAACTGGAGGAATTTTAATTGATCGAATCATTCTTCCATCTGCTCTAATTAAATATCCCGAACTTAAACAATATGAATTTCTCAAAAGAGTTAACGAGGGCACAACCGTTGTGGAAATAATAAAAGAAATAAAAATCTCAGAAGACGGAGCTATGGTTGAAGCTATAAAAAAAGTTTCTCCTTCTGTGATTGAGGTGTTAGAATTTTCAAATAAAAACAATTCCATTTACAAAGGAACTGGAACAATTCTTACAAGCGACGGTCTGATAATTGTTTCAACTGAAAGCATAACTCCAAATAAAACAGAAGAAGAAAATCCTGTAATTAAAGTCAAACTTAAAAATGGCAAAGTTTATGAAACAATACTTGTCGACATTGATTTGTCAACGGGACTCGCAATTATTAAAATTGAAGAATTAAATCTTCCAGTCATACCTCTAACCGATTCTGAAAATATTCAGCTTGGAGAAAAAATAGTTATCATTGATAATTCAGTTGTTTCTGATATAGTTTCAAAATTTATTGATGATTATGTTTCTTTTGATGAACAAAAAAGAGCAGAAGAAAAAGGCACTACCGCCAAAACTCAATTGAGAATCAAAACAGTAAATTCCTTGAAAAACTATTTTTATGGATCTCCTGTTGTAAATCTCAAAGGAGAAATTATCGGCATCAGTCAAGGCGGAGATATGTTCATTCCAACAAACGAAATCAGAGGTTTCATTGAACTTGCAATGGATAAAGAAAAATAAGATATATCAATTTTATATAATAAAAAAGCGTTTTAAAACGCTCTTTTTTATTTTCATCTTCCCAAATCAGACAAGCAGTTTGGAGAGAGATTTGCCAAAATTCTTAATTTTTTAAAATTTAGAGTTTAAGCAAAAAGTCTGCCTGCCTGATTTGGAAAGATAATTATTATTATTGTTATCGTTAGCTCCATTGTCCCGAAGGGCTGTGGAGCTTTCTGCAATTTCCAACTGTCATCCCAAGTGACGGAAGGATCCGAGGGATCCCTCTTAATCTCACAAAATTCTATCAAACATCAGTTCCCTGTCAAGAGCAATTAAATTTCTTGGAGTGTCAAATGTAGCGAATGCGGAATTTGACCGCAATATCATATCACACCTATTTACAGTAGAACTCCACTTCGTTTCGTTCTACGCTCCAAAATTTCAAACCCTCAAATTTTTATTCAAGAGCTTTTCTAAATTTACCTTTCAAAAGATAAACTTGGAAAAAGTTAGGAGCGCGAAATTGTGCGACTTGGCGCTCCTATGAAAATTTAATTTTTATTTGAACGGATTTTTTTGTCCGTTCTTATAGACCCAGAGTGAATTTTTTGCCTTGCTGCAAAATTTTCAACGGGTCTATTTCTGCTTCACTTTCTTTCTTTTCTTTTTTTACCTCCTTATTATTTCCTTCGAGACCGAACGAGCCTCTTGGGGCTTTGATCTCTTTTTCTATCCGTGCAACCGTCGCCAGTTGCACTTCTGTGCAATCGCCTAAGGGAAGTTTTACAACTTCAAATGTGCTGTTTCCAGCCACATCCCTTATGCTACTACACCTCCAGCGTAGTGCAAGCTCTTCGGCTTGCACTACGTCCCAGCGATAAGTGCCATCAGACTTATGTCTTTTGACATCATCACTATCTTTTTCGCGGAGCGACCCATCCGGTCTGACTACCCAGCCATGGCCATTATTGTTCACTCCGCCATCTCGATCCCAAGCTTCAAATCCAATCAGAACATTCTCCGTCCTGACTGAATAAAGCTTGGCCAGTTGACTGGCGATTTCAGAAGCTTTTTTACAAGCTCCCAAAACTTCTTCAAAAGCCGCAGATTTTAATTTATCTTTGGCTTCTTGAAGAGCTTCGTGAGCTTGCTTCACTTCCGCTTCCACAAAAGATGGGTTTTCAATAGCACTAATTTGCTTTTCAATTCCCTCTTCTGTATCAGCGATAAGCTTCTTTGCTTCTGAAGCTTTGCCGACGATCTCGGACTTAATTTTCTCCGCTTCCGCCTTAATGGTTTCAACCCGCTCGCTGAAATTTTCAGCGGTCAGATTTTCCATTTGCGCTTTCAAAAGCATCTCAAGACGGTTTTTGAGGGCTTCGCGCAGTTCAGAATTATCCCATGGCTCTTCGCCGGAGATTCTCCTGAATTCGCGGGTTGCCTTGCGGAACAAACGCTCAAGTCCAGTCTTGGTTTCCTTCCTCGCTTCTTCTTCCGTTTCTCTTATCTTAATTTTACAATCAAGATCAGAGTCAGAAACAAGCGAGAAGTAACCGTAAACCGGCTCGCCCTGCCCGTTATCTTTCCGCGTAATTTCTACCGCGGTTAAGATTTTGGGCAAGAGCGGGAATATCTCCTCGGGATTAGAAATCCACGAAGAAGATTCCAGCTCAGAGCGCTTCTCCGACCATGCCTTCTCAATCCTCTTTTGTTCCAGTTTTTCAACCAGTTCAGAAAAGGTCTTGGCGGAATGACCTTCGCAGCGGAGCTCCACAGTCCGACCGCCGGGAAGCGTTACCGCTTCCACTTTGGTGGTCCGCGCGAATTCTTCTGTCACGCTTGCGCGACAGAAGAATTCATCGCCCCAACTTCCGCCACCGTATTCAACGGTCAAGATTTCATTCTTAACCTTTACGGTGTCCGGATTGTCAGCCATGATTTTTTCCTGCTCTTCTACTGGAATAAAATCTTCCAGCTTCAGAAGCAGATTGTCCGGATTTATATTTCCGGATTCAATGGCTGACCGCAAGGACCGCACGGAGATAATCCCCTTGCCCGCGAACTCCTGCTCATAGAGCTTTCGCTCATCGGACTCGGAAATTTTTTCCACGGCTCCACCGGAACGGGTGCGGAGTTGGCTGGATTGCTCGCGAATTTCGCGGTTCTGATCCGCAAATTCAGGAGAAATTAGCTGATACAAGAGAGAGGAAATGAATTTCTCCTCCGCTTGCTCAATTAATTCCGCTGGAACTTCGGAATCGTCAACCGCTTCTACAAGCGACCCGATTGACTCGCCGGCAAACGACGACTTGAATTCAATCCTCACGCCTTCATCATTAACCTGATAAACAGAATCAGGTTTTTTGTCAGCGTAAATCTTGAATAGATCTTCGGGAACTTCCGTTCCCTCAATCGTCGCCCGCTGACGACCGCGCTTGTCGGTCCAGTGGCGGATTTTGCCAAGCACTCTCACACCGCTTGTGAGCGAGTGCTTTGCTCGCCAAACAGTTCCAATCTGGGAATTCTGCTCATCGTGAACAAAATCCAGGGACTGCGTTCTAGCGAGCAGATCCACAAACTTTTTATGCATCTCATCGTTTTCACTGATGATCTGCAAATCATGTGGAACTGGCATTTGCATTCGTAACTGGCGATAAACGGACTTCATCGCGATCGCCACTTCCTTAATGGCTTTCGGATTAAATCCGTTGTCGTCGCACCACTGGACAAATCCGCCCATATTTTTTTCAGTTTGACCGGTTTTCTTATTATATCTTTTTTTAAACCGATCTCCCTGAAAACCATACTCAGCTCCTCCACCATTTGATTTGCGGAAAAAGCCGAACTGGTTAAGGGCGGATACCACGATGTTATAGGCGGTGAGCTGATCGCTTCCGCTTATCTTTACTCCGCTCAAATTCGCGTTATTGCGAAGCAAAGAATAAAGCGATTCAGCGCATGCGCTGACTACCACAGTGTCCAGCAAGTCCCGATTATTGCTGTTCCGAGCTTGAGCCACCAACTCCGCCCAAGAAGGATCGATGGGCAAACGCTCCACTTTCTTACCATAAGCCGTAAGCTTATCACTCTCGGCTTCAATAATTCCGCGTGCTTTGAAACGAGTTACCTCTTTTTCATAGCGAGCTGAATCAATTGAGCCGATCAGATCAAGCTCACTAGCGTTTACGCCAAGACGAGCGCAAGTGAGAGCCACCTGCTGCAAATCGCCACCCAGCACGAACTCCGGTGCAGTAGGTTTCAGGTTGTGGAAATCTATTGAACGGGAACCCAAAATATAAATTTTAGAGTTCTCTGTTCTTCCATTCACCCTGCCTCCCATCTGCAAAAGCTCGTTGTTCCCAAGGTTTACTTTTTCCAGAACACGAACACCGGAGTGGACAATTTCCTTATACATTTCGTCCACTATTACCACGGTATCAAGCCCCAGAATATTCAGGGAACTCGCGCCGGCAGTGGTCATAAAGACCATAAAGGGTTTGGGAACATCGCCCTTTAAGAATTGGCGAAGTTTCTCGGCCTTTTCTCCACCATGATAGAAATCACAGTAGAGACCTTCGCGATTACCATACTCTCGAGACAACCTTTCAGCCATCTCTCGAGTGGGCACGAACACGGCGACCGCTCTTTCTTCCTCAATGAAATTATTCACCTCGGAAGAAAGAAAATTCTCTGGCGTTTTCCATAAGCATTCAACCTTTGACCTTTTTGACGGATCAAAAGCTGAACACTCTATGACTGTGTTAGCTCCCAAATATTCCGAGTATATACTCGGATCAATGGTCGCTGACATCCAGACAAACTTGCACCCGGCTCTCTTGGCAAGCGCCATAGAGAATTCCAGATGCTCGCTTGTTTGGTGTATCTCATCAATAACGATTAAATCATCTTTCGTTATTACTTGAGATTTCAGCCAATGCAGAGCGACTCCAGGAGTCACCACAAGTACATTGCATGTCCAAGTGTGCTTTGTTGCTTCCTGCTCGCGGGTGACGACATCAACCCGCAATTTTTCGCCGAGAACTTTTCCGGCAATGTCGCGCAACGACACAGTTTTACCCGTACCAGTTCCGGCGACAACGCCGAATCCGCCGGTTTCCAGTTCATCAACGGCCTCAAAAATTTCTTCCCCATTCTCTTGCATAAGCAAGGTCAAGGGAATGGCGCCATTATTTAGCACCATTGAAATATTTAAACAAGTGCTCCGCGTTGGAGCAATTACTACTATTCTTTTCATTTTGTCTCACCTCTATTCATCACGCGCAAGATAAGCTGAAAAATCAGCCTGCTCTTTCTTGCCCGCGGTTTTGAGTTCTTCAAAACTACCGCCTAAAAAATAAACGCAGTCGCGAGCTATAAGAGCAGCTCGGAAAAAATTTTCAATGAACATCCTGAAATGAATTCAGGAATCCCTCGTTAAAATTATTTCTAATTTAACAAGGAATAAACTATTTGCTTTAATTCCAAAAAAACAAACAGATTACTCGGTGCTAAAAAATTTTTTCTAAGTCTGCAAATCTTATTTGTAAACTTGGAAAAAGTGGAGCAAGAAGTCGAAACAATCAAAATATTATTTTATATTTCTCATATTATTCGTCATTCTTCTTGCTCATAGATTTAGGGAGTGGAGATTAAAATATCTCCACAATTTTTCCGAGGAGCCTTTTTTGCTCCTCTTTGATAAATTTTCCAGGAATTAACTTCCTTTCCCGGAGAATTTCTTTTATTTCTAAAGAAGAATACTCCTTTAGAAATTCTTCTGGAATTTCCGAAAGATGAAATTTTTTTCGGAAATTTTCCCCTTCTTTATCTGGGTTTCCGGCCCACTCAAGGTGGACCCCCAAATTTAATCCTGCCTCAATTATTTTTTTTATTTCCTCGGAATTGAGGTTTTCTGAAGATAGTACGACTAATTTTGCCGACAAAGGCAATTTTGTCTTTGCCGTCACAGAATTTTCAAAATAAATTTCTGTAATTTTTGATTTCATTTCTTTCCTCCTGCCTTTAAAGGCCGAAATTGATCATAAAAATTTACAATCAATTTAAGCCTTTAAAAGCATCGAATATTTTTCTTCCCCTTTTTCAATGTGCAATGCTTCTCTCATATTTTTAGCAAGAAGCGTGATTTGTCCGATTTGATTTTAATCGGGCACATGACGCTTGTTGTTAAAATTGATTTTTATGCTAAAATATAATTACAAAAGAGATAAAGTAAAATGAAGTTAATTATTAAAAAATTCATTTATAAAAGAAAATATAATGGCAATAGACCAAGAAAATAGGGAGTGGCAAGAATCCGCTAACGGCGAAATAAAAGAAATGTTAAAGCCAGAGGAGATGATAAAAAGATTTCGGGAGTTTGGTTATGAAGAATATGCCGAGGCGTATGAAAAAGTTTTGGAAATCAGCCAAGCTATCAAAGAAGCGGGCGGAGAGGCATTGCTAGTCGGGGGAAGCGTTAGGGATATGTTTTTCAATAAAATTCCCAAGGACTTTGATTTAGAAGTTTATAAGCTGGAAGCGCCCGAAATTGCAAAGATTATTGAAAAATTCGGAAAAGTATCAGAGGTTGGAAAAGCATTTGGCATTATAAAAGTTTTTCTTCCTAATGGCATAGACATTGATGTGTCCTTGCCAAGGACTGATTCAAAAGCTGGAGAAGGGCACAAAGGGTTTGATGTGAAAACAGATCCCAATATGTCTATAAAAGATGCCGCGAGCCGCCGTGATTTTACGATGAACTCAATGGCTAGCAATCCTTTGACGGGCGAACTTCATGATCCATTTAAAGGTCTTCAAGATATTGAAAATAGAATTTTAAGAGTCACTGATTTTGAAAAGTTTCAAGACGATCCTGTGAGAGCAGAACGGGCTCCGCAATTTGTTGGTCGTTTTGGCTTGGAAATAGAAAAAAGAAGTCTGGAGCTTATGAAAACAATGGTTCCTGAATTAAAAGAAGAGCCGAAATCAAGAATTATTGAAGAATGGAAAAAGCTTTTGATTAAATCAGACAAGCCGTCTCTGGGGCTAATAGCCGCGAAATCAATTGGAATTTTCAAAGAATTGCATCCGGAATTTGACGATTTGACAAAAGTTCCTCAAGAGAAAGAATGGCATCCGGAAGGCGATGTTTGGATGCACACCCTGATGAGTGTTGACGAGGCTACCAAACTTTGCCGCGAATATGACTTAGAAGAAGAAACAACTTTAATAATTATGCTTTCATCTTTGTGTCACGATCTCGGCAAAAAATCCACAACTGAAACAATTGAAAAGGATGGGGAAATGCGGATAACTTCTCATGGCCACGAGCAAGCTGGCGAAGAACCGACAAAAAAGTTTTTATCGGATATCGGAGTTGATGGACTGACGCGAGGCAAGGTTGTCAACTTAGTTACCAATCATTTGGTTCCCAGTATGTGGTTTATTGATTCAACTATCCGAAATCAAGAAGTTTCCAAAGGAGCTTTTAATCGATTAGCAAAAAAAATCCATCCAGCGACTATGAGGGAATTGGCTTTAACTGGCGCTGCCGATCATCGTGGTCGCGGTCCTTTTTCTAATCCGGAAAACCCTGAACAGCTGATGATGCCTGAAAATTTTCCAGCCGGAAAATGGTTTGTTGATAAAGCCAGAGAATATGGAGTGGAAAAAAGCAAGCCCGCAGATCTTATCGGTGGCAAGGACTTATTCGCTTTTGGCTTTAAAAATTCCGGACCAGCTTGGGGAGAAATAATCGGATTGGCTAACGATCTTAGAGATGATAAAGATTTTACAAAAGATATGATTTTCCAATCGCTAATTGATAATGAGAAAGCTAATATTATCGACGAGAAAACTGCTTTAGACAAACTAAAATCGCTTTTGGGTAAAGAATAATTTTTAAAGAACAAATATTGATTGTTGGCTCCATGCTCCTGTGTGGAGCCTTTTGCGTTTTTAACCCTCAAACTCGTTATAACCTACAACTCGTTTCAAGGCTTTTCTAAACTTACTTTTCACCACTCCCTTTTTACAAGGGGGGTTAGGAGGATTTTTAGAAAATAAGTTTGGAAAAAGTGGAGTGAGAAGTTAAATAATCAAGAAATTTTAAAGAGGAACAAGGTTACTGAGACCCAATCTTTTCTGAATATTTCAGAAAAAGCTTTGAGGTTTCAAAAAACTCTTGTACTTCTGGTACAGGAATTTCCAGAAGATACCGCGTTATGTTACTCATTTCATAATCCATTTCAAAAGAGTTTTGAAATGGATTATTTTCCCTATCCTCTACGATCTTCTTTGCTCTTGTTAGATAAAAACTAACAAGAGCTTTTTTTGCCTCAAGATCGTTTTCACACATCTCCTGATAATGGCGATGTGATAAATCTACGGGCTTTTCTGCCCTATCAATCTCCTTAAAGAGGAGATTAATTTTTTCGAGAGGAGGTAAGGTTATCTCCTCTCTCGTTATTCCCGAGAGAGCAAAATTTGCTCCGCTTCGGGTTATATCGTTGACTGCCTTTTGAGCTTCTGAATTTTCAGAAGCTACTCGCAGAAGCAGAAAGAACGCTTTCTCGTTTTTTTCTGCTTCTTTTAAAAGCTCTTTCAGAAATCCTCTTTCAAGGATTTCTTTTAAATTTCTTGTTTCAATCAATTCCCCGAGAGTCTCGGGTTTTTTTCTTTTAAACAATCTCATAATATTTTTCACCTCCAGGTGATAAATATTTACTAACTCGTTTAATAAACATTTATCACCTGAAAGATGATTATTTTTCTTCCACTTTTTTCAACGAACACACTCCTCATTTTTTAACAAGAAGCGTTCTTCGTCCGAATAAATCAGGCGGATAACGGTTGTTGTTAAAATTTGACATAAAAATATAAAATGCTATTCTAAATATAGTTCTTAAATAATTAACATAAACATTAACTATGTTAGAACAAGAAATAGTAAACAAACTATCAAAAGAGCTGCGAATCGCTCCAGAGCTTATTGTTCGGGAAGCGTGGGAAATTATTATTTTGAAAGAACTGTTTGAACAAAGGTTTTCAGAAAAACTTATTTTTAAGGGCGGAACAGCTCTGCGATTAGCGTATCAATCGCCACGATTTTCAGTAGATCTTGATTTTTCTGTTTTAGTGAAAATAAATCCAAAAGATTTTTTTAGCTTCTTGAATAATTTAGAGAAAAAATATCTGGAACTGGAAATTATGGATAAAAAAGACAAATTTTATACTCTTTACGCTCAAGTCAAAATTAAAGAAGATTTTTTGAACAGGCCATTTTCCATTAAAATTGAAATATCAAAGAGGAAAAATCAATTTAAAAAAAATGAATATTTGCCGAAAGTTTTGAAAACCTCTGTTTATCCTCTTGAAATTCTTTGCGACACCGCTACGACAAAAAAAATATATCAAGATAAAATTGCTGCTATTCGGAACAGGCAAGCGCCTCGAGACCTGTTTGATCTTTGGTATCTTTCGGAAAAGTTGAATAAACCGTTCAAACCCCCAAAAACAAAACTAACAGAAAAAGAAATCAGAAGCGAGTTGCATAGACTTCTTCCCGGAAATTATCAAAAAGCGGTAAAATTTATTATCAGCCAAATTAATAAATAATCTTATGCGAACAAAAATAGATCTGAATAAACTTAAAAATTACAATAAGGCATTTTTTACTTTAAATGATTTGATGAAGATTTTTAACGCTAAAGAAAAATCTCTTAAAGTAACTCTGAGCAGATGGACAAAAAACGGAAAAATTATCAGGTTGAGAAAAAATGTTTATCAACTTCCGAATAAAATCCGCGAGGATAGAAAAATCGCCTTCCAGCTTTATTTTCCCTGTTATTTATCTTTTGAATCCGCTTTAAATGAATATGGGATATTAAGCCAAATTCCTTATATTCTGACATTCGCCACAACTAATAAATCAAAGAAAATAATTCTTAAATCACAAGAAATTGAATTTCGACAAATTAAGAAAGAATTGTTTTTTGGATATAAATCTCAAGATGAAATATTTGTCGCTTTACCGGAAAAAGCTCTCGCGGATCAAATCTATTTTGTTTCGCGCGGCTTGGCTGTTTTAAATTTCAAAGAACTTGATTTAAAGAATGTTTCTTGGAAAAAATTTAATTCTCTTATTAAGTTCTATCCAAGGCCAACGCAAATTTTAGCCAAAGAAATCAAACCCTATTTCAGCAAAACAGTTGTGACGATTAGATGATTTTGTTAAAGAACATTCATTTGGCACCATCGTTGGCTCCATAGTTTCTGAGTTCCCCTCTTGAGAAGGGCGGGGGTGTGTTAATGTGGAGCCTTTTGTGATTTCACTTCTGATTCCGAAGTTTTGAGATCTGAAGCTTTTTTAAATTTACCTTTTTTATTACTCCCCATTTAACAAAGGGGGTTGGGGGGATTTTTTCAAAAGATAAACTTGGAAAAAGGGAAGAGGTTTAAAGAAAGTCGGATAGACAATCCTTCAAACTTCTTCTCACAACAATTTCATTTTTCTTTTTTGTGTCGGTATTTCTACCGCCACAATTAGAGCAAAACTCAAGATCCTGTTCACACTTGAGTTCATAGTGCTCTCCGCACTTTTTGCATATATATTGCACTTCTGTGTGCATAAATGCAAAGCCGCTTTTTAGTAGCAGATAATCTACTACTTTTTTCTTTATATTTTTCATTTTCCTCCTCCTTCAAATCTAATTCAATTTGATTTAGATTTGATTAAAAAGAAAAATTGGGAGAGAGGTTAAATAATCAAGAAATTTTTTTAAAGAACAATTTTTCTTGGAGTGTCAAATGTAGCGAATGCGGAATTTGACCGCAATATCATATCACACCTATTTACAGTAGAACTCCA
>JARGGI010000007.1 GCA_029210775.1 Patescibacteria group bacterium | reverse complement strand
GCAGACCGCATCAAACCCTAAATTATGAAACTCCTATGAAATTTAGTAATGTGTTACCTATGTATGCGTCTTGTACAAAACTTTGACAAGTTAAGTTATATCTGATAACATATTAACTGTAATAAAAAATTAACTTAGATTGGCTGAATATGCTTGAACTAATCTTGGTTTCTATCTAATATGATTATTATTTATTGTTGTGAAATTTAAACTATTTGTAAAAATTTATAAATCACTAAGCCTTTTAATTAAAAGGAATAATTTAATTTTGAAATTTAAAGTTGGTTTATAATGAATAAAAATTTATTCAAAAGTTTGTTTTTATTGATGTAAATATAACAGTTGATAGAAATTCTAGATTGTGCATTGGTATTTGACCAATCGATTTAGGAGAAATATATAATGGAAGATATACAAATATTGATTGGTCTTTTAGTTGCTTTTAGCGCGGGATCTGTTATTGGATATTTGGGAAGGCAGTTTCTTGCGACAAAGCAAATGGAAACAGCTGAAGGAAAAGTGAATAAAATAATTACTGAAGCAAAAGATAAAGCTGCGGAAATTATACTTGAATCAAAAAATAAGGCTGTGAAAGTATTGGATGACGCAAAAAACGAAGAGATTCAAAGAAATAGGCAGTTAAATAGAAATGAACAAAGAATTGCAAGCAAAGAAGAACATCTTGAAAAAAAGACTGAGGAATTTGAAAAACAACGAATTGTTCTTCAGGAAAAAGCAAAACAGATTATGAAGATAAAAGAAGATGTTGAACAGATTAAAAAAGAACAATTAGAAAAACTTGAAAAAGTTGCAGGATTAAAAAGAGAAGATGCTAAGCAGATTATTCTTGATAAGGTTGAACAATATTACAAGGAGGATGTTTTAAAGCGAATGAAGTATTTGGAAGAAGAGGGAGTAGATGAACTCAAGAAGAAGGCAAATGATATTATAGTTCAATCTATACAAAAATATTCAGGTGCACATACATCAGAAACAACAACATCAACTGTAAGTTTGCCAAGTGATGAAATGAAAGGAAGAATTATAGGACGTGAGGGAAGAAATATAAAAACACTTGAACAAGCTACTGGAGTTGAAGTAATTATTGACGATACTCCGCAGACAATTATTGTTTCTGGATTTGATCCAATCAGAAGACAAGTCGCAAAGCTTTCTTTGGAGAAACTTATGTCTGATGGCAGAATTCATCCTGCGAGAATCGAGGAAGTTGTTGAGGAAGTCAAAAAAGAAATTATAGAAAAAGTTAAAGAGGCTGGACAAGTAGCTGTTACAGAGGTTGGTGTTGCTGGCTTTAATCCAAACCTAATTCAACTTTTAGGAAGATTGAAATATAGAACAAGTTATGGTCAAAATGTTTTACTTCATTCAATTGAAGTTGCTCATTTATCAGCAACACTTGCTTCAGAACTTGGTGCGAATGTTACAACAGCTAAAAAAGCTGGATTATTGCATGATATTGGAAAAGCAGTTGATCATGAGATTCAGGGAACTCATATTGAAATTGGAATGAATATTCTGTCTAAATTTGGAATTTCAGAAGATATTATCAAGGCGATGAAATCTCACCATGAGGATTTTCCTTATGAATCAACCGAATCAGTTATAGTTAGAGTGGCAGATGCAATTTCAGCATCTCGACCAGGAGCAAGAAAAGACACTCTTGAAAATTATCTAAAAAGACTTGAAGAACTTGAAGAAATTGCCAATTCATTTGAAGAAGTAGAAAAATCATACGCAATTCAAGCTGGTAGAGAAATAAGGATTTTTGTAACTCCTGAAAAAATTGACGACTTTGGAGCTACTAAAATTTCAAGAGATATAGCTGATAAAATTGAAGAAAATCTTAATTATCCTGGAGAAATTAAGGTTCATGTGATAAGAGAAACAAGAGCGATTGAATATGCTAGATAATCGAGATATTTAGTTTTTTAAGTACTTAGTAATGAAAATTCTATTATTTGGCGATCTTGTAGGAAGACCTGCTCGGAATATTCTGAAGCAGGTTTTGCCTGTTTATAAGAAGAAATATAAATTGGATTTGATTATTGCAAATGCAGATAATATGGCGCATGGTAAGGGTGTTACAAAAAACACCGTTGAGGAAATAACAAAATATGGAGTAAATATCATAACTTGTGGTGATCATATTTGGGATACAAAAGACTCTTTTGATATACTTGAAAAAGATGATCAGAATCTATTATTTCCAGCTAATTTCCCAGCTGTTAGCCTTGAAAAAGGATATAAAAAATTAATTATTGGGTCCAAAAAAGTTTTAGTCATAAGTTTAATTGGAAGAGTTTTTATAAATAATCATCCTGATTGTCCATTTCAAACGGTCGATAAAATATTAGACCGTAATAAGGATGCCAATATAATCGTTGTTGATTTTCATGCAGAAGCTACAAGCGAAAAAAGGGCTCTTGGTTTCTATCTAAACTCAAGGGTTTCTGCAGTATTGGGGACTCATACTCACATTCAGACTGCAGACGAAGAAATATTAAGCGGAGGAATGGGTTATATTTCTGATGTTGGTATGGTTGGACCGAAGGATTCAATATTGGGTTGTGAGAAAGATCTTGTTATAGAACATATGTTAACTCAAACAAAGTTTCAATATCAAATAAGTGATGATGATAATATTCTTATCAATGCAGTTATTTTGGATGTTGATAAAAAAAGTGGTAAAACTACAAAAATACAACGCATAAATGAAGTTATAAAAAGTTCTTTATAAAATTTGCCTTATTTCAGCGAATAATGTATAATGGATTTATTGAGTTATATAATTGAAATCCGTTTTGTTTTTCGTTTATAAATAATTTAATTTTTAACTATGAAGGGAGGTGTAGAATATGACAAAAGATGAATTAATCGATTCTGTAGCGGCAAAAACTGACACTTCAAAAAAAGATACTGAAAGAGTAATAAACGCTGTTCTTGAATCAATCACAAAAACATTAGTTGAAGGTGGAAAGGTTGCTTTTACTGGGTTTGGAACTTTTAGCGTAAGCAGAAGAGAAGCAAGAACAGGAGTTAATCCTCAACATCCAGAGCAAAAAATTCAAATTCCTGCAATGAATGTACCAAAATTTAAAGCTGGAAAAAGTCTTAAGGATGCTGTAAAATAAATTTGCCTAAGTTTTAACAAAAATTCCCAACATATTATATTATGTGGGGAGTTTTTGTTAGAAAAAGGTGTAATTAATGTTATAATCTTTTGGATTAATGACATGTTTATGTCAAAATGCTAAAATGTTAATATATTGAATAATTGATTATTAATTATGAAAATTGGAATTGATGCAAGAACTCTTGAAGGACAAAAGACAGGTATTGGAAGATATCTATCTAATCTTTTGAAGTTTTGGAAGAAAAACAAAAACAATGAATTTCATCTTTATTTTAAAGATGAGATTTTGCAAGATAATTTTCTTAAGAGCGATAATTTCAAGCTAAAATTATTAAAAAATCCTTTTGGCTTTTCTAGCAATTTTTTCTTTCAGCATTTTTTATTACCATATTATTTAAAAAAAGATAAAATCAACTTTTTCTTTTCTCCGTTTTATTTAAAGCCTCTTTATTGTCCAGTTCAATCATCAATTGTTTTACATGATATTTCATATGAAGCTCATCCAGAATGGTTTGATTTTAAAAGCCAAATAATTTTGCGTAAACTTTCAAAATATTCGGCGAAAACTGCTGATAAAATTTTTACGGTCTCAAATTATAGCAAAGAAGAAATTGTAAAATATTATAAAATTAATCCCGAAAAGATTACCGTTACCAATTTATCTCCAGATGATAGTTTTATAAAAATGATTGATGAGGGAAAAATAAAGGCTGTGAAAGAAAAATATAATCTTAAAAAAAAATTTGTTTTATGTGTCGGTTCAATGTTTAATCGCAGACATGTTCCTGAAATTATAGAAGTGTTCGAAAAAATTAATAGGAAATACAAAGACTATCAGCTTTTGATTATAGGTAAAAATCATACGTATCCGCTTATTGATATAAATAAGCAAATAAAAACCGCCAATAAAAATCTTGGTCAAAATGCGATTGTTCACTTGGATTTTGTAAGCGAAGAAGAGTTGCTTGTTTTTTATAGTTCAAGTGAGGTTAATATCTATTTATCTGATTATGAAGGATTTGGTTTGCCCGTTATTGAGGCGCAATTTTTTGGCAAACCGGTTATAACCAGCTATAATAGTTCTTTAATTGAAGTAGGGGATAATTCAGTTGAGTTTGTTAAAAATAATACTGTTGAAGAGATTTATAACAGTTTAAACAAAATAATTTCTGATGAAAATTATAAATTAGATTTGATTCGGCGCGGTAATGAGAATATAAAAAGATTTGGCTGGGAAAGGTGCGCTGATGAAACTTTGGAAAAGATATTGAATATTGAATATTGAATATTGAGATATTATTTTTGGAGCGAGGGCTTCGGTCCGAATGTTTTGTAAATGACAGAGAGTTTTGTAAATTAAAAAAAATAGGAACTTTCCTTAATGAATTCCGATAGCGCAGAAAACTATTAAAAAATTCCACACACTCCACTTATATTAGAGATTTTAATTGTCCGAAGATCTTACATAAATCCCTATTGTGGGGTTCGGTTATGTATTCATCTTCCTTTATATTGTCGATCGTCATCTCTATATTATGACGAGCGTTTTCTATGTGTTGTTGGTCGTTGGTTTCCATTGCCGCTTTAATCGTCTTTTTTAACTTAAGAAAGGAACCATCCCAATGGCGAAGTAGGAATTTTAAATCTGTTTCGTCGCTCTTATCCATTGAGGTTTTTATCTCCTTAAGTTTTTTAAACAAATCTTCAATATCCTCCCATACGGGCAATTTAACCGTATCTTTTATTATTTTTTCTATACCCATCTCATTATTAGAGGCAATTTCTTCTTTTAATTTTTTACTTTTCTTTTGCGAATTTACCATATCCTTTACCTCTTAAATTTAAAAAAACAATACACTCTATCATAATCTTAAACTTATGTCAATATTTCCATTCACACCACTTAAAACAATCTTTTTTTCTGAAATAATTTTAGTCTTTGCTATGATTGCAGAAATTGTGCCCCAAGAATTTTCTTATATAATCTTGATTATGTTGTCTTTTAGTTTTTTGAGATTGAGCGTTTTGGATTCTTTAAAATTATTTATTATTTCCATTCCTTTTTTTGTCGCTCTGCCAGCAAATCAAATTTCTGATTCAATGAGCGTTTGGAGGATTTTAATCGTTATTTTGTTTTTGAAAGTTGGATTGGAAAGATATAAAAATTTTCATCTTGAACTTGTAGCAAGTTGGCTCCATAGTCCCGAATGGCTGTGGAGCCGATGTGCAAGATTATTTAATAAGCAACGGTTTGCAAACAGGCTCCACATCCTCACTGCAATGAGGACTATGGAGCCAACGCATATTCTGAAACAAGTTCAAAATGACAAGATAAATAAATTATTTTTTCTTACAATTTTCTTTTTCATCATCGCCTCTATCTCTTTAATTTCAGCTCAAGATATTGGAATGGGGATTAAAAAAATATTGTTTCTTGTAAATATATTCTTACTTTTTCCGATTGTAGTTTTTGCGATACAAAAAGAAAGTGATTTGAGAGAGGTTTTGAAAGCTGTTTTTTATTCTTCCGTTACAATTCTATCTATAGGCTATTTTCAGTTTTTATCTACATTTTTCTTTACACTTTCACAGTTTTGGGAGTTTTGGACAGTAAGTGTCATAAAAACGTTTTATGGTCAGAATTTGAGTTATTTGTTGAGTTATAGCAATACATGGTTTTCATATTATAATTTTTTTCCGCCGACTTTGCGTATGTTTTCAGTTATGCCAGATTCTCACTCGTTTTCGATGATGATTATTATTTCAATCCCAGTTGTTTTGTCTTTTATATTTATATCTCCAACGGATCAATTTAAAAGGGGAATAATGAAGAAAAAATATTTGTCAGTAATTTTAATATTATTCTTTTTGGCTATATTTTTCTCTGGATCTCGAGGGTCATGGGTGGGAAGTGTTTTTGCTTTAATGTCTAGTTTATTTTTGTATTTATCAGCATCACAAAAAGAAAAAAAATATTCAAGGTTGGAAAAAATTCTTTTATATATTTCTGAACTAAAAAAATTACTAAAAAGTAAAGTAAGTTTTAGTATAAATGTTGAAAAGAATTCTAAACATTATTCAAAATTATTAATTTTTTCCGTTTTATTATTTTACGTTTTAATGCCAGTTGCGAGTTTTACATTAAAGCAAAATCAGAAGGCTCAGGCAATAATAAGCAATATCTATCTAAGTAGTGATAATTGGAGAAGTTCATCAATGTTTGAGAGAGCTTTTTCAATTTATAATTTTGATGAAACTTCTAATAAGGGTCGAATCCAAATTTGGAAAGAAACAATTACTTCAATCGGAAAGCATCCTTTATTGGGCGCTGGTTTTGGAAATTTTAATTATGTTTTAGGAGAAAAATCAACAGCACTTAAAAAAGGTTCTTCTGCCCATAGTGTTTATTTAGACATTGCCTCGGAAATTGGAGTTTTTGGTCTTTTTATTTTTTTATATATTTTGTATAATATTTTGAAAACAGCTTATTTAGCTTATTTTAAAATTGAAAAAAAATATTTGAAAATATTTGCTGGTTCTTTTTTTGTATATTTCTCATGGATTTGTGCTTATAGTTTTTTTGATGTGGTAATTTTTAATGATAAAGTTTTAATGTTTATAGTTGTTGTTACAGCTATTTTATATTCATTAAATCGAATAACAGAAAAAATTTAATAATATTATACGGAGATTAAAAGTATTATATTGCGTTTTCTTTACATTATTATGAAAAAATGTAAAAATGAATAGGTAAAGAGTCTGTTTTTTTGTTTGCTAAGTTTTAGTTTATGGTGTATTATCCTCCAGAAAAACAATTTGATATTGAAAGAATAGTCAATCAAAATGACGATGATTTTGTTGATTCTAAGTCTGATAAATCTGAGAAAAAAAATAGGAAAAAACTATCTAAAAAAATATTTAATAGCTTTGTAATTGTGTTTTTAATTTTATTTGTTTCAGGCGGGTATTTGGTTTTTAAAACAAATTCTACTTTTGATAAAGTTACGGGTAAAGAAAACTCAGTTATCAAAAGTATTATTAAAATGTTACCAATTAACGGTACTTTTTTTCAAATTTTGCCTACCGAAGGAGAAACTTCGACAATTGATAAACTTAAGAGAAACGAACTTGATAGATTAAATATCTTACTTCTTGGGATTAGGGGAGTTGGAGATCCAAATGGTGGCTTGTTAACTGACACTATTATGGTGGTTAGTATTAAACCGAAGGAAGAAAAACTTGCTTTAATCTCAATTCCAAGAGATCTTTATGTTGAAATTCCTTATCACGATTATAATAATAAAATCAATGAAGCATATGCTGTTGGAACAATGGATGGCGGATGGCAAAAAGGTTTAGAATATAGCACAGTTGCCGTTGAACATGTTACGGGACTGGATATACATTATTCAATGAGTGTTGACTTTGAAGCATTTAAGGAAATTATAGATACATTAGGGGGAATTACAATAACTTTAAATGAACCGTTTGTAGAAACAAATCAGTTTGAAGAAGGAGTAATTGAACTTCCAAAGGGAACACAAACAATTGATGGTGCTACGGCCCTGCTTTTTGCAAGAGCAAGATTTAGTACAAATGATTTTGACAGAGCAAGACGACAGCAACAAGTGTTGTTAGCCGTAAAAGAAAAAGCATTTGGTTTAGGCGTAATATCGAATCCTTTAAAAGTGGTTTCGATATTAAATTCTTTTGGAAATCATATAAAAACGGATGCAGAATTATGGGAAATTAAGGACATAGCGGAAATGATTAAAGAAATTGATATTAAAGAAACGAGAAAAAAGGTATTTGATACTACAAATAATGGTTATCTTTATTCTTCGAGAGATATAAATGGAGCTTATATACTCCTACCAAAAGGTGATAATTTTAATAATATCCATGGAGTATGTAGGGGTATATTCAATTAAGACAGGACTTGCGATTATTATAAAATTAAGCTTGTTGAGAGATATACTCACTTAACCATAACATTTTGACAGGCCTGTTTATTGGGTAAAGATGAAATACATTTACACTTATATTTTTTTTAAAACGCATAAGCCTTAACGAGGAATGAACTTATTAATAAATATTTAATAACATTGTTATGAAGAAAACGTTAAAAAAATCATTTTTTATCTTTTTATTAATTTTGACTAGTTTTAGCGCTGGTTTTTCAATGAATGATTTTTTACGTTTTTGGGATTATAAAAATAATATTAATGGTCTTGTAAATATTGACAATGAGGAAATTAATAAGGACAATGGAATTGGTTATTTTTGGAATATTATAGATCAAAAAAATGATAAAATTGAGAATAAAGCTGATTTCAGTATTTTTTGGGAAGCATGGAGTGTTATCGAAAATAAATATAATCTTGAGCCATTAGACTATCAAAAAATGGTTTATGGTGCTGTTTCTGGAATGGTAGACTCGTTAAATGATCCTTATACAGTTTTTTTTGTTCCAGAGGATAGAGCGGTTTTTGAACAAGACATGAAAGGAAGTTTTAGTGGTATTGGAGCAGAGATCGGTTTTAGAAATAAGTTTTTAACAGTAATAGCACCTCTTAAAGATAGTCCAGCGGAAAAAGCTGGTATTCTTCCTGGAGATAAGATATTAAAAGTTGATGGAACTGAAATTATGGGATTAAGTCTGGATGAAGCTGTAAGTATTGTAAGAGGAGAAAAGGGTTCTGAAGTAAAATTAATAATAAACAGAGAAGGTTCTGATGATTTGAAAGAAATATACGTTATAAGAGATATTATTAAAATAAATACTGTCGAATGGGAAACTTTAGAAAACAATATCGCTTACATAAGAATAAGTCAGTTTATGGATGAAACTACTAGCGAATTTGATAGTAAAATTAATAGTATTCTTGTTAGTGATCCATCTGGAATAATTATTGATTTAAGAAATAATCCAGGCGGATATGTTAGTACATTAGAAGATATTGCAAGTAAATTTTTGGATAAGGGAGAAGTAATTTTTATAGAAGATTTTGGCGAAAAAAAAGAAATTTATAAAGCGAAAGGAAATAGAAAGTTTGAAAATATTCCTATTGTAATTTTAATAAACGAAGGTAGTGCGAGTGCATCTGAAATTTTTGCAGGTGCATTAAGAGATAATGATGGAGTAAAACTTGTTGGAAAAACGACATTTGGAAAAGGGTTAGTACAAGAAATGCAAAATTTGAGAGATGGTAGTGCAATTAAGGTCACAATTGCTAGATGGTTGACTCCAAATGGAATTGATATAAATAAAAATGGAATTAATCCTGATTTTGAAGTTGAACTTTCTTTAGATGATTGGGAAAATAACAGGGATCCTCAGTTGGAAAAAGCAATTGAAATATTAAGTTCAAAATAAAAATATTTATTATATGAAAAAAAGTATTACTCTGCTAATTTTTGGCAAAGTTCAAGGTGTATTTTTTCGAATTAAATCCAAACAAAAAGCAGAAAGCTTATCTTTAACAGGATGGGTAAAAAATATTCCAACTGGTGAAGTTGAAATATTTGCAGAGGGTGATGAAAAAAACTTGAAAAAATTAATTGATTGGTGTTATAATGGTATAGACAATGCTAATGTTAAAAAGGTAGATGTTAAATATGGAGTTTATAAGGCGGAGTTTGATAAATTTGTTATAATGTTGTAAACTTAATAAGAAGGTTGGTTTAAAATATAATTAATTAAGAAAGTAAGAATTAAAAGATATGAAAGTAGTATTAATAAAAGATGTGCAGAATCTAGGAAATACTGGTGAAATCAAAGAGGTTTCTAATGGTTATGCTATGAATTTTCTGATTCCCGGGGGATACGTAAAAACTGCAACAAAAATAGCTGAAAAACAAGCTGAAGAAATGAAGCTAAAAGCTAAAAAACAAGCTGAAGATGATTTAAAAACTGCTGAAAATATGGTTGGAGAGCTTGAAGGAGCTTCCGTTACTATCAAGGCTAAGGCAGATGCCTCAGGAAAGCTTTATGCTGCAATAAAACACGATGAAATTTTAAAAGCTCTTTCTGTTAAAGGATTTAATGTTTCAAAAAACAAAATTGTTACGAATGAACCAATAAAATCAATAGGTGAACACGAAATAATTATTGATTTTGATCATGGGCTTGAGGCGAGAATAAATTTAGTAGTTGAAGGGGTAAAATAAAAAATAGGGCTTTGTGTCCTATTTTTCATTTACTGATTAATAAATATAAATATTATGTCACAAACAAAATATATTTTTGTTGCAGGTGGGGTTATGTCTGGGATTGGCAAAGGGATTGCAACTGCTTCAATTGGAAAAGTTCTCCAAGGTAAGGGCTATATTACGACAGCTATTAAAATTGATCCATATATTAATGTTGATGCTGGAACAATGAATCCAATTGAACATGGTGAGACTTTTGTAACTGATGATGGAGTAGAAACTGACCAAGATATAGGTAATTATGAGAGATTTTTGGGTATTGATATCCTTTCTGATAATTATATGACTACTGGACGAGTATATGAATCTGTGATACATAGAGAGAGAAACCTGGAATATGAAGGAAAATGTGTGGAAGTTGTTCCTCATATACCATTGGAAGTGATTAGAAGAATTAAAAAAGTTGCCAGGAACACAAAGGCAGATTTTGTTTTAATTGAAATAGGTGGCACGATTGGAGAATACCAAAATATACTTTTTTTAGAAGCTGCCCGTATGTTAAAACTTCAGATACCAAAAGATATCCTTTTCTTTTTAGTGAGTTATCTTCCTGTGCCAAGCAAAATTGGTGAAATGAAGACAAAACCGACACAGTATGCAGCTCGGTCTTTGAATTCGGTTGGTATTCAGCCAGATTTTATTCTTTGTCGAAGTGAAGTGCGGATAGATCAGGCAAGGAGAGAAAAAATATCAATGTTTTGTAATGTGGAGAAAGATTGTGTTCTATCTGCACCAGATGTTGATTCCATTTATGATGTGCCAGTTAATTTTGATGATGAGAATTTGGCCCAAAGAATACTTTCTAAATTGAATTTGAGAGCAAAAAAGAATGATTTAAAGGAATGGAGAACTTTTGTGAAGAAAGTTCACAATCTTCAAGGAGAGGTAAGGATTGGTATTGTAGGGAAGTATTTTTCAACGGGAGATTTTGTGCTTTCAGATTCATATATTTCAGTAATTGAATCAATTAAATATGCTGCTTGGGCAAATAATCGCAAACCAATTATTGAATGGATTAATTCAGAAGAATATGAGAAAAGTCCTGAAAAATTATCAGAATTAAAAAAATTAGACGGAGTAATTATTCCAGGAGGATTTGGAAGCAGGGGAGTTGAAGGAAAAATTAAAGCGATTGAATATTTAAGAAAAAATAAAATTCCTTTCTTGGGGCTTTGTTATGGAATGCAAATTGCTTGTATTGAATTTGCCAGAAATGTCTGCGGACTAGAAACGGCAAACACGACTGAAATTGACAAAAATACGAAATATCCTGTCATAGATATTATGCCAGAACAAAAGAAAAATCTAAAAGAAAAAAATTATGGAGCAACTATGAGGCTTGGTGCATATCCCGCAAAGCTAAAAAATGGAACCATTGCTTGCAATGCCTATAAGTGTTTTGAAATTTCAGAACGGCATCGTCATAGATGGGAAGTTAATTCTGATTATGTTGAAATTTTACAAGAACAGGGCTTGATCTTTTCTGGTACTTCTCCTGACGGCAGGTTAATGGAAATTGTAGAATTGCCGAAAAATAAACATCCCTTCTTCGTTGCTTCCCAATTTCATCCTGAATTTAAATCCCGACCATTGAGTCCACATCCTTTGTTTAGAGAGTTTATAAAGGCGGGGATGAAGAATAAATAATGGTTTAAATATTAATAATAAGAAAAGTCGAAGTAGTTTTATAAATAAAATTTAGATTAAATTTTATGAAAAGCGTAATGCTTAATTTAATAATACTGGTTAGCTTTTAGTCCCAATAATTGGTTCTCTAATTGTAGCAAAAAAAGTTTTATCTAAATTAGAACCAGGACAAATATCTCAAGATCTATTAACTGATGACGAATATAAAAAAGTTTATCTTTTTGCAATATTAAATCCTATTTGGGCGTGGTTTATTTTATATTTTGAATTGAGTAATAGATTATCAATAAAATCAAAACAGGTAAACAGGATTACTTTTATAGCATTTGGACTTTGGCTATTAGCAAGTGTTCTTGTCGAGTGGCCGATTGATTTTTATTGTGTAGTTGAATTAAAATATCCATACAAATATTTTTATTATTCAAAAAAACAGGCTTTCGCCTGTTTTTTATAAATATATCAATTCAATAAAATTTATTTTACAGCAATTTTCTTTGGTTCGTTTTGTGGAGTTTTGCTTTCTACAATACTGACAAATTTCACTCTTTTTTTGTTGCCATTAAATTTTGTGATTTGTTTTTCGGTGAATTTTACGAACCCATCAATTACAGCAAAAATTGTGTGATCCTTACCTTGCATCACGCCTTTGCCGAGTCTGAATTGATTACCTCTTTGTCTCACTATAATATTCCCAGCCTTTGCAGCTTGATTTCCAAAAATTTTAACGCCAAGATATTTTGGTTTACTGTCTCTGAGGTTGGACGCTGTACCACCAGCTTTCTTATGTGCCATTGTTTTGTGATTAATTACTTATTTTCGAATATCATTACTTCTCTAGCAACTACTTGATTTGGCCTGTCGTAAACTATGGAGTTTCTGGAAGTAACTTTTGTAAATTTTGTTATATGTTCACGCTTTAGCGGACATACGATAGAATAACCTATTTTTTCCAACTTGTCAATAAATGGCGCAAATGAGTATTGTTGTTTTATCTTATAGGCGGGAATTGTAACAACGATCCTTGTTTTTTTTCGCAATACAAGTTTTGCGGTTTGAAAGAATCTCAAATATATTTTTTCAAGTTGATTAAAATTGTTTTTAATTTCAGATTTTTGTGGGATTTTTGTATAAACTGGTCCAAGGGTTGATTCAGTTACAATGGCATCAATTGAATTTTTGCTTATTTTTCTGATTATATCTCCGACATCAGATTGAAAAATCTTGTAATTTGGATATTTTATATTATATTTTTTTGATATCCATTTTAGATTAGCAATGCAATTTTCAACTTGTTTTTCATTTGCGTCGCTTCCTATAACTTTATAGTCATTGAGCAAGGCCTCTTGAGGGATTGTTCCAATTCCGCAAAAAGGATCAAATATTATTTTTCCTTCTTCGATATTTGCTAAGTTAATCATGATTTGAGCGAGTTTTGGTGGCATCATTCCTGTGTGTGAATCTTTTTTTGGTCTGTCGTAATCGCGCCTTGAATAATTTTCAACATCTTGCATAGCTAAGGTTTTTGTAAGAAATATTTGGTTATTTAAAAAGATAAAATTAAATTCCCAACCTTTTGTTGTTAGTTTATTTTTTATAACTGAAGCGCTATTGAGTTCATTTTTATTTTTTTCAGGAAAAACAATTCTCACGCTTGATTTTTCAGAAAGAGATTTTTTTATATCTGTAAACATTTTTTTGACCTGTTGTGACGTTTTGAGGTTTTTCTCATTTTCAAAATAAATGCTGTAGCCAATAGTTTTCCTGCCAGACTTCTTGTTAACTTCTTGCAATATTTTTTCAGTTATATCGTCTAAAACTTTATAATCTCTTAGAACTTCCGAAATTTTAATTGTTCCGCCCATTTGCGGAAGCAGTTCTTTGAAATTTATATCTTGATTTATTTCTATAACAAGTACATTTTTTCTTATAAACTTTATCTGATAGTTTATATTTGTTTTATCAAAAATCGTTATTATTTCAGCAACTGATAATGATGATATTCTGCCTAAGTGGAATATATATTTCATATTTTTAAATGATGGTTTATAATAGAGTAAAGTGCTCAATTGTTGCTATTTAGTAAATGATGATAAAATAAATTTTAATTTAATCACAAAGCGATGCAATTGGATTTTATAAAACAAAATCAAGAAAAAGTGTTTATATTTATTGGATTCTTTCTTATTCTTTGCGTTGGTTTTTTTTCGGGATATTTTTATTCTCAAGAACAGACAGGAAATAGAGGATTGGTTTTTGAAGAAACAAATCAAGATTGTAAGGATTTAATAAGAAGTGAGGTTGATAGTATTAAGGCTGTTAGCGTATTGAAAAATTCTGGAGATGACAATGAAACTTCTGAAAGTTCAGGTATGAATGAATCTATCGGAAGTTTTGTAGCCAGCAAGAATAGCAAGATTTATCATAAAGTAGATTGTGCAATTGTCAAGAGGATTAAGGATGAAAACAAGATATTTTTTAACTCCATGAAAGAAGCGGAAGACAGGGGGTTTAAGTTACACAGTGGAGAATAGTAGATTAACTTTTCTTTGTTCTCGTGTGATAATTCTGTAGTTATGGTCTCGAGCTTATATCGCTTTGCTTTAGGGTTATAGTTTTTTATGAATTTTGTTGATTAGTTTTGGCTAATCTTTTTTATATCACAAACATTTTTATGATTTGATCTTGATAAAGCAGAAATAATCCTAGTAATATCATAACCAAGCCCATTAGAAGTTTTACGGTCATTCTGGTTTTTTTACGCATTTTTTCCATACGCTTAATGTTAAAGCCCCAGGCAGCAATTAATAATATTATCACAAGTGGCAAAACAAAAATTAAATTATATATAAACAGATATGCATATCCTTCGGTTTTTAAGCTTTCTTGTGAAAGCATACTCAAAATTCCCAAATAAACTTGTCCTGTGCATGGAAGTTCAAAGGCAGAAACAAGAACACCTGCGATAAAAACTGAAGGGATAGTTCCTTTTTTTAAAAAACTTGTAAATATAGGCTTGGATTTTTCTGGTATTCTTAGAATTTGTTTTCCGTCAGGATAGATACCTTCTTTTATCTCTATAAATCCAGCAAACAAAACAATAACACCAGCAAAAATTGCAATTTCTTTTGCAATGTCAAATTGAGTTATTATTCTGATAATTCCCAAACCTGCAAGATAGTAAGTGATAAAAACGGCTCCAATATAAACAAGGCCAATTTTTATTATTTTTTTTCTGGATGATTTTAGCGAAAGCAATATTCCAAGTAGGAAAATCAAAACAGCAATAGCGCAGGGGTTGATTGAATCAATAATTGCTGTTGTTATAATGAGAGTTAAGGATAGTTTTCTATTTTGATCTATTCTGTTGTTTTCTTCAATAATACATTGTGTATCTAAATTTATACTACATCCATCATCACCGCCATCTCCTCCAACAAAATCAATCTTATCTACATTAGGCCAAGCATCAAGAAACTCATGGCAGTCAAATAATAGACTTTCATTGTTTTTCGTTGCTATGTCTATTTTTTCTTTGAGGTTGTTTTTGATATTTGACACTCCAAAAAGATAATCTTTTCCGATAAAAATTATTGGTGTCTTTGCATCTTCGGCTGGAACATTATAAGTTGAAGCAAAATGAAAAAAAAGCTGCCTACATTCTTCTTTTTTTCTAACATCGTGTTTTATAAATTCAATTTTATTGTCATATTCTTTTGTGATTTCTTCTATAAAAGGTTCAATTATTTCGCAATTTGAACAGTTTTCAGCATAAAAATAAATTATTCTGACTTTTTCTGGATTTTCTTCCTGGGCAGAAATCCTATTGTTATATGGAAATAACAAAGATATAAAAAAAACGGATATAAAAAATATTAATTTCATTTTCATAATTTATTGATATTTAGCTTTAATTATTACTTATTAATACTATCTTATAATTCAAATTTAGACAACAGTGATATTTGGAATTATATATAAAAAAAACAACTCTTAAGAGTGTTATTGACTAATTTCAGATGTGATAGATTTTAGGTAAAATAAATTTATGGTGAAAGGTCGCAGGAGGAGAATTGCTCTCCTCCCACTCGCAAAGAACTATACGAAGTAGCCCTTTCTTTTGGGGCTTGTAAGTCCTAAGGCCTTTAGGAACTTACATACAAATTTTCCAATTATGTCTTCTTCGTCTTCAAATTTCTTTGCTTCTATTTTTTTGCTCATTGATTTATCTCCTTTCCATTTAGACCTTGGTATAAAAAACCAAGTGCCTTTTGTGATTTTATACCAATATTTTATTTAGTCAATAGAAACTTAACTTGATTTGTGCATAAATAGCTTTTCATCATTTCTTAAAGTTGTATAATGTTTAATAGGTAGACATTATTTTGTTTGCTGATTAAATATTAAGATAAAAAGATGAAAACAAAAACAAAAACAAAAAGCAATATTATAATAAATAAAAAAGAAATAAGAGTTGCTATTTTAGGCGTTGGAAATTGTGCTTCTTCTTTGGTGCAGGGAGTACAATATTATAAAAAAATTAATGAAAAATCATCCAGGGTCCCTGGTCTCATGCACAATGTTTTAGGTGGATATAAGATTGGCGATATAAAGTTTGTAGCTGCTTTTGATATCAATTCAAAAAAAGTAGGTAAAGATTTAAGTAAGGCCATTTTTGCTTATCCGAATTGTACGGATAAATTTTCAAGAGTTCCAAATTTAAATGTCAAAGTTCAGAAAGGTCCCGTTATGGACGGCGTAGCTACTACTACAAAAGAAATGTTTGCTGTTGATTCAGAACAAGCATCAATTGATGTTAGTAAAGTTTTAAGAGATACGAAGCCAGATGTTCTTATAAATTATCTGCCAGTTGGATCAGAAAAAGCAACCAAATATTATGCTGGCAAGTGTCTGATAGAAAAAGTTGCTTTTATAAACGCCATTCCTGTTTTTATAGCTTCAGATAAAGTTTGGGCGGATAAATTTAAAAAAAGAAGAGTGCCTATAATTGGTGATGATGTTAAATCTCAATTAGGAGCGACTATTGTACATAGAGTTTTGACTAAATTGCTAATGGACAGAGGAGTAAAATTAGTTAATACATATCAGCTCAATGTTGGTGGAAATACTGATTTTTTGAATATGCTTGAAAGAAAAAGATTAAAAAGCAAAAAAATAAGCAAAACAGAGTCTGTTCAGTCACAATTGATAACGAGGTTGAATGATGATAATATTCATATCGGTCCTTCTGATTATGTGCCGTGGCTTAATGATAAAAAAATAGCCTTTATTAGGATAGAGGGAAAAAAATTTGGTAATGTTCCTGTTAATATTGAAGCAAGACTTGAGGTTATTGATTCTCCTAACTCGGCCGGAGTTGTTATTGATGCTATTAGATGCGCAAAACTTGCTTTAGACAGAGGAATTGGTGGTCCTGTTTCAGGTCCTTCGTCTTATTTTATGAAACATCCGCTCAAACAATTTTCAGATTCAGTTGCTAAGGAAATGGTAGAAGATTTTATTAAAGGAAGGGGATAAAGATTGATTTGAAAAGTCATACTTTTTAGCGCAGTTATATTATTTTGACTTATATTTTAATAATGATAAAATATAGGCAGAAATAAAAATAGAAAATATAGATAAAACAAAAAAGAACAAGGAGGGTATATCTTGTTCTTTTAAAATTTAAAAGAGGAGGTTGATGTAATTGGGAATATTTCGTGATATTATTAAGGAAGATAGTTATTTATTTAAAGAGGATGTTAGCAATGATGAATTTAATTATCATCATACAATTCCTTTAACAATCAAGATTGAAATACTGCGAAAAATTGCGGAAAGCAAAAACAGAAAAAAGAGCGGAAAAAAAGCAGAAATTGACAGAATATGTCTATTGCTCAGTAGAATTGATGTAGATAATACAAAAAAGATTCTTAAGAAGTTACATTATAATTTTAATTATATTTTTAAAGTCGGCGATCTTCTTCCAACCGAAGTTTTAGGAAAACTAAAATTTGAAATTTTAAGGGAAGACTATCAAATGTGTGATAAGAAAGAAAAAAATGGCAATAGGGCTAAGACTGAAAATGGCAATGGTGGCAAAAAAAAAGATAAAATTGTTAGATTTTTCTTTTATGCTTCTAAATTTAATAACATAAGCTATAGTGAAGAAGAAATCAAAAGGATAGATAAAAAATTAAGTAAAAGATGTGTTACACCAAAAGAATTGTTAAAATATTTTAAAATGTCTTCTGAAGACATTGTGTTTTACCTTGAGGATAATTTTCTTTATCCGGGATATAATAGATTTTATGAAGTATGGGAAATGTTGTCAAATAATGGACATCGAAAAGGCAGAGGCGGAGCAAGTATGTATCATAGTTTATTTGTAGAAAATCAAAAATAATTTTAAATAAAATAATCTGGATTTAGCATAAGCGATCCAGTTTTTTTTGACAAATATTAGATAAATATATAGAATTATAATAACATAAAAAGAAAAAGAGGTTGGGAAGCAATGGATATAATTAAACAAATAACAAAAATACGTTACGGCATAGCATCTCTGTTTGTTAAATTGGGAATAATCGAGATTAAAGAAACGAAAGTAGAATGTAATGTTATGGAAGTTGAAGAAGGAGTTTATGAAATAGAAATAGGTGTAGAATAAACAATGTTTCTATAAAACCCCATCTGGGTCAATATCAATGATCCAGTCTTTTTTTATATGATTTAGCAAAGAATCTCTAAATTCTAATTTTTTGCAAATTGATTTTATTATTATATTATATCGATATTTTCCATATTCTTTGAACCTTGAAGCTGGGAATGGTTTGGTGATTTCGAAGTTGATTTTTAGATTTTTGTCGCTTGATATTTTTTCTTGAAGCAGTTTATACATTGATTCTGATTCGAATTTACACTTTTCAAGGTTTTGGTCTTTATATATCAGTTTTATTAATTGGGAAAATGGGGGATAGCCAATTGTTTGTGAAGATTTTCTGTTGTTAATTTCATTTTGATAAAAAGTTAATCTATTCCTTTCTTCTAATAATTTATATGATAAGTTGTCTATGTCATTTGTTTGGATAATAACTTGCGTTTTGTCGTTTGCAATTTGAGAAATAAAATTTAAAAATTGAAATGATTTTTCTTTTGATTTGAAATCAGGTTGAGAAAAAATAATCTCTGGAAACATTATGGAAAAGATACTTAAATTTTTCATGTTCCAGTTTTTCAAAACCATTTGAGTTCCGATTAATATATCAATTTTTCTGTTTATAAAATTTTTATATATTTTTGTTTGATTATTACCGTCTGACACTTTGGCACTATCAAGTCTTTGGATTTTTATGTTTTTATTTTCAAATATTTTATTAATCTCATTTTCTATATTTTCTGACCCATATCCGAAAGATTTTATATTTTGTCCTTGGCATTTTGGACATTGTTTGATTAAATTGATATTTTTTCTGCAGTGTGTGCAATAAAGGTGGTTTTCATATTTGATTAGTGAATTTCTACATTCTTCACACTCTGCTATAAAATTGCAATCGTTACATTTTGTAACAGTATTTTCACCAAGTCTTGGTATAAAAATGATGACTTGTTTTTTTTGATAGACATTTTCAATTAAGTCATTTTTTAATTTTTCAGAAAAAACAGAATAGTTTCCCCTTTTTCTTTCATCTCCCATATTTATTATTTCAAGTTTGTGAAAAATTTTTCGAGAATTATTGTTTTGATCCATTGGAGATAATTCTGATGATGTGCAATCAGTCAAATTTGTTAATTGTTCATTTTGTTTCGTTTTACTTGAAATGTCAGGAGCTAGTTTTGTAAATATATTCAAATGATTCTTAATCGTTGTTTTGTAATAACTTTCAACAGATGGAGTAGAGGATGAAAGAATAATTTTTGCTTTACATATTTCTGACAGTTTTTTTGCAACAGTTACGCAATGATATCTTGGATTTTGATCCCATTGTTTGTAGCTTGAATTTTGCTCGTCGTCTATAATTATTAATTTTAGATTTCGAAATGGAGCAAAAACTGTTTGTCTTGTTCCAATAATTATTTTTGCATCTCCGTTTTTGATTTTTTTCCACTGCTCAAAATATTGATTATTTGTAAGTTCGCTGTTTATAATTGCCACTTTTTCTTGTGTAAAACAATCTATATAAAATTGGGAAAAGTTATATATGTCAAAATATTCTGGCATTAAAACAAGAGCTTGCTCATTTTTTTTGAGTATGCTTTTTATAAGGTCAAGATACAAACTGTGTTTTTGATTATGTAAATTATGAATAAATAAAATTTCATTTTTATCTTTAATGAATTTTATTGCCTTGTCTTTTTTGGAATCATCTATTTTTTTTACTCTGTAATTTTGATTTAAATCTATATCTTTTCTGGATTCCTTTTTTGTAATGGTGGGAATTATAGTTTTAATAATTAAACTTAGTGGGGCATAGTAATAATTTGATATATATTCTGCCAGTTGAATTTGTTTTTCAGATATGCTGATTGAATTGTCTAATGTTTTATTAATCTCTTTTAATTTGTAATTTAATTGCTCAATATTTTCTTTTTGAAGCTTATAAACCATTCCCAAAGCATTTTTTTTTCTAAGAGATATCTCTACTATATTTCCTACTTTGATTTTGTTCTCAAATTTTTTTGGAACTGTATAACTAAAAAATTGAGCCATGTCTTGTGGTAGTTTTGAAGCGGGGATTACTTGGGCAATAAGTTTTTTGTTTTTTTCTTTTATCATTTACACTATAATAAATTGTTATTCTATGTAATGTTATTTTGAATGAAGTTTATTCTGACACATATTAGGATTATGTTTGAAATGATGCTGAAACTAATACTAAATACTATTTATGTTTACTCACTGTAAATCTATAAAGTTCAAATTCTTCTTTTTCTACATCAATCCCTGCTTTCTGGCACGCAATTGAAATTTGCTGTTCGGGGGTTTCAATACCTTCAATGTCAGGAAGAAGAATGCCAGATTTTTCATCTTTTGATTTGACAATCACACCATATTTTTTTGGATCAAGGTCGTGACTTGAATATATTTGTTCAGGTGTATTTAAAATGCTAACCTCATATTGCAAGTTTTTTAGTTCGTTTTCTTGTATGCAATCAAATCGGTAGTCGCATGTTGCAGCTGAAATTGCGTTATCAATGATTTCTTTGGCAATATTTTCTTTTGTTGACGAAATAGTTCCAATGCAACCTCGTAATTTTTTTTCAGGATTTGTTTTATAGATTGTAACAAATATTCCTCTTTTCTCATTATAAAAATTTTCTGGTAAATTTTTTGGAATTTGAATAATTTTACCAGTTTTTATGTAGTTTTCAATTGAGGTTTTTGCGAGTTTTACATATTCATTCATAATTATATTTTAGAGTATTAAAAGATTTGTGTAAAATATTTGTTACCAATACACAATATTGACGAAATACTTTTTTTATTATACATTTATATTAGTAAATTAGTGATTTTCTTGGTTATTATTAAGATAGAAAGGAAATTTACTATCGCACAGGTGACCATTTGATTCTAAAAATAGATTCTATTGGTCACTTTTCAATTTAACAAATTGACTATTTTTGATTTTTCTTATATTATGAATTAGTAATTTCGCGGGGCGTAGCGTAACGGCTAACGCACTTGGTTTGGGACCAAGGGACTCCGAGTTCGAATCTCGGCGCCCCGACAAATATTAACTTATAACTCACAACCTATAACTTATAACAAAGTTAGGCGCTGGCTCCATTTTTTCAAATGGGGTTTTTGTGTATTCAGCGTGCTGGCTCCATTTTTTCAAATGGAGTTTTTGTGTATTCAGCGCGCCGGCTATATATTCTCTGTCTCAAAGCCATAAAGCCTTTTGCGCATTAAAAAATCCCGCAGACTTTCAGCTTTACATGCTTGATGAAAAAGTTTTGTCGGTTGTTTGTTTTTATGCTAAAATCAAGTCATAATTCGCTAAAATAAGACTTATGTCAAAAGATAAATTATTTATTCCCAAAACGATGTTGATGGTTATTATTATAACTTCCATCGGTATTGCGTTATGGGCGGTTTGTTATTCTTTATCACTCAAAAAACCGTCGCCAATTGATGTCACGGCCACGCTTACCCAAACTCCAAACACAATTTCCGCGCCAACGCCTGACGATGTTCCAGTTCCGACTTCTGCGCCCAATGAAACCGCGGATTGGAATGTTTATAGGAATGAGAAATATGGATATGAAGTGAAATATCCTTATGAATGGCAAGGAGGCGAAGAATCTTCAGTGGCGCAAGTAGCTTCTTTTACTCCTGAAAAAAAAGATGTGGCACAAACTGGTTTTTGGGTTTATGTTTATGAGAATCAGAAAAACTTATCTGCTAAAGATTGGTGGATAAAAGAATATGAAAAAGGGAGCGCAAAATATTCTTATAAGGGGGCAATTCAGTTTTTTGGAATAAACATGGAGGTTTACGAAGAAGAAGACGGACTTGAATTTACTTATTATATTTTTTCTAAAAATTCGAATGTTTATCTTATTACATCTCTTGTTATAGAAGAAAAAATGCATCAGATTCTCTCTACTTTCAAATTTGCAAAATAAAAAATTGCTCCAAGCGCGGTGCTTACAGAAATTATGATGACAGTTATTAATATTGTTTTTTGCTATTGATGAGTATGATTTCATAAAACTACTCATTGATTATTGTTCGTGTTTGTGATTAATATATCAATAATTTATATAAAAAACAACACCTCTTACTATCATACTTGTTTAATTTTTATATTACATATGGAAAAATAAAGGGAGAGAGTTGACACATTTCTTGCTTTTTGTTATTTTTAAATCGACAATTAACAAATAATAAAAAACAAAACTATGTTCAAAAAAGAATTGCCAATTATTTTTATAGGATTAAGTATAATTGTCGCCATGTTAGTTTTAAGCTTGGCTGTTTTTATTAAATCAATGCCAGTTATTCCGGTTCAAGTGCCTGTAGTGACTGATGATTCAGTGGGGGGTGATGAAAATGATGAAATTATTTCTGATGATGATGTTTTTAATGAATTTTTTACCTATGTCAAAGATGATCAAAAATTTTCTGTTTCAAAAAGCGAATTTAAAATATTGAACAAATTTAATGCGATAGAACTAAAAAGTAAGTCTGAAGATTGTGGAACAAATAAGAGCAAACAATATTTTGAAGAACTGCTGTCTTATTATTCGGAAAATAGCAGTGGCATTGAATATCAATTTAAATATCATGGGCAAACTCAAGATTCTGGAGTCTGGATTGTTACAGCCATTCCTAATAAAATTGGTTATATTGATCTTAAAGAATTTAAAAATGACTTTGATCTTTGTGAGGCAGGATCAAGTAGATATCCTTACTTGATTTCAGAAAAATATTTATTTTTTGTTTCAAGTTGCGGAACAGGATATGATGATGGTTCAGGATTTCCACATGGGTGTGATATTGTGCAAAAAATAGTAGAACCAACAATTAGGATTAAATAAATTAAAAAATAAATTAATTCCTAAAACAAAATCCCAGTTCTGCTTACAAGTTTAAGGGTTGAGATCTATATGATTTTTTAATCTTTAATAAAAAAACTTGCAGGCGGAACACAGTTTTTGTTTTGATGAGGAGAAAATTGTTCTTTAAAAAATAATAAAGAATTGTTTTTTCGAAAGATAAAACTGGGAGATATAGAAAAAAGATATGAGGTAAAAGAGATGACAGAAAAGAATAGAAGTACGGGACTGATATTAAGAACGATGGCTTTTGTCGTAATGGGACTGATTCTATTGACTGGTTTAGCCGGAGCATATAGCAATCCTCTTGATGTTCCATTTAAATCACAAGTTCCGCCAGGAACTTGGAGTGAAACTAAAAATTGCGGACAAACATCTTCGCTGATGATATACTCTTTCTATGATGGAACTATTCCGACGGATCAAGGAATTAAAGATATTGATGATTGGCTTTTTCAAGAGTATGGAAGTTCACAGGCAATAAATGACTATAATGGATCTAATACAGATATTGCGATACTTGAAACTTTAGCTATAGAATATGGTGGTTTCCCAAATAGTTATAAGGCAAGCGGATGGACAGTGGCAAGAGTTAAGCAAGAAATTGACGCAGGACATCCCGTTATTGTTGCTGTAACTGGTGCACCTCTTGGGCAATCCTATGGCGGACACTTCCTTGTAGCAAAAGGATATACGGCTACTGGTATTATTACTAATGATCCAGGAAGAACAAATGGCGTAATAACTTATGATAATACACAGTTTTCAAATGCTATGAATTCTCAGGGTGGCGCTGTTGTAGTGGTGATTAAAAAGTCAATCCCAATACAACCTAAGCTTGACCTCATTTTCCTCGTAGATACCACTGGAAGTATGTGGGATGACATAGACGCAGTGAAAGTATCGGCTAATGAGATTGTTGAAGCTTTGAATTCCGAAGGGTTGGATTACCGGGTAGCTATTGCTGATTATAGAGATTATCCTAAATTGCCATATGGAGGATCAAGCGATTATGTCTATAATCTTGATCTGCCATTTTCAAACGACAAAGATTCCATTATTAGTGCAATTAATGGGTTAAGCCTTGGATGGGGAGCGGATGAACCTGAATCAGTTTATTCAGCGCTCGTCCATTCTATGGAAGATCCGGATAAAGATCCAGTAAACAGCGCTAATAGCGGCTGGAGAAATGGAGTGACGAAAGCCATTATCATAATGGGAGACGCGCCTCCGCACATTCCTGAACCATGGTCAGGCGGGCATACTTTAGCGGATGTCATATCAACATCAGAAAGCATTGACCCCGTTATTGTTTACAGCATAATAATTGGATCATCTGAATCCGCTTATGACGCTTTTGCTGAAATATCAGAAGGCACTAACGGAAATGTCTATACTTCCCCAACGGCGAATGATGTCGTGGCAGCGATCCTTGAGGCAATCGGCGATATTAGCGAACCTCCGGAAAATCGCGGAGTTATAGTGAGTATTACTCCAGAATCCGCCGAAACAACCGCGGGAAATTTCGCAAGCTATTCGGTTAATATAACCAACTTTGGCAACATAGCCGATGAATACAATATTTCCTTGGAACTCAAAAACTTTGGTTTTCAAAGAGGATACCCAGCAACTATTCAGCCGTCCTGGGTTATTTTTAATAGCACCCAAATTACGATAGATCCAGGAATGTCGGAAATCAGGCCTCTTGAAATAAATGTCCCGCAAAATTGGGCTGGCATGGAAGATGTGGTTTATACTTTCAATGTCACCGCAATATCAACGACAGACACAAGCATCGGCAACACTTCATCCGCGGAATTGAAAGTCAAAGCTGACAAAATAAGTATGGTGGAATATTCTAAGCTGGAAATCCAGTGGCTATCTGAATTAACAGATAGTTCAGGCATTGATTCAGGAATAAAGAGCGCGCTACTCGCAAAACTGACAAACGTCGAAACTAAAGTTGATCAAGCTATTATTAGCACAGATGATGACAAGCAATTCGGCAACAATCTGAATACCGCGCAAAATATGATGAATGCTTTCATCAACCAAGTCAATGCCCAGTATAACAAAAAAATCATGCAGCCTGACGCGGAAACGCTAAAAGAAAAAGCGAATCAGATTTTGCAAGATCTGGAAACGGCGAAGAATAGTTAAGCGATAGAAATCCCAACATCAGAAAACACAAAAAACAAATCACGGAGATGATAAAAAATAACTTGAAACATAAAACTTGAAACAATAAATCATAAAGCTAGAATTAGAAAAATCATAAATCTAATTTCTGGTTATTTTTTTATTCAAATATATTAAATCTCCCTATTCTTTTTTTATCTCATCAACCTCCTCAACTTTCCCTCAACTCCCGCCCGCCGAATGGCAGGCTCTCCCAATTATCCAAAATCCTCGCCCAAGTCGCCAGGAAATTGTTCCCAACTATACCTCGGCGCCCCGACACATAAAAATAATCGCCACTTTGGCGATTGTTTTTATATCGTTAGCCTATTCTTTCAATTGGAGCTTTATATATATATTTATTATACTCAGTTGCGAAAAAAATATGAAAATTTGACAATTCACATTTTTTTTTTGCTATTATTGTTTTATATTAAAGGAGGTGATAGTCTGTAATTTATTAAAACAAAAATAAAATATAATTGTCAGTTGAATAGCTTATAAATTGAAAATAGAAAGAAATATAGAAAATACAGACAAAATAAATTGGATGTGATAAAGTGAGAATAAGAACAATAATTTCAATGGCGATATTTCTAATATTGCTATGCGTAATGATAGCACCAGTCTCGGCAAAGACCTATTATACATTTGCGGGGCATGATGCAGTAAGATATGAACATAGTGATATTTCGTTAGCGCTTCGACCGTTTGTCGATCATATTGAGTATGATATAGTATGTTCTTCAGGAGCTGGTGCTAGGCTATACTTTACAGATTGGGGCAAAACAGCTGTTGTTTTATCCAAACCTTGCTGAATCAATTGCATATAATGTTATGTATGCTCCAGAATGGTCTGGCGATAGATCTCTTCGTTCGGTAAAATACGAGATTATTCAACATGGTATTTGGCCTAACAGAATGGTAGTAGATATTGAATATCGTTATGCCGACCTGAAATCATGGGAAACACCCTATAATCTAATGTAAGGCAAAATTGTTAGAGAGAATAATTAAAACGGAATTTTTCTCTCTAATTTTTTTCAAATTACGATTAAAGTGTATTAATATTATAATATAATTATTTAGCTATAATCTATTTTACAATTATGTTAAACACTAAAAAAACAATAAATTTTTTTATGTCATTTATTATAAGCTCTACTTTTGTTATAAGCTTATTTATTTTGTTTTATGTGGAACTTTATGCCAATAATGATATCGCCGCGATAAATTTAAACTTTAAAGAATTCTGTCTTAACATAATTCAGCCAATTGGAGGAATTAATTTTTATATATTTCTTTATAACAAATTGATTCCTTTTGGTTTTTTTATGATAGTATTATCGGGAATTTTTGTTTTAATAATGTATCTTTTTATTTTTCTTAAAATATTTTCTTATAATAAAAAGTTGTCTTTGAAATTTATAATATTTGCTATCTCCATTTTTTTTCTTCTGCTATTATCATTTTTCTTTTCTTTTTTGTTTATTCCATCGTCTCTTTTCTTCGCTTTTATAATAGCTACAGTAATCATTATTTTAGTAATAGTTGTTTTAAGTTATCTAAAAATAAAATTTTATAACGAATATAAACTTATTATTTTTACAGTTCTTGTTTTTTCGTCATATTTTTTACTTTTTGGAGCATGGATAAACACTAAACATTCAATTCTCCATAGATGCTCTGAATTTTATTAAGACGGGGTATACTTATTATATTAATAAATCTTTTTAAAGAAATCTTCCGGCAGACAGGCTATGCATACGACAGTCAGGATATGCCTACGGCAGGCAGACTTTTCTAATTCTCCAAAATTCCCAGTCTAAACAGACGTGGAATTATTTCTAACTGCATCTCGTCGCCCCGACACACAAAATAATCGTTTATCATAGCGATTTTTTTTTATTGTTAGCCTATTCTTTCAAGTGGAGTCTTTTGCGTATTTACATATTGATTTATTACTAATTTTAATATTTTTACTGTAGTGTATTTTTTCACGGCTGTTGCAAAATACACTACTTTTTATTGGGAAATTTTGAGAGAAAAAATATGATTAATTATTTTTAAAATTTGACAATTCACATTTTTTTTTCGCTATTATTGTTTTATATTAAAAGGAGGAGATAAAAAGTTCGTTCAAAAATAAAAATAAAATAAAAAAATACGCCTCTTAAAATTTTTAGAGACAGTGTGAGTTTTTAAATTTTAGAAAATTTTCACTGTCTCTGAAGAGGGAATAAAAACGAAACAATGTTTTATTTCTAATGACGCAGAGGCATAAAAATAAAAAGAGGTGAGAAAATAAAAGCGACAAAGACAATGGTAGTAATATTTGGATTAGCGTTGGTGGCGACACTATCGCTAACGCCGGCAGCTTCGGCGAAAACATACAATGATTTTGACGGGCATTCCGCAGTACAATACGAGCACAGTGATATTACATCTGCTCTCAAGCTCTATGTAGATCGTGTAGAATATGACACGGTATACGACAGAGGATATGGCTATGGCTGTAGATTATATCTGACAGAAGAGGGAGCAAAAGCTATTCGAAATGGAGATGTATCCTTGCTTAGAAGTATAACGTATTCTGTTATGGCTACTCCAGAGTGGAAACAAGAAAGAACTTTCTATTCGGTAAAAGAAGAAATCTGGTTCCATTCCTGGATTGGAAAAACAGTTTCGGGTATAGAATACTACTATCAGGACTTGAAACCTCACGAATATTGGAAATATATGTAAACTACAAAAGTTTAGTTGTGAGAGAGTTTTCTTTTTTTACTCTCTCTTTTTTATTTTTCGATTTGGTATATTGCTCAAATAAATATTAGAGATAAATCCTGATATAAATCCAATAAAAGACGCATTAAGCATAAAAAGAAGTGTAAGAATATCTATAAAAAATTGTCCAAATGGAAGCGATCCTTTATATCGGTAGTAATAAATAAATTGTTCAAAATCATGGTAGCTATAGAAGTTTTTTAATAAATCAGTATAAATATATATCAAATGGTAGGAAAATAAGAGCAATAAAAAAACAAAAGAAAAGAATAAAGTATATTTCAATATTTTTTCCGAATTTATTTTTTTTGCAAACTCCATAAAAAGAACGGCAAACACAAACCCTATTCCTGCTGGCATAGCAACAAGAGATACGTATCTTAATATATCAAAAAAGATGAATTCAAAACCTGTTATATATTCAACAAATAAAAATATTAAGACAAATACAATAATAGCGGGAATGATTTTATTTATAGTAAGTTTTTTCATAAAGAATCTTTTTAATTTTTTCTAAAACCAATTTTATTCTATCAAGCAAAAATGGTTTGGTCAAAAATTATTTTTTGCCACCTTTTCGCTTTCACGGCGCGATGTTTTTAAAACGCTTTGATATATGGGAGTTTCAAAGCGGTTTTTTTATTGGAACTATAAAATCAAAAACAGTATGGTAACACTTATTATTATCCTGTTTTTTTATTTTCTCTGTTTTTGAAACTTATCCTTATCTTCGCGATTTGACAACATCTCTTTTTTTTTGCTATTATTTGAAATATCAAAAAAAGGAAGATAAAAAGTTCGTTGAAAAAATAAATAAAAATAAAAAGGCAAACTTAAAAAAGTTTGCGGGATAGAATTGCGAAAAAGTATAAGAGGTGATAAGGTGAAAGTAAAGAAAGTAGTTCTTGTTATGTTGGTATTAGCCATAATAGCAAGCAGTACAGGAATAGCAAGTGCGTACATATACAATCGTCAAACAACGGTAAATTATGCCATAGCCAATGGAGAAAAAAATGTACCAGGTTCGTGGTATTTTAATACAGGTGGTGGTGATTGTACAAATTTTGTGTCACATTCACTAAAAGCTGGTGGCTGGACACAAAGAAAAACTGGCATGATATGGTACTATGATAGCTATCTATGGCGTCAATACTCTAATTCATGGACAAGCGTAGAACAGTTTAGGGATTTTGTCATTCTCTCAGGAAGAGGAAGAGAAATACCTTTTTCACGCAGTGATGTCTGGACAAGACCAACGCAATTTACAGTCGGCGATGTTATGCAAGCGGATTGGACTAGCGATGGAAAATGGGATCATTCAATGATCATCACAAAAATTGATGGCACAGATGTGTATGTAACATATCACTCTAATAATCGGGTCAATAAAAAAGTATCAGATTTGATACGTGAGCAGCCAGAGATTCAATTTAGAGTACTTCTCCTAAAGGATACGCACAATTACTAAAATTAGTATTCTAAATCTGGAATATCAAAGCACTAAACAAACAAAGCTTGAGGACATTTATTTTATGTTCTCTTTATTTTGTTTATTTTCCGTCTTTAATTTCTTGAATCAATGATTCTTCTGCCCATTCTGTGCGTATTAAAATTTCTTTCTGTTTTTCAATCTTCCATTCTCCATTAATATTTTTAAAAATAAAGATACGAGATAAAACACTATCTATGGCTCCGGGATTATTAATAAAATTAACATAATTTATTATCCCAATTCTATCAGGCAAACCTTTGTATGTTCTTGGTTGGCTAAATTTGATTGTTTTTATGTTGTTATAAGAAAAAGTTTCACTCACAATTTTATTGTAGGAAGAATCTTTATTTAAAAAACTTTTTAAAGAGGAAACTTTTTCTTTTGTAAATTCTTTATATTGTTCAAATCCATCTGGCAGATACAAATCCTTAACTTTTTCCAAGTTCTCATCTTTTTCCGTGGAATAATATTCCAATTGCGCTTTTATGGATTCCTTTATCATTAAATCTAGCTTTTTTTCTTTCCGATAAGAGATCTTTGCCGTTTCAATGCCCAAAGTTTTTTCATGCTCTATAGTCGTTCTTAGCTCTATAGGAACAAATAATAAATCAAAAAATTTATATTCATGAAAAAATTTATTGGAAGCACAAGACAGAACTATAATAACTGCACTAATTAAAACAACTATTAAGGCAATAATTTTAACAAATTTTTTGTCTGTTGGTTTCATAAGCGGATTTATTAAATTTTAATAATCCAAGCTTATCATTTATATTGTTAATAGTCAATTTGTTGTTTTCTTTTTTTTCTTGTCTCAATACATTAAATTTCTTTACTATTTTTTATTTCATCAACCTCTCCACCATCTCCAACTTCCCCTCAACTCCTGCCCGCCGAATGGCAGGCTCTCCTAATTCTCCAAAATCTCCACCCAAATCACCCCAAATTTGTTTCCAAGTATACCTCGGCGCCCCGACACTTTATCTTACAACCTATAACTTATAACAAAGTTAGGCGCTGGCTCCATGAGTCCCTTTAGGGCTGTGGAGCCTTTTGTGCTAAACTGGCTCCATTCTCCCAAGTGGAGTCTTTTGCGTATTTACATATTGATTTATTACTAATTTTAATATTTTTACTGTAGTGTATTTTTTCACGGCCGTTGCAAAATACACTACTTTTTATTGGGAAATTTTGAGAGAAAAAATATGATTAATTATTTTTAAAATTTGACAATTCACATTTTTTTTTTCGCTATTATTGTTTTATATCAAAAGGAGGGAGATAAAAAGTTCGTTGAAAAAATAAATAAAAATAAAAAGGCAAACTTAAAAAAGTTTGCGGGATAGAATTGCGAACAAAATAAAAACGATCACTTGAGGTGATAGAAATGGAAGATAAAATAAATAAAACAATAATATTGGCAGTTGCAGGACTGCTAATGGTGGCAGTATTTGCGACAGTAACGACAGCGGAAGCCGCACACGATTTGAAAGTGACCACAGAGAATGTGAACCTTCTATATACATATACTTATGGAGGTTATAGTAGTAACGCGTGGTATTCTGGCGGTGTAGGACAGAAGCCTTATTTGCTAAAATATTATTATGGTCAAACTCTTAATACATATGGTAAGAGTAAAACCCCAGTACAATATGGTTCAACAACTGTTATAAGAATAGGAAACGGCCAATGCGTGGATTTTGCGAAAGCAATGAGTAATACTGGAGGTATTTCATCTGGCGATTGGGAACGTGGAAATCGCGTGTTTGACGACGGAAGCATAACGCGAGGAACTGTTATAGCAACATTTTCAGATCCCCATACATATTATGGTCATGTGGCAGTATTTGATCAATGGCACTGGACATACAATGGGGGTTGGATTGTTGATGGCTTCTATGTTTGGGATCAGAATTATGTTAGCCCACTTTTAATAGGGAAACACTTGTTAAAACGATCTGGCTTTGGTGTTAGTAATGCCGACAACTATTATATTGTAAGAGTTCCGTAGATGAGAAAATAGAGGAATGACAAAAATTTAAAAGCCGAAGATATAATTATCATCTTCGGCAATTTTTTTATTTCTTACTATCTTTATTCAAATCGAAAACTATCAATCATTTCATTATCATAGCACTTATACGATTCTTCTGAAATATATTTAGTTCCGAAACCACACTCTTGCCCGAGATTTACTGACATCAATTTATTTTTTTCAGGAGCGTATAAAATTTTGTAAGTGTAGTTCCATGGACAGCTTGTAATTCCTAAGTCTGTTTTTGGACCCCAGTCTTCGCCTTTTATTTTTATTTCGTAAACTCCTACTTGTTTCCATAATTCTTTTTCGCCCGCGAAGCATCCTGGACCATAATTATCTTTGATAAATTTGTTCAGTTCAATATCGTTTTTTATGTTTTTTATAATAAAAACTTTTGTTAGAAAAGAATTATAATTTAGACTTGCTTTATCATTAATATCTATAATAATTTCTCTTTGACTGTTTAAATATTTTAAAGAATTTATTATTTTTTCACACGGTCCAGTATATTCATTTAATTCACTATCGTATTTTGCTTTGTAATAATATTCCTGCGTAATATAAACTATTCCATTTTCATTATCCTCAAGCACTTTTAATGGAACATAGAATGGTTTTTTGGGAGAGCATTTATAAACTCCATACACCATCTCGGGATATTTTATTGAAAAACCCGATTCAGTGTTAGTGTATTTTTTCCATTCTTCTTTTGGTTGAATTGGAATAATAGGAGCAGTTTTTTCTTCTTTCTGAATCTCCTCTTTTTTAACATCTTCTTTTTGAGAAACAGGCACGGCCACTTTTTTGTTTAGAAAATAACTTAAAATTCCTCCGCCAATAGCAAAGGTTAAAAGCACGGCGATTAAAATATATTTTCTATTGTCTAATATATTTTTTTTAATTTGCATTCTATTTTATTAAATATAATTTAACTATCAATACTAGCATTCTATATTTTAAAGTATTTCTCGTCAAATATATTTTCATTTCATCAATCTCTCCACCCTCTCCAACTTCTCCTCAACTCCTGCCTACTAATAATTGGATTTTTTTAATTCTCTAAATAAAATCACGAAAGGTAGATTGCTAAAAATTTCAAATTTAATATATTATCAAATATTAGGAGATTTTTTCCGCGAGATCCTTCGATAAGCTTGCCCGTTTAGTAGGCAGACTCAGAATGACATTTTGATAATATGCTAATAAATAACAAGGAAATTTTCATTGGCAATTTATCATCCATTTTTTTGTTTGTGCTTTTTACCTTAGAGTAATATAATAAAGTTAGATTAATTAATTTGTTATAAATGCAAAATTTATTTTTATTCATCAGTACAGCTTTTTTGTTCATTTTTATATTTGGAAGATTTTTGGAAAAAATTAGAGTGCCATGGATATTTGCATCATTAATTTTTGGATTTTTACTTGCGATTTATAATCCTTTTAGTTCTGCCACAAATTCACAGACATTTATTTTTATGGCTGAGCTTGGAATGTATTTCTTACTATTTATTGTTGGTTTTGAAATAAACTTGCAGGAATTGAAGAAAAAAGAACGGTTTATTTTGAAATCAACATTTGTAATTATTTTTTTTGAAGCAATTTTTGGAAGTTTAATTGTTTATTATATTTTTGCTTATGACTGGTTTATTTCATTTTTAGTTTCGCTATCTTTTGCTTCTGTTGGAGAAGTTATTTTAATTCCTCTTTTAGATGAGTTTAGGATGCTTAAGACAAAATTAGGAAGAGCAATTGTTGACATTGGGGTTACGGGTAATATTATTGAAATATTAATATTGATTATTGTCTCTGTTTTAATAACTTCTCACGACCCAAGTAGGATTTACATAACTTTAATATCTCTTATAATTTTATTTTTACTGACTGCTGGATTTGTACATTTCAGACAAGAAGGAGAACAGTTTCGATTTATGAATGTTGATACGATGTTTATTTTTTCAATTTTTATTTTGTTTTTGTTTCTCGGAATTGGAATCTATGCTGATGCCACTCCTCTTGCTGCTCTTCTTGCAGGAATTTCTTTGAAAACTTTTATGCATCAAAAGAGATTAGATTTAGTTGAAAAAGAAGTTAAAGCAATTTCTTATGGTTTTTTCGCACCAATATTCTTTTTGTGGGTTGGAATGTTTGTTAGCGTCGATATATTAATTAAATATCCACTTGTAATACTATTGATTATTGTAGTCACAAAGAGTGTGAAAATAGTCTCAAGTTATTTTTTGACCAAAAAGGAATTAGGAAAAAAAGAATCAATTTTATTAGGTATAGGACTTTCTGTTAAGTTTAGTACAAGTATTATTATCACAAAAATATTATTTCAAGAAGGTCTAATCGGAATTGAATTGTATTCAGTTATCATTACTTCAAGTGTAATCTTTAATTTTATAGTTCCTTTTTTGTTTTCTAATTTACTTGTGAGGTGGAAAATTGTTAAAAGCAAAAGTTTATCTAAAATGTTTAAATTAAAAATATGAGTATTAAATCAGCTGAATTTGTGAAGGGAGTTGTGATTGGAGCGGATAGGATATTAGAAGAAAATAAGCTTCAAGTTGCGTTTATAGGAAGGTCTAATGTTGGAAAATCAAGCGTGATAAATTCTTTGGTAGGAAGAAAAAAATTAGTGAAATCAAGTTCAACTCCAGGAAAGACAAAAGAGATTAATTTTTTTCTTATTAATGAAAAAATTTATTTTGTTGATTTACCAGGGTATGGTTTTGCAAAAGCATCTTTTGAACAAAGGGAAAAAATTAGACAATTAATTTTGTGGTATTTGATTTCCGTTGAAATTGCGAACAGAAAAATTGTTATGATTGTTGATGCGAGAGTTGGTCTCACGAAGCTTGATTTGGAAATGATTGATATTTTAAATGAAAATGGTCATGAATTTATAATTGTTGCGAATAAGGAAGATAAATTAAAAAGAAGCGAAAGAAGTAAAAAATTAAAAGAGATATACAAAAAGGCGGGTGGCAAGAAAATTATTTTTTACTCGGCAAAAAGCGGAGAAGGGAAGAATGAGGTTTTAGCAAGCATTTTTAATGGATAAAATTAAACTTGTGAAATTATTATTGTTTGGTATAATAAAAAAAAATAAGGAGGAAATCAAAAATGGTACTCTCGGCATTTGGTATAAAACCGATGAATGTTTTGGAAAAAAACAAAGGAGAAACAGTTTGGACTGAATTTATATATTCTGGTAAATGGCATTTAGTAGTTGGAACATTGGAAGACATATCAATGTTCAAATATATTGAAATAAAAAATATTGAAAGTATTTTGTCTGTTGATATTAATAATCTACCAATGAAATATGGAGGTGAATCTTCTCTAAAAATACCATTTTTATGGGAGAGGATTGGAATTCAAAAAATTAATTTAGAGAAAGAAGGCAAAAAGGAATTAGTTTTTGAAAATTTTCTTCTTCCCGATGATTATAATGTGTCAGATATTTCAGTAGTTCTAAATCTAATAGAATTAATTTTCGGTGAAGAAGTCGCAAGAATGATTTTTTCTGAATCATTGAAACAAGATAAAATGTACACAGAAAATCAAAAGATAGGCGTGAGGGGATTAAATTAGACAATGTCAATATGTTAAATTTAGGTGGATAATTAATCCCACCTTTTTTATAAAACTTAATTACATTTATAGTGGATAACATTGTTTGATAATATATGTGTTAATGCTTATAATAGAGATGTAAATTGAGTTAATTAATTTTAAAACAAAAAAAATGGAAAACAGTTCAAATAAAATTGTGGGTTATGTATTATTGTTCTTAGGACTTATGATTATTTTTTGGGGAATATATTTTTCATATCTGATTTTTACTGCAAAAAAAGAAGCACCAAAGGTTTTTTCTTATACCAGTGAGGGTGTTGTTAATCTTAATAAAGAAGACATTGAAGCAGTTAGTGACGAGGGGATTATAATTGACAAGTCAAGATTATCTGATCCTAATTATCTTAAAAGTTTAGAAATTCAGCAGAAGGGACAACTTGAAGATGCAATCAAGGATCAAATGGGCAATCAAATCAAAGAAATTATTCCTGAAGAATTTGTTTTAAAACTTTTAAATCTTTCTTCTTGGTCTCTATTTATTTTCATTTTAGTTTTCGCAGGTGGTAAAATTTCGGGGCTGGGAATTAAGCTTATAAAGAATTAATTAAATATTTAATTATAAATGTATGTCTACAAAAAATAATTTTTCAAGTGCTGAGGCAGAAAGAGTTGGGAATAGTCTTAAAATTGATTGGAGCAAGTTTAATGTTGAACAATTCAGAATGGGAATGGATGTTGAATTGGAGCATGGTCTTGTTGATGCACATACAAATGTGACAAACAACGATCCTGTGATGACTGGCAAAATTGCGCTTGCTCATCTGAATGAGTTTCCAGACTATTATACAAGACTTGAGAAAATGGAAAAAGAAGCAGAAAAATTTTGGGATGAAAAATAAGTTTGTCTAATTAAAAAACAAGCGCTAAATCTTAGCGTTTGTTTTATAAAATGTAAACGATTGTAATATTTAGGATTTGTTTTTTGCGGCTGTTTTGATACATTTCGCACAGACTTTCACCTTGTCTCCATCAATTTTTTTTGTCTGTATATTTATATATTGTTTCGTTTTTGTAGCGATATTTGAGTGACTTCTAGATTGGCTTGCCTTTGTTCCTCTGCCACAAACTTGACATGTTCTGCTCATAAATATATTATTAACTTATTATTTAACAATAATTATATCTTAAACTAATTTTTTAAATTTGGCAAGTATGACAGAGATTCTTCAAATATTCATTTTTATAATTCTAATATTTTCAATCGTGATTCATGAGTTCTCTCATGGATGGATGGCAAACAGGCTTGGAGACCCAACAGCAAGATTTATGGGTCGATTAACATTAAATCCTTTACCGCATATTGATTTGATGGGTTCAATTATTTTACCTTTATTTTTATTGCTTTCTGGTACGGGATATATATTTGGATGGGCAAAACCCGTTCCCTATAATCCATATAATTTGAGAGATAAAAAAAATGGAGAATTGTTTGTTGCTGTAGCTGGTATTTTTTCCAATTTAGTATTAGCCTTGGTTTTTGGAATTATCATAAGAATACTGTTGTTACAGGGCACTGCTGTTAACAGTAGTATAATAATTATGTTTGGATTTATTGTTTTTTATAATATTTTATTGGCTATATTTAATTTGGTGCCAATTCCTCCTCTAGATGGTTCCAAAATTCTTTTTCATTTTTTGCCATATTCAATGCGAAATATTAGAGAAGTTTTAGAGAAAAATGGGATTATATTTTTGTTGTTGTTTATTATTTTTGGATTTCAACTTATAATCCCAATAATGATATTTTTGTTTTTATTTGCTACTGGAAGTCCCGATTTGCTTTACACGATGTTTTAATGGCTATTAAATAGGGTTTGTTGATTTTCTCTAATTATCCTTTTCTTGGACAAGAGGAGTTGGAAAGGATTTGAAAAATGGTTTAAATTAGTTGAATTATTTATTTAGATTTCAATAATTTCATATATTGTTTTAAAAAAAATAGATGAAGATAAGCAGTTCTAAATAGTTAAAAATAGTATTCTTGACATATATTCAAACTTCTGTTAATCTTAGGTTATCAAAATGATAATCAATAAACTAAGTAAGAATTACACAAACTTCTGCTTTTGTGTTATTTTTAACTGTTTTTATAATAAAAATATTTAATTTAATATCAATGCCAACTATACAACAATTAGTTAGAAAATCAAGAAAGAAATTTGCAAAGAAGTCGAAAACTCCGGCACTTGCTCGTAATTTTAATTTTTTGAAAAACAAACCATCAACTGCAAAAAGGGGAAATCCCTTCAAGCGGGGGGTTTGTGTTAAGGTCGGAACTGTAACTCCAAGAAAGCCAAACTCAGCTCTTCGAAAGATTGCGAGAGTAAAACTAACAAATGGTTCTGAAGTAACTGCATATATTCCAGGTATCGGACACAATCTTCAAGAACATTCTGTGGTTGTGATTAGGGGCGGAAGAGTAAAAGATCTTCCTGGTGTAAGATATCATGTTGTCAGAGGTGTTTTGGATACTGCAGGAGTTGAAGGAAGAAAACAAGAAAGAAGTAAATATGGAGCTAAGAAGGCTTCCAAATAATTTTGTAAATGATTTTTAATTTTTTATTTATATAAACAATCATGGGAAGAAGAAAAAAAAGAATTGACAGAGGCATTAAGCCTGATTTCAAATATAATAATGCACTAATTGCAAGATTTATAAATTATATAATGAAAGACGGAAAAAAAACTGTTGCAACGAAGGTTGTTTATGGTATGTTGGAAATTATAAAAGAGAAATCAGAAAAAGATCCTGTAGAAGTTTTTGAAGATGCTTTTAATAAAGTTGCTCCGATTTTAGAAGTTAAATCAAAAAGAATTGGTGGAGCTACATATCAAGTTCCAATGGAAGTTCGTGGTGATAGAAGAATGCAATTGGCTTTTAGATGGTTGATAGGTGCTGCCAAAGACAAAAAAGGCAAACCAATGGCAAGTAAACTTGCAGAAGAAGTTTTAGACATCACAAATGGCACTGGAAACGCAATGAAGAAAAGAGAAGATGTTCAAAAAATGGCAGAAGCAAATCGAGCATTCGCTCATTTTGCGAGATAGTTTGAATTTTAGATTTTAACATAAAAAAACTGAGTTTCTAAAACCCAGTTTTTTGTTGTGTAAGATTGAATTACTGATATAAAAAATAAAACGACAATAATCTGTCATTGAGAGCGAAGCGTGGAACTGCCTGCCGAAAAGCAGAAATTTTACGACCATAAACTGCAAATTGTAATATATGTAATGCTAAATATGGGATTGCTTCGGTCGCTTAACTCTCTCGCAATGACACAAGAGTGAATAATGATTTGACACTCTACATTTTTTTTTTGCTATTATAGAAAATATTGAGGCAGGTGATAAAAAAGTTCGTTAAAAATAAAAACAAAAAAAACAAACTTAACAAGTTTGCGGTATTGAATTGTGAATATAAAAACGATCACTTGAGGTGATATGAAATGACAAAAAAGAAAAATAAAGCGAGAATATCAGTAGTTTTATTACTGCTAATAGTGGCAATGTTTGCCATGGCAACGACAGCGGAAGCAACGGAAATAGTGCGTGCCCCGCTAATTACTGGGCAGGAAACAGGTTTTTGGCTTCATCCAGGCGATACTGTAGAAATAAATTTCTATCCTTATCAACAAGGAAATAGAATGTTTTCTACTTGGCATGCAGATTTGTCTTATTTGCTGAAACCAGATGATCCAAAGTATGGTCCACCCATCATAGAATTTGCGTGGAAAGACATGGCAAACCCAAATGATCAGTGGCACGTATGGAGGTCAGTTGCTGTTGAATATTATTGGTCAAAAACAACTCAAATCCTGTATAGTGGAAGCAATACCATTGGTTATAGATTCCGCTACGAAACATATACTGAGAATATAATATACATTCATGCAATAGTTCAGTAAGAATAATGTTCTCAGTCAATAGAAAAGAGGGTTGACAATTAATCAACCCTTCCTCTTTTTAAATTATTATGCTTAACTTATATTAATTATCATTAACGAAACCAAACTATGAAACAATTTTTGAAAATTACTAAAACGAAAATAAAGATTTTCTTTGTTTTTTTAGCGTTATCTTTTATTTGGGGAAAGATGACATCAGCTTTATACGGCGTAATCATTAATATGGTTGGTTTTGAAAACTTAGAGCATTATAATGAAAACATTTTTCAAATTCTATTTCTAATGTTGCTTTTTTTAGAGTTTTATCTCTTTGCTTGTCTCGCTGTTTATTTGGTTAGGAAAGAGAAAAAGCAAATCTGAGAAAGTTTGCGGTATTGAATTGTGAATAAATAAAAACTGAAAGTCAAAATAAAAGAATATAAAAAAATGTGGAAGAAAACAATCTCCCACATTTTTTTTATTAAAATTTAATTAAATTCAAAACTATCAATCATTTTTTTATCATAGCATATATAGTCTTTTGAATTATAGTCAGTTGTAAAACCGCATTCTTGTCCAAGTTTTACCGACATAGCCTTATTATTTTCAGGTGAGTATAAAACCTTGTAAACATAATTTAAAGGACATTTCGGATTTATTCCTTCTGGTGATTCTTTTCCTTGAATATCAATTTCATAAATATTATTTTGATTCCATTGTAATTTATTATTTATAAAACATTCTGAGCCGTAATTGTCTTTGATAAATTTATCTAATTCATTTTCATTTGTGATATTTTCAAAAACAAATACACGCGTTAAGAACGGATTTGAATAAACGATAAAATCATCACTAACTTCTATTGAATTATTTCTTTCTTCATTTAGTTTTTTAAAAGAATTAGTAATTTTCTTACAAGGTCCCAAATTATTTTGCAATTCACTGTCCCAATCGTCATAATAATATTCCTCCGTGATATAAACTATTCCATTTTCGTTATCCTCAAAAACTTTCAAGGGAACCCAAAATGGTTTTTGAGGTTTACATCTATATACACCATATACCATCTCAGGATATTCTATTGAAAAACCTAACTCATTGTTAGTATATGTTATCCATTTTTCTTCAGGACGTTCTGGGATGATCGGAGTGATATTTTCATTGTTTTGAACTTCTTCTTTTTTAATGTCTTGTTTTTCTGGAACAGGATTAGACTTATCTTTATTATTCGAAAAATAGAAGTAAATACTAATGTTGATTAAAGCTAAAATGACAGCAATTAGAATACATTTTCTATTATTTAATATATTCTTTTGATTTTTGACTTCATTCATTTGGTTGAGATTTGATTTGATTTGATTAATAATTATAATTCTATATTTTACGATATTATCTGTCAAATATTTACATTCTGTTTATTACATTGCGAGATAGCTTGAATTTTAGATTTTATATAAGGAAACTGAGTTTTAAATCTCAATTTTTTGTTGTGTTTGAATGTAATTACTCATTTGAAAAATAGAATGACAACAATCTGTCATTGCGAGCGGATCGTGGCAATCACATTATTATAAACTACGAATCGCAATATATGTGATGCTAAATATGGGATTGCTTCGGTCGCTTAACTCTCTCGCAATGACACAAGAGTGAATAATGATTTGACACTCTAC
>JARGGI010000006.1:15332-46059 GCA_029210775.1 Patescibacteria group bacterium | reverse complement strand
TTTCCACTATTGTTTGTATTTTGCTTTGGTTTGATTTTAACACAAATTTTCTTGATTAATATTTCAACTGTCTTTGCGCAAGTAACTTGCGGACCAAGTGTCGGAATTATATGTAATCCTAATCCAACGATTAGAACTCTTCCTGACGCAATTATAATAGTCATTAGATATTTACTATCCATTATAGGAATCATCACCCTGACTTTTATTGTTATTTCTGGAATTAAATATATGGCGTCAGGTGGAAATGAAGAAAAAATGAAATCTGCAAAAGATGCACTCTATTCATCTGCAATTGGACTTGCGCTCGCACTTATGGCGTATGGAATTCTTGAAGTGATAGTCACAATTTTAAATGCGTAAAACAATTAAGGGTATTTATAAAAGATTTAATTTCGCATATTATATAATAAAAGAGGTTTCAATTTTGAATGAAAAAGTAAAAATAACAATAAGGATGATCATAATTGCGATATTTATCATTTCTATACCGAAAGTACTTTCTATATTAACCAAATAACTATGGGCTTGTGTATTTTCTTTTAGTTTGTGTCACATACACAATACTATTTTTTTGTGTTATATATATAGAAATAATCAAAAAACATTTAAGCGAAGTAACAAAAGCATAATGCTCCAAAAAAGAAGAAGGGGTATTGTGCATTTGTTATTTTTTTTATTAATTTAAAAAATTAATGTAATAAAAAAATAAATGCTATGTCAATGACTTAGCATTTTTCTCTTTATATAAACTTTCTGCTACCAATATTATAAGTGGCAACAAAACTACAACTAATTGAACAGAGAAAACAGAAGAATAATCTATTTTTACTGAATTATTTATAGTAAAGCTATTATTTAAAATAATTGCAACACTAAGAATAATTATGCTTAAACTTGTTATTATTGCTGTTAGTGGAAAACCATGCTCATAGCAATAATTAAGAGAGAAACACGCAATCAATGTTGCCAAAACCTTAAACAATATGAGAATGTTTAAATTAAAATTAATAAGAATTAATTTAACAATAACATTGCCTTCTACTTTAAATCCATGTTCTCTAACAGTGCTTATAGTTGTAGTAAGATCTCCTATTAAATAAGTCATTACTATAAGTAATAACAAAATTTGAAATGTTGTTTTCAAATTTCTTCCTCCTACTTATAAATATGTATTTATATAATCATAAAATATAGACTTTGTCAATAATATTTTATAATTCATCAAACATAAATCAGAATCTTGACAAATTTTGATTTTTGGTTTAGTGTGTAGATATGAAGCAATATAATGAGGTGAGAATTAATGAATGTATGCAAAAGCAATAAAATTCCATTTGAAATTATTCTGATTGTGGGCATAGCTATATTTTCCGTATTGATTTTATCAGCAATGCCACAACAGCAATCAGAGAAAACAGTAACGGAAGAAGAAACGGACTTTGTGCCATTCGCCACATCTGGCACAATAGAGTTTGTGGATAATCAGTTTGGGTATCCAAAATTAGAAACTCTTCCTCCTGCCGACTTGGGAATAGGAATTGAAAAAACGATTATTGGTTATCTGATAACCAATAATAATGATGAGTTTGTCTTATTAACACTTGACAGACCTGTAGATGGATTTGGTCACAGCGTAATTATAGGACCAAATGAGCGAATGGAAGTTTCTCAAGACATTGCAATTTCAATGTCATTTCCGGACAAGCGTGGAGTTATAGGAAGTCCTGGAAATTGGGGATTTATTTCCTTAGAGAAATATATTAGAATAACAAGCTAATGAGAGAGAAGCAAAAACTTCTCCTCTTTTTTTATAAAAATTTTTTACATATGATAAGCTTAAATAATAATTTAAAAAATTAAAGGGAAAATGGTAAATATGTGATGCTAAATATAATAATATTTATTAATTTTGCTAAAAAACAAAAATCGTCTATAATATATTTAGTTCTCAATCGATAAAATAAAATTATGAAAATATTAAAAATAATGTTGTTTTTGACTGTAATTTCATTATCATTTACTATAACGAATAACGAAGTAAAGGCAGCTACAGATCTTGGAAATTATATTAAAGTTAAATTGGATATCGGAGACGCAGAAATTTTTGAAGGAAAATCATCCACAGGAACAGCAAGCACTTTTGACATAACTGCTACTTCTTATTCTCCAGGTGCAACAACATATGAATGCGCTATACTATTAACAGAACAAGATAATACCGGCTATTGTAGTGATGAATATATAACATGGGCAGTTAACCAAAATATACTTGGCAAAGGAAATAGTTTGAATGCTGACACTGGACTTGGAAGAATCAACTGTTGCGGAGGATCCAATTCAGCTTGTAAAAAAGATTGGTCTGGTCTTGATCCATGCGGTGATAGATGCACTTTAACAGAATCTGAGTCTGGAGCAGGAGATGTTCTTAGTCAAAATTATGGTGTATTTTGGACTGACAAATGTTCTTCGGGAGATTGCGAATTACTTTCAGGAACAATTGGATATGGAAGAAATTATAGTTTTCAAAATGAAATTGTATGTGAAACTACATGGAAAAGATGTGATGATGCTTTTGCAACCTGTTATACATATAATGGTCGCCAATATGCGTGTACAGGAGCAGCAGGAGGCATGACTTGGGATAATTGTACTGCGTCAGGAAAAACTTGTGTCGCAGGGGCATGCGTTGATCCATTGAATTTAACTCTTACAGCAACAGCCAATCCTACTACAATATCAGCTGGATTAACTTCAATTATAACTTTTAAAGTTACAAAAGGTGGATCAAATATTTCTGGAGCGACGGTAAATGGAATTTCAGTAACAGCAGGAATAGGAAATGTATCAGCGGCCAGTTGCGTTACAAACGCTTCTGGAGAATGCACAGTTACTTATACAAACGCACCAGCAGGAAATACTATAGCAACAATCAATGCAACAGATGCCTCTGATGGAATTAATGTTGATAGTGGTTCTGCAAGCACAATGGTAACAGTAGCCTCAGGTAATTGGTTATGCGATACATCTGGAAATCCTGATTATTCAGATGCATGTTCTGGTTTTCCTACTATTATAGATACCTGCGCATCATTAAATGGTGCTGGACCTGGATGTGTTGGAGTATGGCAAAATTGTGGTAGTTCATGTAATGTAAGTTGTAGTGGTGCCTGTGGATCCTGTTTTACTCCATACCAAGCTTGTAATTGTGAATGTGGTCCCGCAGGACCACCAATACCTACATGTGTCCCTGTTCCAGAAGTTTGCAACGACGGAATAGATAATGATTGCGATGGTATAGCTGATTGTTTTGATACTGTAGACTGTCCAAACGGATCTTCTTGTGGTGGAATAAAATTCTGTGACAGTGGTAAGTGCGTTGAATGTTTGACAAACGCCGATTGCGGAGGAACCGACATCTGTAACGATAGTGGCAATTGTCAAGCTTGTATCTCTGAAGGAACGGTTTCCACAAATCCCGCTTTTTGTTGTTCAGGTCTAAATTTAGTGGCAGGCGTATGCACTTCTGGTTGCGACCCAAATGCTGCCTATTTTTGTAATCCTGCTCGAAGCACAGTGGAAACTCTTGTTCAAGGTGGAGAAAAAATGATTGGCTATATCTTGGGTATTATAGGATCTGTAGCATTACTTTTAATTATAATAGCTGGAATTATGTATATAACCGCCGCAGGCGCTGAAGAAAAAATTACTTCGGCCAAAAAGATACTCACTGGAGCAATAATCGGTCTTGGAATAGCGCTTCTATCATTCTCACTGTTAGAGGTTGTTATGACGGTGCTAAATATGTAAAATATTACATAGATCAAAAATAATATTCACAACCATATTTTATAATAAGTTTTTACAATGAAATTTTTAATGAAAAAAATAAGTAAATTTCTTTTAACTTTCCTTTTAGTTTTATTCATTGCCTTACCACTAATCACACAAACAAATAATGCAAATGCAGCTCCAACATGTGCTAGTGGTGATGGATGCAGACCTACTTGTATCGCAGAAGGTCTTCCTGCCGACCCAGACTGTAATCCTGCAACTTGTTCTGTTTCAGGAAGTGGAGGACTGATTCCTTGTGGAAAAAGTTGTGATGACCCAGATACCGGATGGACAGAAACAGAACCCTGCAATCTCTGTTCAATGATTCTAATGAGTCAATTGATTATTCAATTTCTTCTCAAAATTTCTGCTGTAGCAGCACTTATAGCTATTGTATTTGGCGGGTTTTTATATATGTTTGCCGTGGGAAATCAACAAACTATAGAAAAAGCAAAAACTATGATAAAATATGTTCTCATAGGTTTTGTAATCGTCTTTATCGCTTGGGCAATTGTAGATTCAATATTAGTTCTATTCGGCTATATTGATCCTATTGGCGGTGAATGGTATACAATAAACTGCTGATTATATTCTTAAAATAAATTTATACAAAAAAAACCGCTACTGTAATAATTAGTCGTGGAATTTTTTTATAATAAAAACGAAAATAAAAATCAACAAATCCTAATTACAATAATATTTATAATTAGTTATAACGACCATTATTTTAATAAATATAACGGTGATGAATATAATAAAAAAAATAAATAATAGAAAATTTTTTGTTCTCATTTTTATGCTTGTGCTTGTAGGCGGGAGTTTTACAAAGACAAAGGAAGCGTCAGCGTGTGGATGTAGAACTTATGGTTTCACAGGTTTTCTTTGTGGCACCAATACCTTTATTGATACTTGCAGTGAAACTGGTCATGCATGCATAAAAGGGACAAGCCTTGCTAGTGATAGTACATGTACAATAGATGGCTTAAATAATGTTAACTTTGGAGGATGCGTATCAGCAGAAAGCTGGAGCTATTGCTCAGAAAATCTCTGCAATACATATGTTAGCGGATCTGTTATAGAAGATTCAACAACAAATGGAGCAAGATGTGTTGTAACGACAGAAGGATTAGATACCTGTGCGAACACAGTGGAAGGCGTTTGGGATAATTCTGACAAAAAATGCGTTGTTTGTGCTGGAAATATTGAAAGTAGTGTAGCAGGTGATAGCGATGGAAATTACGTAATAGGCTCTTCTTCATATTCTGTAAATGCCACTGGTATTAGCAAGGCTAATGGATTTTGCGAATCTGCCTGTCTAGGGACAGACCCATTGTGCGACGAATTACAAGCCGGAGGAACGGCATGTGATATAAATTGTCAACCATTTCTTGGTTGCACAGATATTGATGGGGATGGTTATTTAGATTTAGCTTGTGGCGGAAACGACTGTGACGAAACTAATATAACAATTAACCCAGGAGCAACAGAAATTTGTGGTGATGGAATTGATCAAGACTGTGATTTATTAGATTGCTGTACACAAACAGGTCCAGAAATTTGTGGTGATAAAACTGATAATGATTGCAATGGCTTTATAGATTGTTCTGATCCAGTCTGCGATCAAAAAGAATGTGACTCAGGAGACGAATGCAGACCCGGAAAATGCATCACAGGAAGCTGCATGCCACTTGCAAATTTATGTGGTGGACTTGTTCCATGTGGGAGAATGGGTGATGACCCAGAAACATCATGGGATGATTCAGCGCCTTGCGAATTTTGTCATGGAGTAATGCTTCTCAGTCAAGGAATGAATTTCCTAATTCAAATCGCATCTGTCATCGCAGTGCTTGCAATCATTATAACTGGCTTCTTATTTGTTCTTTCAAGTGGAGATCCTGAAAGAACAAATCTTGCAAAAACATCGCTAAAATGGATTATAATTGGATTTTTGGTAATGTTTTTAGCGTGGCTTATTATTGATTTTGTTTTAAGCGCTTGGGGCTATCTTGATCCGCTTGGAGGAGATTGGAATGTTATTTGTTGATTGAATTTCTTCTTAATTTATATAAATAAACATTTCTTTTATATATTATCTTTACATATATTTTTTTTATGTTAAAATATTTAAATGATTATGGGCCATTAGCTCAGTTGGTTAGAGCGCGATCCTTATAAGGTCGAAGTCCCTGGTTCAAGTCCAGGATGGCCCACAAATAACAAACCCACAACTCATAATATATAAAAACTATATTATATTTCCTGTATTTGCAGGTTTTTTTGTTATTATATTTGGCAATATCTTTTAAAGCACAGTATATAAATCCTTTGAATTACAAAACGATATATTACAGTTTTATGAAACTAATTTCGGGATTGCCACGCTTCACTCGCAATGACTTATGTTTGTCATTGAAAGGAGGAATGGTTTGCAATCTTGAATCTAAATTCCTTTAAATTACGAAATATATAAATTTGTCATAGTGAGCTTTTGTTTAACTATGGTAAAAGTTTAGAGCGTTTTTTACCCTTCGACAAGCCTGTCTGACGACGGGCAGGCTCAGGGTGACAAATATATTGAATTTCGTAATTCAAAGGTATTTACACAATATTAAACGCACAATAAATGACTTATTTGAAACCGAAAACAACTATTCAAGAAATAAAAAAACAGCCTTTTACAGACTGTTTTATAATAATAGATTTTAATTTAATTCGTTAATCTTGTTTATAACATTCAACATCGCATTAGATATTTTTACCTTTTTTTCTTTATCTTGCGTGACAATCGAATCTATCATATCAATTAAATATTTATCAGTTTTTTTATCATCAGGATGATGCCAGCTTTTTGCAGTGAAAACCTGACTTGCAAATATGCTTCTATAATCAGAAAAATCAGTAGCTTGCTCTTTTGCAAGTTCTAAATTAGCAGCAGCTCTATTTGTAGAATCTAAATAGAGTTTTACATTTTCTTTTTTCGCAGCAAAATTTAAAAATTCCATTGCAAGTTCATAACAATCCATTTTAACTGCCGTTTTACACGGAGCTATTTTAGGAACAACAGGTGTCCAATAACTTGCAAAATTAACTTCATAATTTTTATCAACTTGAGGAATTGGAGCTACTTTAAATTTTAATTTTCCTCCAGTTTTATTAACAACATTATTATAATGAAATGAATAGTTAACCATCATTGCCGCTTTTCTTTGAGTAAATGCATCTATTGAAAACATCTTATCCTCATTCCATGTATAGAATCTTTTTAGTGGATCCGTAAAATCCGTATAATATTTTACGGCCGCAAGACTTCCTGGATTATTAAAAGAAATAATATTTAATAAATCTCTTCCTGTATTATTTTGCATAACTAATAGCATAAGAATGTCTTGACTTCTGTTTACATTACTGCCCCCTCCAAATGCAGCTCCAGCAATATCAATCTTCTTAACATTATTAGATAACACACCACCTGTATAAATTGAATTATTAATGGCACTATTACTATCTTCTTTTTCAAAAACCGTCAATTTTTCAACATAATCCTTAAATTCATCCCATGTTTGTGGAGCCCTGCTATAGTGTTCATTAAAAAGACGATCCTCATTATAATATAAAGCTAAAGTATCAATATATAAAGGTAAAGAATATATATTTCCTTTTCCATCAATAAGGTCATCCGCAGCAACACGAGCAAATGTTCTCTCAAATTGATCTACGCTCATCATTTCTTTTGGCACAGGCAAAACCTTATCAAAATATTCTGGAGCCCAATTATTTAATATCATAAATATGTTTGGTCCCTTGCCGTTATACTGCATTTCTTTTATTGAATTTTTATAATCAATTTCAGATACAGAAACAAATTCAATACTAACATCCAAATAACCATTTTCCGACTTAGCTTTGTATGCATTAAACTTAGCTTCGATTTCTTTCCAATCTGCTTTCCTCTCCCATTCAGGACCAACGACTTTTAATATTACTCTTGGAGGTGGATCAATAGACTCTCTGCGTCCAAAAATATATAATAAAATAAAAGACACAATAATCAAAACAATTGCTATAAGATATATAATTATTTGTCTTTTTTTCATTTTTTATAATTATTAATTATTTATATTTTTTAACAATTACATTTTACTATTTATAAATATATTTTTATTTAACTACAGAAAATATCATTCCATAATGACGGCTTCCTGCGTTCAATTTTTTTATAATCTTCAAGCCGTTTTTAATAGAGATTTTTTCCAAGTCTTCCTGACTGACACAATGCTCAAATCTTGGACCAATCGGAACTTTATCAGGAATCCAATCAATAATAACAATATTTCCATTATCTTTTAAAATTCTTTTTGATTCTCCTAATAGTGAATTATAATCACTACATTGAAACAATATGTTTGCAAGAATAACAACATCAACAGAATTATCTTCTATTTTTGAACCTCCAATCACTTCAACATTACCACGAATAGTCTCAACATTTAATAATCCGTATAATTTTGCTTTACTTGAAACAAGCTCAAGAGAACTACTTAAAACATCTACCGCATAAACCTTGCCGCTATTGGTTACTAATTTTGCAACAGGAATTGAAAAATATCCCGCACCGCATCCAAAGTCAGCGACAAACATTCCACTTTTAATGTTAATTTCTTTTATAATGGCATCTGGATTCATAAATCCACCACTTCCAACCTCATTAATAATGTCTGCATTATTTTGGTTATAATCCATATATTTTTAACTATAAATTGATTATAAGTATTATTATAATGATAATTTAAATTTTGATCTTATTATAAATTTGCCATTGAAGAAATTTTATCTCCACTTGCTAATCTCATAATTCTTACTCCTTGAGTAGCCCTTCCTGATTTCGCAATATTAGAAAAAGGTATTCTTATTACTTGTCCTTTTCGAGAAATAATTAACAAATCTTCGCCTAATTGATTTTCATTTATCACTTGTGATTTCACTAATAAACCTGTTTTTGAATTTATTATTGCAGTTTTAATCCCACTACCACCTCTATGCTGAACTTTATAGAATTTCAATTCACTTAATTTTCCAAACCCGTTTTCAGATACGGTTAATATGAAAGTCTTTTCTTTTTTTAGATCTCTTATAACATCCATACCTATAACCTTGCTTGTTGCTTTGAGCCTAATAGCATTTACTCCAGAAGCAGATCTTCCCATTGATCTTATATCTTTTTCCTTAAATCTAATTGCCTGACCAGAAGATGATGCTATAAAAATATTATTATTCCCATTACTTGATCTGACCCATCTCAATTCATCTCCTTTTTTTAATTTGATTGCAATAAGTCCAGACCTTCTCACATTTGCAAATTCTTCTATACTTGTTTTCTTTATTATACCATTTTTTGTCGCCATTACAAGAAACTGTGTGTTATCTTTTTTGTCAATTGATATAACTGCTGTAACAGTTTCTTCTGAAGAGAGTTGAAGGAAATTTACAAGTGCTTGACCCTTAGCCGTTCTAGTGCTTTGTGGAATTTCATAAGCTCTAGTTTGAAAAACTCTACCAAAATTTGTAAAGAAAAGCAGATTATTATGAGTGTTAGTTATAAAAAAATGTTCAATAACATCTTCTTCTTTCATTGATGCTCCCATAACACCCTTTCCTCCTCGATGCTGAACATGATATGTTTGAGAATCCATTCTTTTTATATAACCCTCTCTTGTAAGACTTATAATTACATCTTCGCTTGGAATTAAATCTTCCTGAGAAAATTCTCCAATAGCATTTCTATAAATCTTTGTTCTTCTTCCATTCCCATATCTTTTACTGGCATCTCCCAATTCTTCTTTGATAATTTCTCTAATTTTTATCTTACTTTTAAGAATTGCTTCTAATTGCTTTATTAATTTTCTTTTTTCCTCAAGTTCATCTTTAATTTTTTTTACTTCCAATCCAGCAAGCGTCTGGAGTTTCATTTCCAAAATAGCTCTTGCTTGTCTGTCGCTCAACTTGAATTTTTTCATCAAATCATTATGAGCTATTTCTTTTGTCGAGGCTTTTTTAATTGTCTTAATTACAGCATCAATATTATCAAGTGCAATATTCAAACCCTCTAAAATGTGCGCTCTTTCTTTTGCTCGGTCTAATTCAAACTGCGTTCTTCTTTTAACAACCTCTTCGCGATGAATTATATAATATTCAAGAATCATTTTTAAATTCAAAACCCTAGGTTGAATTCCGTCAACAAGCGCCAGCATATTAAAATGAAAAGCTTTCTGTAGATCAGTAAGCTTATAGAGTCTATTCAAAATTTTCTTTGGATAGGCATCGTTTTTCAAATCTATTACAACCCTTACTCCATCTCTGTCAGACTCATCACGAAGATCTCTTATTCCCTCGAGTTTTTTCATTTTAACAAGTTCAGCTATTTTTTCAATTAAATTAGCTTTATTAACCTGATAAATCATTTCAGAAACAATGATCTGAAATTTACCCTTTTTATTTTCTACGATATCAACTTTTGCCCGCACATCAATTTTACCTCTTCCGGTCGAATAAGCGTTTACGATGTCCTTCTGACCATAAATCAAACCTCCCGTTGGAAAATCAGGACCTTTTACAAACTTCAATAAATCTTCAATTGTTGCATCAGGATTATCTATCAAATGAATAGTTGCTCCTATTATTTCTTCAAGATTGTGTGGTGGAATATTAGTTGCCATTCCAACTGCAATTCCCATCGCACCATTTAATAATAATTGTGGAATTCTGGCAGGTAAAACTGCTGGCTCTTTTCTGCTCTTGTCATAATTATCCGTAAAATCAACTGTATTTTTATCAATATCAGCAAGCAATTCCTCAGAGATGGGCTTTAATTTTGCTTCTGTATATCTCATAGCAGCAGCACTATCACCGTCCATTGAACCAAAGTTTCCCTGACCATTTACTAATGGATATCTCATTGAAAAATCCTGTGCCATACGAACCATTGAATCATAAACTGCCACATCTCCATGTGGGTGATATTTTCCAAGAACTTCTCCAACAACGGTTGCAGATTTTCGAAATTTCGCTTGAGGTCTGAGACCAAGATCATGCATCGCATAAAGAATTCTTCGGTGAACTGGTTTAAGTCCATCACGAACATCTGGCAGTGCACGAGAAACAATAACGCTCATCGCATAATCAAGATAGCATTCTTCCATTTCTTCAATAATTGGTTTATTATCAATTTTTCCAATATTCTTTTCTTCAATTTTTTTTTCTTTCCCTTCTTCTTTTTTCATAAATAATAAAATTATTCTAAATTAAATAATAGCAATAACTAAATTCGTGTTTTCTTAACTATGAAATGAAATAATATTACCATTGTGAGCATTAATAAAATAATAATAATTCTTTTCAAAAAAAGCAGAAAACACATCAATTTTCCAAACCAGATAATAATCAGTTGAATTATTTTTCTGTTCCTTATAAATCACCAACTGTATATTTTGAAGCATAAGACTCTCATCATCGAGTTCTCCTGAAACAATATTAAACGCTTCTTCTTCTGTAATACTTGGCTCTGAATCAATATTGATATCTGAGTCAAAATTTAAACTAAATTTTATCACCTCTCCTTTTTCAGTGTCAACAACAAAAATATTCTCACCTTCATTAACTGCAATGTCATTATGATATTGAACATATTTTACGATCCATCCGTCTTCCTTTTTTTCAATACTTTGAAATTTCAGATTTTCAATTTCTTTCTCTGTCAAAAGATTATTTTTTTGAATATATTTTTCAACAATCTTAACAATTTTCATCTTTTCTTCTTCGGAATATAAACCATCTGTCAATGTTTTGAATTCATCAACAACCATATTTATATTGTTAAATTCTTCTTGAAAATTGGGAACAGGAGGAAATTGAAAATTGGAATTTCTATTTACATTTTTTTTATTTACTTGAAAAATAACAATCCAAACTCCTATCATAACTATGACACAAAAAACAACTAAAAACCATATGATTCTTAGTTTGGTTTTTTCTGATTTATTTTGAATTTCGGATAAATAATCATTTAAAAATTTTCTCATTTGCGGTTATTGTTATATTGTAAATAGCTTTTCTCACAAACATCATTACACAGAACCAGAAATTTTCATTATAACAGCTTTTGTTTCTTCTTGTGGCAAATCCTTTTTCTTTATGCTAAATTTATCAACAGCATCTTTTTCAGACACTCCATATTCCTTACAAAAACTATCTACTTTGTCTAATTTCAACAAATCTCCTTTTATTCCTGCAACTTTATAATGCATAGGGATTACTATTCTCGGCTCAATTTGATTTACAATTGAACTTGCCAATTTCCAGTCAATAGTAAAAGTTCCTCCAACTGGAACAAAAAGAATATCAACATGACCTATTTTTTCTAATTGTCCATTCAAAAATCCTTCTTGTCCAAAATCTCCCAAATGACAAATTTTTAAATCTTCCATTTCAATAATATATATTGTATTATTTCCTCTTTCTTTTCCTTCGCTATTATCGTGAAAAGAATTTATACCTCTGATTGATATTTTTTTAATTTCAAATTCTCCCTCTCCATCAACTACAAAAGGATTATTTTTTAGAGCTTCAAAATTATTATGATCATAATGATCATGACTTATTGTAACAATATCAGCTGCCCCATAAGGAGGTTTTAAACCAATTTTTTTATCAAAAGGATCTGTTACTAAAACAGTATCTTTACATTGCAACTTGAAACAGCTTTGACCATACCATACTATATTCATATTAGAGTTATTATTAAATTAAAAATGCGTTAAAATTACATCTGAATTACAGTAGAATATTAGCACAAAACGGACCCTTTGACAATATAAAAATAATAGATTATACTTTTATTACATTTAGTCTATCGAAAATCCAGTTATTTTGATAATGACTGTTTTTATTTAGAATAGACTAAAAATCTCAAAAAGAAAGGAAATAATAAAATGATAGATTCTATCAAATCAACAAACAAAGTATCAGAAATGGAAACTTTGTTAAATGACAAGAGTGCCCCAAAATTGCCTAATATTGGTGACATAATTGAGGGGAATGTGATAGAAATGGGAAGCAATATTATCTATATTGACCTTGGACCAATCGGAACTGGGGCTATTTATGGTTATGGAAAATTTAGCGGATTAAATATGTTTAAAAACCTAAAACCAGGAAGCCCAATTTCTGCAACGATAACAGATCTTGAAAATGATGATGGTTATGTTGAAATGTCTCTAAAACAAACAAGCCTTGAAATGGTTTGGAAAGAGCTTGAAGAAAAGTTAGAAAGCAAAGAAATTATTACAACAAAGGTCTTAGAAGCAAACAAGGGTGGTCTTATGGTAAAAATTAACGGAGTCATAGGATTTCTTCCAGCTTCCCAGCTCTCTTCTGACAATTATCCAAGAGTCGGGGACGGCGATAAAAACAAGATTCTATCACTGCTAATGCAACTCGTTAACAAAGATATTAGAGTTAGAATAATAGGTCTCGATAAAGATGAAGGAAAGCTAGTTGTAAGCGAAAAAGCCACTAAAACTGAAGAGGAAAAAGCAAAAGTTTCACAATTAGAAGTTGGTAATATTGTTGAAGGTGAAATTAGTGGAATAGTGGATTTTGGTGCCTTTGTAAAGTTTAGTGAAAATCTTGAAGGACTTGTTCATATCTCCGAATTAGCATGGAAACTCATTGATGACCCGCGAAAATTGTTTAATGTTGGACAAAAAGTTAAATGTAAGATTATTGGAATTGATGATTCACGAATTTCACTTAGTATCAAAGCTCTTGAGAAAGATCCATGGCAAGAAGTAAGCGAGAAATACAAGATAGGACAAAGAGTGCTCGGTGAAGTCACGAAAATAAACCCTTTTGGTGTATTTGTTCAGCTTGATAAAGATATACACGGTCTTGCTCATATCTCAAAATTGTCTGAAGAAAGCGGAATTGATGCCTTGGAAGCTGGAAATTCATATGAATTCGAAATCATTTCAATTGAACCTATTGATCACAGATTGGGCCTGAGACCATGTTTAGAAAAAAAAGTTGAAAAAAAAGAAACGGATATTATTGAAAAAATAGAAAAAACTGCAAAAGAAGACAAGGAAGTAAAAGAAAAGAAAATTGAAAAAAAGGTTGAAAAAAAAGTAAAAGAAAAGAAAGTAGCAGAAAAGAAGAAATCACCTACAAAGACAAAGAAGACAGTAAAAACTACCAAAAAAGTAAAAAAGTAACATAACTGTGGATAACTTGTTGACAAGTTAGAAGAAACAACTCTCATAATACACAAAAGGAGAGTTGTTTTTTTGTTTCTTAAATCACAATATATAGCTTATTTTAGTTATGAAACGCTAACCCTTGACTTAAGTATATTTAAATGCTATACTTTATATATAAGTTAAGTTTGAACATTAAAAACTAAATCTCAAGCCATTACAACAAACACTGAGAGAAGATTGAACTTAACTCAGAGCTTATGCTCAGTCTTCTCTTTGCTGTTTAAAGCGTTTTACCGACAAAATTTAAAAAAAATAAAAAATAAAAAATAAAACAAATAAAAAAATACAATAAGGAAAAACGTCAAAATGGTTAGAGATATAAAATTCTTTAAAAATAAAGAATTAACACGATCTTTGTTTATAAATGATCATTAGTGGCACTTGTGTGTGTATTTGAACGCTATTAAATAGTATTTAAATACTCACACAAAGTGCTCCTCTCAAATACTCACCCTGTTTGGGAAAATGACCTAAATAAAGATTGTTAAAGGGCCATGAGCCATATAATCTATATTAGGGCGTTATTGGCCTTTTAAACTGCCTAATTTTCAAAAAATCGATTAACTATTAAAAGGAACATATAATGTAGATAGAGCAAAATCAAAAAAATGAACATTATATAAAGGATAATATTTTCAACAAATATTAACTGCTTGTCAGTTGACAGAGATAGCACTTACAATTTAAACATATTGATTAAATAGCTAATTAATGCTAAACTATAAATACAGTCGAACTGTATTTTTTATATGAGATAAATCTTAATTTTAAAAAACATGAACAAAAAGAATAATAAAAAAATAAATAAAATCAAGAATACATTAATTGCTAAGAAAAAATTTATAACCTCTCAATTGCAAAAGTTTGCCAAAAAAAATTTGAAAATTAAAGATGACTTCAAAACTGATTTTCCAAAACTTGGAGATCATCAAGACGAAAATGCAATTGAAGTATCCGACTATGAAAGCAAACTTTCCGTTGAACATGATCTTGAAAATGAACTAAAAAATATTGAAGGAGCCTTAAAAAAAACATCTGAAAATACTTATGGCATTTGCTCTTCCTGTGGAAATCAAATAAATCCCAAAAGATTAGAAATTATGCCAGAAGCAAATTTATGTATAAAATGTAGTGAAAAGAAAAAATAATCTCTATTAATGACTTTTTTAATTCAAAATAAACAGCAAGATTCAAAATATTTGATCATCTCACTTGCTGTTTTATTTTTTGACCAATTCATAAAAATCGCTTCGCTCAGAAGAATAATCGAAATTGAAACATATAGCAATTATAATTCATTAATCGGACTAACTTCCACTCAATATGTTTTATTCCTATTTTTCTTTGCCATTATTTTATATTTGAAAAAAAATGTTATTATAAATAGTGTCGGCAATAATAAAATAGCTTTTTTTCTTTTGATAACTGGGATTATTAGCAATTTATTTGATATGATTTTTTACGGATATATCGTAGATTATATCACCATTTTAAATTTATTATCTTTTAATATTGCAGATGTTGCAATTTGTGTCGGTGCATTTTTATTGAGCTGGAAAGTTTTGCAAAAATAAGATAAAATATAAATAACAAAATAAAAATAAATTTTTACAATGTCTCTGAAATCCTCACTTTCAATTATTTTATTAATATTTTTTTTCTCCATTACGGGATATGTTTTAGTTAAGTCATATCCAAAATTTAAGACGCCATATTCTCACATTGTGAATAATGAGCCAATCGTAGTAACACTTGAATTTTGGGGGATCTGGGATAACTCAGACGATTGGCAGAAAATAACCGACAAATTTAAAAACAAAACATATAATTTAAATGGACAGAAAATAAATATTATCATTAACTATACAAAAAAAAATTACAATTCATATGAAAATGAAATTGCCGAATCAACAAATAAAAAGAATGGCCCCAATATTTTTATGATAAATAATAACTGGTTTGAAAAATATCTCAACCAACTTGAACCGCTTGAAAATAATGAAGCATATAAAGAAGAATATGATTTTTTAAGCTATAGTGATATACCCGATATATTTCCAACAAGAATTATTATGGATGTGGTTTATAAAAATCAATTATATGGAATGCCATTAAATTCAGATTCTCTCGCTTTATATTACAATAAAGACTTGTTTAAAAAAGCAAATCTAACTTCTCCTCCAAGTACATGGAAAGATTTTAAAAAATACACAAAAAAACTTACAACCATAAACAAAAAAGGTCACATAACACAATCTGGCGCAATTTTTGGAGCAGGATCAAACATAAATCGGTCTTCCGACATCCTGTCGCTCCTAATTATACAAGGAGGAGGGAAGATCATAGATGAAAACAAAGCAATAGATATAAACAAAGAGATAGAAGTGAATACAATTGATGGAATTGAAAAAAGAAATCCTGGAAAAAATGCCATTGAATTTTACACAGAATTTTCAAATCCCAAAAAGGAAATTTATTCATGGGACTCAAATTGGGAAAATTCAATCAAAACTTTCACACAAGGAAAGGCCGCAATGATGATTGGCTATGAATATCACATAAATAATTTAATAGTATTAAATTCTAATTTAAATTATGATATAGCAAAAATGCCTCAACTTGAAAATTCAACACCAATAAATTTTTCTAATACATGGATTCCAGTCGTCTCAAATCGCAATAACTGTAAAGTTGAACCAATTGAATTTGCAAATGAAATAGATTGTAAAAAAATATCATGGAGTTTTCTAAGTTTTGCCATTGAAAAAGAGAATTCGAAAAAATATCTTGATTTAACAAACAAAATTGCATCAAGAAAAGACTTAATTGAAGAACAAATCAAAGCAAATGACAAAACAAGTGTTTTTGCATCTCAAATTGAAAGTTCTCTAAATTATAACAAATTTGACGACCAAATTGATATAATTCTAACAGAAATGATTGATAATATAAACTTGGACGAAGAAAATTTACTAACAGAAGTAGACAATGCCGTTGTAAAAATTGAATCTTTAAAAACTGAAAATTAAAATAAACCACTTTAAAAACATTTAAAAAAAATATAATAATTTAATTATGTCTAAATTAATCATTTTTACAGATGGGGGATCAAGAGGAAATCCAGGACCAGCTGCCTGCGGAGCTGTCATCAAAAACGAAGCCGGAAAAATCATTCTTAAATCTTCAAAATATATCGGGAAAGCCACAAATAACCAAGCAGAATATGAAGCCCTGATTTTAGTGCTTGAAAAAGTAAAAGAAATTAACAAATCAAAACAAACAAAAGTTAATATAGACTGTTTTCTTGACAGCGAACTTGTTGTCAAACAACTAAACAGAGAATATAAAATGAAAAATGAAGGACTAAAGCCTTTATTTATAAAAGTAAATAATTTAATTTCTGAATTCAATTCTGTAAAGTTTTTTCATATACCAAGAGAAAAAAACAAGCTTGCCGATAAACTTGTGAATCAAGAATTGGACGCACAAATAAAATAATAATAAGTAACCTTAAATCATAAACAATATTTTTTCTCATTCTAAACTGAAATCAATAGAATCCCAAGTTCAGTTTCACATGACTAAAAATTACAGTTTTTATGTATATATTCAGAATTATTATGATCTCTTGTCGCCCACAATGACAAAACTGTGTTCTTATCTTATACTTTAAAAATATGATCAACAAATCAAAAAGCTAAAGAAATATATCCATAAATTGAAAAGGTGTATGATGATTTAATATATAAAAACCCAAAATGAAAATCGCCCTAATTCATGATTATCTCGTTCAATATGGAGGAGCAGAAAGGGTTCTGAAAACATTCACAGAAATATTTCCCAAAGCTCCTGTTTTTACAATGGTTTATGACAAAAAACTAATGAACGGAGCTTTTTCTGACAGAAAAATCAAAACTTCATTTTTGCAAAAAATACCTTTTATTGGATCACACCATAGACTCTTTCCAATTCTCATGCCAATGGCAATTGAACAATTTGATCTTTCTGAGTTTGATATTGTTCTTTCAGATTCAAACAGCTATGCAAAAGGAGTAATAACAATGCCAAAAACTCTTCATATAACTTATTGCCACACACCAATGAGATATGCTTGGGACGATTGCCACAAATATTTGCGAGAATTTAAATATTCAAAAATCACAAAAAAAGTTGTTCCTTTTGCGATGAATTACATCAGATTATGGGACAAAATTTCAGCAGATAGACCTGACATTTACATTGCTAATTCCGAATTCGTATCAAGCAGAATTAAAAAATATTATAACAAACAAGCTTTTGTTATTAATCCTCCTGTAAATACAAAAAAATTCTATATTTCTGAGAATATTGAAAATTACTATCTTATGATTGGAAGAGCGCTCCCCTACAAACGCTTTGACATTGTTATTGAGGCATTCAACAAACTTGGTCTTCCTTTAAAAATTATTGGAAAAGGACCTGAAATGGAAAAATTGAAAAAAAATGCCAAAAAAAATATTGAATTTCTTGGATATCTTGACGATGACAAAATTAGCCACTATTATTCAAGATGTAAAGCTTTTCTCTTTCCTCCAGAAGAAGATTTTGGCATAACTCCACTTGAAGCAATGGCCTCTGGCAGACCTGTTATTGCTTTTCGAGGAGGTGGAGCTATGGAATCAGTAGTTGAAAATGAGACCGGAATATTTTTTAACAAACAAACCCCGGAATCAATAATAGAGATCGTCAAAAATTTTGATTCAAAAAAATTTAATTCTCAAAAAATAAGACAGCATGCTAAAAAATTTGATAAAGAATTTTTTAAAGAAAAAATAAAAAAATTTGTTGAAGAAGAATATAATAAGTTTTTGACTAATTAAATTTTAAAAAAACATTTAACTTTTTAAATCACAAAACTATGGAATTAAAAGAATATGTAACAATCATAAAAAAAAACTTTAAGATTATAATAATTACTGGAGTTTTAGTCGGTCTCTCTTCTTTTTTGTTTACATCTGTACAACCGTTGAAATATGAAACATCGATGTCATTATTTATTAATAAAAAAGATTCTCAAGAAACAGACAATTTTAAATATGATGGATATTATGCCCTTCAAACCAGTGAAATGCTTTCAGACACAATTATAGAATGGACCAAAAGTCCAGAATTTGTAAATTCAGTCTATGCAAAAGCGGGGGTTGATTTAAATTTTAATAGTATAAAAAAATATTTAAAAGCATTCAATGTAAAAAAAATGTCGTCACAATATATAAAAATAAATTTTATATCTACTAATAAAGCTGAAGCTGTAAAAATTTCATCGGCTATATCAAGTGAAATTAAAGAAAAAATTAAAACAATTGAAAATGAAAGTGAAAAAGAAATATCTTTTTCAGTGACCAGCGAAGACCCTATAATAATAGTTAGTAAACCAAAAATCTTGATTAATTTAATTATTGGGATATTTTCAGGTTTAATTATTGGTATTTTTTTTGTTTTTACAAAACGATATTTTTCATAATTTAAAAAAATAGATTACATAATCCAAGATTTTAGCCTTTGTTAAATTAACTATAAACTCAAAATTCTTCACTCCACTTAGAATAACAAATTTAGTTATTTTATAATTATACAAAATCATAACATACTAATATATAATAATGATTATAGGAATAGATATTAGAATGCTTGCTCGCGGAACAAGATCAGGTATTGAAGAATACACAATCAATCTTCTTTCAAATATGATTAGCTTGAACAATAATATTGAATACAAGCTTTTTTATAATGGATATAAAAAAACAAAACTTGATTATGATTTTTTAAAACTTCCTAATGTCGAGTTGAGAGAATATAAAATTCCAAACAGAATGCTTGATATTTCATTCCAATTCTTAAATTATCCTAAAATTGACAAAATGCTCAAAGGAATTGACATTTTCTTTTCTCCTCATATATTTTCTTCAGCCATATCAAAAAACTGCAAAACTGTAACAACTTTTCACGACCTAAGTTTTGAAAGATATCCCGAATTTTATTCTATTGGAAAAAATTATTGGCACTTTTCAATGAATCCCAAAAAACAAGCTCAAAAAGCAGACAAAATAATCGCTGTTTCAAATTCAACTAAAAATGATTTGATTGAAATTTATAAAGCAAAACCTGAAAAAATAAAAGTTATATATTCTGGTGTTGCTGATAAATCAAAAAATATCAATGACCAATCACAAATTTTACGAATTAAGAAAAAATATAATCTACCTAAAGAATATATTTTATATCTTGGAACATTAGAACCGCGAAAAAATATTATCAGCCTAATTCAAGCTTTTGAAAACTTAAAAGATAATAATGGAACAAAAATTGAAAATCTAAAACTTGTAATTGCAGGCTCAAAAGGATGGTTATATAAAGACATTTTTAAAGTAGTTGAAATTTCAAAATATAAAAAAGATATAATTTTTACCGGTTTTATAGACAATAATGACAAATCATTTATATATAGTTTGGCCAAACTTTTTGTTTATCCATCTTTTTATGAAGGATTTGGGTTTCCGCCACTTGAAGCAATGTCCGTTGGTACTCCTGTTATTACTTCAAATTTTTCTTCTCTCCCAGAAGCGACTGGAGATGCTGCAATTGTAATCAATCCATATAACATTGATGAACTCAAAACGGCAATTGAATTAGTTTTAATAGATGAAAAATTAAAAAATATTATGATAAAAAGAGGATTTGAACAAATAAATAAATTCTCATGGCAAACTTGCGCCGAAAATACTTTAAAATATATTTTGAGTTAATAAATGTTTATGACACCAAAATCAAAAACAATCGGGATTGATGCACGAATGTTTGGATATGCCCAAACAGGAATTGGAAATTATATTAGACATCTTCTTGAATATATTTTTGAGCAAGATAGAATAAACAACTATGTCATTTTTTTGATGCCAGAAGAGTTTGATGATTTTTTAATTCCAAATGAAAGAATCAGAAAAGTAAAAGTTACTTCCAGATGGTATAGCTGGAAAGAGCAACTCTTATTCCCATATCAAATATATAAAGAAAATTTAGACTTAATGCATTTCACGCATTTTAATTCTCCAATTCTATATTTCAAAAAAACAATTGTAACAATTCATGATATAACGCCATATTTTTTTCCTGGACATAAAATGAAATCACTAATTAGAAGACTTGGATTTAAAACAGTATTTTTTTTCTCAGTTAAAAAAGCTTCAAAGGTAATAGCAGTTTCCAATAACACAAAAAATAATATTATTAAGTACTTTAAAATAAAAGAAAATAAAGTTAAAGTTATCTATGAAGGAACTGATAAACAATTTCAAGTCATAAATGATAATGATAAAATTGAAAAATTTAGAAAAAAATATAATATCATAAAACCTTATATTTTCTATACTGGAGTTTGGAGAAATCATAAAAATCTGGTGGGGCTAATTCAAGCTTTTGGAATTTTGAAAAAAAAATATAATCTTGATTTTGATCTTGTTCTCGGAGGCAAAGAAGATTCCTATTATCCTGAGGTGCGTAAAACATGGGAAAAACTGGGACTTGAAAATGACATAATCACACCTGGATTTATCAATCAAAAAGATATCCCTCTATTCTACAACGACGCAGAAGTGTTTATTATTCCATCCTTTTATGAAGGGTTCGGACTTATTGGCCTTGAAGCAATGGCATGTGGAACTCCAGTAGTTTCATCAAACACAACAAGTTTACCGGAAATTTTAGGAGATGCTGCAATATATTTCGACCCCAAAAACCCTAAAGAAATGGCAAAAAAAATAAAGCTGGTTTTAAATGACAAAAAATTGTATAATAAACTTATTAAAAAAGGATTTAACCAGATTTCAAAATACAGCTGGAATAAAATGGGGAAAGAAACTCTAAAAATTTATAAAAATAATTGTAATAAAAAATCAAGAAAATGAATATTCAATTTCTTGACTAAATTATAAATAATCTTTTTCTTTTTAATTAATTACTTCATCAAATTGTCTGCTGGAATCTCCAACTTCTTCAATCATAATTATTTCAGCACTTGAATATTCAAGTATTTCATTTTTATGTTCCTTTTCTCTTTTTTCAAATCTTTTTCTATAAAAATAGAAACTTATTACTGTTCCAATTACTATTCCAATTCCCAACTGAATATTTATTTCAAACACTATTTTTCTCTCCTGAATTATTATAAAGAATCATAATCGTTATAGACACAAAAGTCAAATAAAAATCATATGGATATAATCCCAAATAAAAAATCCAAACTTCTCTACCAAAAGGGAGACATCACAAACAAAGGAATTATTGATCTTCGCTGTTTTTCTAATGAAAATAAAAAAGAGAGAAGAGAAGATAGTGATACAAAAAAAACAGTTTTTTTAGAAATCAAAAGAATCGCAGGAAAAGAAAAGGCAGACACTGTTCAAAATTTTTCAAAGAAAAGAAAACACAATCTTAAAAAAAATAAATATAACGCAAATGAATATTTAAAAATAGAAAAATCTACTTTGTCACATGAAACTAAATCTTATAGAAAACAAGGTTTCAAATTTTCACTTTTATGGCAAAAATCTTTTGTTTGTTTTACAATAGCAATGATAATCGTTTCATTTTCAGTTTTTTCGTTATCACTTATTCAAAAAGGAATTGAAAGGAAAGGAGAAATTCTTGGGATAAGCACTCAAGCATATGAAAATCTAAAATCGGCTGGACAATCAGCTTCAAGCCGTGATTTTCAAAATAGCATAGAAAGTTTTGATTCTGCAAAACTTAATTTTTCAAACACAAAAACATTAATTGAAGACTTCGGACTTGGAATATCTGGAATAATAAGCAACTTGCCAATTAATACACCTTTGTCCACAGCAAAAGATCTTGTTCAAGCAGGAGAAGATATATCACAAGCAGGAAAAAATACATCCAAACTTCTTGATAACATTTCACAAATAGATGAAGGAAATTTTTCTGCAAATCTCATTTTTCAATTTAAAGATGACATTAATAACATAGCAATAAATCTTAATAGCGCAAAAAATAATATTAACAAAGCGGATCTAAACTATGTCCCTGGAGAATTTCAATCTACAATATCTCAAAAAAAAGAAGAATTGTCTATAATGGCGAATAATTTCAAAAACCTATCCGAAGACTTTGAAATAATAACAGAGATGCTCGGAAAAAACTATCCACAAAAATATTTAATCTTATTTCAAAATAACAGTGAAATAAGGGCCACGGGAGGATTTATCGGAAGTTATGGAATTTTGGACATAGATAATGGAGAAATTAAAAATCTTTCAATTGATGGAATTTTTAATCCAGATGGTCAGCTTAGTAAAAAAGTCATTCCCCCAATGCCATTACAAAAAATCAGTGCTGCTTGGAGCATGCATGACGCGAATTGGTTTTCTGACTTTCCCACAAGCGCAAAAAAAGTTGCTCTTTTCTATGAAAAAACAGGGGGTCCAACTGTTGATGGAGTAATTGCCATAACTCCAGATGTGATTGAAAAAATATTAGAAATTACAAAAGACATTGAAATGCCAGAATATAATGCAACCATTAACAAAGAAAACTTTCTAACTGAAGCTCAACTTCAAGTTGAAGAACTATATAATAAAGAAGAAAACAAACCAAAAAAATTCTTATCAGACCTTGCTCCCAAAATGCTTGAGAAATTATTAAATACAGAAAATCTTGATTCACAAGAAAAAGTTCAAAAATATCTCAAAATTATTAATGCAATTGAAGACAGTCTTAAGGAAAAACATATAATTTTCTATCACAGAAACGAAGACATAGAAAATATGATATTAAGAAGGGGATGGGGTGGCCAAGTTCTAAATTCAAGCGGTGATTATTTAAGAGTTGTAAACACAAATATTAATGGATATAAAACTGATGCCATTATTGATGAAAAGATAACTCATTCAGCTTCCATTTTAAGCGATGGTTCAATAATAGACACAGTATCAATCACAAGAAAACACTTAGGTGGAAATAGTGAATATGATTGGTATAACAGAGTTAATTCCGATTATATGAGAGTATATGTTCCTCTTGGAAGCACTTTACTTGAAGCAAGTGGACATACGACTCAAACATATGAAGCTCCGATAGACTATAGCAATTTTGAAACAGATCCCGATATAAAAAGGATTGAAGAAACAATTAAAATTGATCCAGAATCAAAAACACATATTTTTGAAGAATCTGGAAAAACTGTCTTTGGAAATTGGGTTTATGTAAGCCCTGGAGAAACGGTCAAAGTCACATACAAGTATAAATTACCATATAAAATTGATTTCGATGCATTTACAAAACCCGCTGACAAATATAGTATGCTCGTTCAAAAACAACCCGGAAGCAAAGGAAGCACATATTTTGGAACAATTATGGTTCCTGACGACTGGAAAATTATATGGGAATCACAAAAATTAATTACAGAAAATCAAAATAACAGTCATTTTGAAGAAATATTAAAAACAGACAAAATTTATGGGGTGGTATTTTCTCAAGAAATAAAAGAATAAAGTTCAAAAAAATAGGACGCTGAAATTTATTATACAGCGCCACGCGATGGAGGATCTAAGAATCCAAAAAAAGATATTCTGATTATTATTCCAATTATTTTTCCTCCGAAAAAGTCATTTTCTCCAATTATCATACATTATCACTCTCCATAATTATTTTATCATTTTTCAAAAAACAAGCAAATCACTTATCCACAGATATTCGGAGTTAAAAAATAATTAATTTTATAACATTGACATAAAGACCTAATGCTTTAAAATATAATTATATTACAAATTTAAAACTATTATATACATGTACACAAAAAAAGTTATACAGCATTTCACAAATCCACACAATTATGGTAAAATAGAAAAAGCAGATGCTGTGGGTGAGGCGGGGAATCCTGTCTGTGGAGATTTGATGAAAATTTATATAAAAGTAGAGAACAACATAATTGAGGACATAAAATTTGAAACTCTCGGCTGTGCAGCAGCAATAGCGACATCTTCAATGATAACAGATCTTGCCAAAGGAAAAACTCTTGACGAAGCACTAAAAATCAGCAATCAAGACGTAGCTGATAATCTTGAAGGACTGCCACCTGTCAAAATGCACTGCTCAAATTTGGCAGCAAGTGCCCTTCACGATGCAATTGAAAAATATAAAAAACGATAAAAAATAAATAAATATGAAAAAATTAACTACAAAAAATTTGTTCTTTTGTTTATTAATTTTGTCTGTTTTTTCATTTGGGCAACTAATTATTAACCTAAATACTACAAACACTGCAAATGCAATTTGTGTTATAGGGGATAGTAATGGCGATGGAGACAACTGCGACCCAGGAGAAGATATGATTAGTTGCAAAGCAGATTGTCTGCCACCTGGAATTCCAACCCTTTCAATCCCTGAAGTTTTAGACAATATCACTGGATGGATTTTAGGATTTGGACTTTTGATTTCAGTAACATTCTTGGTTTGGGGAGGAATTAACTATGTCGGATCATCGGGAGATCAACAAAAAGCAGAAAATTCAAAAAAAATTATAAAATACGCCATATTAGGAGTTCTTGTAATCGGACTTTCCTATGCTGCCATTGCAACAATAGATTTAATATTCACACCATAAATTTATTGTTTGACGATATAATGATAATATGTAATAATATATAATGTAATAATATATAATATAATGAAAACGAATAAATCATCAAAAGCATTATTATTTTTGTTTTTTATAGTTTTATTTTTAACTACAACAAATCAGGTAAATGCTCAATGGGTAACACCAAGCAGTTACGGTCTTATTCCAGATATTAATGTTGGTATAATGGGTTTGACAAATTGGTTTTTAGGTTTTACAGGCTTATTTTCAACTTTAATGTTAATTTGGGGTGGACTAAATTATGTTGCATCATCGGGAGATCAACAGAAAGCAGAACTTTCTAAAAAAATTATTTATTATGCATTTATTGGTTTGTTTATATCTGGATTATCCTACGCTATCATAAAAGTCTTAACAACCGTAATTTTCAATTAAATAATTATTAATTATCATGACAAAAAATAATAAAAAAATAAGAAAAAAATTAAATTATACTTTTCTTATAATTTTCTGCTTTCTATTTTTTTCAACTTCAGCTAGTGCTATTACAAAATGGACTGCACCACCTCAACCAGGTGGGGTACCGACTGACATTGATGCAGGAATATTAAATTTAACAAATTGGGTATTAGGATTTGTTTCAATGATTTCTACCTTGATGATTATTTGGGGCGGTATACAATATTTAACATCAACTGGAGATACAAATAAAGCAGAGTCTGGTAAAAAAACCATAACATATGCATTTATTGGATTAATAATAGCAGCTCTATCGTATGCTATTATAAAAGTAATTGTAATAACAATACTTAAATCTTAAATAAATATTTATAATTTAAATATAAAATTTTAATTTGTATAAATTATTTTAACATTGAAAGGGGGTGAAAAAAATGAAAAATTTAATTAAAAGTATTTCAGCTTTATCTATCGCTGCTTTTGCATTCGCTTTCAGCTATAATACTACTTTTGCAGCTGTTATTTCAACATGGGGAGCAAAAAGCAAGCCAGCAGGAGTTCCAACTGACATCAGAGCAGCTATTATGAATCTTACTAACTGGATTTTAGGGTTTGTTTCAATTATTGCTACCTTGGTAATTATTTACGGAGGCGTTCAATATCTTACCGCTGGAGGAAACGAAGATGCTGTTGGAAATGCAAAGAAAACTATCTCTTATGGTATAATCGGTATTGTAATCGCTGGTCTCGCATACGCTATGGTTATCGTTGTTTCTACTGTTATCCTACAAGCTTAAAACTCAAATTATCAAATACAAAAAAAGAGACCAATCTGGTCTCTTTTTTATTTGATAAATAATTATATTTCAAATTATATCTTTTCTTTTGTAATGTAAATATATAAAACTCAAACTTCCAAAAAACATTATAAACATTAAATAAATAAAGTGATAATTAAAAGCAATGCTAATGGAAAGGTCTTTGTTCACGCCTGAGTATATTAAAAAAGAAGAAATTCCTAACTCTACAGTTCCTATTCCAGCTATCCCATTAATAGGCAAACTTGTGATAATAATGATTATTAGAGAAATTATAATTACATTAATATAACTCAAATCTATCGGATATGCCCCGAGAACAAATCCTAATACAAAAATCAAAATTATAAAAATCAAAATCGACAACACTAAAGTTTCTTTTAGCTTGCTTTTATAAAATTCATAAACTAATAATAACTTGTCTATAGAATTTGCAATGTTATTTAATAACACATTATGATGGTTATTTGTTTTTATAAATTTTATTATTAATAATAATATTTTATCAATTTTAAAAAGAACTAAAAACAAAATAAACAGCAACAATAATATTGGTTTATACAAAACACCTTTAAATTGAACAATACTTTCAGAAAATATAAAGACAATAATAGAAAACATAAGAATAATAATTGTGTCAATTATTCTTAAATATAAAAGTAATAAAAGCCCTTCTTTTTTTTCAACATTAGCATATTTTTTTAACAACAAAGGGAGAGATAATTCACCAACCCTAAATGGCAATAAATTTAAAATAGAATTATTTACTAAAACTACTGCGAATAAGCTTCTTATATTTAAATTATTATTAATTAGCAATTTTATTCTCAATGATCTTATATAAGTTAAAATAAAATAAAATAAAAAACTTACAAAAACATAATAATAATTTACATCCTTAAATAGATAAATAACATCCTTATAATCAATTTTATTTAATAAAAAATACACCAATAAAAAGGTGATTGCTATTGAAATTATTATTTTATATAAAATTGCAAGTTTTATCTTCATATTATTTTCTTGCTAAAACCACATAACCATTACCAAGATCCTTATCAAAAAAAAGTTTCTGTAAAAACAAAAAGGGGAACATTGTAAATTTATTGATCAAAAATGAAAATTTTTTCTGACTATTTCTGTCTATCCCACTTCTCTCTGTATTCATCTTTTTATATTTTTCAGAACAATTATCTTTTTTCATTAAATAGTTTCTGATTGGTTTTGCAATATTTGCAATTGGAAATCCATAATTATATAATTTAATAACCTCAAAACCAAATTTTTCTAATTTTAATCTCAATTCATCTTTCTCATATCTTCGAAAATGTCCTGCCCATTCATCGCTTTCAACACTCCATTCTTTCATATGAGCTGGCGCAGAAATAATTAGATATCCGTTTTTATTAAGCAAACTATAAATTTTTTCAAGCGCTTTTTCATCATCTCTGATATGTTCTATTACTTCTAAAATAATTACAATATCAAAATTTTCGTCTAAATCAAACAAATCAATCTTTTTTATTTTGATATAGCAATTTATATTTTTCAACTTTTCTTGAGCCATTTTTACGGCATCATCAGAAATATCAACTCCAAAACCTATATATTTTCTTTTTGCCAAGTCAAAAAGTAAATCTCCAGACCCCACACCAACTTCAAGAAACTTTCCATGCCCTATCTTTTTTATAAAATCCAAGACCACATCTTTTCTACATAGATATCTTGGTGTTGGAATCCATGTATCATTTTTACTTGAATTTTTCATAATATATTTATTTTACAATTCATTAATTATTTTTAAAATTTCTTTTCCAATAGCACGAGTATTTAATTCCCTTTGAAATATATTATAACTATTATAAGCTATCTTCTCTTTTAATTTCTCATCATTTTTTAATGTTAATATAGCATTTTTAAGAGATTCTGGATTTCTATTCTCACAAAGATAAATATTCTCTTTATCTTTAAATAGTTCTCTAATTGCAATCGTGTCTCCTGTAATTACAGCCTTCTTACATGCAACTGATTGAAATACTTTATTTGGTATAACCCTTAATGACTTTTGAGTTCCGCCAAATATTCCTAAAATTACATCAGTGTTATTAATTTCATTTACTAGTTTATTATAGTCTATCCAATCTACAAAATCAATATTTCTAATTGTTAATTCTTTTCTTAGCTTTGTTATTTCTTCATTCAATTGCCCGCTTCCAATTATTTTAAACCTTATATCTTCCTCATTTTCCAAAAGTTTTGCTGCCTTAATAATATATTTAATCCCATGAAGAGGGATATATTTACCAATAAATAAAATTTTAAATATATTCTTATTATTTTTTTTGTCATTATAAATAGGATAAAAAATATCTTCATCAGCTCCGACCCAAATCCTTTTAAATTTATCCTTATTTAATTTAAAAGTATCGCATATATAATTTATATGTTCATTCGTATCAAACAAAACTAAATCAGCTATTTTAAACGAATATTTATCAATAAAAAAAAGAACTTTGGCAAAAAAGTTACTTTTTTTTGAAAGACCCCTGTCAATTATTGCCGTGTCATATAAAGACACTAGGGGAATAAACACTATTTTCGGTTTCTTTTTTTTAAACAAAGTCAATAATTTAAGAAAAATAATATCTAATTGACCTATATATCCGACAACAATCACATCAACATTCTTACATTTTGAAGAATATTTAAAACATAATTTTAAATATGAAAGCATAATTCCAAACGAAAACTTCAATAGTGAAAATAATTTTATGAAATTGCCATGCTTATTTCTATATTTTTCCCACAACGGTTCATGACACTCAACAACGTTTATATCATTTTTCTTTAACCCTTTTATTATAATACTATTTAAGGGATAGCCATTCTCATAAGTTCCAAAAAAACATATTTTCATATATTTATGATTTTATAATTTTCTTAATCTTTAAGCTCTCATCTTCCTTGCCAGAAATTTTCACAAACATTTCGCCTATTAAGCCCAGTGATACTAATTGAACCCCAACCATTATAAGAAGAATCCCGGCAATAAAAAGAGGAGTTCTTCCTTGAATATCTCCAAAGATCAATTTCAAATAAACAATATAAAGTCCAATAATAAAACCAATTAGTAAAGCCACAGAACCCAAACCTCCAAAGAAATGAGCTGGCCTCCTAAAATATTTCGTTAAAATCATAACAGTAAGCAAATCTAAAAAACCATTTAGAAATCTGATAGGACCATATTTGGATTTTCCAAATTTTCTTTTTCGGTGATGAACTGGGATTTCGGCAATTTTGTATCCTTGATTTCCAACTATTACTGGAATATATCTATGAAGTTGACCATATAAATCAAGTCCCTTTACTACTTCTCTTCTATAAGCCTTAAAACCACAATTAAAATCATTTAATTTTATCTTTGAAAACAGAGAAGTCACAAGATTAAAAAACTTAGAGCTACTGTTTTTTATAAACGAGTCTTTGCGATTTTTTTTCCAACCCGAAACCAAATCATATCCATCTTCAATTTTTGCAAGAAAATGAGGGATTTCCTTTGGATCGTCTTGTAAATCGGCATCCATAGTTATAACAATTTTACCTAACGACTGAATAAAACCAGCCTTAAGAGCTGATGCTTTGCCAAAATTAGACCTAAACTGAATGCCTTT
>JARGGI010000006.1:0-15322 GCA_029210775.1 Patescibacteria group bacterium | reverse complement strand
ATTTTACCTAACGACTGAATAAAACCAGCCTTAAGAGCTGATGCTTTGCCAAAATTAGACCTAAACTGAATGCCTTTAAAATGTCCTTTGTCATTTTCAAACAACTTTTCAATTGTTTCTTGAGTTTCGTCAGAACTTCCATCGTTGATAATTATTATTTCATAATTATCAGTTATTTTTTTTACTACTTGTTTTATTTCATCACATAAAAAAGGCAGGTTTTCAGCCTCATTATAAGCAGGGATGATTATTGATATTCCACCTTTACTATTATTCATATTTATTTGTTTTTGACAGATTTATCAGATTTTACCTAAATATAATATAACGAGCATTTCTTATTTTGGCAAATTTAAAAATATTTCAAATTATCTTCCAATACTAATATAATTAAAACCATTTTTATTTATTTTGTCCAAATCAAATATATTTCTTCCATCAATAATATTTGGCTTTTCTAAAAGTTTTTTTATTTCCGTCAAGTCTGCAGCTTTAAACTCATTCCACTCTGTAGCTATCACTAAAGCCTGACAATCTTTCAGGGCATCATATTTGTCATCAAAATAATTTATTTTATCTCTAAACACTTTCTCACGTTTAAGTTTTTCATAATCAGCCTTCGGATCATAGGCATTAATTGTTGCTCCTTTTTTTTGAAATAATTTAATAACATCAATCGCCGCTGACTCCCTTGTATCATCAGTATTAGGCTTGAAAGAAAGCCCCCACACGCATATCTTTTTCTTTTTTAAATTGCCCAATAATTTCTCCGTTTTTTTTACAAATAACATTCTCTGATTATTGTTAACTCTAATCACAGATTCCAATAATTTGAAATTATAATGTTTACACGAAGCAATATTATGAAGTGCTTTTACATCTTTTGGAAAACAGCTTCCTCCATATCCAATACCAGCATTCAAAAACTTATTTCCTATTCTGGAATCTAACCCCATCGCATAAGAAACTTCATCAACATTCGCCCCAACCTTTTCACATACATTTGCAATCTCATTAATAAATGATATTTTTGTCGCTAAATATGCATTACTGGCATATTTTATCATTTCCGCAGTTTCAATTTTTGTATTTATGACGGGACAAGAAAATGATTTATAAAGATTATTTATAATCTTTTTTGACCTTTCAGATTTCGTTCCGATGATAATTCTTTCGGGATTCATAAAATCAAACACTGCACTTCCTTCTCTTAGAAATTCCGGATTTGAAGCTATGTCAAAATCACCCTTATATTTTTTCTTTATTATTTTTTCCACCAAGTTTCCAGTTCCAATCGGAACAGTGCTCTTATTTACTACAACTACATATTTCTCAAAATTTTTTCCAATTTCTCTTGCAGCTGATTTAACATATGACAAATCGGCCTCGCCGTTTTTTTTCTGAGGAGTGCCAACGGCTATAAAAATGATTTCTTGATTTCTAACAGCATCCTTTGAATTTAATGTAAAGGAAATTTTTCCCTGCTCTAAATTTCTTTCAATTAACTCTTTTATCTCAGGTTCAAAAAACGGAATTTCTCCTTTTTTTAGTTTTTTGATTTTTGATTTGTCAATATCAAAACAAACAACATCATTCCCAATTTCTGCAAGACAAACACCTGTTACAAGACCAACATAACCTGTTCCAAAAATTGATATTTTCATAAATAGTTAGTTAAATATTTTTATTTTAAACTTACCCAAAATATGGTAACTCCTCTATTTTTTCAATTTCTGAATAATATATCAAAAGTCCCTGTGAAATTAAAATAAAGGCAACTGACCACAAATATATCATTCTTTTTTCCTCTATATTATTCTTTCTTATAAAAATATTAGAAAACTCATAAATTCCAACTCCAGCAATTATCTGGAAAACAATTAAAATTGGAACAAGATATCTAAAAGAATAAATTTTGCTAAACAGCACAACATAAACAAAAAATGAGAAAAAATAAACTACAAGCACCAAAACCTCTTTATTTACCTTTATTTTATTCTTTATTCTCCATATAATCAATACTAAAAAGGCAAAAAATATTATTATTACAAAAAGATTAAAAGACAGCAAAAATGAGTCTGATAAATATGTTAAAATAATATCTAAGCCAATGAGAATATTATGATTATCAACAACAGTTCTCATAGATCCTTCTTTGACAATCAAGCTCATCACAAATTGCGGATTTGAAATTATTGTTGGAAGAAAAATAATGCTATTTATAAAAAAAATAACGATCCAAATCAAATAATTTTTGATTATACTTTTCATATCACCGCAAAGACACAACAATGAAATATTTTTTCGAAAATATGCTACAAAATCTAATTTATAAAAAATCAAAATAAATAAAACAAACGGTATTAAAAACAGAGCAGACATTTTTGTAAGTACAGCCCACGAGCCAAGCACTGCAGAAAAAATGAAGAATTTTCGATTTCCCTTTCCGCTTGCATATACCAGCAAACTCAATAGACTTAAAACAGAAAAAATACCAACTAATTTATCAGTAGGAGTTGTAAAGTATATATAGTATGGAGTAGTAACAATCAAAAGCATAAAAAAAATAATAGCCCACTTGTTAAATTGCAACTTTTTCAATAAATAATACAAGAAACAAATAAAGAAAAATATAATCGAAAATATCGGAATGTTTAATAAGAAACTTAAACTTTTATAATTATTATATAGGACCTCATCTCGCGCATTGATAATGTTATAGCCAACGCCAGAGTCGTTTAGATTATCTATAAAACTAACAATTAAATGAAAATCATAGTTAACAATTTTCATAAAAGGACCCACTGCCCACATAACCATAATGCCAGGTTGAGATGATTGGATAAGATTCGAAAATTCAAAATTCAAAATTCCGTCAATAAAAAATCTTGAACGATACATCCAAAGAAGTTCATCAAGATTAACAAAGGTCATTGAATGTTTTAAATTAAAAAATAATAAAAAAACGACTCCAATAAAAGTAATCGCAAATAATATTACTAAATCGATTATATCTGGTCTTTTCATAAAATAAACAATTAAATTTATTACAAATTTAAATATTTTTCATAAGCAATCCACTTGAAACAATAAAAATAATTTGGGACATCACTATTACAACGAACATTAATGCATAAAATATATTTCTATTTGCTCTGTCTAGTTTTACTTTTTCCATAGCCAATTCAAAAATACCATAAAATCCAACTGCTGAAATAATATTTAATACAACAAAAATAGGTGACATAAATCTAATATCATGATTTTTACTCATTACGGTAACCATAACAAAAAACAAAATTATATACAAACCTATAATATTAATAATTTTTTTGGGAACTGAATTAAATATATATTTATATTCTTTTTTAAAATTAACAACAAAATAAGCAAAAAAAGAAATTGAGGCTGCTTGTGCCATATATCCTACTATTATAAGGCCAAAAGATTTTAGATAATCAAATACGACTCTATTTACATAACTGCTAGCCTTATAACTTTTTTCGATAACATTTTCCGATTTAAAAATTAAATTATAAACTTCCTGCGGATTTGTAACTATAGTTGGTAAGAACAAAATACTAATAATAATGAATATTAATATCCAAGATACGTAGTCTTTTATAATCATTTTTATCTTTTTTTTATCAATTGGCCAATTATAATAAATGAAAATGAAAATGAAAAAAGGCAAAAGAAAAAAAGCTGTTAGTTTAGAAAGCACTGCCCAAGCTCCAAAAACCGCTGACATATATAAATATTTTTTACCTCCAAACTTATTTATATATACCAAAAATGTCAAAAAACTTAATGTTATAAAAATGTTCAACATTTTATCACTCGGAGTATTCCAATAAAAAAGGAATGCATTTGTAGTCAAAAACAAGAGAGCAAAACTTGATATTATTTTATTAAAACCTAATTTTCGTAGTAGATAATAAAAGGATATAAAAAAGACCACAGTTAGTAATAACAGTGGTGTATTAAAAGCAAAACTTATTGTTTCATATGCTGAATAAACAATTTGATCATTATTATTAATAGCATGATTAAAATTGAGACCTTGCGCTTCTTTTTCAGCAATTCTCCGAGAAACATCATTAAAATCAAAATCTATAAACTTCATCATAAAACCAGTAAACCAATACACGGTTATTCCTGGTTGGGCCGATTGAATAAGTCCCGAAAAATCAAAGTTTAGCATCTTTTCCCAAAAAATACTTGATCTTTGGTGCCAAAGCATTTCATCAAGACTTGGAAAAGTAAAAAAATTATTTAATTTCATAACAGCAGTCACAACAAAACCTGAAAAAATAATAAAAAGAACAATAACAAATTCTTCTAATTTTTGAAAGTTTGATTTAAAGCTCATAAATTTATACAAACATTTCAATATAACTTCAAACAAAATATCAAAATGTTAAAATGTTAAAATTAGCAATGTGCAGGCGGTGGGAGTCGAACCCACACTCCGAAGAACATGGTCCTAAGCCATGCGCGTATGCCAATTCCGCCACGCCTGCAAATGTTACAATATTATTAATAATATACAAATATAAAAATAAATCAAGTACCTTTTAACTTTTTTGAATGAAATTGTTGATGAACATCCTTCAAATGCTGATTTGTTATATGAGTATATATCTGAGTTGTAGTTATGCTTGAGTGTCCAAGCATTGACTGAACAGAGCGAATATCAGCCCCATTCATCAACAAATCTGTAGCAAAACTATGTCGCAAAGTATGAGGTGTAACCTTTTTAACAATCCCTGCTCTTATCGCGTATTTTTTTATAATCCTTTGAATACTTCTCGGAGTCAACCTTGACACAGAAATATCCTTGTTATTTTTTGTTTTTGCTTTTTTTGAATTTATAAAAAGAGCAGGGTCAGGATCTTTTCTTTTTTCAATATATCTAACCAATGAATCTTTTGCTGAATCAGAAATAAAAACAAGACGAATTTTTCCTCCTTTTCCTCTAACCGAAAATTCACCATTCTTTAAATTTATATTTTCTCTGTTGAGATTTGTCAATTCAGAAACACGGAGTCCTGTTGAAAAAAGTAACTCCAAAATAGCCCTGTCACGCAAATCTGAAAGACTATTTCCGCGCGTGGCAGAAATAAGCCTTTTTATTTCTTCAATCTGAAGAAACTCAACTTCTCTTTCCTGAGTTTTTCCAAGTTCTACTTTTTCACTCGGCAAAGTTTTAATATCTCTTTTTGCAAGATAACTCAAAAAACCTCTAAGTGCAATTATGTAATAGTCTTGAGTAACTTTTTTCAATGATTTTTCCTTTTTATCTTTGTATCTATTCAAATGTAGTCTAAATTTTCTTATAAGTTCAGCTGTAATTTCTTCTGGACGATGAATTAATGCCCATTCCAAAAAAAAACTCAAATAATGATCATAATTTCTAATTGTTAGTTGAGATCGATTTTTCTCTATCTCTAAATATTCAAGAAATTCAGTTTTTAGTTGTTTTATATTATCCATTGACATATTTGATTTATTAAGCTATATTTTATTTGTCGTCCTAAGCTTTATCATCCCCAAAGTGGATGGACAACCTTGAGAATCTTTCTTCTCAAAATCAAGGGAAATAGGCTCTCTCGTATACATTTTTATATTCAGGCCTTAAATAAAGGTTTTTTTATTTTAATGATTTTAACAATACCATAATACGACCATACAACAATCTATTTTCATTTTACGACACAATGACCTACTTGTCTATTAAGTTAATTTATGCTATTATAAATATAATGTTGTATATTATTAATTACAAAACAGACAATAAAAAGCTAAGGTTGTCTAATGTCTTATTTAGATATTCAAAAAACACCATAACTAATAATTAAAAAAATGATTAAAAAAGAAAAAAAGAAAAAATTAATGAAATCTTTCGGTATTCATAAAGACGACACTGGTTCTTCTGATGTGCAAATTGCAGTATTAACAGAAAGAATAAAAGAACTTACTTCACATCTAAAAGAAAATCCAAAAGACAACCACTCCAGAAGAGGACTTTTACAAATGGTAGCAAAAAGAAAAAAACTACTAAAAGATGTTCAAGGACGAAGTGAAGAAAGATTTAATAAAATTGTAAAATCATTAAATCTCAAAGCCACTAAATCAATTAAAGACAAGAAAGAAGATGAATAAAAAGTTGCAAAAAAATGACGGCAATATTGTTCTAAATTATAAAAATATAAAACATAAAGATCAAAGGATTGGCGTTTTTGTTGATGCGCAAAATATGTATCACAGTGCAAGAAACCTTTACAAAGCAAGAGTGAATTTTAAAGAAGTGCTTGAAACAGCAGTTGCAGGAAGAATTTTGATCAGAGCAATAACCTATGTTATAAGCACTGAGAGTGGAGAAGAAAAAATATTCTTTGAGGCAATGGAAAAACTTGGATTTGAAATTAAAGAAAAAGATCTTCAAATATTTGCCGGTGGTGCAAAAAAAGCAGATTGGGATGTCGGATTAGCCGTTGACACAATAAAATTAGCAGATAAGCTTGATGTGGTTGTCATCGTATCAGGTGACGGAGACTATGAACCCTTGGTGGAATATCTGAAAATAAATAAAGGATGCAGGGTGGAAACCGTTGCTTTTGGAGAAAGCACATCAAGTAAGCTTATTGAGGTCGCAGATGAATTTACAGATTTAAGCAGGGATAAGAAAAGATATTTAATGAAATAAAAATATTTCAACATACTAATTTTAACATATTTATATTCTCAAAAATTTGTTATGATGTTAGTATGATAATATATTAAAATAAATCATATGTTCAAAAAACTAAAAGAAAAAATAAGTATAAAAAAGAAAGCTTTGAAAAAAGCGGCTCTTTTGGCTTTTATCGGTTATGTTTATGATAAAATTGCAAATAGAAAAACCAAAAAAGACAATTATATAGAAGATGTAGAATACAAAATCAACAATAAAGATAAATAAACCTATACTACCTTGAATTACGAAATGGCTAAATTTGTTATAGTGAGCTTGTCGAACTATGATAAATTTGACGCATTTTCCACCCTTCGACAAGCTCAGGGTGACAAATATATTGAATTTTGTAATTCAAAGTATACTAATAAAAAATAATTAACAATTAACTATTGCTGAGCTTTAAACAGTTAGATTAAAATATTGTTTTTAAAAAAACAATATTGTCTAGAGTTTGCAACTCAGCAAATTAAAGGAAAACCAAAAATGGAAGTGCAAACATTTAAAAAAGAAATTGCGGGACGAGAATTAATCATTGAAACTGGCAAGCTTGCAGGACAAACAAATGGGGCAGTGACAGTGCAATATGGAGACACTGTGCTTTTAGCCACAGCAGTGATGAGCGACAGACAAAGAGAGGGGATTAATTATTTTCCATTGATGGTGGATTATGAAGAGAGACTTTATGCGGCTGGAAAAATAAAGGGAAGTCGATTTATGAAAAGAGAAGGAAGACCGACTGACGAAGCAGTTCTTTCAGGAAGAATGGTTGATCGAATTTTACGACCACTTTTTAATGGACGAATCCGAAATGACATTCAAGTAGTTATCACAATTTTATCAGTAGATCAAGAAAATGACGCTGATTTTTGTGCTATCGTGGGGGCCTCTATGGCACTCGCAATTTCTAATATCCCTTGGAACGGTCCAGTTGGAGTAGTTCGCGTAGCAAAAGTGGATGGCACGATTGTTGCCAATCCAACATATGAACAAAGAGAAGCAAGTCCTTATGAAATAATTATTGCTGGTAAAGCCGATAAAATTAATATGGTTGAAGCTGGAGGAAAAGAAGTTCCAGAGGCTGATGTCGTTGAAGCTTTTAAATTTGCAACGCAATACATCAAAGACTTAACAGATTTTCAAAATGAAATCATTGCACAAATTGGAAAAAAGAAAAAAGAAGTAAAACTTGTTCAAGCCGACGATGAAACAGAAGAAGCCATCAGACAATTTCTTTCTCCAAAAGTTTACGATCTCAATTTCAACACTTCCAAAGAAGAACAAGGAGCGAGAAGAGAAGAATTCAACAAAGAGTTAAAAGATTTTGTCACTGAAAAATTTGGAGAAGATATGATTTCTATTGCAAAAATTATTGAAGAAGAAGAAACGGACGCCATAATGCACAAAAGCATTCTTCAAGATAACAAAAGACCTGACGGCCGAAAAATGGATGAAGTAAGAGCAATTAGTTCAGAAGTTGGACTTTTGCCACGAACTCATGGTTCTGGCTTGTTTAATCGAGGAACAACACAAGCTTTAACAGTTGCAACTTTAGGAGCTCCAGGAGATGAACAAACTCTTGATGGTATGGAAGAAAACGGAACAAAAAGATTTATGCATCACTATACATTTCCTGCTTTTTCGGTTGGAGAAGTTGCTCCAAATAGAGGTCCAGGAAGAAGAGAAATTGGTCATGGTGCTCTTGCTGAAAAAGCTCTATGTCCGATGATTCCTGATAAAGAAAGCTTTCCTTACACTATTAGACTTGTTTCTGAAATTCTTTCATCAAATGGATCAAGCTCAATGGCAAGTGTTTGTGGAAGTTCATTATCTTTAATGGATGCTGGTGTTCCAATTCAAAGACCTGTAGCTGGAATTGCTATGGGATTAATTATTGGTAAAAATGGGGAACATAAAATATTAACTGACATTCAAGGACCAGAGGATCATTATGGCGATATGGATTTTAAAATTGCTGGAACAAGTGTTGGGATTAACGCTATGCAGATGGATGTAAAATTAGAAGGAATAACAGTCGATATTATTGAAGAAACGTTAGCTGCTGCTCGAAAAGCAAGAATGCACATTATCGACATTATGAATAGTTCTATAGCCAAAGCAAGAAATGATCTGTCTCAATATGCTCCGAGAATTACAACGCTTCGAATTAATCCAGAAAAAATTAGAGATGTAATCGGCCCAGGTGGAAAAATCATCAACGAAATCATTGCTGCCACTGATGTCGCAATTGACATTGAAGAAGACGGACTTGTTCTTATAACAGGAAAAAATGCCGAGGGAGCAAAAAAAGCAGAAGAATGGATTAAAAATCTTACTAAAGAAGTTGTAGCTGGAGAAATTTTCCAAGGTAAGGTCGTTAAAATAATGGACTTTGGAGCTTTTGTTGAAATTCTTCCTGGCAAAGACGGACTTGTTCATATTTCTGAACTTGCACCTAATCGTGTTGAAAAAGTTGAAGATATTGTAAAAATCGGTGATGTGATTACAGTTAAAGTAAAAGAAATTGATTCTCAAGGAAGAATTAATTTAACTCATAAAGGAATATAAAATTATTAAGATAATTTTCTATGAGCACAAATGCAAAAATAAGGACAATGCAAGACGACATTGAAGAAGCAAAAAACGCAAAAAAAAATCAGGTAGAATCAAACAAATCAGAAACAACCTCAAAATCGTCTGAAACGAAAGATGCGGTTATTCAAGATGTAGACACGCAAAATGTTGAATCACTAAAACAAGAAGAAAATAATATAACCGAAAAGCAAAAAATTGAGGAAAAAATAGTTTCGTCTGTTCCAAAACCTTCTATTGAATTTTCAAATAAAATAAATGATGCTCAAAGTAATGAGATTAAAGATCTAATTAAAAGAATTTCCCGAGAAAAAGACAAAGACCCTATAAAAAAGCCAGAAGAAAATCAATCACTGATAGAAAAAAAAGAAGAAGAAATAATTCCTACCAAAGCAGACGAGAAAATAAAACCAATAATTAAATCCGCAGAAACAGAAAAAAACGGAAACTCAAATGAAAACGACATAGAAGCACTGAAAAACTTGATAAGCAGAATTTCCCAACCTCCTATTGAAAAAGAGGAGCCAGAAAAAAAATCATTAACAAAAGAACCGAAAGAAGATGATTCTCAAAAAGAGATTTCTGATCTTGTCTCTCAGATTAAACCGGATGAAAAGAAAGAAACTTTTGAAATTAAACCCAAACTAACAAAAAAAACAGATGAAATTATAAGTCAAACACTACTAGAAAAAGAAGATCCCAAAGAAAATGTTTCTACTCTTATCTCTCAAATAAAACCAGATGAAAAGAAAGAAACTTCTGAAATTAAACCAATCCAAGAAAAACAACCGAATCAAAAGGCAGAAACTAAAAAATCATTTTGGGGAAATATTTCAAAGAATATAAAAACCACAAGTGATTCTCAGAAAATAAATGACCTCAGCGTCAAAGATTCAATTTCAAAAAAACCCATGACAGAAGAAAAACTTCAATCAGGAATATTACATAGCAAAAAAAAAGATGATAAAAATGAGGAAAAGCAAAACAAGCTATTGAAAACCTATTATACTGAAGACTATGTACCTCCTATTCAAAGACTATCAAGCGGAAAACAAGAGCTTTATAGTTCTGTTTCAAAAAAAATAAAACCTAAAGAAGATAAAAACGAAATTGAAGCGATGAAAAATACTAACGAGATAAAAGGAAAAGAAAAAATAATCACAAAAGATGAGGAATATAAAAAATTGAAGAAAAATATTATACAAAAATATAATGTAAAATTTTTTAGCCTTCCTTGGAAAAAAATTATTGTCATAACTGTCTTTATTCTTATCTTAGTTGGCGGAGGCTACACATTATTATACAAAACATTTATACCAAACCAAACACAAAAACCACCTGTAGCATCAGTTCCAGCCGTTTTTGGAAGTGAAATTGAAGAGTTTTCAAACATAGAAAAAGAGTTAACTATTGCGAAAAAAGACATAAGGGGAATTAGTGAACTTAGTGAATTAGTAGAAATAAATGCAGAAGCAATTTTTTCTTCCAATCAAAATGTTAAAATCATAAAACTATTCATCGTTGACAACAACACTGACAAAAATATTTTGCCACTTAAAGAAGCATTAGATACTATCGCCATAATAGATATTACAAATGATAAAAACAACCTTCCAGAAGGCTTTCTTGATTTAACTACAAATAATTATAACTTATTTATATTTGAAACCAACAAAGAAATCAGATATGGGCTTGCCATCAAAACAAACAACACTTCATCCCTCTCTTTTATAATGGAAAAATGGAAAAAAGAAACAACTCCAAATAAAAAATTGGCAATGGTTTTTAAACCGCTGTTTTTAGACTCAGCCAACCATGAAAATCAGTGGAAACAATTTTCCCAAGCTAATTATGAAGAAATTCAAATAAACTATGTTCACCTAATTGATAGCGACACGGCTCTGAACTATTTCATTTATAACGACATTTTGGTTTTTACCACATCAAAAGACAATACTTTTACAATGGCAGATTTACTTCTTCAGAAAAAATAAATCATCAATCAATACACTTCCTGCATTTTTAAATTTATATAATGTTAAAAAATATTCTTAATATAAAGAAGGATAAAGTTTTTTTTATATCAATTACAATAATCATCTTTATTATTGTAATTTTTTTATATAAATCAAAACAAGATTATAGTCATAACTATGATGTTGATATATTAATCAAAAATACCACTATATTAACTTTAAATGAAAATTCTCAAATTATTAATGACGGATGGATTGCAATTAAAGAAAACAGGATAATCAACATTGGGAATAATGATATCCCGTTCAAAAATCCTAAAACGATAATTGATGGAAAAGGAAAAGTCGCTATGCCTGGACTTGTGAACACTCATTCTCATATTGCATTAACACTTTTGAAAGGAGTGGATGATGACTCAAATCTCTCAAATTGGATTTCAAATATAAATGCATATGAAAAGAAACTAAGCGAAAACGATGTTTATTGGGGATCTCTTTTGGGAGAGATTGAAATGATTAAATCTGGAACAACGACATTTAATGATATGTATTTTTTTGATGACAAGCGAATTGAATCAATCAATAAAACAGGTATTAGGGCTGTTATAGACATACCTTTTTCATTTGAAAATAATGATTTGATTATTAATAGTGAATTCTTGGAAAAATATAAAAATGAACCAACAATCACATTTTCAATCGCGCCAAATCCACTGATAAATTTTTCAAAAGAAAAACTCATTAAGATTAATGAAATTGCAAAGAATAATGATTTGTTAATTCACCTTCACATTGAAGAGAATAGAAATGAGAAAAATGAATTTCTTAAAATTCACAATCTCACACCTCTACAATTAATCTCAAATGCCCAATTATTTAACAATAAAATTATTCTCGCGCACTCTATAAATTTTACAAATGACGAAATTGATTATATTTCAAAACAAGAAAACGCCAGTCTATCCTTTAATCCTAAAAGCAATATAAAACTAACTGGACAAACTGCAAACATTAAACATTTCATAGATAAAAATATAAACATAGGACTCGGAACGGACAGTTCGGCAAGTGGAGGAAGTCTTGATATATTTGACCATATGAATTTTATTGCATTTTCTTTCAGGAATTGTGACAACAACAATTCTTGCGAACAAGATAATAAACCAATAATTTCCTCTGAAAATATAATTAAAATGGCTACTATAAATGGAGCAAAAACGCTTGGTCTTGAAAGCGATATTGGTTCGCTTGAAGTCGGCAAAAAGGCCGATATAATACTTATAAATTTAAAAAATATTGGATCTATTCCATCTTATGACATTTTTTCAAATTTAGTATATAATACAGATGGGAGCGATGTTTCAGACTCAATCATTGATGGCAAAATTATAATGAGAGACGGAATTTTGAAAAATATAAACGAAAAAGAAGTTATTGAACAAGTAAATTTAATTTCAAAAAAAATAAAAAGTTTAAAATAAAAATTTTAACAAAATAAGCAAAAACAATGAACAAAAAAATAATACTTCCCGTGATAGGTTTCATCATGCTGATAGGATCGATTCTAATGGCAACATACTTTAAAAAAGTTGAAAGAGATTTAACTCAGAAACGAAATCAAACTCAAAATCAAACGATAGATCAAAAAAACAATATTCCAAAAGAAGGGACAACAGAAACTGAAAGAGAAAATGACATTAACACAGAAAAGCTTGATACTCTTGAAAAAGACATAACCGAACTGGAAAATCTGACCAATAACCCAATTTTAGAAAGCATCGATTCGGACTTAGGAGGTTTTTAAACATTTTTAAATTAATAAAATAAATATATGAAAAATATTTTATCAGCAATGTTTCTTATAGGCTTTACTCTTGTTTTCAACTTCAATGCCGTTAATGCAGTTTCAAACACAAGCATTGAGAATGAAACACAAACCGACACAATAAAAGCTGAACAAAACACAACAGCCAAAAATAATTATGAACAAACAAAAGAAAATTTTCGCACATCAGTGGAAAACTACAAAAATACAAGAAATAATTTTCTTCAAAAAAGAGCTGAATTAAGAGAAAGCAATAGTAATATCAATAAAAATGAACTGAAAGAAAAGTCCGCAGAGTTTTTAAACAAAACTGTTTTAGTAATGATAAAATATCTTGAATCCTTTACAAACAGAATTGAGAATATGACATTCATATCAGAAAAAGACAAATCCGAAATAACTCTGCAACTTGAAAGCGACATCACTTCGCTAAATGAAAAACTAACCGAAATTGAAAACGCAGACACTTTTGAAGAGCAAAAAGAACTCGCAACTGAAATCAGAAAACTTTGGAAAGACATCCGTTCAACTTCAAAAAGAATAACAGGCCAGGTTCTTTCTGCAAAAATGAATACTTTCATTTCAAAAATTGAAACTGCTTCAGATAAATTACAAGAAAAAAGTGATGTAGTAGATGATGAAACAATTCAAGAAATCATAGCAAATTATGACAGCAAAGTTGTTTTGGCAAAAGGAAGCATTGAGCTTGCAAAAATTAAATTCAATGAAATATATAATAAGGAGTCAGCTAACGAACTTTTCAAGGAAGGAATACAACATTTAAGAGACGCTCATAAATATATCAAAGAAGCACACAAAGAATTCTTAAATCTTTCCAAAGAAATAAGAAATATTATAAAGAACAGTGGAACTGAAGGTGGGGATGATGACGAAGATTCAAAAACAGAAATTGAAAATTCAGAAGAAGATTCAGAAAATGAAACATCAGAAACAATTTCAGATATGACAAAATAATAATAAACACTTTCTATACAAAAACATCTACAAATTAATTGTGGATGTTTTTTTCTTGACTAAATTATAAAAAAAGTTATTATAGTACTTATGAATTCAAAAACCGATAAATTAATAGAAAGTATCTTAAAAGAAGAGGGAATTTCAACAAATCCTTCATTTATCAGACTTTTTAAAAATCATATTCTGGATATTCCTCGACAAATAAGAATTTTAAAGGAAAGGTTTTCTATAAAGTTTTAAACACAAAGAGCAATTGAATCAAAATTTCAAAAAAGCTCTTTTCTTTTTGCCATTTTATTGATAAACTAAAATTATGCATTATAATTCTTGGACAAAAAAGGTTAAAATAAACATAAATAAAATTATAGTTTCTTTTTTTTGAAGAAAAGTCCTGATTGTTTAGGATAGCGGAGCAATCTTTCCTGTCATTGCGAGGAGGAGCCGTGCGACGACGAAGCAATCCCAAATCAATATACTATCAACCTATTTCAAGATTGCCGCGTCGCTTTGCTCCTTGAAATGACAAGATCGTTTGCATTCTACTTTAAATTACAAAATTCAATATACTTCTCAAAGGGCGGAAAAGTGCCCGTTTAATATTTTTTAGTTTCACAAAACAATACTGGAAGGGTGACTGAGTGGTTGAAAGTGCTGCTCTCGAAAAGCAGTGGACCTTAAATGGTCCCGCGAGTTCGAATCTCGCCCCTTCCGCCAAACAAAATAATATATCACCTCTTTGCTAAAGGAGGAATATATAAATTGGAAAATGATGTCCGCTCTTTACTTAAGAGGGATAAAAATATAATAATCCTTTTCTGTCATTGCAAGAAGTCCTGAGTGTTTAGGATAGCGGAGCAATCTTTCCTGTCATTGCGAGGAGGAGCCGTGCGACGACGTGGCAATCCCAAATCAATATACTAGATTGTCACATCGCTTTGCTCCTTGAAATGACAAGATCGTTTGCATTCTACTTTAAATCTTATCCACGCCCCCGTCTTGACAAATTATTCATCTGTGATAGACTATCTCGTTATGGTAGTATATAATAGAAATATAGAGGAGAGTTGGTTGTAGATTTATATTTTCAACCACCCCTGCCTACCGAAATGGTAGGCTTGCCCCTCCTTACATAAAGAGGGGAATAGGCAAATGTCTATTAAAAGTTGTTCTTTTTAAAAAACTGAAATAAAAAAATCGATTAGGTGGGTGTTGTTG
>JARGGI010000065.1 GCA_029210775.1 Patescibacteria group bacterium | reverse complement strand
ATCCTGCTTTCCGATTCGATTCCACTTTTTAGACATGGACATGTTATATGCCTTTTTTGGCATTCTTAGACTGTTCTTAAATGGTTTCATATATATTACTCCTGGTTATAATTTAACCTGTCATAGTATATAAATATAGTTAATATTAATTTGAGATGTTGGTTAAAAATAAAAAAAGAACAATACCCCACACGAAGCGGGGCGCCGCGTGTCAGTTAAATCCGTTTCAATTTCCCGATCTGACTTAGAATATCCATGTTCTCCGGGGTATTCAATACTGCAAATTGTGCCGAGAAATTGATAATATCGCCTTCCATATCAATAGTAGAAAATCCATTCAATGGCAAATTTGTTTTCGGTGTACCCATATTTTCCATTGCTTTTTTGAATATATTTTTCGGATCTGATTTTACAATATCAGTAGTGGAGACAATCTCTTCAGGGTCACTTTGAATAGGCCGGGTTAATTCAATATCAATCCTATCCTGTACCTTTGAGTATTCAGATGTGTATCGGTTATCAAAATCTAT
>JARGGI010000064.1 GCA_029210775.1 Patescibacteria group bacterium | reverse complement strand
GAAGCTTCGTCTATTAAATCTATAGCTTTATCCGGTAAAAATCTGTCTTGTATGTATCGTTTAGATAAAGTAGCAGCTGCAACAATTGCATTGTCACTAATTTTTATACCATGATGGATTTCGTATCGTTCTTTTAAACCACGAAGTATTGAAATAGTATCTTCAACACTTGGTTCTGCAACAATAACAGGCTGGAATCTACGTTCTAGAGCAGCGTCCTTTTCAATGTTTTTTCTGTACTCGGTTATTGTGGTAGCACCAATGCATCTTAAATCGCCTCTAGCCAGAGCTGGTTTAAGCATATTTGATGCATCCATTGAACCTTCTGTTTTACCTGCGCCAACAAGTGTATGCATTTCGTCGATAAATAATATAATTTCACCTGCAGAAGATTGTACTGCTTTAATAACTTTTTTTAATCGTTCTTCAAACTCACCTCTGTATTTAGCTCCTGCAATAAGCGAACCCATATCTAAGGAAAGTAATTTTTTATTTTTTAAAGTTTCGGGCACATCTCCGTTATTGATTCTTTGCGCC
>JARGGI010000063.1 GCA_029210775.1 Patescibacteria group bacterium | reverse complement strand
ATAATAATAATACTACTGTTAGGTTATAATATAAATATATAATAATCAGGTTATAATATAATATATATAATAATAATTAAGGAATTAAGAATTATAATAATTATAACTGTAATTGGTTAATCAATGATTTAGTTATAATAATAAAATAGCTGGTGGTAGTTTATAATAATACCTTGGTTAGAAGTTAGAAGTTATAATAATATATCTAGCAAATGATTAAGTTATAAATAAATAATTAGGAAGATTAGCTCTTGGAAGAATAGAACAATGGAACAAGAGTCAGGAATAAGTATAATAGACAATACCTTTCCCATATAGCCTATTAGTTAATCAATAGGTCAATTGGTCAAATAGTTATAATAATTAATAAATGTTAAAGGTTAAAGTTAAAGTTTATAATAATAATAATAATAATAATATAATTATAACTTATCGACAAAAGGTAAAGATAGACTAGTTAGTTGGTTAGCTAGTTAGTTATAATTATATAATTATATAATATATTAATTAATAATAGGCTAAAGACTAAAGGTTAAAGATTCTAGGTTATATTAATACTTTT
>JARGGI010000062.1 GCA_029210775.1 Patescibacteria group bacterium | reverse complement strand
TTTGTCTTTCATCATTCAGTGTAATTGGTAAAAATTGGCCTTCAATAATTCTTAATAAAAAACCAATTGATGGTATTCGCCCATTTTCCTCTTCATTAAATGGAAGTATAACTTTTAATAATGCTTCATATTTTTTAAATCTAAAAAATAGTTCAGCAGCAGTTAATACTATTTTTTATACATATGGAAATTTAAATTACGAACCGAATCCATTAGTTGAAATTGATTCATATTTACCAATTCCAACTAGTTTATCTGAAACATTTTATTTGAACGGTGGAGAAAAGTATAATGAAACAATATTAGATAAGTTATCATTTGCAAATATTGTTGAAACAATAAATACTAATAATTTTACATATACTGAAGTTAATTCAGATTCAATATTTACTGATAAAAACTATAAAATTTCATTTATTGAATATGATAAGATTACAAAATTTCAAATCAAACAAGTTACATTTGATATTGATAAACCATCTGAATTTTTTGATAAAGAGAAAATTGGATTTGAATTGAACTCAACAAATAGTTCTGATATAATTTATCGTCATAGAGGTTCATATGAACCTAAAACTAA
>JARGGI010000061.1 GCA_029210775.1 Patescibacteria group bacterium | reverse complement strand
ACTTTCATCGTAAGCTGTTGTTCCAGAACCCTCATCCATTTTCAAATGTAAAATTGGTTTTTTTTGATTATAGTGCTTGCGAATTTCATCTGCTGAAAGCGTGCGGTTATAGATGCGGACTTCGTCGATGGAGCCGGAGAGATACGAATCCGTAGCACTCCAAGAACTTATGTATAAATCGGATGTACTGAAATTTATAGTGTTAGTATTTTGAACAGTATTTTCTAAAACACCATTTACATAAATTTTCGTATCATTAGTACTGTCATCCCAAGTGGCAACTACATGATACCAAGTATTCAAAACTGGATGAGTAGAACTATTCATCACAGGCATCCAATCTGTACCGTTATACAGATAGAATGAAAAAACATCTTCTGCTCCACCATTTGTATAACGCAATAAATATTCAGTATTTTTATGGACTATATTTTGATCATTGCCAGTTGGTTTTTTTTCAATTTTAACCCATGTCTCAACTGAGAGTTGTGTTGAAATATCTAAACTATTATGATCTGGCACCACCACATAATCATCCACCCCATCAAACTGCATTCCTGTTCCTCCTGGACCGCTTGAATCGTGTCCGAAAGAAAAAACCGGATCATCTTTTCCAACAGATGAATTT
>JARGGI010000060.1 GCA_029210775.1 Patescibacteria group bacterium | reverse complement strand
TTCATAACCTTGTCCCCTTTCATAGTCTTTATTTCTTAAATATTCTTCATTTTGTTCTTCAAATTCTTCTTCTGTAAGCTCTGGATATTCGTATTCTTGTTCATCATTTTCCATATTTGCCTCCTTTATAGAAATATAAATTAGACTCTTTTTCTACTTTTGTTGTTTCATATCTCTCTATATGTTGATATTTTATAGACATTGTTTTTTGTTAATTATTAACCTCTAATACTATTATACTCGGTTTAAACAATCTGTCAAGTGGGTGGAGAAGGATTCGAACCTCCGAAGCCGAAGCAACTGGTTTACAGCCAGTCCCATTTGACCGCTTTGGTATCCACCCATTAGGTGTATTAAGGTCAAGGATTATTCAACAATCTAGATGTTGGTTTGCCTCCTTGCGGGTTTTATAACTCTTGAAGAGCTGGTACTCAAAGTTAAAGGGCTGCAACCTATGATTGGATTAGTTCATCCTGTCCCAGAATTTTAACAGGATATATCTCCAAAGAGATACAATAATACACCTATCCGAAAGCCTATAAAGGCTCTCGAAAGAAGTACTACTTCCTATTCTCTCTAATAGCTTTATCAAGACCACCAAGAATAGCTGTGATAATCGGAACATAAATCTCTGGTGAAATTT
>JARGGI010000005.1 GCA_029210775.1 Patescibacteria group bacterium | reverse complement strand
AAGCTTCGTCACAAGTAGTATATCCCAGTGCCACGCGAGGAGTATTTGTACCATCGATACACACACAAGGATCAGCATCAAAAACAGAATTTGTACATTTTGAATTATCCATTGGCGTGCTTGTTAAAACAGGACTTTTTATATACAAAACATCAGGATTTATTGTCTTGATAAAAACCCACGAAAGAACGGCTAAAATCAGTCCAATAATGGCATTGTTGATTATATCTTTTGCATCAGAAGCTGCAGCTTGATTTCCTGCAGAGGTTATATATCTCATCCCACCTATAATCAACATCATCACTGCCACAATTCCAACAATACTAATAAGAAAATCATATAAACCAACCATATAAGCAGACAAACTCACTCCTCCAGTTGCAGGAAGTCCTGGAATTCTGACAAGAGGGGTCCATTGTTGAGCAATTGCAGAATTTGCATAAATCACTGCAAACACAAAGATAGCTATTTTAGTTATTTTTTTTATATTCATATATTTTAATTAAATTTTAAATTATATTTTAAAATTATTAATTACCAATAAAATACATAACGACTACAATAATTACAACTATTATTACAACTAACCACCATCCAAAAGCTACAATCGCACTAGCTATAATAGCTGTGAGTTCAACAATTATCATTCTCACAGCTTGCGCCACAACTTGTTTTAAAGCTTGAGCAGTAACTTTTTTTGCTGCATTTGTAGCTGCTTTCTTTGCCATCTTTTTTGCTTCATTTTTTACCATTTCTTTGTACGGGTGTTTTCTTTTTCCTCTTGGATATTTTTCTGCTTGTTCTTTTATTTGATCTATCTTTGCTCTTTTCCTTTCTGGTATCGTGCTTTGTCTTAATGCATTTCTTCTTATATTATCATATTTCTTATTGTCTTGTTCTCGTTGTGCAAGTCCAACATCTCCTGTATTATAAGACATCTTTTTTTTATTAGAAACATCAGTTAACAATCTGGAGTCATTGTTCACATTATCACGAAGACCTTCCTGCTTTCTATGCCCACCAATCCCTCTGACATCAGACATTTCATTTGTTAAATTTGATGTATTAAATTTTTCTTCATTATAATTATTACTTGAATTTTGACCCTTAAATATTTTTTTTCTGTTACTAAGAATTTTCTTTATCTTTTCCTTACCTTCTTCACTTCGAGAGCCTCCAAAAGAAGAAGGCTCTAATCGACTCAGATCTTCCTTTTTGTTTGGTGCAGATTTTCTGAAATCAGCGCTCATAATAATTCAATTTATTAATAATTTCAATTTTTTTCGCAAAAACATAATAATCATCCCAAAATACACCCCTATGCCATTTCTTCAATTTCTTTCTTTGCTTTTTCAATTTCAAGAAGTTGTTCTGGATCTGATGTTATGATTTGATCTTCACTGTAAGATGCAACAATTTTAATCGCAGCACGCTTTGAACCTGCAAAGAAAATTCCTTCTCCGACATTACTTTCCAAGAGTAAAAACTTTTCCTCGTCAGTGAGATAGAATGTATCGACAATAACCTTGATCGCAGCAGGGGATTGTTTCAAGAGAAGTTGAATGGATGAATTTGTCACAATCGGCTTTCCATATCTTGATGTCATAAAATCAGTTACATCTTGCGTAATCGTTGTCAGTCCCAAATAATATTTTCTGCATCTTTTTGCAATTCCAAACAGAAACGATGCTGCGTCTTCATGTTGCATCATAACCCAGGCTTCATCAATAATCATAGCTCTTCTTTTTGTCTTTGACCTGATCAATGTCCAAATGAAGTGCAAAATCAAATACATAGCCACTGGTCTCAATTCTTCTTCCATATCTCGAATATTAAACACAACCATTCCTGATTCAATGTCTATGTTTGTTTTATTATTCAAAAATCCTGCAAAAGTTCCTTCTGTATATTTTTTTATTCTTGTCGCAATACTTTCCGTTCCTGTCATATTGTCCAAAACCATTTGCAAGTCTCCCATTGTCGGAGGTTCAAGATTTGAAAAATCAGCGTCAGCAGTTATGTCTTTAATGGCATAAGTTTCAGCAATAGCTTTATCCAAAAGAGAATCTTCATCAGGAGTAATTTTTCCAAGCATAACCTTGATAAGTCCTGCCACATCAGAGATGGCCTTTCGAAGAACATCAGTTGGCGTTTCATCTCCAATCGCAGTAGGCAAATCAAATGGATTAATGTGATGTTTTGAAGAAAGCGATATTCTCATAAATGTCCCTCCAACCGTTTCACAAAGATGTCTATATTCATCTTCAGGATCAATAACAATAATATCAGTTTCCATCATAAGGCTTCTGAGAATTTCAAGTTTAATTGCATAACTTTTTCCAGCACCAGATTTGGCAAAAATAACCATATTCGCATTTTCCATCGAAAATCTGTCAAACAAAATCAAACTATTATTATGTCTATTTATTCCATATAAAATTCCTTGATTAGATGTCAAATCACTTGAAACGAAAGGAAAAGTGGTTGATAGGGGAGAAGTGTTCATATTATTTCCTATCATCAATTTATCACTACCAAAAGGTAGTGTTGAGTTAAAGCCATCTTCCATTTGCATTACAGCAGGTTTGAGATATATGAGCTTTGCTTCTAAAATAGATTCTATTTGAGTTTCAATTTTCAACAGTTCTTCTTTTGTATCACCATATATTGTTATATATATTGCAAATTGAAAAAAATGTTCAATTCCTTGTTGAAGATCATCTCTCAAACCTTCAACATCTTGATATGCAGTTTCAAGAATCGGGTCTCTCACTAATCCCTTTTCCTCATTCATTGATATCTGAGACTGAACCTGGGTCACAACCTTTTTCAAACTTTTCAGTATATCAGCGGTGCTTTGAGGATGTATAAACATGGCAATATCAAAAGTTGTATCAAGATTTATGATTGGAGAAAACCAATTTGTTTGAAGAAATCTCGGATAGGCATATATAAAAAGAGTGGAAGCAAATTTCCTATTAATCATTACATAATCTGATTCAATCTTAAAGGCAGCTGGAGCAATAATGTCTTTCACTGTTGATAGACCTTTTTGATATATTTTTTCAGACTCCAATAAAGATGCTTTTTCAGATGCACTTTCTTTTTTCTGCACTTGTTTTTCAAGAGAAGATTGTTTACTAAAAATAGACATGAATAATTATTAATTATTAATTACTTTGAATTATGAAATAGCTAAATTTGTCATAGTGAGCTTGTAGAACTATGATAAATTTGACGCATTTTCCACCCTTCGACAAGCCTGTCTGTCGACAGGCAGGCTCAGGGTGACAAATATATGAATTTCGTAATTCAAAGTAATTATTAAATAATTAGCATTAAACATCAAATTATAATTCCCAATATTTAATGCTTAATATGTATTACTCAATCCTTTTTTATTTCAGCATTAACACACTAATTAGTCTCCTCTAAATATAAAATTTATTAATAATTTTCAACTTTCAAACTTATATTTTTTTTGCAATTGTCTAAAAATCAGTCATTAAAAAAGAAATAAAAAAATAACAAAATTTGAAATCCTATGTTAATTTGCTAAATCAAGATCATTCATGTCGGCTAATCCTTTTTTTTCAGATAGTTCAGGATTATATAGATTATAATAAAGCTCTATTAATTCTTGGGTATTAAGCATCGTCATTCGAAGTCCTGTTCCTGATAAATTTTCTATAACATGATCAACTCTTTGAAAAAGCTGATCTTTATATTTTTCAAAAGTTGACCTACTTGTCATAAGCTTTGAAGAACTTCCCTTTCCACCCATAACTCTAGAAACTCCTCCTGCTACATCCATAACAGAAAACGGAACCACAACATAAAACATCTTGCTTACAATATTTGCCATTTTAACAAGACCTTGAATATAATCTATATAACTTGAAATTTGCATTCGTAGCAATTCATTCATTTGTTTTTTCTCCTGATCCTTTAAAATTTGCAAGTAGTTGTCAAGATTTAACTGTCTCGAATTAACCACAATTTGAATTGAAAAATCAAGAGAATTCAAAAAACTTTGATAGTGATAGATAATTGCATCTTGTTCATCAATGGACTTAAGGGCAAAATTTATTGATGAAACCATCAAAACAGCCTTCATACTTCCATTTTTCATGATAACAACACCATCTTTTATTTCAGCAATCTCAAGATATTTTTGAGAACTTAAGCCTTTTTTATGTTGTTTATCTGGAGTAGACATAAATTATATTGTTAAATTGATAAATTATTATATCTTCTTTCCTGGCCTTGTTTCTGTCTCATAGGACATACTAATAGAAGTACTGGTATCAAGAAGCCAAGCCAATTCTTTTATCCTGTTTCTTGAAACTGGTATTGCTTGAAAATCATGAACCGACTTTTTCTTCTGCGCAGGTTTAAACATTCTAATTTCCGGCTCTCTTCGCCAAATATATAAATGTGGGGCAGTATAAAAATTTAAAAAATTTGCAATCCACCTTGAAACTGTTATTCCCTTCGGCTTCCAAAAAGCAAAGAGTATAGTAATTATAATAATTGGAATTGCAATGACAATAAAAATAATAAAATCTAAAAAAGTAAACAATAATATCAAAACCATAAATCCTCCCACGAGAAATAGAGCCTGTTTTCCAGTAAAAGGACCAACAACTTTGTCTTCAACATTTATAAATTGTGGAACACTGTATTGCATAATTTTTTATTAAACATTATTCCTCATTTGTTTTTGAAAAATCAATCTTTTTTATTCTTGTTGAATAGGGGAGAAGCATTCCTTCGTCAACAGATTTCAAAATCAAATTCAATTGCCTTCTTTCTTCTTCGTTCATATTCTTCGTGTTTTTATCATGATAGACATACTGAGCTCTTTCAATATTTGAATGCTGATAATATCCCATTTTTTCACGATAATCTTCTAGCCAAAACTTTATAATGGGTTTCATAGAAACTGGCTTGCTTTTAAGCTCAATTGAATCCTGAGATCCAATTATTTGCTCTCCGACAATTGGATATTTCTTTATAAGATCTTCAATCTTTCCTGAAATAATCGTATCTGCCATTCTTTCTTTTTCTTCGTCTTCTTCCTGTTTTTGCATTGTCTCCATTTCTTCTTCTCTTTTCAAAAGTTGCTCCTGAAATTGCTTTGGTTTTTCTTTTGGAATTTCCCCACCCAATTTCAAAATCTCATCTTCAATTCCAGGAAAATAATCCTTGATAGGATAAAAAATTTCAGTGAGGATTATAAGCACTACTTCAATAGATTTATTATCATTCAATTTTAATCCCTCTTTAATAGCCTCAACAAGTTTTTCAATTTTTATATCTTTTAAAATTGCATATCCAATAATGCCTTTTAAAATTTCATTTCTATCCAAATCGTTTTCAAGATATTCTTTTCTAATTCTTGTAATTGCATCTAAAGAATAGTCTTCGTAAATACTATCTAAAACAAAAGACGGGAGCGATTGAAATCTGTTTGGTTTTTGATTATCCATATTTTTGGATTATTTAAAATCTAATATTTATCACCTGTTAATATACTGTCTATGTTGTCTTTTACTTTTTCTAGACTAACAATCTTTTTAACATCTGGCAGATTTAAAATATATTCTATATTTTTTTTGATTATGATTTTTTTGTCTGGATCTTCTTCTTTTTCTAGTGCCCTTCTCTTACTCTCAAGATAATTATAATTTGGAGTTAAAGATTTTAATGTATTTATCTTATTATCTTTTGCCTCTCTAATCACCTTAAGTTTGTCTTCTTTACCATTTCTATTTAAGTGATGAACCTGAGACGAAGTTGCTTCAGCCCCAAATTTCAATAGATCAGTATCACTTAGTTTTGCAACGACATCTGAATTAAATTTAGGAAACGCCTTTTTGATATGTTTCTCCATGTCAGGGCCTGATTTTGCAAATACTTCTTTTAAGTCTGCACCAAAATTAACCGCATCAATTTTTAAATCCTCGTCTTTTTTCAGTTCTTCTTTTGCTGCTTCTTTTTCTTCATCAGAACCTGTATCTACCAGAGCTTCAAGTTCATCAATTTCTTCTTTTGTTTTTCCATTTTCTGCCAATCCTGTCGCAAATTCTTTTTGTTGTTTCTTGGTTAATCGGTTTTCAAATGATCTTTTATCTTCGGAATCCAAAGTATCATTAATTACTCTTGAAACTCTCTTGTCGTCAAGATTATTTAATTTGCTTATATCTTTGCCATCTTCTTTCATTTCCCTAACAGTTTCTCTCATTATTTGTTCTTCAACAAGTTCTCTTTTCTTATCGTCACTTATTCCATCTACAAACTGTTCCTTTATATCTTTGTCCATTTTATCTTTATCCTCATTATCTACATTATTTATTCTTTTTTGCGATTTACTGGTCATTAATGCAAAATTTAAATCTTTATGTGTATTATCTTTTAATTCTTTTTTACTCAAAGCAGACTCTATTGCTGGCATCATTTTTTGCAAATCAGATTTATTGTCTAATACCTTTCCATTAAATATTGCAGTTTCTGCGGTTGCAGCCTTTTCTTCTGGAGTTGCTGGCAGTCCAAATTTTAATATTGCACCTTTGGTAATATCAAACATTACACTCAATTCTCTATCTTCTTCACGACCCAACTTCTCTCTTGTTTTTTTCATTTTATCCTCTTTATTCTTTTCTTGTTCTGCTTTATTCTTAACATTTCTCACCTTTCCCCCAGGCAATTTTTTCTTAAGCCATTCTTTCCCAGTCTGCAAAACATCAGCAGATTTTCTTGCCTTCTCACTTCTTTCTTTCGCAATTCCTCCAGCCCTCTTTCCAAGCCCTTTTGCCAATTTATAACCAGCATAAGTTCCCATGGCAATCTTTCCAAGTCCAGTTGTTCCTCCAATAATGGCACCGGAACCAGCCATGCCAAGTGTTTTAGTTACTGGAATCACTGCTAAAAGCATTCCGATAGAAATACAATAGGGAACGACAAAAGGAATAAGATATTTTATACCATTTAGCTCATCTGGGATCAGCGGAGTTGGATATGATGTTAGTCCATTTGCCATTGAACTTGCTAAAAATACAAAAAATACAAAAATTGGACCAAAAAGAGAATATTCAAACAATTTTTTCCACCACATACTAACTTGAGAACTAAGTCCTGGCAATATTACACCTATAAAAGCAACGGGCGAAAGGACAATCAAAATTGCAAGAACAACCAACCGAATCAAAAGAAAAATTGCCAGCATAATATAAACAAATCCCAAAATAATTGTGAAAACTAATGCGAAAGTTACACCAACCATATTTTCCAAGCTATAACCTCCAACCGGTTTCTCCATCGCTGGAAAATTAATAATCATTTTATCCACAATAGAAGTTAAATTGCCCATTGCACCATTATTTCCAGCAAAAGATCCCATCCAAGAAATTATTTCATACATAAAAACTTGTCCAAAATCAATCACAACAGCTGCAATGACAGCACTAAAATTTATTAAAAACATAGCTATTACAAACTTTGGGAGGAAATTCTTCGCGCTATATTTTTGAACACGAAGAATTGTTGAAAAAGCGATTAAAAGAAGTATAAAAACAAAAAATGTATTAGAAAAATCCCGAACAACTCCCCAACCAATCATAAGCGGACCTGAAGAAATGTCCAAAACAGAAGTATAAATACTGGGAGAAATCATAATATCAATAAGCCAAGCTCCGAACCACACTAAATAATAACTTATATACAAGACAATAGCAGAAAGTACATAAACAACTGCATATATGCTATTTAATATAGCATCCATGGGATTCCAACTTAAAAAATCCATCTCAGGCCATTTCATATTTGGAAATTTAGCACTCACATTATGCAATGGGATGCTTATAAACATTATTATTAAAAACAAAAATGACAAGAATTTTTGTTTTTGCTTTGTAATTTGTTTTACTTTTAAAAATGATAATATTTTTTCTATAAAATTTCTATTTTTTGTTCTCATATTTAATGATGAAAGATAAAATTATATTTTTTGAAAAAGTAAAAATAAAAGCAAATTTATTGATAATTTATAAATTAGTTATAAATCATCAATTTTGTTTTTATTATATCACAAAACAAAATATATACAATATAAAATTAATAAAAAAATGGCGGGGTTTTCCTGCCATTTACTTTGAATCTATATTGTCAATCCACATACCTGTTGCGGAATTGACTTTAATTCTATATGTTCTTTCTCTTCTTTCTCTTCCTCCCTTGGCAATACCAAAATTTTCTGTTAAAACTCCATCTATCGCCATATGATAGTAATCACCATCCACCCGGAATAGATAATTTCTTTTATATGTTTTAGGCGCTATTTGCCCAGACGTAAAATTATCGTATCCATAATCTGGTAGATTATTATCCAAAATGTCAACATTGAAGAACCCTGTACCTTCAGCATCAAAGGCAATCCAGGGATATATCTTATTTGTCTTTCTTGTTATTGTACAATCACCAAGAATATATAAAGCATTATTCTTTATTGCACAATTACCCTCGTAATTATAACCTCGCCAAGACTCAATCCTGTTATCAGTAAACTTTTCCATTCCTTTCGTATTATGCTTTACGTCAAAAACAGAATAAAACCCCATTACAATTACGAGAAACACGGCAACAATCGCTAAAAAATATAGCGTCGTTTCAGACTTCTTCCAAAGAATTTTTATCCATGAAACTACTCTTGATCTTATAGGATTCGCCGATATTTCTGGGGTTGGAAAAATAACTGATCTCTTAGTATATATCCAAAACAAAAATACAGTAGCAAAAATAAATACTATTGAGATCCAGATTGGCACACCAAAGACTTTTAACAGGCCCACGACAATAAAGACCAGCAGTATGATTTTATCTTTTGAGAAACCGCTAGTTGTCATTCTTTATCCTCTCCTTTGCTTCTTTCTTGTTTATGTTTTTTTTGCTCAGCTGTTGCACCAAATCCAACCCCGAATTTAGCTCCGAAAGAAGCTGCTGTTTTATCAGGAATTCCATCTTCTCCTGTATTAATTATGGTGACTCCATCTATTTTATCCACTGTTTTTCGAGTGATTTCAAACTGCATTGCATCACCAAGAGTCATATCGCTTTCCTTTACAACATTTCCATTCTTGTCGGTTAAGTCGCTTATCAGTTTATATAACCCTCTCTTTACGCCATCCTGACGAATCTCTTCTCCATCAGCTTCTATTCTCTGTTTTTCAAGAGTCTGTTTTTGTTTTTCAACGGCTTGTTCTTCGATATAAACAGCATCTCTTGCTTTTTCTAAATCTGGACTCAATATAATTGCAGAAAATGCGATTTGCTCTATTTCTATTTCAAGATCCTTGGTCGAATTTTTTGCAATTTCCTTGGCTTCTTTTACAATGCCATCCTTTAACTCAATACCTTCCGCTTTTGCTTGAATAGCATCATCAATCGTATATTTTCCACAAACTCCTCTTACTGCAGCTTCAACCTTAACTGCTAAAAAGTACATCCATCTTTCGGGTAGTCTTGTGATTCCCTTATCTCTCTCCTTAAGTTCTATACCTTCAATTTCCTCTTCTGTTATGTTAATTTCATATGCTGCCTTATATGGATTCTTTACCCTAGCAAATATTTTTATGCTCAACCCCGCAGAACCTCGTTTAAATTCCAATTTGTGAGAACCTTCTTCCATAAATATATCAAAAACTTTTGTTGCATCTACGGTTATTCTATGATCTACTCTCATAATTGGATATATAAGTAAATGTAGTCCAGGTAACCATGTAATATAATATCTTTTGAATATCGAAATAAGCCATCTTTCTTTTTCAGGAGTCTCTTTATATATATTATATAGAAAATATCCTGTTATTCCAGTGGCAATTATTCCCATACCAATCAAATTGTTATTTCCTTTATATATAAATATTGCGAAAAGAAAAGAAAATATCGCCACTATTGGAAACAAATAAAGTAAAATAATTTTATTTAAACCAAGTAATATTACTTCAAAGCTACTCAATGGTTTTGGACTATTTTCTATCTCTATATTATCTGTCATAGTTCTTCAACTCCTCTATTATTTATCTTAATTTTCTATTTTATTTTTATTTTAATTCTGAGCCATTTAAAAATCATTCCGCATCTTTAATGCTTTATGAAATTTAATGACTATTTTTTAACGAACGATACTTTGCCAAAATACTGGCAACACCTGTTTGTTTATTTTTTCATAAACCAACAGATTCCAATAATAACGATTCATTTTTTAAACACAATCCTCCATCATCGGAACTTTACATTCTATACAAAAAAACAGGACTTGTCAAGCCTTATTTTTGTATTTTTATTTCTAATTTTTCTCTCATTTGTGAATCATTTCAAATTCAGAACCACCCCTGCCCCTCCTTAAAAACTAGAGAATAGTTTGGTTGCTCTTTAATATAAAATATTGTTGAACAATTAAATTATCTATATTTTTTTTAAATGTCACATCTCTACATTTGCGAAATTATCTCTACCAGTTTCTTCCAATCTTCCAATCCTAATTCCTGTGCTCGAGCTTTCAAATCTATTTCTGCTTTTACAAGAAGTTTCTCGCATTGCGTTTTATCAATTTGTAATCCAGCAGAAAGATTATTAACCAATTTTTTACGCTTAGCTACAAATCCAATTTTCATAATGCGAAACAAATTTAGATAATATTTATCAGTAAATTCCCGATTGATATTTTTAATTCTTAAAATTGCTGAATCAACTTTTGGAACAGGATAAAAAGAAGTATTTTTTACAAAATCTATAATTTTAGGCTCCCCATAAACTTGAACTCCCAGCGCAATCATACTTAATTTTCCTTTTTTTTCACAAATTCTCTGAGCAACTTCTTTTTGCATAAGCAATACTATAACTTCAGGCTGAACATCATTTTCTAAAAACAATTTTATAATTGGAGAAGTAATATAGTAGGGGATATTAGAAATGAGTTTATATTTTTTATTTTGATAATATTTTTGAGCAATCTCGCTTAGATTTATTTGCAAGATATCACCATTAATCACTTCCACATTTTCAAATTTACCTTCAAGCATTTGAGAAATCTTATCATCCTTCTCAATTGCAATAACTTTTTTACATCTTTTTGAAAGTTCCTCGGTCAAAGTTCCAAGACCTGGACCAATTTCAATGACAACATCTTCACTGCTTAAATCAGAACAAGCAATGATTTTAGAAAGAACTTTTTCGTCAATCAAAAAATTCTGCCCCATACTTTTGAAAATCGCTAAATCTGAATTTTTGAATATTTTTTGAACTTCTTCTTTCGACAACATATTTAAAAATTTAAAAATTACAACTATATAACTTTTCTCACGGCCGTGAGAAAAGTTGTATTTATTATTTAATTGTTAATTAGTGAAAATTTGTTCTCTTGAGCTCACACAAAACTAATAATTTTTTGACATACAAAATTATGACTTAAAAAGATCACATTAACATATATTATATTAAATCTTATCGTCCTAAGACAAAATTATCCTTCGAAAATTTACCATTGATATTTAATTTTATGTTAAATAATACCAAACAAAGCTTAACTAAAATGTCATCCTGATCTTGTCAAAAGATAACACTACAATAGTCTTCTAATCATAAAAAATATCATTTTCATCAAAGCTATCTTCTTTCAAATAGCTATAACCTTGATTTTGCATATCAACTAAATGAGCAGGGATATCAGAAATAAATCTTGATGGATAGTTAGCTTGAGAAGATCCAAAAATTCTTCTCACTCTTGCAAATATCAAATTCACTCTGTTTTTTGCTCTTGTAATTCCAACATAACACAGTCTTCTTTCTTCCTCCATTTCAACTGGATTATCAATGCTCATTGAGTGAGGCAAAAGTCCTTCTTCAAGCCCTATAATAAAAACTGTGTCATATTCAAGTCCCTTGGCAGAATGAAGGGTCATCAACGTAACCGTATCTTGATTGTCATCAACATTATCTAAATCAGTTGCAAGCGCAACTTCTTCAATAAACAAATTTATCGCTTCATCAGCTTTCATCTTATTATATTTTTCAACCGCCGTAAAAAGTTCTTTCACATTTTCCCATCTGATATCTCCTTCTTCTGTTCCATCAACTATATAATTTTCATAATTTATTTCTTTTAAGATATAATTCAAAAGCTGAACAATAGTCATTTTTTTGCATTTCTCTTTACTTTTTTTAATTATGTCAGCAAATAACATCAAACTTTCCATTCTTTTAGAAGTTATATCTTTCTCGTCATAATTTATTATAGTTTCAATTATATCCTTCCTGTTTTTTCTCGCTTGGTTAACAATTTTTTCATAAGTCGACTTTCCAATGCCTCTTTTAGGTACATTGATAATTCTCTCAAAACTTAAAACATCGCCATTATTTTGTATCAACCTAAAATAAGCGATTAGATCCTTTATTTCTTTTCTCATATAAAATTTAATGCCTCCCACAATTTTATAAGGAACATTATATCTCAAAAATGTTTCTTCAATTGATCTTGATTGAGCATTTGTTCTATACAAAATTGCAATATCTTTTAGCTTCAGATTTTTTTGTGTATTTAGTTTTGCGATTTGCGTAACGATATACTCAGCTTCTCCTTTTTCATCCGCTGCTTCATAAACAACAACTCTTTGTCCTGATTTTTTGCTTGAAAAAAGATTTTTTTCTTTTCGATTAATATTTTTTGAGATTATTCCATACGAAACATCTAAAATTTCTTGAGTTGATCTATAGTTTTGTTCAAGCAGAATTGTCTTTGCTCCTGGGTAATTTTTTTCAAACTCAAGAATGTTTTTGATATCAGCTCCACGCCATTTATAAATACTCTGCCAATCATCACCTACAACAAAAATGTTTTTATGCCTACTACTAAGCAAATTTACAAGTTTATATTGAGCATGATTTGTATCTTGATATTCATCAACCATTATATATTTAAATTTGTTTTGATATTTTTCCAATATATCTTTGTGATTCAAAAAAAGCACTATGGTTTGCATTATCAAATCATCAAAATCAAATGAACTTGTTTGTTTGAGCTCCTTCTGATATTCAGTATAAATTTTGCTCACAGTTTCTTGAAAATAGCCATTTACAATATTTTCATATTTTTGAGGCGTTACAAGCTCATTTTTTGCATTTGAGATTTCTGCAAGAACTGCTTTTGGATTAAATTGGTCATCACTAATCTCAAGTCTTTTCATTATTTTTTTAACAAGCGCTTTCTGATCATCTGTATCAAAAATTACAAAGTCATTTTTATAACCAATAACTTGGGCATCCTTTCTAAGAATTTTCACGCAAAGACTATGAAATGTGCAAATTGTAGGAAAATCTGCTGGAAACGAAGTGACGTATGAATTATAATTTTTGCTTCTATTACCCATAAAAACATCTAATAAAGACATTTTATTAATAAGTTCGGTTACTCTGTTTTTCATTTCACTTGCAGCTTTATTTGTGAAAGTTACAGCAAGAATATTTTCAGGTTTAGTTTTTTCTATTGATATAATATGAACAATTCTATGAGTCAAAACTCGAGTTTTACCAGAACCTGGACCTGCAATTACCAAAACAGGACCATCTGTAGTTAAGACGGCACTTTTTTGTTGCTCATTAAGATTTTCCAAAATATCAATCATAAAATCATTATAACATATAAAAAATATTATACTTAATGAATGTTTTTTAAATCAATAAATAAAACTAAGCAACCCTTTAAAAATTCACAATAATGATTTGACAAAGTGATTAATTGAGTATATAATATAAATAAGTTATAGTGTATTGACACAAACATCAAGACATGATAAATTGTTATACGTAACCTATAACAAATTAATTTTTAGACTTTTTGCGGATGAATCTTTGATTATTGGCTAAGAATAGCAGTTTTTGATGAAAGGGGGATTATAAAGCATAAAGTTTGAAGGAAAAAGAAAAATTAGTACTATAATAACGAGTCTAAAAAATAAAGATCTATCAGTTGTTGCTCAAAAAAGAAAAATGAGGCTTATTTGTAGACTTCTCTTATTTATCAGAAGTCATGTTACTGTATTCACAGTGATTTTTTTATTATCTGTGGTTTCAATCTCAAACACCGCCTCAAACCGTGATTTTCAAACTGGAAGCATATTATTCGCACACTTGAAAGATAAGGGTGGGAATGAAGAAAACACAACCATAGTAAAAAAAATTGAAGATGAAATACAAAACAACAACGATGTTCCTTTAGCAAAAATTGCAACAACAGACCAAAATATTGTGTTTGATTTTCTAAAACAAACAACAGAAAGTGAGAATAATTCAGATTTAAATAATGAATATATGCCAGGGCTTATTTCTTTTGCAGGAGGAAGTTCGCTCCTTTCTTATGGGGTATATTACGATGAATCTGTTGCAGATGATCTAAAATATGGAATAGTAAAATACACAGTAAGATTAGGAGACACTCCTAGCTCAATTGCAACATCTTTTGGAATTTCAACATATACTATCCTTTGGGCAAATAATATAAAAGTTGGGGATTATATTAAGCCAGGTCAAGAATTAGAAATTCTACCAGTGTCAGGTGTAAAACATACTGTGAAGGCTGGCGACACAGTTGAAATAATTGCCAAAAAATATAAAGCCGATGCAGAAGAAATAATCATATATAATAGCCTTCCTCTTGATGGAATATTCCCAGATGGTACAGATGGAAAAGTTTTAATTATACCGAGTGGAGAAAATGAAGCACCTGTCTATGCTCCAAAACCTGTTCCTCGGACAACAAGCGGAACAATTGTTTCATCATCAAAATATACGACTTCTAAATTTCATAACCCATTGAATAGTCACAGATTTGCATATGGACACTGCACATATTATGTAGCAAGCAGAGTTTATGTTCCATGGAGCGGACATGCTAAATCTTGGCTTGCAAATTCTAGGGCTTATGGGTACCGAACTGGTGGAACTCCGGTTGTCGGATCAATTGTGGTTACGACTGAAAACAGATGGTATGGACATGTAGCCTATGTTGAAGCAGTAAGCGGTAATACTATTACAATTTCAGAAATGAATTATGTTGGGTGGAACAGAAAAAGCGTGAGAGTTCTTTCAACAAATAGTAGTGTGATTAGAGGTTATATTTATATGAACTAAACTCAAACAAATTTAACAGAAATGAAGGGCTTATTATTTTTTGCCCTTTTTTGTTATTTTATTTCTCAATAATATTATATATTTTGTGAAATATTAATATACTGATATATCCTCGAAATTAATTATTCAATAATAATTAGAAACAAAGATAATATACTAAAATTAACCTTAAATCCTAAATAATCAACAACCAACTCACATAGACATAGAATTATTATGATTTCAATCCCAAAACTTTTTAATATGTCCATTATATTCATTTAATCTTTCCTCTAAATGTAGTCCCTTTTTTTATATTATGTAAGAATAGAAACATTCATCAATATCTTGTAATTAATATCATCTTGCTCTTTTTTGAATTTTTTGTTATAAGTTATATATCATCTTCAAATAATTATTATGGGCTCGTAGCTCAGTTGGTTAGAGCGCTACCTCGACACGGTAGAGGTCAGAAGTTCGAATCTTCTCGGGCCCACAATAAAAAAATCCGCTTTTTTTAAGGGCGGTTTTGAAATTCATACGAAGAAAAAAGTATGAAAAAATCTCTCATAAGAATCTTTCTTGCGCTATTTGTCAAAAAATATTTTTCAACAATTTTTTTCTTTTTTGCGACTTTTGTAGGTGTGCTATATACAATTCCCTCTATTTTCAACTTTTTTAAAACTATTTTTACAGAATTTTCATGAACATTTATTTTTTTTGCTATCCAACGTAAAGTTAAACCATCCCATTTTGACAATACAATTAATATTTTCTTTGCATTTTCCGACCTACTTAATAATTCTAAAATTTTACTTTTCGTTTAAATCCCTCCATTATATTTAAATTTTTGTTTATATCAATATTCAAACAATGTTGTGATTGCAAAAACAACCAGCACTCCAATCATCAATACCACAGATTGAATAACAATATTCTCAGATTTTTTTTCTTTATGGATTTCTGGAATCAAATCTGCAGTGGCTATATATATAAATCCTCCGGCCGCAACAGCAAGGATAATTGGTATCAATCCTTCAATTTTTTTCGCGAATAAAAAGGTAATAACCACTCCCAAAATCGCTGTTAGCGATGAGAGAAAATTAAATATCATAGCCCTCTTTTTGCTAAACCCACCATGAACCAAAATAGCAAAATCACTAAGCTCTTGCGGAATTTCGTGAGTTGCAATTGCAAAGATGGTGACAATCCCAATGGGAACGCTGACTAAAAAACTTGCTGCAATCAAAGCTCCGTCAACAAAATTATGAAAAGCATCCCCAATCAAATTCAGATATGTCACAGGATGATGATGAGAGTTTTTACAATTTCCACTATGACAATGGTGCCAATATATATATCTTTCCATCACAAAAAACATCAACAAACCAAACAGAACATAAGCAAAAATATTTTCATTTCCACTTTGTGCAATCTCTGGCAAAATATCAAAAAATGCTGCACCAAGAAGTGATCCGATTGCAAAAGCAACCAAAATATGAATAATCCGATCTGTTAATTCCCGCTTTAAAAATATCGTAAAAATACCTATAAGAGACACGAGGCTTAGCAAAACAACACTTAAAATTGCATAATAAAATTCGTACATTTATTTTTTATAAGTTATCTAAAATTTGATAAAAACAATCCAATTACAATTATACCAATACCGGCTAATTGCACAAGGGAAATATTTTCCTTAAAAATAAAATAACCAACAAAAGTGATTATGATAATCGAAAAAGATATCCATAAAATGTTCATAATTGCCATTCCTTCATATTTTAAAGAATTTGCAAATAAAAGGCCAACCAAACCAAAAAGAGATATAACTGCTAAAAGATAGGCTGGATTATCATTCAAGTTCCACTTTTTAGCAACTACTATCCCAACAATTTCTGCTGTTGTTATCATAACAGTGTATAACATAGATAGATTCATAATAAATAACAATTATATAAACACGAATAATAAAGTTGTTTTTCTTCCTGTTTTATTATATTGTATATATATTGAAGTTAATTAGCAAATAAAATCATGTTAATATTTATTTTCCTTATTATCAAATTCTGTGAAATTCATTTCAAGATTGCCACGGATTTCTCGCCCTCGCAATGACAATTGTTTTGAGAATAGACTGTGGATAAAACGACAAAAAAATATATGAAAACAACAAATATAATCAGAGTTAACAATGCACAATCGAACCAAAGAATTGATAAATTTTTGGCTGATTTTTATTCCAAAACTTCAAGGGCATCTTGGCAAAAAAGAATTAAGAATGAGGAAATTTTAGTTAATGATAGAAAATTAAAACCAGATTATATATTGAAAAAAGGAGACAAGATAAACATTTTAGAAATCCAGCCAATGCTCCCTGAAAAAAACATAGAAAATAAAGTCCCTGAAATAAAAATAATTTATGAAGACGATAATGTCATAGTTATAGATAAACCAGCGGGAATTCTTTCTCAAAAAGCATCTTCAAGTAAAACGCCTTGTATTACTGATTTTTTAATTAAATATTTTCCAAAGATTGAAAAAGTTGGAGAAAATGAACAGCGATATGGGATTGTTCATAGGCTAGACAAAGACACTTCTGGCGTGATGATTGTTGCCAAAAATAATGAGAGTTTTGAATTTTTGAAAGAGCAATTTAAAAATAGAAAAACTCAAAAAAAATATATAACATTAGTTTATGGAATTGTTGCACCAAAAGAGGGGACTATAAATTTAAAAATAGGTAGATCAAAAACCAATCCTTTAATGCAGACAGTGATTGACAGCAAAAAAAAAGAAGACATAAAATCAAGAGAAGCCATCACAAACTATAAAACAATTGAATCTTTTAAAAATTATTCCTTGCTTGAAGTTTCACCAAAAACAGGAAGAATGCATCAAATCAGAGTTCACTTAAAATCACTTGGATTTCCTGTTGTTGGTGATAAAAAATATTTCTTCAAAAAATATCGTAACTCAAAGATAGAGCCAGAAAGACAATTTTTACATGCTAATAAATTGAAAATAAGTCTAATAGATGGCAATGTTAGCACTTTTGAATCAAAGCTTCCTAAAGATTTGAAAAATTTTCTTCTTGGAATTGACCATCTTGACTAATTTAAGCTTATAATGTAGTATAAAGTAGTCTAAATAATTAGTTAGTTTATACCCTTTTAAAAATTATTATCTCAAACTAAAGGGTATTTGATTTTATATTTAAAAATAACCAAAACTATGACTGTAACACTACAAGAATTTAACCACAGCAATACAAGAAGCGATCTGCCGAATATCAAACCTGGCCATGTCGTTAAAGTTTATCAAAAAATTACTGAAACAAAAAGTAGCGGAAAAAAAATTGAAACAAAAGAAAGAATTCAAATTTTTGAAGGTCTTGTAATTGGAAGAAAAGGAGGAACAGGAATAAATGCCACAATAACAGTTAGAAAACTTTCTGGAGGAATTGGCGTTGAAAGAGTTTTTCCGTTAAATACTCCAACAATTGAAAAAATTGAACTTATAAAAATCACAAAAGCAAGAAGAGCAAAATTGAATTATATGAGAGAAAGAATTGGAAAAGCCACAAGACCAAAAGGAGAACTTGTTAAACCAGAAGATAATATACCGAAAAAAGAAATGAAAGAAGAGGTTGTTACTGAGAAGATAGAAGAAGAAGATATAAAAGAAAATAAAGATTTAAATTCTCAAGATGACAGCAAAAAAGAGGAAATTGTTGCTGAGAAAATTGAAGAAAAGCAAAAAGAAGTTATTGCCGAGAAAACAAAAAAGTAATTTTATTTTCCTATAAATTAAAGCCTTAAAAAGCTTTGATTAGCCGAGGTGGCGGAATTGGTATACGCGGCAGGTTGAGGGCCTGTGCCCATTAGGGCGTGAGGGTTCAAGTCCCTCTCTCGGCACATGATTAACCGATAACTTATAACACATAACTTATGACAAACGTTATTGGTTATGAGTTATAAATTATGAGTTATTATTGGGCGCTTAGCTCAGTTGGCTAGAGCATCTCGTTTACACCGAGAGGGTCGGGGGTTCGAATCCCTCAGCGCCCACCATGAATTTTTACACTTACATTGCCTATAATTCCAAATATGATAAATTTTATATAGGCCAAACAAATAATTCATTTAAAAGAATTACAGAACATAATTTAGGGCTTTCAAATTATACTTCAAAGTACGATGGAAAATGGGAGATAGCCTATTATGAAATCTTTGATAATAGATCAGAAGCAATGCGAAGAGAAAGGTTTCTTAAAAAACAAAAAAGCAAGAAATTTTATAGAAAACTTTGTGAAATGAACCTTAATAAGAACGACTCAATTGGCTAGAGTCCCGAGTGCTCGGGATTTACACCGAGAGGGTCGGGGGTTCGAATCCCTCAGCGCCCACATTTCTACAATTTAATACCGCTTTAAAGTTTACGAATATTTTAGTGAACTTTAAATTTTATATGCCGAGGTAGCTCAGTTGGTAGAGCAAAGGACTGAAAATCCTTGTGTCGGCGGTTCAAGTCCGCCTCTCGGCACAAAAAATTAGTTTGAAAATAGAACACAACAAATTTTGTAACATAAGCACAGATAGTATTTGAATGGGAAAGGGGTCGAGAAAACGGGAGTTTTTTCGTGATGGAGGTATTGGAACCGAGAGGTTTCAAAGCACAGTCCGTAAAGACGAACAGTAAAAGTCCGCCTCTCAATTCAAACAAAAAACACTATACGAGATAGTGTTTTTTAATTTTGAGCGGATGACCGGAGTCGAACCGGCGACCTTCTCCTTGGCAAGGAGACGTTCTAGCCACTGAACTACATCCGCAAATTACCTATACACAATAGCATAATTTTAATATTTTGCAAGATTAAAATCTCTTACAATATGCAAAATCTTTGCTCTTTTCTTTTCCAAACCCAGCTCTTGACAAAGATTTTAAATTATGTTAGACTCAAATGTAAAAGTCTTTTAAAGGCTTTTTTAATTGACTAAGATAATCTATGAGTAAATGCTATTCCAATGTCCGTTTTGATAGGTATTCACTTATTACTATAGCAATTTTAGCTATAATAAGCATAATTTTACACCTATCATTCCCAGATCATTCAATTGTAGCAAAAACAAACAAAAACGCAAAAATTATTAAAAATCAAGCAAATTCGTGTGACATAAAAACTTCTTCAGTTTTTGATGAAACAACGAAATTTAATTTTGAAAATAAAATAAATACAGCAAACGCTAAAGAAGACATCTTAACGGATAAAAAAGAAAATGGCAAAGTTTTGGCCGTAAAAATTGACAAAGAAGATATTATTACGAATCAAAATGAAAAATCAAATGCAAATACAAAAAAATTAGTATTAGTAACGGCATTTTCGTCAACAGTTGACCAAACTGATTCTACTCCATTTATCACAGCAAGTGGCACACATGTTCATGATGGAACAATCGCTGCTAACTTTCTGAAATTTGGAACAAAAGTAAAATTTCCCTCTTTATATGGAGATAAAATATTCACAGTAGAAGATAGAATGAAAAGTAACTATAAAGTTGATATCTGGTTCCCAACCAGACAGGAAGCACTCAATTTTGGAGCCAAAAGATTAGAAATGGAAATACTACCATAACTTCTTTAATTCAAAAACAGTCCTAAATATTTGGGACTGTTTTGTTTTGCTCAAGTTAAGCTATTTTTTTCTTCGTTTTTTACAAAAAAGTTTTTTCACAAATCTATGTAATTTCAAAACAGGTCTTGGAGCCTCTACACTAAAACTGTGAGAAATCGTTTTCAATTCAAAGTGAACAAGAGCAAAAAAACCAACAGAAACAAGAGCCACATTAACAAATCTATAAATCAAACTAAAAGTAAATCCATTGCTTTTTCCAAAATCCAAAAGATTAAAAATAAAAGTCAAACCAGCCTCAAAGCTTCCTAATGATCCTGGAATTGGAACAAAATTAGCCAGAGTTAATATAAAGAATATCGAGATTGAATAAGCAAAATCAACAGTCTCTCCAAGGTATGAAATTATAATCCATATCAAAATTGAATATATCAAAATTTCAAATACTGAGAGAGCAAAAGCTTTAACGAATGCTCCACTTTCTTTTTTAAAAAACATTGCTATAATCTTCTCCATTTTTTCAATATTTTTTTCAATATTTTTTACAAGTCTAAATTTATCCAATCTTGTGGTTTTTATAATAAACATAAAAAACCCATGCCCATCAGAATTGTCATTTATTAACCTTGAATAAAAAAGGTAGAAAATAATAAATGTGAAGAAAATAATAATTCCAAACCCATAAAAGATGCTTACAGGAAGGTTAAAATGATCAAATAAAAAAATAAACCCCATTATCATAAATAATAATACGGCGAAAAAAAAGATAGCTTGATCAATAATCACTGACGCAAATGATCTTTCCCAATCATATCCTGCCTCTTCTTTAATCATATAAGCCCGAACAGGCTCTCCTCCAACTAAAACAGATGGAGTGATGTAACTTACAGCGAATCCAGCAAGTTTCGCTCTCAACACCTTAATAAAAGCTATTTTATGGCTATTTTGAGAATCAATAATTATTTTCCATCTCAAAGACCCAACAATACAAACAGCAACAGAATTGATTAGAAAAACAAATAATATAACAGAAAACGGAAACAAAAAAAGTATATTAAACACTTCTTTAATTCCCGCTTGTTGGATTGCTAAAATAAGCAATAACAATCCAACTGAAAGAGAGGATAATAAAAAAAAGACTTTTTTCATTTTTATAATATAAATCTATTGCTAAGAGGAGACTCAAACCCTCATTATTTTTTGTGGTCCAGGTGGGATTCGAACCCACACGCCGGTTAGGCACGACATTTTAAGTGTCGCGTGTATACCAGTTTCACCACTGGACCATTTATTTTTTATTGTTTTTAACTCTATGTGTTGATTTTAAACTACGACAATTAGGACAAAAAATGCGTAAATTTTTAATCTATTATCTTTATTATTTCCATTTATATGATCAAGTTCCAAAGGAATTCTTCCTTCGTTTGAAATTTATGCCTATTCGCACTCTTCACATTTTGGAAATTTTAATCCTGAAATAAATAATCTTTTTTTAATTTAAAACTTTGATATTCTCTATTTATTACCAGCATCTCGTATAGTAATATTCTTGGATTTCTAAATCCAGTAATTCCCTTATTCCAAGCTCTTCCTGTGAAATGTTTTGTATTTATCTTGTATAGTTTTAAATATTTTTTAATTTGATAATAATTTCCTCCTGCTTGCTTTAGATTGAGCCAAAAAAAGAACCTGCCGAATGCTAGTTGATTTTTCAACAGCTTTTATAAAATTTTTTTGTGTCCAAGTTCTCTTTTTCGTATCTGAAATATATCATAATGACACACATAACACAACTGTTCATTACATCTACTAATTTCGTCACCCCGACATATATAAACCACTAATTTTTGAGGCCTGGGTCGGATTTGAACCGGCGTACGCGGTTTTGCAGACCGCTACCTAACCACTCGGTCACCAGGCCATAAAACTTTATTTACCAAACAGTTTAATACAACATACCTAAATTATCATAATTCAAGCCAAAGGTCAACTATAATAAACAATAAATATTAAAATTAACATCAATTTACCTCGTCAATTTTTTCCAATATTTTAGGAATTTTTAAAAAGTCTTTTTTCAAATCTTCCAACACTTGTTTTCGGTAAACAGTAGCTGCTGGATGATAAACTGGATAATATACTTGCCCTTCTAATCTTTTTGGTTTTCCATGGTCAATTGAAATTTTTCGATTTGGCAAAAATCTTGCCATTGAATGTCTTCCCAAGAGAACAATCATTTTAGGCTTAATAATTTCAACTTGCAAATCAAGCCACTCCCTACAAGAATCAACCTCTTCTGGAAGAGGATCGCGGTTTTTGGGAGGACGACATTTTACAACATTTGCAATATATACATCACTTCTTTTAACTCCAATGGACAAAAGCAATTCATCTAAAATTTTTCCTGCCGTTCCTATAAAAGGAAGCCCTGCTTCATCTTCATTTTTTCCAGGAGCTTCTCCAATAAACATAATATCAGCTTCATTTTTTCCTGATCCACAAACAATATTAATCCGAGTTTTATGAAGCTTACATTTTTTACACTTCAACATTCTATTGTTTAATTCTTCTAAGGTCATATAAAATTGTTAAAATGTTAGTATGCTAAAATAATTATTACCACCTAATCCCAATATCAAGCTCATCTTCAGACTTTCCAACTATGGTAGACTCTTCACTTAATTTGTAATCACCATTTATATAATCAATAAACAGCGGTTCTTCAGAAAGATTATTGTATTCCATAGTGCAATCGCCGAAACATACAAAATTATTTTTATTATTCCAGATATTATTAAACTTTAAAACGACTTTTTTGCTTTCCTTGTCTGCACTCACGCCAGCACACAATTCACAAATGCCATTATCAGTTATTATGTTATTTTTAATTTCAGCTGAAGACTTACTAAGATAGATTCCATAAGTTGCCCCCAAATATGTTTTATAATGATTGTTATAACTTATGGTATTGTGATTAATTTCAGCCGAAGATTGATACACATCAATTCCTATTTTGTTATCAGTGATAAGATTATCAATAATATTGGATTTCAATTCATACTCATCATCTTTTTCAAAAGCATAAATTTGAATTCCTTTATTTGCCAGCTGTATTCGGTTTTTCTGAATTATAGGAGATGATTTCCCCTTAACATATATATTATATTCATTATTAACAAGAACATTGTCATGAATCCACGGAGATGAATCTTCTATAAAAACCCCGCTTAAACTTTTTCCTGAATTGATTATTGTAAACCCTCCAAGCTCAGTTTTGCTTGTGATTTCATTTTTGAAAGTCACAACGTTACCAAAACCGCCACCATCTATTATTGAAGAAACTAATTTGTCTTGAGAAAAATCAATTTTAATCTCAACTTCCACGCCTTCTTCGTTAACATCTTCGTTCTCAGTTTGCTCATCTTCCATCAAGACTAAAGTCAATCCATTTCCCTCTACTTGATTACTTATTATTATATCATCTTGCGCCACTGAAGAATCTTGTGATTCAAGAGTTAAAAGTCCAGCCCCAATCACACTTACTCCCTCTTTCATTATTATATTTTCTTTATATTCTCCCGGCGAAACTTCAACCCTATCTCCAAATTTGGCACTATCTATCGCCAACTGAATTGATTTATATTCCTCAGGAACTTTTATAATTTTTGGTTTTTGTTTTTCTGATATTATATTAATAAAATCAAGAACCCAATTTGACGTTTTCGATTCATTTTCATTTTTAATATTTTCTCCTTCGGTAAAATTTGTTGAAACAGAGGAGTCTAATTTTTCCTCACCAACATAAACAATATTTTCAACAACAACTTCATCGCTTATCTCGTTTTGATTTTCCTTGCTAATAATCTTAATATCTTTATTTTGTTGAAAAGCAAAAACAGCCCCGCTTAAAATCAGCAGAAACAAAATTGTGATTAATATTATTTTTTTATTTGTTTTTGTTGTCATTTTAATATTTTCAACTGATTTCTAGTTTTAAAAAAATTTTGAAACTCTCTTTTTTATGTTTATTTCCTTTATTTTGTCTAAAACTGATTTATGGACCTCTCTCAATATATCAGATTGTTCCCCGTTGTCTTCTGTCTGCGTTTCTCCTCCATGACCATCTGTCAAAGAACCGAACTCAATAGATGTTACAAGCAACTTGCCGTCTTTTACTGCTATTATTTTACTAATTATTTCTCCTTTTTCATTAACACTATCAATCGCTACAAATTTATCAAGACCCTCAATGCCCATATTTGTTAAAGCATTTTTTATGCCTATAAATAATCTAGCCTGATCCTCGGTATTAAACCCATTTTCTCTGCTGAATTCTTCTTCAACTAAATCTGAAATAATAGGAATTATATTTTTTGGATTTTCTTTTGTTATCTCATTTAATTTTTCAAAATCAAGCCCTCTTTTTTCCAAGCTTTTTTCTATAAGCTCGCTCATTAAAGATTTTTGATTCTCATCAGAATTATTCGGATTACGATTTTCCATATCATATTTTTCGTTCTCCTTGTTTTCAATTGCGAATGGAAGATAGTCCAACGCTTTCCCATTGAGAGCTTTATTCACATTGTCACCATTTTTATCCCAACCTTCAAGACTGATCATTAAAGCTTCTTTTGTTCCCTCATTATCTTCAAGCCCATATCTTTCAACGCAAAATTCAAAAATCGCATCAATTGCTTTTTCCTTATTATTTTTTAACTCATCAATATTATAACCTTTTTCTTCTAGCTCGTTTGTGATAAATTTTCCATATATTTCTTGGCTCATAACTCCGGGAGTTTCTTTTGTTTCCAAATAAGCAAAAGGATTATCAAGTTTTTCTTTGCTTAGATCGCTATAGACATTATCATGTCCATTTTCCTTTCCCCAGTTTTCAAATTCTTTTATCGCTTTTGTTTTTTCTTCTGGATTATTCATATCATATTTTCTTTCAATTTCTTCTAATTTTATCTGAACTTCTCCTTTTCCTTGAAAATCTTTGTCAATTTCAAAATCTTCCATTGAGACAACTGATACCTTCTCATTCGGATTCTGTACAGCTTCAAATAATTTTTCAAAATGTTCCGATACTTGCTCTTTGGGTATATTCATGATAGAAGATAGTTCATTTACAATTTTTTCTTTATTATTCTCAAATTCTTCCATTGTCATCTTGTTCGCTACAGCGTCGTTTGAAAAATTGTGTCCTTCTGTTATACCTAACAATAAATCGTTAATTTTACTGAATTCATCTTGAATTTCTTTTGCATTATTTTGTACATCATAAGTCCCCATAAGATTTGCTCCAATAACCGTTTCTCCTTTTTGATTTTCCGTTATGGCAAAATTTATAGTGAATCCTTCTTTGTTTGACAATGGAGTTGTTGCAAATCTCTGTAAAACATCAATTGGAATATCTCGATTTGAATTAATTGCTTCTTTAAATTCAGGATTTTCGGCTAAATCATCAATCGGTATGTTCTCGCCAGCGCTGGCCATAGTTACTCCATGTCCGGCAAGATCAACCAAAGCTCCTCCAGCTCCAAAATATAATGCTAGCGTGACGGGCTTTATGCCTTTTTTCCCGTATTTCTTAATGATATTTAATATCTCATTTTTATCTTTAGGTGTTTCAACTTTTCCAATATCTCTAATGCTTTCATAAAATGTTTTTTTCCATTCTTCAAGACCATTGTAATCCATGCCTTCAAGCTCTTTGGTAAAATCTTCCGGATTTTCCAATTTTGATAAAAAATCATAGTCCAATCCGGATTCTTCAATAATATCTTTCATAGTAAGTCCATATTTTTCAAGTTCTGTCTTTTTTGTATTTAGTTTAGCTTTTATTTCTCTTGCAACTTCAATGAGCTCTTCTTTGGTAACAAATTTCTCTCTTCCACTCTCTATCGTTTCAATCTCTTCATTATTTTTTAACAAATCTTCATCTGTTTTTTTAAATAATTCCATATTTTTTATGTTAATTTTTTAAATATATAAGCATTTTTTGTGATAACTATTCTTGTACTATTATTTTTCTCGTTTGGACTGATCAGAGTTTCTCCACTTATTTTTTTCTTCTTCCATCCAAGTACGATCTGCATACATTATTTTGGCCAACTTTTTGTCTTCATCGCTTCCTTGCATAAGCTCTTTTTCCCTTTCTTCTATGTCTTTATTTTCAACATAATTCGTTTTCCACCATGCATCAAATAATTTTCCGGATTTGAAATCTACCTCTGCTTTAGAAAGAATAAATCTAGGATTTTCAGCTTTAAATGCTATGCCACTATTTGACTCTTCGTTAATGACAACTTTTACTTTCCAATCATTTTTTTCTTCTATTTTTTCCCTTACTTCTGCGGCCTTTTCTTTAGCGCCAATTTGCCATTCTTTGTTAATATACATATTATCCGCCAATTTTTTTCTTCATTGCTGCCTGATCGCAAATATTTTATTCTTTGTTCTATAATATTTTTGTCCACGCTTTCTATAATAACAATAGCTTTGTCAAAAGAATTTCCTTTAAAACATTCCTCTGCCAGCCCTAAATAGGGTCTGCTGATTTTCATCTATTTTTTATAAAACTAGATAAATTCAGAAATGCTTTAAAAAATAATTTAGCTGGTTTTAGCTGGTTTTTCAAACTTTTCCCAACCTCCCCTTATCTAAGGGGCGGAGAAATTGGAGAAAATCAGCAGACCCTTAAATATGCTAAATCTTCATTTTTTTCTATTACAATTCTATTGTCTTTTACTGGTGACATTTCTTCTTGTCCTTTATTGCCACTATCTAAACCATCTTTTGTTGGTTTAAAATTTTCCATAGTCATATTGTTTATTTAAATTATTAATTAGTTTATATCTCTATAAATAATAATAATTCCGTTGATAGGCAAAGATCGTTTCTAACACCTCCGCAAACGGCAGTAAAACCGCTGGCAGATAAAAATACTATTGATATAAAATCAAGAGATTTCTATCACACCGTTGATAGAAAATCAAGGTTTCTTATAAAAAGTAGCGATAAAGCGCGTCTGAATTGCAATCTCGCGGGAGTCCCAACGCGGAGACTCCCGCGGTGCGGTAGTGTAGCAATACAACAATACAGCAATTTATCTCATCCCTTTCAAAATCTCCAAATCCTCCACTTCTTTTCCATTCGGTGTTTCTAAAATAAAGTCCAAATTTTTCAGTCTTTTGTCTTCCAAAATCGCTTCAATGCCTTCTATCCCAATTTTACCACAACCAATATTATCATGCCTATCTTTATGTGAGTTAAATTCAGCTATCGAATCGTTGAGATGAATGAGACCCAATCTTTCAATGCCAATTATACGATCAAACTCATCAAAAGTTTTTTTGACTGTTTTTTTATTTCGCAAATCATATCCCGATGCAAAAGCATGAGCTGTATCAAAACACACTCCTAACTCACTTTTTTTAATCACTTTTTCAGCTTCTTTGATAAAATGTGCAATTTCCTCAAAATTGTCTCCCATAATTTTTCCTGCTCCTGCTGTAATTTCAAGAAGAAGTTTAGCATTAAATTTTCTTTCTTTAAAATCACTTGAGGAGGAAGTATTATCTGAAAATATTTTTACAAGCCCCTTAATTAATTTTTTTTCTGCTTCTTTTGCGCCCAAATCTTTCGCGCTTCCTAAATGGGTGACAACCGCCCTGGCGCCGATTAAATCCGCTTTAATTAATTCTTCTTTTATGGCCGAAACAGATCCATAATAAATTCTATTGTTTGCCGATGCTAAATTTATATAATACGGCGTGTGGATATAATAATTTTTTAGATTATATTTTTCACACTGCTTTCTAAAATTATACGCTATTTTCTCCGTAATTTCCAGCGATTTTCCGCCATGGGGAGATTTAGAAAAAAACTGAAAACACTCACAACCAATCTCGTGAGCTCTCTGAGGAGCCTTTTCAATACTCCCTGCAATTGAAACATGAGCGCCAAATTTCATCTTTTACAATTTACTTTATTGTATTTTTTCACAAGTTTATGAACTCGATTTCTCAACTCTGTTTTGCCTTTTTCTTCATCAGAAATTTTCATAAGCTCTATAAAAAAAGCATCTGATTTTGGATAATTACCGTTGTGATTTTCTATATATTTTAAATGACTTTTTTTATAAGTACGCACTCTTTTATATGGAATTCCAGATGGTTTTTCGTTATAATATAAACACATTTTAAAAACCCAAAATTCAAAAACGAGAGGGTCTAACAATCCTTTGCTAAAAAATAAAAATTCATTCGTCATTAAATTCCAATATCTAAAATACCATGTAGTAACTTTTTTGGGAACATTGCACTCTATTGCCTTAATCATAATTTCATCATATTCTTTTGTGAAAGAATTTAAAACATTAATTGTATTCGCTTGCTGTCCAGTTTCAATTGATTTTGAAATCTTTCTAATCTGAAAATATGAGAATATAACTCCAAAAGTAATTGAAACACTTGTTACTACTTCTAAACAATCTTTTAAAATTCTATCCATTATTTTGATTATTTTAATGGTTAATTTCTATTTGTTATTTTTCACTTCGTTTATCATCTTGCTTATTTTCAATATACTATCTTCAATTTCACCGTCAATTTCAAATCCTGAAGCAAGTTTATGTCCTCCTCCTCCAAGGCTTCTGGCAATGCGCGAAACATCAATTCCTTTATATTCTTCACTTCGCAGACTTCCTTTTATTTTGTGATCTTCATATTCAGTTAATAGTAATGAAAATTTTGCATCGCTAATTGTGTTTATAACATTAACAAGCCCAGCCAAATCATCTTCTTTTGTCCCGAGATCATCCATGTCTTTTTTTGACACATATGAAACTGCCATTCCAGTTTGTTCATCTGTCCTAATTCTGCTCAAAGCCAATCCCCACAATCTTATCGCTGCCATTCTTTTGTTGCTAAAAATATTTTTTGCAATTTTTTCAATTCTTGATCCTTTTTTCATAAATTCTGCTGCCGCCTCAAGTGATTGTGGATCAGTATTTTTATGTTGAAAACCTCCAGTATCTGTAAATATCCCAGTCAATAAGCAATTTGAAATATCCTTTGTGATATTTATGTTCATCTCTTTTAAGAGATTATAAACTAACACAGCAGTTGAAGAAGTCTTATGATCTATAATATCAACACAATTTTTGACATTATCGCATTCTGTTTGAGTTTTAGGATGATGGTCTAAAATCAATAACCCATCGTAGTAAGATAATATTTCTTTGATATTCTCAAGACCAGTTCTTTGAAATAAAGCACAATCTAACAAAATAACTAAATCATATTTTTCTCTTGATGTTTGTCCTTTAATTATTGATATTTCTGGCAGAAAATCAAAATATCTCGGAACAGCATCTTTTGAAAAACATTCAACATTTTTTCCAACGCTTGTTAAAGCAAGTGCCAAACCCAACATTGAACCAACGGCATCTCCGTCAGGATTTTTATGAGTTAAAATCAAAATATGATTACTAGATTTTATCAATCCATGTGCTCTTTGCATTACATTTCTTGTTATAATTTATTTTCATTTATCAACTTATCAATTCTCCCCACATATTCTCCAGTATCATCAATTTTAAAAACAATTCTTGGCAAAGGTTTCATTACAAGTTTTTTATTAAGTATTCTTTGCATTTCATATATATTTTCTTTTAATAATGCCTGCACTTCTTCATTTTTTTCAAAAGGAAAAACACTAACAAAAACATCCGCATAACGGAGGTCTTTTGAAACACTAACATCTTTAACAGTCACCATAACACTTGGTGAAAAATTAACTTCCTCTAAAATTATATTTCCAACTTCTTTTTTTATCAGCTTATTAATTTTTTCTATTCTCAAACTCACAATATTTATCCTAATTTATTAATTTTTATTTGACATTATTAAAGCACTCTCATTTTTTCTTCATTTTTATATACAACAATTTTATCACCTTCCTGAATAATTATATCACCCTCAAAAGTTATTCCCGCATCATTCCCTTTTTTAACCTCTTTTACTGATTTTTTATTACATTGTAATTCTTTGACAATTCCATCACCAACTTTTTCTTTGTCTCTTATAATTTCTAACAATGACACTTTTTCTACTAAACCACTTTCAACCTTAGCTCCAAATATCATATCAACCTTTTTTACTGATTTCTTCGGAAGCTTAAACAACGCAATTACTTTCAAAATTCCAAGATCGGTTCTTACAGTTTCTGGCTCAAGAATTGAAACAAGTCCCTTTTTAATATCATTTACTAATTCATAAATTACTTTATATATTTTCACATCAATTTTTTCTTTCTCTGCGAACTTTTCAACCACAAGACTTACACCAACATTAAAACCGATGATTTTTGCACTTGAGGAATGTGCCATTTTAACATCAGTTTCTGTGATATTCCCAACACCCATTTTTAATATCTGAACTGCTACATCTTCAGAGTCAATTGTTTCTAAAATTTGAATAATCGCTTCAAGAGATCCTTTTGTATCAGCTTTTAAAATAATATTAAATTTTTTAACTTTATGAGATTTTACCAATTCTTTTATCTTGGCTGTACTAATTATTTTATTTTCCTCTCCACCACCTTCTTCTGAAATCTTTTTATACTCACTTACACGTTTTTCAGCTGTTAAGCGACTTGTTTCTCCAATCAAAAAAGCGCCTACTTTTGGAACTTCATTTAATCCCGTTATAGTAACTGGCATTGAAGGAAAAGCCTTATATAATCTCTTTCCTAAAAAATTATCCATTCTTTTAACCCTTCCCCAAGTAGAACCAATACTTACATAATCTCCCTCTTTTAATGTACCATTTTGAATTAAAACTACTACAACTGGACCAATTTGAGCATCAATATGAGATTCAATAACAAATCCTTCTGCTGGACAGTTTGGATTTGATTTAATTTCTTCCATATCAGCTGCAAGAATAATCATATCTAAAAGCTCATCAATTCCTTCTCCTGTTTTTGCGGATATATTTACACAAACCGTCTTTCCACCCCAGTCTTCAGAAGTTAAATCAATTTCTGCTAATTCTTTTTTCACTTTTTCAACATTTTTTTCAGATTTATCAATTTTGTTAATTGCAACTAAAATCGGCACTCCCGCTTCTTTCGCAAAATTCACAGCTTCAATTGTCTGAGGTTTGACTCCATCATCTGCCGCAACTACAATAACCGCCAAATCTGTAATATATGCTCCTCTTTCTCTCATTGAGTGAAATGCTTCATGCCCTGGAGTATCTATAAAAGTAATGGTTTCTCCTTTTTTCTTTACTTGATAGGCACTTACATTTTGTGTAATTCCTCCAGACTCTCCAGATGCGACATTAGTTTCTAAAATCTTATCAAGCAAAGTTGTCTTTCCGTGATCAACATGCCCCATTATAACAACGACAGGAGGTCTTTTTTTTGCTCCTGGTCCAATATTATTTCTTAATTGTTGTTTTCTTTTTTCTGCAATTGTATCAACTCTTATGAGCTCAAAACCAAAATAATCAGCAACAATTTCTGCAGTTTCAAAGTCTAACGCTTCATTTATATTAGCGAATATCCTATTTTTTATAAGCTCAGCGATGAGATCCGTCACTTTAATACCCATCTTTTCTGCTAAAGTTTTTACTACAATTCTCTCGGGAACTTCGAGTACTTTTTTTTCTTTCTCTTGCTTTGGTGTTTTGTTTTCGATAATATTATTTGTCATTAATATTTTTGTGAATAAATTATTATGTTTTATTTACTACTTGCGATCTTTATAGCCTCTTGTTCTTCTTCACTAAGCTTATACTCAGATTTTCCATTTACTATCTGTTTTGAATATATTTTAACTCCATCTCTTGAATAAAGACTAAGTATTATAACACCACTAAGGAAATTGTCAAGAAGAGCTATAGCAAAACTTTGATTTCCGCCCATATCCCCAAATGGATTAAATCTCACAACTCCTACTTTTTGAACACATTTTTCTGCATTTTTTCTTATTTTTTTATTTTCATCAAATATTTTTTTTATATTTTTATCAATTTCACCAGATTTTTCAATCTGCTTATATATGATTTCTTCAAGGTCCTTAGCATCCTTTCCAGCAAAAAAACTTCTCGATTTTTGTTTGATTTTCAACAAGCTATAACTGAGATATATATTCCAGATAAAAAACCAAAGCAAAAGAATTCCCGCCAGTATTAATGCAGTTTTTTGATTCTGATTTATAAAATTTATTATGTCTGTCATTGTTGAAATTTATTAAGAATAAAACAAAAAAACTATTATTTACTATAACTATAATAGCTTTTGTATTCCTATAAGTCAATGATAATAATGTGTGATCTTTTTCTTTTTTGTCATTCTAAATAATATCATCCTGGGTATAATAGAAGGGTTATTTCAGAATCTTTCAGACTTTACATCTTAACTTATCTAATTTACAACCTTTGTTCGCCCGTAACACAAACATAAACTTGCGAAGTTTCCATAATCCAATCAGTGCTACAAAACCCCAAATACAAATGTTTATATATACAATCTGCATTCAAAAAAGACGGCCAAACGTCCTAAGTTATACAAATCTAAATATAGCATTGAGGAGAGAGATTTTTCGTTTTTTTTATTATAATCAACGAAAAACGCTATTTTTAGACCTGATTAGGATTGTTTCAGCCGCCCTTTTCAAAAAATAATTATTCTTTTGAATTTCAAGAAATATAGTAATTAACTCGCTCAAAAAACGGTCCTTTAAAAAAAGGATATCCTTGCTATCTTAATTTAAAATTAATTTCTAAAATTTTTAGCATAATTACTTTTGTTTTGAATTATATTTTATCTCTCTTTTTTAAACCCACCTTGCAATTTATGATTTCATGTTTAATACGGAATCTATTTTCTGTTTCATATAATATTTTAGTGTTAAAACTTAATAGATTCTTAACTAAACTTAAAAAATATTTATTTAAGATGAATTTAAAAAATTTAATGTGCGAAAGGCTAATATAAACTAACCTCCGCACACCTCTCATATATAAACATAGAGATTGATGTAAATGAGTACGGGTAATATTGGCAAGGCGGTACTTAAATTTATGATTTCGACCGCGGCCTCAACTCTCTCCCCACCTGCGGCGGGCAGGCTCTTTTACATCAATCTATATGCTTTTTGTTATCTTTCTGAACTTGCCTACCGATCAGGCAGACTTGATTCAGAATCTTTGCTTATAATATTGAGATTGCCATGTCTCATAAAAATCTCGAAACGACATATAAATAAACAAAAAACAGTTAGAAATGTTTCTTTGAAAAAAGAGTATTCCTAACCGTTTTTTTATATATAAAAAGCTGGCTGGCACATTATCATTAGTCCTATTGATATCATTTAATAGAACTTAATGACTCTCTCCTCAAAGAATCAATAAATATGAAGTTTTCAAATTACTTTAATTCTTATTATAACTGTATATGATATCATACTTATTCAATGTTGTCAAGAGGGAAGGAATAAACAGTTTTATCATTATTTTTCAATATATTTCTACTGTTTACAAAATTTAATCCAATTATAATCCAAAAAATAAGAGCTAAATCATTTTTCCAATAAGTTGTATCAACAAGACCATGAACTAAAGTATATATCATCAAAGCTTTTATAAAAAAAACAAATTGAACCATATTCTTATAAGAAAATAACCAGATTAATATCAATATAAAACCAATTAAACCAATAAATCCTGTTTGTAAATAGAAAGCAAGAAAAATATTATGAGGTTGAGGAACTGCCCACTCAAGGTAGGATTCATCAAATTTTATTGAATAAGAAAGATAAGTTTCTTGGAATGTTCCTGGACCAATCCCAAAAAGGGGATTGTCTTTAATTATTTTTCCAGCAGAATTCCAAATCATCATTCTTGAATGAAACGACGAACGGCTTTGTGAATTTGCTATTTGCTCAACTTTATTAGCAGACATAAATATCAAAAGAAAAAATAAAAAAACAGAGATAATTGATATAAAAATATTCTTGTATGTAAACTTTTTACTTTTGAATAATAGATAGAAAATTCCTGCCAAAATTCCTAAAAATGCTCCGTAAGAATATGTAAAATATAATGGAATTGAAACTATAATTAACAAAATTAAATTAAATAATTTATTTTCTTTTTTTTCATTTAATAAAAAATATATCAATATTATTATGATCGGAGCCAAATACATTGCTAAATGATTTGGTGAAAGATAAAATGCTTTTAATCGACCATCAAAAGTAATATTGCCACTTAATAAATAATAAAAACTAATAAGAGAAACACAAATTCCAGAAACAATCCAACTTTTTAAAGACCAATAAATATGTTCTCTTTTTTTTATTATATTTATAAAAACAATAAAAAATAAAAACGGACTGACAAACCATCCCTTAAATATTCCAAGACTAGTTCTGATGTCAGAAGAAAATGCGGTTGAAACAATAGCTCCCAATAACAATAAAACAATTCCAATATGAAGTAAATAAAATTGTTTTAAAAAAATATATTTTTTAAAAACAGAAACTATATTTGATTTACCATTCTTAGAAGAAATTACATTTTTAATTTTATTAAGAGTCCAAACAAAAAATAAAATATAAATCATCATTTCCAAAATATTCATCGGGATTCCAACGATTGAAAACCGCCAAAGATATAGTGGCATTATAAAAATTATGAGATATACAATGCTTCTTAAATTTATCATAAATGAAAGTTCAAAATTATAATTAAATTACTTATTTATATTTTTTCTTTAGAAAGAATCATTGACGCAAGTGAAATAATAACCATAAATATTGCTAAAATCGTCGGCGAATATATTGGTGTATCAAAAATACCATGAAAAGAAAACCAAACAATTGAACCAATTAAGCCAAGAGATAGGGCTCTAAAAAAATTATCTTCTGCACTCTTGCTTGTTTTATATAATTGCCAAATTGTAACTCCAATAAGCAAAAGCCAAACAATTAAAGCAAAAATACCCATTTCTGCTCCAATGTCTAAATATAAATTATGCGCATAAACTGGTGTGCGATATTCAATTGTAGGATATAGATAAATTGAGTAATTTCCAATACCAACCCCTGTCAAAATATTTTCAGAAAAAACTTCCCAACCCTGATGCCAATTCTTTATTCTTTCTGCATTTGAACCTTCTGAAAGATCAAATGAAGAAAAAAACCTATTTACAATTGATTGATTAGTAAATAATATAATAAATAAGAACAAAGAAAAAAACATTCCAATTAAAATCTTTTTATTAGCACTTAAATATTTCCAACTTAGAATTATTAATATTCCAATACCTGCAATCATACCAATATATCCTCCTCTGGAAAAGGTGAGAAATTCTGCTAAAAACATTATAAAGAGAATAATATATATTAATTTATTACTAAAAAAAGTATGTTTATCATTATGAAACTCAAAGAAGTGCAATAATCTCGTTTTTATTTTAATTATATGCATCATTACAATTCGTGCACATAGTCCCGAAATTGTTTCGTCGTTCCTTCTCGCAATAACAAAACTATTAATATTTATATTTTTCTTGCCAACCAACGCAATAGCTAAAATAATCGGAATAATGAGTCCTAAATAAAATGACAACATATGAGGGTCAGGAAAAAGAGAAATTCCTCGAAAAATTGTCATTCCTGACACATTAACTAGCCAGCTTGGATTTGAAATAACTTCAGATCCAAATGTTTTTCCATAAAAAATAAATGCAATATATTTACTCCAAAATTCTGCAACTAAATCAATTCCTAAAATAAATTGTGAAATAAATTGAATAATTCCAATTAAAGAAATTAATATTCCTCCGATCACAAGCATTTTAATTATCTTGTAAAGATTATGTTTTGAGATTTCAACTGAAGACAATATAAAATAAAGAGGAAATATAGACAAAAAAACTAGTATTTTTCTAACTGCTCTTTCTGTATCCCATGCTTGAAACATTGAAAAAAGTGCTAAAACCAAAAAGGCGTAAATTAAAATCGTTTGTAAATTCAATCTAATTACAAATTTTTTTTCAGCAAGCGACTTTAGAACCCAGACTGCAAAGAGATATAAAATAAAAACCCTTGAAGAAGCAAGATCAACTCCAGAAGTAATGTTTAAAGCAAGTTGAAAGGGAATATATAAAATTAACAATAATAACATCTGATTAAAATATTTAAAAGACATTATTACAAACAAAACTAAAATTAAGATGAATAATACTGACAAATTATAAAAAGAAATAAAAGCCCCAGCTAAAAAAGCCAAGATAAAAATGGTTGAATATTCAAGATAAATATTTCTGATTTTTAAAAACATATAATTATTTTATTATACCAAACAATGTCATGATGATATGCCAATTGACGAAGAAAAATATCAAAGCCATATAAATGAAACTCTATATTACAATTTTATTTATATAAAAACTATATTCTTCGTCGTCCCTCCTCAGAATAATAACTATACAATCATTATGAAATATTATTTAATTTGAGGCAAATAAAAAAGGTTAATTAATATCAACCGTAAAAAACCAATATAAAACAATTTACTCTTTCATTAAAAATAAATGCCTTTATTTAGTTTTCAATGTAAATTTTTATGAATTACTTTGAATTACGAAATTCAATATACTTGTCACCCTAAGCTTGTCGAAGGGTGAAAAATGCATCAAATTTATCATAGTTCGACAAGCTCACTATAACAAATTTAGATATTTCATAACTCAAAGGATTTATATTATTTCAACTCCGATTTATAAGCTTTTTTATTTCTTCTTTAGATATCCCTCCAAGATTATATATTGTTAATAAATATACAAGTCCTCCAAGACAGATAAGATAAAAAATATTTAAATAAGAAAAATATTGAAGAACAAAATACATCAAAAGTGAAGCAATAATAACTTTAAATAATATAATAAAAGAAGGAATAAATTTCAACGTGCGATATACAATAATAATCATCAATGCAGTAACCATTAATTCAGTTGCCACAGTTGTAGCTGCTGCACCAAAATATGAATACTGAGGAATAAAAATAAAATTAGTAATAATATTAAAAACCATCCCGACAAAATAGATTTGAGCTAATTGCTTTTGTTTGTTTGCGGCAATCAAAATATTTGAGAATAATGCTCCAAGAAATATAAAACCAAGCGCTATCATTAAAATATTCAAAACAAAAGGAGAATCAGCAAATCCAAATTCTCCACCAATAATTAACTTTATAACTTTTTCTGAAATTAAAACCATTCCAACTATCATTGGCACAACAGCAATAAGTAAAAAATTTAAAGTTCTTTGCACGACTGACTTAAATTTTTCTCTATCTGTAAAAATATATCTGCTCATAATCGGCATGGTAAGTCCAACAATCATTGCTGGAAAAAATATAAGATTTTCTAAAATTTTATAAGATAAACCATAAACCCCAACTGCCTCGCTTGATTTCATAACCGAAAGAAAAATTGTATCAAGTTTAAAATATATCAAAACCAAAACCGCCGCTACAGCAAGGTGATATGATTGACTTAATAGCTTTTTCCATAATTTAAAATCAAATCTGAATCTAATTTTGACATATTTAGATAAAAATTTTAAGACTAATGCAAGATTAACAATAGAACCTAAAAATATTGTAAAAATAATATACAAAAAACCTAAATCAAAATGTATAAATAAAATAATAAAGAATAGCTGAACAATTCTTCCTGTGATTTCAGCAAGCGCAACTTTGTCCATCGCCAAGTGTTTTTGAAATAGTCCCATTAAAACTTGTGTATTTGAGAGAATCCAAAATCCAAGCGCAGCTACTGCAATACCGTATTTTACAACTTCAGAATATGGAAATATTAAAGAAATAAAAAAAGCAGAACCTAAAATAAATAGTCCTGCAACAGTTCTAAATGTAAAAGCATTGTTTATAATTTCTTCCTCATTAGCTCCTTCGCGCGATATTTCCCTAACCACGATGGAATAAAGACCAAGATCAGCAACTACAGAAAATATATATATAAATGTGACAACAATAATATAATCACCAAAACCGCTTTCACCTAAATACCTTGTTGTAAGTCCAATAATTACTAACGCAATAGTTACTTCAATAATTCGAGAAACCGCAGAAAAAACTGCATTATAAGCAATTTTTTGTGTCAGATTAAATTTCATTTGGATAATATAACATATATAACTTTAAATTATGAAATAGCTAAATTTGTCATAGTAATCCTACCTGTCAGCAGACAGGATCAGAATTATAAGTATATTGAATTTCGTAATTTAAAATATAATGTTCAAAACACAACACTTATAAAATATTTTCAAACCACATTTTTATTCTTCTATATATTTTATAATAATTCTTCTTGTAGTATCTTCTCCAACACTTTCTGTAATTAAATTTTTTCTACTAGATATTTCCATGTGAACAACTTTTCTCTCATAAGCAGACATTGGTCGCAAAGCAACAGAATTTTTATTATAAATAACTTGACTTGCTATCGTATCTGCAAGTTTTATTAATGATTCTTTTTTCTGTTTTTTATAATTATTAATATCAACATTAAATTTTAAATCTTCTCCCTCTGGCTCTTGATTTTCTTTGTCTATATATTTTTTTCTTGTTAACATTCCTGCTAAATGCTGAAAAGACTGTAAATTAGAGCCATATTGTCCAATTAGCAGATTCGGAAATTCTGTTTTAAGATTTACTGTGTAAATTTCTTTGTCTCCTCCAATATCTTCAATTCTTTCTTCTTCAATTTCTGCTTCTATCCCCATAACTTCAATGAGTTCTATTATTGATTCTTTTGCGAGCTGTTGGTTTTCTTCTTTCATAATATATAATTTACTTATTAATTATTTCTTGAGTATCTTCTTTTTCTCTATTCTGCTTTTTAATTATAAAAGATTGTTGAATAATTGCAAATAGTGTGGTTACTGCCCAATATAAGGCTAGTCCCGAAGGAAAACTCATCGCAAAGAAAAAGGTCATTATGGGCATCAGATAGATCATCTGTTTGGACATTGACTGAGCAAAATCTTGTGTTTTTTCTTCTGGAGTCTTTTCTTTTTTGATTTCATCCTTGACTTCATCTTTTTTCTTCTTAGTTCCCATTATCATTTTAGTCTGATAATACTGCAATGCTCCAGCGATAAAAGCTAAAACAATATTTTTCTCTGAAAGATTAACAAAACCCAAAAACATTGGATCTATGTGACCAGGATTTGAAATAAATGAATATACGATTGAAAGGCTTTCATCTTTAAATCCATTTAAAAACACCCAATAAAGAGCTATAAGAAGCGGAAATTGTATCAAAAGAGGAAAACATCCTGACATTGGATTTACTTTTCTTTTTTGATAAAGCTCCATTAAAGCTTTAGCTTGTTTTTCCTTGTCTTCTTTATATTTATTTTGAATTTCTTTCATTTCAGGTTGAATTTCCTGCAATTGTTTTTGACTTTTAATCGCTTTTGTATTTATAGGATAAAGAGCGAGCCTTACTAACAAAGTTAAAAGTATAATGGCAATTCCAATATCTTGTCCTGGAACAATATTATATAAGAACACCAATATATTAAAAAATATTTCATATATTGAGTTGAATAAAAAAGATAGGGCATTCATTGTTTTTTTGTTTTATTTTTTAATTTAATAAGCAGATACTTGTTCTATTTAACGGGGTCATATCCTCCCTTTGAAAGGGGATGACACCTTAAAATTCGTTTTGTTCCTAAAATAATTCCTTTAAAAATTCCATATTTTTCCACTGCTTTATATGTATATTCACTGCAAGTTGGCTGAAACCTACATCCGATAAAGAATAATTTATTGAAATAATAAAATAAACCGTGATCAATTGACAAGGTTTTCTGATAAAATCTAATGATTTTTAAAACAATTTTTTTTAGCACAATTCTAAATATATAAATAAACTTATTTTTCAAGCAATCCAGAGCTTTTCAACACCTTTTCCACAGACCCTTTAACTTCCTTAAAATCCTTATTTATTATTCCATTTTTTGAAACAAACATTACATCGTATCCTAATTTTATCTTTTTTTGAAACAATCTTATAGACTCTCTCAAGAGCCTTTTTGTCCTATTTCTCTCTACTGCTTTTTTGGAAATCTTATTACTTACCACAAATCCAAACCTGGAAAAGGACATATCGTTTTTGACTATCTTTATTGCCAGAAATCTCTCTGAAAAATATGCTCCTTTGTCAAACACATTTTCGATATCCCTTTGCTTCCTTAGCCTAAATTCTTTTTTAAGCATTTTATTATTATAAGCTTTCAAAAATCAACAAAAGCAACATTTTGTTGCATATGTCTAAACGGTTAAGCTTTTTCTTCCTTTTTTTCTTCGGGCAGCCAAAACATTTCTGCCACCAACAGTCTGCATTCTTGCTTTAAATCCGTGCTCTCGTTTTCTTTTCTTTTTTTTCGGTTGATATGTTCTTTTCATCGTTATAAATACTATTATTGATAATTATTTAAACTATGAGTAGTATAGTATGGTTTTTTAAGTTAGTCAATGGGAAATACTATAATAATCATATTAACAAAAAATGAGAATAATTAATAATAAATACCTAAAAATAAAACAATGCTTTCTATAATAAAAAACTCAAAGTTTAATATGTTAAGTTTTTTCTCTTTTCCCCATTTCATCCACAACTTATAAACACCCTTGTTTAATACAGGGTATTTTTTATCATTTCAAAAATATGCTATAATGTTTTTATCTATTGTTTTAGTGCTCTAAACAATCAAAATCAAATTTATGACAAACGAACAACTATGGCAAACCGTTCTCGGTGAACTTGAACTAACTATAAGTAAGGCAAATTTTACTACATGGTTTAAGGGTACTGGAATTGTCTCAAAAGATAAAGAAGGGATTGTTGTGAGTGTTCCTAATGGGTTTACAAAAGAATGGCTTGAAAACAAATATCACAAATCAATTATTAAAACGCTTCAAGATATTTGCCCATCTATAAAAAAAGTGACCTATAAGATCGGTAAAGAAAAAAGTCCAGAAAGAGAAGAAAAAAGTAATATAGAAGAAAAAAGTGCTAAGGAATATAGCATTGAAAAAAATGACCTATATAACAATATAAATCCAACCCTAAATCCTCAATATACATTTGAAAATTTTGTTGTTGGATCAAATAATGAACTAGCATATGCTGCCTGTTTAGCTGTTAGTAAAAAATTAGGATCTGCCTATAATCCTCTTTTTATTTATGGAGGAGTAGGGCTTGGAAAAACTCATATGCTTCAATCTATTGGAAATGAAATTTTAAAAAAAGATCCGACAAAAAAAGTTAAATATGCTTCTTCTGAAAAATTTACAAACGAACTCATCGGTGCTATCTCTGGAAAGAATACAAAATCATTTAAAGAGATGTATAGAAAAATTGATATATTAATTATTGACGATATTCAATTCCTTGCGGGTAAAGAAAAAACTCAAGAAGAATTTTTTCATACTTTTAACACATTATACGAAAATAATAAACAAGTCGTTCTCTCAAGTGACAGACCCCCAAAAGCCATTCCAGCTCTTGAAGAACGATTAAGATCAAGATTTGAAGGAGGAATGATAGCCGATGTTGGAGCACCAGATTATGAAACTAGACTTGCAATATTAAAAACAAAAGCAAAGGAAAAGAAATTTGAAATACCAAATGAATCTTTAAATTATATTGCCCTACATATTCAAAAAAATATAAGAGAGCTTCAGGGCGCCTTAAATAGAGTTATAGCTGTTTGTGAACTTGATAATAGTTATCCCGACATAAAAAAAACAACCAACATTTTAGCAAATATTATATCTCAACCAATTAAAAAGGCAACAACATCAAAAGATATTTTGAAAATTGTAAGTGATTTTTATGATGTTTCAATTGATGAATTAATTGAAAAAAACAGAAAAAAGGAAATTGTAAAACCAAGACAAATTGCTATGTATTTAATGAGAAGCGAAATAAAAAGCTCTTTTCCTTCTATTGGTAATTGGCTTGGAGGAAGAGATCACACAACCGCAATGCATGCATATGATAAAATTTGCAAAGAAATTGAAAATGACAAAGTCATTGAACAAGAAATACACTTAATTATTGAGCGACTTTATAATTAAATTTAAAAACCAAAAAATAAGAAATGTATATAATATGTTAATAAACTATAGATAACCATAACATTTAAATAGTATAACTTTGGATAAAAATTGTTTATAAACTTTGGATAAAAATTAATAAAATAATTAAAATTAAAATAAACAAAGTTATACAATTTTTATCAACAACTATACACAATATTTATTAACAACTTAACAAAGAAATTTTTTTCTACACATAAAGATTATTTTTACTTTTCCACAGATTTTAATTTCCCTACAATTACAACTATTTTAAATAATTATATAAAATAAATAATATGAAATTTATATGCACTCAAGCAAATCTAAATAAAGCTCTTAATATTGTAAGTAGAATTATTAATAAAAATTCTACCTTACCAATATTAAATAATGTTTTATTAAAAACAGAAAAAGGAAGACTAAAATTAACTTCTACAAATTTAGAAATTGGAATTAATTATTGGGTAGGAGGTAAAGTTGAAGAAAATGGTGAAATTACAGTTCCAACAAAACTATTTTCAAATTTTATTTCCAATTTACCAGATGGGAATGTTGAGATAAAATTAAGAGATGATGTTTTAAATGTGAAATGTAATGGATATAAAACAAATATAAAAGGATTAGACGCTAAAGAATATCCACTCACTCCAAAAATTGAAGTAAAGCCTATTTTTAAAATTAAAAGCAATGAGTTTAAAAAAGCTTTAACCCAAGTTTTGCCCGCCATATCAAATAGCGAATCAAGAGTTGAAATCACAGGTGTTTTTATGAAATTGGAAGATTTAAATAAAAACAAAATTACAATAGTAACAACAGACAGTTATAGACTTGCAGAAAAAGTTATATATTTAGAAGGCGCAAATGTGAATAAAGAATTTAAAAATATATTAGGTAATGTTAATTCTATAATTATACCGAAAGATACAGTTCAAGAATTAGCAAGAAATTTAGAAGATGATGAAGAATTGCTTGAAGTTACAATTTCAGAAAATCAAATATTATTTAGCTTTGGAAATGCAAATATGATTTCGCGTTTAATAGAAGGAAAATATCCAGATTATAAACAAATTATTCCAGATAAATTTGAGTCAATAATAACCATAAATAAAAATGGAATAATAAAGGGGATAAAGGTTGCAAGCTTATTTTCAAACATTTCAAACAATAGCATTGAGTTAAAATTGTCAGAAGGGTCTAAAAGCTTGGAAATAAGTGCAGAAACAAGTGACATAGGAAATAATAATACAAAACTTTCAGCTGAAAATATCAATAAAAATTTAAACATATCATATAATTATAAATTTTTAATTGACGGGTTTAGTGGTCTTGATGGAGATGAAGTTTTATTGCAAGTAAATAACGAAACACTGCCGACAGTTTTGGTGTCTGCCACGGACAAAGATTTCATTTATGTAATTATGCCTACAAGAGCGTAAAAAATTTGTTTTATTTATAATATAAATATGCTTCAATCAATAAGCAAGGACATAAAAAAATCTATTAATAAGGCAGGAATAGGAAGGGAAATTGAGGCATATCAGCTTTGTGAATTTTGGAAAGAAATTATTGAAAATATTTTTACCAAAGAAATTTCAGAAAAGTCACAAGCGATTAAGTTTAAAAATGGCGTTCTCACAGTTGCTGTTTTAAGTTCTGTTATATCGCAAGAATTTAAATTTAAAGAAGAAGAAATAAAAGAAAAGTTGAATAAAAAAGCAAGATATAACGCAGTGAGAAAAATTAGGTTTGAAATATAAAATTTATATTTCAATTATATAAATATCATTAAAATTCTGGAGGATATTAACTTTGAAGTTTAGATATGAATAGAATTAAGAAAAACAAATATAATATATTTATTTTGACTTTCATTTTTATTTTTGGGAGTTTTTTTGTATATAATAATTTTCTTTTTGCAAGTGAAGTTAATCATGTTGTAATAAGTGAGGTTCAAATTGGTGGAAATGGTGTTTACGATGAATTCATTGAAATTTATAATCCGACTGGCAGTGAAATTAATTTAGAAAATTGGGATATAAAGAGAAAGACAAAAAGTGGAAATGTGAGCAATATTTTAAATAATATAGAAGGAAAAATTTCATCTTATGGATATTTTTTAGTTACTCCGAGAATAAATTGTGGCGAGAACAACAACGAGCCTTGTTATAAGGGAGCAGTTTTAGCAGATGATGAATATACAACTGATAGTTTTCTTGCAAATGATAATACGATTTTACTTTATGATAATAACAGAAATTTAATTGATAAAATTGGCTGGGGAGAGGCGGTTGACTTTGAAGGAGAAAAAATAAATATAAATCCAGAAAACGGGCAGAGTTTGAAAAGGATAAATATTAACAGCGCCATTCAAGACACGGATAATAATAAAAATGATTTTATTTTAAAAGCTAATCCAAAGCCACAGAATTCAAGTACTGTTAATAATAATCAAGAAAGTGAAAATTACAATTTCCCAGATAACTCGGAATCTAATGATAGTCAAAATAATAACGACGAGCAAGAAGACTCCGCTTTTGAAAATGAAACAAACAACATAGAGAATTCAGAGTATGAACAAGAAATTGAAGATAATTATGTTATTCCGAAGATCATAATCACAGAATTTTTGCCTGATCCGGAAGACAGCGACAGGGACAATGAATTTATTGAGATATATAATAATGGTGACAAGGAAGTTAATTTGGGCGATTGGACGTTGGAAGACAAAATTGGTTCTGTAAAAAAATTTACAATTCTGAATAATATCAAAATAGGAGTTGGGAAATATTTGGTATTTTATAGCGACGAAACAAAAATAACCCTAAACAATTCAGGAGATGGTGTGATTTTGAAAGATAATAAAAACAATATTGCAGATGAAACACCAATAAGCGGTTTAGCAAAAGAGGGACAATCTTATGCCTTAAATGAAAATAAGGATTGGACTTTGACATTAAGACCCACACCAGGAAGAAAAAATATAATTAAACAAGAAGATAAAAAAGTTATTGAAAAAGAAATTATAAATAAAAATGAACAAGAAGAAAAGAGCAGTTTTGAAAAATTAGAAACAAATAAAAAAATTGAATATGATTATTCAGACAGGATTATTATTTCAGAAATTTATCCAAATCCAAATGGAAGAGACAACGAGAGTGGAAATTATGAATGGATAGAATTATATAATAACTCTGACAGAGATGTAAATCTCAGGGGTTGGCAGATTGATGATATTTTAAACAAAGGTAGTAAACTATATATTATAAAAAAAGATAATATTATAAAAGCAAGAGAGTATAAGTTATTTATTAATGCTGAGACAAAGATAATTTTGAATAATTCTGGTGATGAAGTAAATATTCTTTGGCCAGATGGAACGGTTGTTGACAGCGTACAATATAAAAAGACAACTGAAGAATGGTCATATAGTTTATTCTATGATGACTCTTGGATGTGGAATTCATATAAAACTCCAGGGAAAGAAAATTTCAATATTGAAAATAAGATTAATAATCCTATTGTAAAGTCAGAAAGCGATTTTACCGAAGAAGTTGAAGATGAAGAATGGGGATATGGAGGAAGTGAAGGTTTTAATTTTAACTATGTAAATGCTGAGATAGGAGATATAAGACATTTTGAAAAATATTCAAAAGTAAAAATTTCTGGAATTATTTCTACGCCACCAGAAATATTTTCAGATAATGTTTTTTATTTATTTGGAAGCGGAATTCAAGTTTATAGTTATGAGGAAAATCTGCCGAAACTAAATCTTGGTGATGAAGTGGAAATTATTGGAAAAGTTTCTGAGATTGGAGGAGAAAAAAGGATTTTGTTAGAAAATAAGGAAGATCTAAAAATTCTAAGCCACGACAATTTAGTTGAACCGAAGTTAATTTCTACTGGTAATGTGAATGAATCAGTTGAGGGATATCTTGTTATGATTGAAGGAAAAGTGTCTCAAATTAAAAGCGATACTTTCTATATTAATGACGGAAGCGGAGAAATTAAAATTTATGTAAAACCTCAGACAAAAATTAAAATTCCGAAAATAAAAAAGGGCGATTGGATGGTTGTGATAGGACAAGTAAGCAGAACATCTCTTGGCTATCGAATTCTTCCGAGATTTCAAAATGACATCAAGCTTGCCAGAGCAACAGGAATTTCAACTGCACAAGCTTCTTTAGTGATTGAAGAAAGAAATCAAATTGACAAAGAAACAAATTGGCAAAATTCTGTGAAAGAAGAAAGCTCAGTTTGGGGATTTATATTTTTTGCAATGACAACTCTTGTTTTGATTGATTGGGGAAGAATGCGGATTAAAAGATAATCAATTTTTCTGAAATTTGCATAAATTATATAATTCAATAATAATAAGAGTATAAATAACTAATAAATAATTATGAAAAAACTTTATAATGCAAATGGAAATATTAAGTTAGATTTAATTGGAGATGCCTTGCAAAATGCAAAAAAAGAAGGAAATCTTCCAAATGTTCCTTTTTCTGATATAAAATATTTTATAGAAAGTCTTGAACAAGAGATTGAAAAATTTCCAAAGGTTGGAGAAAAAATAAATAAGCACGAAATGGAATTTTTATTAAAACAGATGATTCGCAATAAACATGATAAAATAACAGACAAAGAGCTTCAAGTTATTGGAAAAATACTGTTAGACACTGATTTTGATATTGAATAATAAAAAAGCAATAATATAATAATATTAAGACTAAATGAAAATATGAATAGTAAAATATTTAATGGGAATAACATTAGAATAGATCAAGTTGAAAGAGGATTGCAAGACGCAAAAAAGGAAGGGATTTTTTCTATTGATTACTCAAAAATCAGAAGTTTTTCAGAGGCATTTCAAGAAGCTTCTGAGGGAAAATTTCAAATTGCAAAATATGAAGTGAAGGGTTTGATCTCAAAAGTTCGCTCGCAATGTTCAATATCAAGCAAAGATTTTGATATTATTGAAAAAATACTTATGGGCGATATTTAATGTTTAATAGAATATATGTGATGTTAAACTTTTTTAAAACAAATAAAATATTAATTTTAGTAACATTATTCTTCATAGTATTATTTTTTTTATATCTTGAAAATCAATCATCTGTTGACGAGCTTGAAAATGAAGATATAAATTTCCAAGTATGTATTAGGGAAAATTGTTTTAATATTGAAATTGCGGATGATCCCAAAAAAAGAAAAATAGGATTGATGAACAGAAATTATTTGGGACCAGAAACTGGAATGCTTTTTATTTTTGAAAAAATGGGTGTTTATAAATTTTGGATGAAAAATACTTTAATTCCCTTGGATATGATTTGGGTAGATAGTGATAAAAAAATAATATATATAGAAAAAAATACTCAACCATGCAAAGTTGAAAAGTGTGAACTTTTTGGACCTAATGAAAAAGCAAAATATGTTTTGGAAATAAATGGCGGCTTGGCGGAAAAAAATGGGATAAAGGTTGGAGATGAAATTGAGTTGAGATAGAATATATATCAATGATATTGACAGCTTTATTATTTAGAATTAAGCTTATGTCAAATGGAGGACTTTTAATGAGCTTGATGGAAATAAATTATATTGAAGCAGTAGGCATTATAGCAACAATAATTTTTATTATATTTATGTTGACGATAATATGTTTTACTGAGAGTTTTTGGTTGACTGTGGTGGGAGGAATAGGAACTATTTTTATTCCCTTTGGAAAAGTTGCCGAATGGCAATATAAAAGAATTAATAATTTATAGGCAGTTTGAATTTCAAATTAGCCTTATTTTTTTAAACTTAATTTTAGGTTTAATGATTAAAAATAGTTGGTAAAAAGGTTAGATTTAGTTTAAGGTTAAATATAATCAGAGTTAATTATTAAACTAGTTTAACAATTATGCAAAATTTTAAAAAAACACTGTCCAAATAACTATAATCATAGAACTATTGAATGGGGAAATTTGGTCAGATAAAGTTTCAATTAAATCGGATGCGAAAATAGGAGGAAATAGAAATCGATGAAGACGTTGAAGAAATAAATAATGTGGATAATAATAAAGAAAGCGAGAATAGCACAAGTAATTTCACTAAGGAGAATGAAGTTAACAATGATAAATCTAAAACAGAAAGTTCTGGCGATTCAGACAATGAAGACGAAGGAGAAGAGATTAAAGACGAAGAGTTTGTTTTGATTCCTAAAGAAGAAGTTTTACCAGATGATGACGATATTGATAGTAGTGGTAATAGCGATGATGGTAATGGAAAAAATAATGAAAATGGACTTAATAAAAATTCAGTCGATTGTGTTTACGCAGTAGAATAAAGTTGTTTCTTTCATTGACTAAACCTCTTTTTTTTGCTATACTAAAATAAGCTTGAGTGTTGTTAAATGATACTCTTTTTTTATTAGAAATACTTTAATCTTATGTCTGGACATAATAAGTGGTCAAAAATTAAAAGACAAAAAGGGGTTGCTGATGTAAAAAAGGGGAAGATCTTTTCTCAACTTTCAAAGGCAATAACTTTGACTGCTAAAAATGGCGGAGATCCTGCAATGAATCCTGCTTTGAAGCTTGCAATTGAAAAAGCAAAGCAGGCAAATATGCCTTCTGATAATATTGAAAAAGCGATAAAAAAAGGAACAGGAGAACTGGCCGGTGGAACAATTGAGGAAGTTTTATATGAAGCTTATGGTCCAGAAGGAATTGCTTTGATAATTGAAGGAACGACTGACAATACAAATCGTACTGTTGCTGAAATAAAACATATACTTTCCAAAAATAGTGGAAGACTTGGCGAGGTAGGAAGTGTAAAATGGATGTTTGATAAATTCGGCTATCTTGAAATAAATAAAAAAGAATTACAGATAAACGAAGAAGAAATTGAAATGATGATAATTGATTCTGAGGCAGAAGATTTTAAAACCCATAATGATATTATTGTTGTTTATACAAAACCTGAAAATTTATATAAAGTAAAAGATAACTTAGAAAAAGATAATATTGTAATTGGAGATTTTGGCTTTGAGTGGAAGGCAAAAAATACCATCAAAATTGAAGATGAAAAAATTAATAATAGAATAGAAAAGCTTTTTGAAGCTCTTGATGAGCAAGAAGATGTAAATGATGTTAGTTCAAATTTGGAAGAATAATAACATTTGTTCAAAGAGTATTTATTTTTAAATTTATTATATGATTATCCTTGGCATTGATCCTGGGACTGCAACGACTGGTTATGGAGTGTTAAAGAGCCAAAAAAATAAATTAGAAGTTTTAGATGTTGGTTGTATAAAAACTAATAAAAATCTTGCTATTCCAGAACGACTTGATTTGATTGCAAAGGAACTTAAAAAAATCATAAAAAAATATAAACCCCAAATAATGGCCGTTGAAGAGTTATTCTTTTTTAAGAATGCGAAGACTGTGATAACTGTTGGTCAGGCAAGAGGGGTTATTTTATTTGTTGGCAAAAATCAAGGTTTGGAAATTCATGAATACACTCCTTTACAAGTCAAGCAAGCAGTGGTAGGATATGGGCGCGCAGAGAAAAAACAGGTACAACAGATGGTAAAAGCGATTTTTGGCTTAAATGAGGTTCCAAAGCCTGATGACGCGGCCGACGCACTTGCAGTTGCGCTTTGTTGTGAAAGTAGTATGAAGTTTGAAAAAGCAGTAAATAAAAAAATATAAATACTTTGACTATAAACTGTTATTGTGATGGAGCTGAAAAGACCGAAGCAATCTTGAGACTATGTATGAGAAATTTAATTATAAAGTTGCTTCGATCTCATTTCGCGATAGTTTTATTTCATTTTTCGTAATGACATTTTATTTTGTATTTCATAATTCATAATTCATAATTTAAAATTATGTCAGAAATAATTAACTTAATATTAAGTCAGGGATTAGACATTGAGACTGTTTATCTGATTCTTGCACTTCCTTTCATTGCAACATTAATCGCCGTTTTAAGACAGATAATTGGAGTTAGGTCGTTTGGAGTTTATACCCCTCTTGTTCTCACATTTGCATTTTGGGCAGTTGGAATCAGATATGGGTTGGCAATATTTATAGTTATTCTTGTTTCAGGAACTGTAATGCGATATTTTTTGAAAAACTTTAGGTTATTATATTTGCCTCGAATTGCAATTGTGCTTACTGTTATAAGCGTTGCGATTTTAGCACTTCTTGCTTTGGCTGGATATTTTGGGAAGTTTGCTCTTGCTTCAACTTCGATTTTGCCGATATTGATTATGATAACACTAATTGAAAAATTCATTTCAACACAAGTTGAAAAGGGAATAAGAACCGCAACAATTTTATCAATAGAGACAATAATCATCTCAAGTGCTGGATATTATCTCATCGTTTGGGATAATTTCAAAAATTTAATTTTAGATCATCCAGAATATATAATATTATTATTTATAATAAATATCATTCTTGGAAGATGGACAGGATTGCGATTAAGAGAATATTTTAGATTTAAAGATGTTATAAAACATGTTGACTCTAATTAAAAAAAGCAAAGGGCTTCTTGGAATGAATTCAAGAAACCTAACATACATTCGACCGCATAATCTCAAAAATGCAATTCGTCTTGCAGACAATAAACTTCGCAGCAAGGAGCTGCTTTTTAATTTTGGAATACCTGTTCCAAAAATTTATGGAATTGTAAAAAACAGACAAGATTTAGAATTATTCAAGTGGGCAGATTTGCCAAAAAGTTTTGTTCTCAAACCGAATCATGGCAGAGGAGGAGAAGGAATAAAGATTATATTTGGACAGAAAAAAGATCAAAGCTGGGTTTCAACTGAAGGAAGAAAAGTTACTTTAAAAGATTTGCAAAACCATATAATGGATATTTTTGAAGGATTCTATTCTCTTTCTGGGGTGTCAGACATTGCTTTTTTTGAAGAAAGAATCCAAATTTCAAAAACACTAAAGCCATATTCATACAAGGGCATACCAGACATAAGAATTATTGTTTATAATAGTGTGCCAGTAATGGCCATGCTTCGTCTGCCGACAAAAGAATCCGGAGGAAAAGCCAATCTTCACTTGGGTGGAATTGGACTCGGAGTTGATATTGCAAAAGGAATTACAACACATGCCGTTCAGAGAGATCAATTGATTGAAAAGCATCCAGATTCAAAACTTAAATTAAGCGGAATTAGAATTCCTTATTGGAGGGAAATGTTGGAAATCGCAATTAAATGTCAACAAGTATCAAAAGTTGGATATATTGGAGTTGATATTGCGATTGACAAAGAAAGAGGTCCAGTTGTTTTAGAAATAAACGCTCACGCAGGGCTCTCTATTCAAATTGCAAATCTGTCACCATTAAAATATAGGCTTCAAAAAGTAAATGGCTTAAAAGTGCAAAATAAAGCACATGGAATCAGAATTGCGCAAGATCTTTTTGGTGGTGAAATTGAAGAAGAAATTGAAGAAATTTCCGGGAAACAGGTTTTGGGAATTATTGAAACGATTAAAATTAGAATTAAGAATCAAGAATTAGGAATAAAGAATAAAGAAACCGGAAATACTAAAATTAATATTCTCGAACAAAAAGAGGAAGAAGAAAAAATTGAAGAAAAAGAATTAAAGGCGAAAATTGATACGGGAGCGGACTTGTCTTCAATTGATAAAAATCTTGCGAAAGAATTGGGATACTCAGAAATTATTGACGAATTTGATAAAGTGATAAAAAATATTGAAATTGATAGTAGCGCTACAAAAGAGAGTTTTGATTTGCAGATAAAAGATAAGTT
>JARGGI010000059.1 GCA_029210775.1 Patescibacteria group bacterium | reverse complement strand
GTTCTTGCATAATTATAAATTCGAACATCGTCAATTTTACCACTAAAAACATATAAACTAGATCCATCAGGTGGTGAAAGGGCGCCAATCGCAACTGGCGAAGTTCCATTAAATATTGTATCTGCTGTAAGGTTATTTGAATCTTGAATTCCATTTACAAATATTTTCATTGTTGTCCCGTCCGATGTTGCAACCAAATGAGACCATGTGTTCGTATCAATCGCCTGAGAAGTTCCAAATCCTATTTGAGATGTAGCTGTGCCATCTGGTGAAATAAAAAATCTAACTATCCCAGCAGAAGTAACATTAAACAAATATGACCTTTGATTGACATTGTCTCCCCACTTTGACACAATTTCATTTACTGCATTTGGAAAACTTATTGGATTAACCCATGCAGAAATTGTAATCGCGTTAGAAACATCTATACTATCTGAATCCATAATAGTTATATTATCATCTACACCATCAAAACTTAGGGCACTTCCAAATTTACCAGTCGTCCATTCATCTTTAGAAGTGATTTTATAAACTGAAGTATTGTCGGGAGTGCAACCCCATCCAGATACAGTAATTGAATTAGTATCATTATCAATAATAGTCTGAGAAACAGTAGCACAAGTTCCAGAATAAATAGTAGCTGTTTCCCCTATCCATTCATCTGCTGTCCAT
>JARGGI010000058.1 GCA_029210775.1 Patescibacteria group bacterium | reverse complement strand
AAGTTCCGTTGTATTCTTCTGTAACTACGGAATAAGCATCAGTATATCCACCAAAACTTAATCCTGCTGTTTGTGTTCCACAACCTGCTAACTACCATCTTGCAGTTGCTAAATTACCACCTGCACTCCAAGTTCCTGAAAGTATAAACATAATAGCAGGCAGTTCTATTCCGATATAATGAGCAAAGAGAAATACTGACACAAGTAAAATCTGTGGTCTGTTTTTAACGAATTGTAATATCTGATTTATCATAATCTTTATTTTTTAAGTCTTTTAGTTCTTTCGTTTTCTCTGCAATTTCATTAGCCTTGCTTTCATCAAATTTTTGTTTCAATATATTATTTGCTTCAATTTCTGTTATTTCTTTTCCATTCACTCTCTTAATCCATTCATCACATTCGCCTTCAATAATTGCTAGTCCGTCTGAAAATTTAAAAGTTGGCATTTTCATTCTATCTTCGTGGGTATAAAACCCCTTGCCTGTGTGTGTTGCTAAAATGTATCTCACAATTTTTATTATTATTTAATTAAGTTAAAAGTTTTTTAATATTTTCTTGTATTTGTGGTTGATATTCTTTTAAAATATCTTCCAATAAACCTCTCTTATTACATTCTTGAACTCCTGATATTAACTGACCATCAAGATTTTGTTTTTCTGCAGGACTTCCACTATCACCTGTTGT
>JARGGI010000057.1 GCA_029210775.1 Patescibacteria group bacterium | reverse complement strand
TATTGTGACTTTGAAATTTAATCTCTTAAAATAATATATATGAAAAAAGAAGAACATAAAAAAGCTAATCCTAATCCTTATGAAATAAGGTGGTGGAACAAAAACGGAAACAAACCTAAATATACAAAAAAAGAACATAAAGAAGCCGACCCTGATGCTAGTGAAATAAGATTGTGGAACGAAAACGGGAACGAACCTAAATATACAAAAAAAGAACATAAAGAAACTAATCCTAATCCTTATGAAATGAGATTGTGGAACAAAGACGGAAACAAATCAAAATACACAAGAGAAGAAATAAAAGGGAATTAATATTACAGATTTAATCTTTTAAAATAATATGAAAATACTTAATCTATATAGTGGTATCGGTGGAAACAGAAAATTATGGACACCGAAGGGAGATGACCATACGATAACAGCAGTAGAATATAAACCAGAAATAGCAAAAATATATCAAGACTTTTTTCCGAATGATAAAGTAATTGTCGCAGACGCTCATCAATATCTATTAGACCATTATAATGAATTTGATTTTATCTGGAGCAGTCCTCCTTGCCCGACACACTCTGATATTAGGCGTTGTGGAGTTAAAGCAGGACAGTATAAAGCGTTATATCCTGCAATGGAACTTTATCAAGAAATAATTTTATTAAGGCATTTTTCAAATGGAAAATGGGTTGTGGAAAATGTTAAACCATATTATAAACCGCTGATAGAAGCG
>JARGGI010000056.1 GCA_029210775.1 Patescibacteria group bacterium | reverse complement strand
TCTCTTTGTCTTGCGCTTTGTTCTGTTGTATATGCTTCATAATAGACTAAACGCCATTGTCGGTGTTTAGTACTTTTATTTTTACCTGTATTATGAGAAACAATGCGTTTTTTTAAATCGCTACTGTAGCCAATATAAAAATAGTTATTTCTTTCTACAGGTTGTATGACATAGACGTAGTACATTGCGTCAAAACCATTTAGTGGTGAGGTAACCCCATCAATTAACCTTCCAGCACCGGGCAGGCGTCACACCCTATACTTCCTCTTGCGAGTTTGCAGAGTGCTGTGTTTTTGATAAACAGTCGCAGCCACCAATTTAATGCTGCCTTCTTCAGCTCCACGAGCAAGTCGCTTCACCTACCAAAGGCGTACCTTCTCCCGAAGTTACGGTACAATTTTGCCTAGTTCCTTCAGCCGAGTTCTCTCAAGCGCCTTAGAATTCTCATCCCACCCACCTGTGTCGGTTTGGGGTACGGGTCGTTATAACCTGAAGCTTAGAGGTTTTTCTTGGAAGTATGGCATCAATCACTTCGTCTTTCACAAGGAAAAACTCGTCATCATGTCTCAGAATTAAGAGTCCGGATTTGCCTAAACTCTCTCCCTACACATTTAAACTTACATATCCAACAGTAAGCTGACCTAGCCTGCTCCGTCACCCCATCGCAGTTATAACAAGTACAGGAATATTAACCTGTTTTCCATCGACTACGCCTTTCGGCCTCGCCTTAGGTCCCG
>JARGGI010000055.1 GCA_029210775.1 Patescibacteria group bacterium | reverse complement strand
CAATAAAGTGTATTAGTCCAACACATTCTGGACAATAAGTTATTATTAATCATATAATCTACGGGAGATTGTAAGTTTAAACTCCAGTGGTATCTTTTTGTATTATACCATATTAACCAGTCCATCAGTTTATGATTGAATTTATTAGGATCTTCTAATAATGACTCATTCTAATCTATAAATTCTTCTTGAATGGTTCGGTTGTATTTTTCAATATGTCCATTCTTATATGGCTGTCTGGCGTAATTCCAATAATGCGTTATCTTTTTTTCTTTTAAATAATCTTTAAAGAATTTATGGAATTCTGAGCCGTTGTCAGTTTGGACAGCTTTGATTTTATAAGGGAATGCAATCTCTAATTTCTGTAAGAAATCTTTTTTTATTCTTCCATTATGATAAATCTTTTGTCGGTGATGATAGATTTTCTTTTCTTTGATGATTCTGCCTATTGTGGATATGGAGATAAAATTAATACTATTAATCGTGCAAAACTTGTCTAAATCTTTCTTAACTTTTTCTTTACCCATATTAGGACAAACTTCTGTTCTGAGGCGTTTGATTTCATTAATGATTCTATAATCTATTCTTCTTTTTCTTTTGTTGATTGGTGCTTGGGATTTAGGATTAAGGGCTTCTAATTTTTGGCTTGATTCTTGATAGATCTTTTTTCAGCCATAGAGAGTTGAACGCTTAGCTCCAAAAGCATCTTTAGTCGCTTTTAATCCATATTTTTCCCAAAACAATAATATCTTTAACCTTTGTTTAGCTTCT
>JARGGI010000054.1 GCA_029210775.1 Patescibacteria group bacterium | reverse complement strand
TTATGAATTATTAATTAAATGTTGAGTGTTAGCGAGACATGAGGGGCGGTAAGGGAGCATTTGCAGCAGCGTTGAAGCGGAAGGCGTGAGCCACCGTGGAGCGCTACGAAGAGAGAATGTTGGCATAAGTAGCATAAAGACGGGTGAGAATCCCGTCCACCGTAAACCCAAGGTTTCCAGGGCAACGCGAATCGTCCCTGGGTTAGTCGGTCCTAAGGCGAGGCCGAAAGGCGTAGTCGATGGACAGCAGGTTAATATTCCTGCACTACTATATAGTTTCGATGGAGTGACGCATTCTTGCATCTTCCGAGATTCCCGGAATGAATCTCTGGGTACTCAGGGGTGACTGGCAGGCAAATCCACCAGTCATAAGCCTCGGGGTGATCGCAAGCACCGCGCAAGCGGAGCAAGGGAAGAGAATGGGGTGCCAAGAAAACCTTCTAGAGCTAACTATATGGTATCCGTACCGCAAACCGACACAGGTGGGTGGGCGTAAGTGTGCCAAGGTGTACGAGAGAATCCGTGTGTAGGAACTCGGCAAAATAGCGGCCGTAACTTCGGGATAAGGCCTACCGGTCTCGCGACCGGTCACAGCAAAAGACGCAAACCGACTGTTTACCAAAAACACAGCTCCCTGCTAAACCGCAAGGTGATGTATAGGGGGTGATGCCTGGCCAGTGTCAGAACGTCAAGCGGAGAGGTTATCCTTCGGGAGAAGCTTTGAAGCCAAGCGCTGATGAACGCCGGCGATAACTATAATCGTCCTAAGGTA
>JARGGI010000053.1 GCA_029210775.1 Patescibacteria group bacterium | reverse complement strand
CCGGTTTTTTCTTTCGGACACGATTCAAGCGGTCCAGGAGGAACAGGAATGCAGTTTGATGGGGTGGATGATTATGTTGATTTTGGAAATTCAGCCACACTAAAACCGCCACTGCCAATAACAATATTAGCGTGGGTTAATTTTGAGCAATTGGGTTCTTATGAATTTCTTTTTCTTAATGATGAGATGGTTTCTTCTTATAATGGTTTTTTGCTTGCAAAAACAAGTGCAGATCAAATTTATGTAAATTATGGAGATGGCATTGGAGCAGGTCCAACAGATAGACGGACAAAAGTTGGAACAACAACACTGTCTGTTGAAACTTGGTATCATGTCGTTGCTGTGATTCGCGGTCCGTCTGATATAGATTTATATATAAATGGTGTTGATGATGGAGGAACTTATAGTGGAACTGGAGGAAGTATGGCATATACAACTGCAAATGCGAAAATTAGTAATAATATTAATCCATTTAATGGCTCTCTTGACGATGTCCGTATCTACAATCGCGCGCTTTCTGCAGATGAAATTCGTCAGCACTATAATCAAAAAAAACCAATTTTACATTTGAAAATGGATGAGGGTTCTGGAACAACAGCTTACGATGAAAGTTTTAATAATAATGACGGGACAATTTATGGAGTTCAGGGAACAGCAACAGGAACTCATAGCACAACTGTTTTACAAGACACCAGTAAATCATGGACAGCAGATGAATGGATAGGGGAAACAGCTACTATTTATTCTGGAACTTGTGCTACTGTTTCTCAGACTATTA
>JARGGI010000052.1 GCA_029210775.1 Patescibacteria group bacterium | reverse complement strand
GAAAATCTACATATTTATTATCTATTGTAAAATCGTCAAATATAATGACAGGTGTTTCTGTATAAATTCCATTTTCATCGAATGTTGAACCAAGTATAAATGATTTATTTGCTGTCAATACAGGTGTAAGAGTTTCATCTTTGTCTACTATATTTTCTGTAATATATTTATTTGGTTGATCATAATTGAGAATATCAATGATTTTCTTTTCTTCCCATTAATCATTAAATTCACAAAATCGTATATCTCCTGCAAGAAGTTTCTGCATCAGCCCTCTTTTGAACTCCTTTTTCTCTTCAATGAGTTTTTCTTTAAGCTCGATTGCCTTGTCCCAAGTAGAAAGAATTTCCGCGATTTTTTGTTGATCGGACAGGGGAGGGAGCGGAAACTGAATAGTTTTGATTGATTTCCTATCAATATTTGGAAAGGTTGAGCCAGTTGTCAATATCAAAATGCTTTTAACTGCTGATTCCACCTCAAAAGTGATGAATAACGTATCTACACCCGATTTTGCTCGTATAGCTGCGACCCCGCGCCCGATGCAATATTCATCGTCGGAGATATTCATTCTTCCTGTAGAGCTTCCCCTAACGCATAATAACACATCACCTTTCTTGCAGAACTTCGTAGGCTGTGAAGTCCATTGAATCTTGATAGGGTTTTTTTCAGTGAACTCTGTTGGTCCGTTTATTAAGGGCGCACCTGTGCCACTATGGTTATAAGATGTGCCAACAGGTGATTGCCCCATTACTACTTCTGCAGCATCCCCCAACTTCTTCATCTCCCAATCCTCAGGAATAATCCCCACCGTCGTCTTTTGATACCCCTCAGGAACTTCCCCCTTCCTTATTCTCTCCACCCGCTCCTTAATCTCCTGCTTCATTCCCCATCCCCCCGCAACAATTTCCCCTCATGCTTTTTTTCA
>JARGGI010000051.1 GCA_029210775.1 Patescibacteria group bacterium | reverse complement strand
CCATTATTTTCTTCTTGATTATTTTTTCCAAGATGTGCTGATTTGCCGTCATTATAATCCGCAAGAATTTCGTCTTGCGTTCTTGCATAATTATAAATTCGAACATCGTCAATGTTTCCCGCAAAAGCTTGAGATCCTCCCAAATTGTCTTCGCCAATTTCAACATTGTTGTTTTGACTGGAAACCGTCATTGATGTTACAAGAGATGGTTTTCCGTCAATATATAATGTTGTGCCGTTTGTAACTCCGCTTTGAAAAGAAACCGCAACAAAATGCCAGGCGTTATCAGCCAAATTCTGGTTAGTGTCTCTTGCAGCTGCTGCTCCCCAGTCGTAAATCGCAAATGTATTTCCTTCCAAAAACATGGCATATGCGTTTTGTTTTGTGATGATTCCTCTCCATGAAACGCCTGCATCTGAAGTTTTTATCCAAGTAGAGATTGTCCCATTTGACAGTTGCAATTTGGAATCATTGCCCAGATCTATCCAGTCATCTGTCCCATCAAAACTTAGGGCACTTCCAAATTTACCAATCGTCCAGCTGCTTATGTCATCATCAAAAATTCTTATATAATCAAGAAAGACTGTACCTGTCACCGAAGCAAAATCAAAATCAAATCTCAAATCATCAATCGTTCCATCATTGTCAATCCACTCGGCGTCTGATATGTCTGTTTCAAGAATATGCCAAGATCCATCAGAAATAATCGCAAAAGATTCAGCACAAGTCTCGCTCGAAGAAGAACAATCAATATTATCAGTATAATACATCCTAATATGTGTTGGACCATCTGTATAGCTTTTATATCTTATTTTCAAATGGTCATTTACTTCGTCAAAATTTGTTATATCATATAACATATTTGGATCTGCAACATTTGTTATCACGCCACTATAACTGTTCGATGAAATACTTCCAGTCATTTGATTTTCCGTCCAAGATTCAGTTGAAGTGAATTCGTCTTCAAATCCATGATTGAAAAGAATTGTCCCGTCATTATTATTAAAACTTTCATCATAAGCTGTTGTTCC
>JARGGI010000050.1 GCA_029210775.1 Patescibacteria group bacterium | reverse complement strand
GGATCATATGGGAAGTACTGAGCTTGCAGCCAATTTGTTCAGGGCAACCCAGACTGATGATAAATTAAGGCGGGAGAATACCAGGGGAAAAGAGAACGCCAACCAGACCCACCATGATGTAGGCAAAAAGGTAAGGCAGACTATAGAAGAGCTTGGCGGAACAATGCCTGAAGATTTAGAGATGCCTGATAAGAGCATTAAAGAGATTGAAAAAAAGCATGAGGGGAAATTGTTGCGGGGGGATGGGGAATGAAGCAGGAGATTAAGGAGCGGGTGGAGAGAATCAGAAGGGGGGAAGTTCCTGAGGGGTATCAAAAGACGAAGGTGGGCATTATTCCTGAGGATTGGTTGGTTTCATTTACTGATGATGTCGCAAAACGAGGGACAGGACATACACCAAATAAACAATTTCCCTCATATTATAATGGCGGCATTAAATGGATTTCATTACAGGATTCGAATAAGTTGGATAATGGTTTAATATTCCATACAAAAGTAGAAATTTCTGAAGAAGGTCTTTCCAATTCGTCTGCAGTCTTGCATTCAAAAGGGTCTGTATTAATCTCAAGAGATGCGGGTGTTGGAAAAAGTGCAATAATGGGAAATGAAATGGCTGTTAGCCAACACTTCATCACTTGGACTTGCTCAAATAAATTAAATAATTGGTACTTATATTATTATCTGCAAAACAGAAAGCGGGAATTTGAGCGGATAGCTGTTGGATCTACAATAAAGACCATAGGTATGCCATTTTTTAAGAAATATAAAATCCCTCTCCCACCAATAAAGGAGCAAGACAAAATCGCGGAAATTCTTTCTACTTGGGACAAGGCAATCGAGCTTAAAGAAAAACTCATTGAAGAGAATAAAAAGTTGAAAAAAGAGGCTGAGAAATTACTTATAACTGGAGATGTTCGATTTTTTTCATTTAATAATGAATGGTCTGAAATGAGAATAAAAGATTTTACAATTCAAAAACCATCTATGCGATCAGCAGGAGATTTGAATGAAACTGGTTTATATCCTGTGTATGGTGCTTCAGGAATAGCTGGTTATGATGACACCTTTGATAATGATGAGGAATATGTTGCTATTATTAAAGATGGTTCTGGGGTTGGAAGAGTCTCTTTATATAAGAAAAAAACATCCGCAATCGGGACTTTAACAACAATTAAAGCAAATGAAAAAAGCGACATTGGATTCGTATATCTTTTGATGAAAAATATTAACTACAAAAAATATATTACTGGAAATGCCATCCCGCATATTTATTACAAAGATTATTCAAAAGAAAATGTTAAAATGCCTTCTTTAGAAGAGCAACGAAAAATCGCACATTTTTCGAAAATTTTCAATCAGTATATTCAAAATTTAGAAAAAGAACTAAACCAGCTCAAAGAACAAAAAAGAGGTCTTATGCAACTGCTTCTCACAGGCATCGTAAGGGTGGAGGGACATTAAAATGACAAATCCCTATGACTACAATGAACAAAACATTTCCCAGAAACCTGCAATGGAGGTATTGCATAATCTGGGCTATGAGATAATCGCTCCAAAAGATGCGGAAATCCTGAGGGGGAACTTGTACAATGTGCTTCTAACCCCAATACTGAAAAAACAGCTTGAAGAACTCAACTCCTTCGAGTACAAAGGCGAAGCACTCAAATTCAGCAATAAAAACATTGAGCAGGCAATCAAGGATATTGATGAAAGCCTGACTGATGGTCTGGTTAAGACCAATGAGAAAATTTACGATTCTCTTATGCTTGGTCGCTCATACGAGGAGACTCTTTCTGACGGCGCAAAAAGGTCAT
>JARGGI010000004.1 GCA_029210775.1 Patescibacteria group bacterium | reverse complement strand
CCGCCAAGAATAAAATTACATACCATTTTGGTGTGTGATTTTTTTATATCAAACTGGGATTTAAGTTAAACAACCTCTCCACTAAATAAAACTATTTGCTTTTTATTTCTTTTTTTGCAGATTTGTCAAAATTTGTTAAAATAAAGATAGTTTAATATTAATTCATATACTATATAACTATGTTTAAGAAAATTTTCATCGTCATTCTCCTACTCTTAACAGGCGGGGTTTTAATGCTTTTTGCTGCAAGCGGGATTGTTAAAGTTCCTGTTCTTGCATCACTATTGGACACAGACGAACCAAAAAATCTCATTGGAACTGTTGATCCAAATCTCTATAAAGATGTACTTGTTAAAGGAGAAATTACCCTGACTGATAATATAAATAAATATTGTCTAACCTGCAATGTAACTTATGAAAATTTCAGTCCGCTTGATATTACACTCTCAAGCGCTGAGCTCAGTTCCCTGCTTCAAGCAACAAACAACGACCTTGGTCCTCTTAAACACATTCAAGTAAAGCTAAACGATAACAGTCAAGCAGAAATGTCAGCCTATCTTGATTTAAATAATTATGGATATAATTTATCAGGGCCAGTTTATGCTTCTGGAAAAATTTTTAAAAGTGGTACTTCAAAAATCAACATCGAAATTGAAAAAGTTGAATTAGGAATTCTCTCAATTCCTGACAAATATATTAAGCAAGGAGAAAATGCTTTAAACCTCCTTCTTGATAAACAATTATCACAAATGTCAGATTTGAAAATTGATTCACTTGAGATAAATAATAATTCTCTTCACTTCAAAGGAAACTATCCCAAAAAAGCTTCAACGCAATAAAGCTTATGCAATAATATTATTAAAAATTCAATTATCTTCTCTCATTTGATAAAAAGAACGGCATAACTAAAATCTAATCTGATTTTCAAATGTTATGCTTATTTATTACAAATAGTGAGCAACACTTAAAAAATTTTGAAATCAACCTAAAATAACAAAAATAAAAAAACGGCTCAGCACCGTTTTTATATATCATTTTAAGTTAAACTTAATAACGACCTCCGCCGCCAAAATCTCTTCTTGGTCCTCTGTCTTTCATTCGCTTTTTGTTACATTCATAACAAAACAGTTTTCCATAACCACCGCCTTCTCTTTCTGTTGGCTCAAAGGGAAGTTCATTGATCGGCTGTTTACATTCTTCGCACTTAATTCCTTTTGATGAAATATCAAACATTTGTTTTTGCGGACGGTCGTTTGAATTTTGATTATCCATTTATAAATCACCTCACTTTCTAATTTATTTTTACATATTTTCTTGCTTGAAATTCTTATAACAATTCAAACAAGAAAATTTTGGTGACTTATTTCAATAATTTATCTAAAACCATTGCTATAATATTATCAATCGTTAAAAGTAACTTGACCAATAAGCATCCACCTAAGAGTAAAATAGCACAGAAGAACAGATGGGTCAATTTAATTAGACACAGAAAAAAGATTAACAAATATTGCACAATTATAAATTAGTGAGATAATGGTAATAGAGAATTAAAACTGCTATAATTAAAAATAATCTTGATTTATTAAAGCAAAAAAGATAAATTTAGATAAACTCACATAACCCCTAAAGCTATTTTTTATGACAATTGGACTTGATCTTGATGAAGTTTTAGCTGACTTTATTAACAATTTTCTTGCTTATTACAATGATATGAATAAGACATCATTCAAGCAAGAAGAAATTTACGATTATAATGTTTTCAGAGTTTGGAAACTACCAAAAGAAAAGATAATGAAATCTATATATGATTTTTACAAAACACCGTATTTTGAAAACATAAAACCCATTTCAGGGGCAGTTGAAGGTGTAGAAATTTTAAGTGAAAAACATGAGCTAAAAATCATTACTTCAAGACAAAATGACATCAAACAAAAAACAATTAAATGGATTGAAAAATATTTTCCAAATAAGTTTTCACAAACATATTTTACAAATCACTTCTCTTTCAATGGTTCAAGTTCAAAAAAATCAGAAATTTGCTTAAGTGAAAATGTTGACATTATGATTGAAGATTCACCTGAACATGCGATTGATTGTGCTTCTGTCTCAACAAAAGTTATGCTTCTCAATCGTCCATGGAACAAATCAAATAAATTCTCCAAAAATATATTGCGCGTTCAATCTTGGGAAGAGATAATCAAAAATATAAAATAAATATTTTGTTTAATAATTCAACATAACTAATATAAATTTATGTCAAAATCAGAAAAACTAAAACTTATGATTGCAGAAAATGTGAGAAAACACAGAAATGCAAAAGGAATTTCACATGAAGAACTAAAAGAATTAAGCGGTCTTTCTTTTGGAAAGATTATCAACATTGAAACAGGAAATCTGGAAAATGTTGCGATTGAAGACATTGAAGCAATCGCAGAAGCCTTAGATGTCACTATTGATGATATAATTAAAGTTGATGAATATAAATAATATGAAAATAAAAAAATGACCTTATATAATAAAAAGTTTTCTGATATAGCAAGTAAAACTCCACGAATAAGAAAAATTTTACATTTCAAAAAAATACTTAAACTCCTTGATCCTAAAAAAAATGATATAATTCTTGATGTAGGATGCAACAAAGGAAGCTTAGTAAAAGCACTTAGAGATTTTTCAAACGAGATTTATGGCTGTGATATCAATAGAGAGGCAATAATAAACTCTGATATTGATGGATTAAAAGTCATTTCAATTGAAAAGATTGATTACAACGATAATTTTTTTGATAAGATAGTTTCATCCCACGTTATTGAACATATTGAAGATCTAAAAAAAACCATAAAAGAAATCGAGCGAGTCTTAAAACCAAATGGAATTTGTATATTTATATATCCTTTTGAAATCTTTAGAGGATCAAATAATATTATTGAATCAATATTTGTTTATAGAAATCCATTGCATTCAAGAAAACTTCATGTTAACAAACTAAATCCAGATAAATTGCAAAAATTTACTAACATGAAAACTATTAAAAAGGGGCTATTCCTTGGACCATATCCTACGTACTTTACAGTTTATAAAAAATAACAAATCTTAAAAAATAGTGAAATCATTGCTATAAAATAATTTTATTGAAATCTAAAAGGTAAGGTTTTAAGTTATAAAGAAGTTGCAAAACTTGCCCAAAGCCCAAATGCATACAAAACGGTTGGAAATATACTAAACAAAAATTACGATAAAAACATTCCATGCCAGAAAATGATTAAGTCAAATAGACGAATTGGTGGATATAATAAAGAAAGAAAAAAAAATTATTGATAAGCAAAAACGCAGAAATAATTGTATAATAATCTTTGAATTACGAAATGCCTCCTTTTGTCATTTCGAAATGAGCGATAGCGATTAAGAAATCCCTTAAACAATGTAAACTGCGATAATAATATTGAAGGGATTCCTCGCTTAAAGCTCAAAATGACACAAAGATTTGCATTTCGTAATTCAAATTAATAATGTTATTATTTTAAACATTATAAATATGCCAGAACTCCCGGAAGTCGAAACAATCAAAAGAGATTTAGAAAATAATGTTATCAGAAAAACAATAACATCTGTTCAGGTTTTGAAAAATAATTCTGTAAAAAATTCAGTTCAAACTTTCAAAAACATATTAAGATTCAATCAAATCAAAAACATTGAAAGGAAGGGAAAATATCTGGCATTTGAGTTTAAGAAAGATCACAACTTTTTAATTATCCACCTTCGAATGACTGGACAACTGATATATTCCAAAAAAGACATTCAGAATAAACATACAAGAGTCATCATACATTTTAAAGATCATTCAAAATTATATTTCAATGACATCCGCAGATTTGGATATTTACAAATTGTAAATAAAAAAGATAAAGAATTAATTTTTGATAAATTAGGAATTGATCCAACAGACAAAGGTTTTACATATGAGTTTTTAAATACTATACTGAAATCAAAGAAATCATCTTTAAAATCTGTACTGCTTAACCAAAATATCATCTCAGGAATCGGTAATATCTATGCTGATGAAATATGTTTTGATGCAAAATTAAAACCCTACAGAAAAACTAACGCTTTAAATCCCAAAGAAGTCCTAAGACTGTTCAACTCAATCAGAAAGATCTTAGACCTTGCAATCAAACATCGCGGGACATCTTTCAGTGATTATGTTGATGCAAATGGAAAAATGGGAAATTTTACAAAACATTTAAAGGTATATAAAAAAGAAAGGGAAAGATGTGCTAATTGCAATAATTATTCAATCACTAAACTGAAAATTGCAGGAAGAATGACAAGATTTTGTAAAAATTGTCAAAGATAATTTTTTAAAACAAAAACAATGAAAATTAAAGTTTATACAACACCCACATGTCCGTCTTGCCGAAATCTTAAAAATTTTCTCCATGAACAAAAGATTGAATTTGAAGAAATCGATGTAAGCAAAGACCATAAATCGGCAGTGCAAATTGTAGAAAAAAGCGGACAAATGCAAGTTCCAATTTTAGAATTTGAAGATGGTGAAATCATATTGGGATTTGATAAAGTGAAAATAATAAATAAATTAAATATCAAATAATTTAATTTTATGATTTATGACACAACAATAATTGGGGCGGGTCCTGCGGGAATTAATGCTACTATTTATGCCGCGAGAAAAGGAATGAAAGTCATGGTGATTTCAAAAGATATAGGAGGTCAAGTTTCAAAAGTGTCGATTATTGAAAACTATATAGGATATCAAGAAATAACTGGCACAGAACTTTCCAAAAAATTTAATGACCATTTAAACAAGTTTAATTTTGATTTTAAACAAACTGAAATCACAAACATAAAAAAATCAGACGATCTTTTTGAAATTCAAACCGATTCTGAAAATATTTCAAGCAAAACTGTTATAATCGCAACAGGGGCAAGAGCAAAAGAACTTAATATACCAGGAGAAAAAGAATTCAAAAATAAAGGTGTAACATATTGTGCAACATGCGACGCTCCCCTATTTAGGGGAAAAAATGTTGCAGTAATCGGAGGCGGAAACTCTGCGCTTGAATCTAGTCTTCAACTATCGACAATTGCAAGTAGAGTCTATATGATAAATAAAGATGAAAGTTTTAGCGGTGACAAGATTCTTTCAGATAAATTATCAAAAAACGATAAAATTGAAATTCTTTATAACGCTCAAGTGAAGGAAATAGATGGAGACAGATTTGTTGAATCACTTAAATTACAGCAATACAACAAAACAAAACAGATTAAAGTTCAAGGAGTATTTGTGGAAATCGGATATAAACCAAACACAAGCTTCTTGCAAAATCTATTGAAACTCAATTCTAACGAAGAAATTGAGATTGACTCTTTTGGAAGAACAAGTAAAAAAGGAATTTTTGCCTCGGGTGATTGTACAAATGTTCCCTATAAACAAATAATCATTGCTTCTGGCGCAGGAGCAATTGCTGCCATAAGCGCATTTAATTATTTAGCAAAAGAAAAATAATATGATAGTAGATGAAATACAAATTAAAGTTGCAGGCGGAAAAGGTGGGGATGGTATTGTTGCTTTTAATAAAAATAAATACGAAAGAGGACCTACGGGAGGAGATGGTGGTAATGGAGGCAGTGTATTTCTTGAAGGAACATCTAATCTTACAGCTCTGAATAAGTTCAGATTTAAAAAGGAATTTTTTGCAGAAGATGGTGTTGACGGAAAAAATAAGCTTCTTGAAGGAGCAAAGGGTAAAGATTTAATTTTAATCGTACCTATTGGAACCGTTGCACATAATCTTGATACAAACAAAGATATTGAAATTACAAAGCCTGGAGAAAAAATTATGATTGCAAGGGGCGGTAAAAGAGGACGGGGTAATTGGCATTTTAGATCATCAACAAACACAACTCCAAAAGAGTTCGAAAAAGGCACGAAAGGACAACACTATAATTTTATTTTAGAACTTCAAATGATTGCAGATGTTGGATTTATCGGACTTCCAAGCGCAGGAAAATCAAGTCTTCTAAATGCACTTACAAAAGCAAAGGCAAAAACAGCTGCCTATCATTTCACAACCCTTGAACCAAATCTTGGAGATTATTATGGGTTAATTATAGCAGACATTCCAGGACTCATTGAAGGTGCTTCTCTTGGAAAAGGACTTGGCATTAAATTTCTAAGACATATTAAAAGAACCAAAACATTAATTCACTGCTTATCAACGGAATCAACCGACTTAACCCGAGATTACAAAATAATCAAAAATGAATTAAAAAGTTATGAAGTTGGACTGTCAAAAAAAGAAGAGTATATTTTTCTTACAAAAACAGATTTAATCTCCGAAAATGAAGTTAAGAAAAAAATAAAGGAGTTAAAAAAAATCAACCCCAATGTTTTGCCTGTTTCAATTTGTGATGATAAAAGTATAGAAAAAGTTAAAAAGCTGTTAAACAAGATTAAAGAAAAAAAATAATATATATTATATTGAATTACGAAATTCAATATACTTATCATCCTGTGCTTATCAAAAGATGAAAAACACTCTAAACTTTTACCATAGTTTGACAAGCTCACTATGACAAATTAGCTATTTCGTAATTCAAATTATATTAGACTTTTTTAATAATACTGACATTCATGGTTAGTATTTTTTTAATGGATATAAATCGGGGTTCCAATCTCAGACCATTCAAAAACATATTTTGCAACGCCAACGCCAAGTCGAATACACCCATGAGAAACACGAATTCCTAAATGATTTTCACCTTCCCGATATCCACTTGGCCAATAAGGAAGCTCGTGAATATAATATGGACCATAAAAATTCATACTATATGGCATCCATAATCCATATGATGCGGACCAATGGTTAATTTCCTTCTTCTTTACAGAAAATGTCCCCAGAGGAGTTGGCATACCATATTTTCCGCTTGATATTAAAAATTCATTAACCTTTATCTCATCTTCAAATATAGTCATTACTTGATTTGAAATGCTAATGTCTATATATTTTCCTTCAGTGAATTTTGGAACAATCCCCGATTCCTTTTTCGGCCTTGAAATTTCTGGAACCATATATTTATTTCTTGATAATTCAAACTTTCTAAAATAATCACCTTCTTGATCGTTAATTATAAATTCAAAAGAACCTTTGTTTTCAGATGATTTTGTGTAAAAAATAAGTTCCCTGTTTTTCAAAAATAAACCACTCATACCCCTTATATCAGTTAAAACAATTTTATATCTTGTTTCGGGAATAAAAGAACTGTGTTTTAGCGTTATAATTTCGCCATCTTTTGAAATTTCAAATTCAGTTTCAGTTTCAGGTATGATTTTAATATTCTCTGGTTTAAAAAAAACAACTGGCTGATTAAAAACCAGTTTAATATCTGAGTGTATATTAATTTCATTATCCCCTTCAATTTTAGCATCAACCGTATAGATATTTGAATAGCCTCTCATTCCAGCAGGCACAAAAACAATAACCAATAACAAAAAAATCAGCACAACCGTCAAGTATAATGAAAGATAAAATGTTTTCATAACATACAAAATACTCTTACTATCAGTTGAAAAAGGAAAATTTATCTCTCTGTGATTTTTTTTAGACATCAAAATATTTTTTATAATAAAAAAGGGTTAAAAATCACCCTTTTACTGTTATATTATAGCACATATTTTCATATGTTTCAATAGCTATCTTCTTGCCACAACCAACCCCCAAACATTTCTTGCTCCGCATTTTTTAAGTTCTTTAGCACATTCTGCAAGTGTTGCCAAAGTCGTGCAAACATCATCAATTAAAATAATATTTTTACTCATTATTAAATCTTTATTCAAACATATAAATGCGTTTTTTATATTATTTTCTCTTTCTTCTATAGACTTAATTTTACTCTGAGGTCTTGTGTTTTTGCTACGCGTCAATAGATTTTCACAAATATCCAAATCAAATTTATCAGCGATATAAACAGATAACAAAAAAGCCTGATTAAAACCACGCCAGTTATATCTCTTTTTATGAAGCGGGACTGGAATGATAATTGTTTCCGCTTTTATATTTTTTTCTTTTTGAACATAGATTTCATCTTCATCACTTTTTTGTGAATAGTTTGTCATAATTAAATCTTGAAAATCACCAAATTCTTCAACATCTAAAATGCTTTTAATTAAAATTCTTGAGAGAGGAAAAGAAATATCTCTTATAAAATTAAATTTAAACTTTCCAATTGCGGAACTTACAATTTCATATTTATATTCTGTTGCGACCCAAAGACCATCAAGAAATGTTTTTTTAGCACACCTCTGATGCGTTTTTCCGCCATCACTGAACTGTTCGCATACTGGACAAACTTGTTCTCTTCTTGTTTTGATTTTTTCCAAACATTTAAAGCAAATCCATCTTTCTTTTGATTTTAAATTCTCGAATTCCGCGTTGCATCCAAGACATTGAATTGGAAAAATAATGTCGAGAATTAAATTTATAATTTTTTCTAAATTTTTCATAAATGTCAGAAAAAAAATGGGCTTTTGTTTTTAGCCCGATTTTATTTTTTAATTTTTTTATCTCTTGATATTTTCAGTATAGAAATATTGAGCTTGTTGTTCTCGATTCCATTTCGTCCACTCAATCCAAAATTCCCTGACTCTGTTCCAAAATTCTTTTAATCTCATAAAATCATCTCTTATTATTTTTATACACCAAAAAAACAAGTTAGGCAAGAGTAAATATCTAACTTGTTTTTTATAGAAAATATTATTTTTTCTTAGCGCTTTTTTTCTTCGTTGTCTTTGAAATAATTTTTTCTTTTTCAATTTCTAATTTTATACAATCCCCGCTTTCAACTTCACCACTAACAAGTTTGTCTGAAATTAAATCCTCAATCATTTCTTGAATATTCCTTCTAAGTAACCTTGCTCCTTCATTTGGATTAAAGCTTTTCTTTGCCAGATAATCAAAAACTTTCCTATCTACATTAATTTTTACCCCATTACTATCTAAGAGTCTTTTCTTTAATTCATCAATCTGAATTTTTGCAATTGACTTGATATCTATTAAATCCAACGGATTAAAAACCAAAATTCTATCAATTCGATTTATAAACTCAGGACTAAATTCTTCTTTAAATTCCTTAATAACAACCTCTTTGGTTTGTATATATTTATTTCTCATTCTGTTCTTCTTTTCATTATCATCAATTTTTTCTTGCTCTGAAAAACCTAAATTTGAATATTCTGTAAGTTGCTCTGTTCCAATATTTGAAGTCATTATAATCGTTGTATTTTTAAAATCAACCTTTCTTCCAGCAGCATCCGTCAATTCTCCGTCCTCAAAAATCTGAAGCAAAATGTTAAAAACATCAGGATGAGCTTTTTCAATTTCATCAAAAAGAATAACCGAATAGGGATGTAACTTGATTTGCTCAGTTAATTTTCCACCTTCTTCATATCCAATATAGCCAGCCGGAGCGCCAACAAGCCGAGAAACATTGTGCTTTTCCATAAACTCACTCATATCAACCTTGATCAAAGCATCATCTCTTTCATATACAACATCTGCCAAAGTTTTTGCGAGTTGTGTTTTTCCGACTCCAGTTGGACCCATAAACAGAAACACTCCAAGAGGTCTTTTGACATCAGAAATTCCAAGGCGACTTCTTCGGATTGCTTTTGAAATTGCTTCAATCGCTTCTTTTTGTCCAATAACATATTTTTCAAGTTTCTTTTCCAAATTTTCAAGTTTCTTTCTTTCTCCAGAAATAAGTTTTTTTACAGGAATACCCGTTATTTGTGTAATAACTTCCGAAACATCATCTCTGCTAACTGATTCTTTGATTCTTAAAGAACTTTCTTCTTCTTGCACCTTTATAAGTTCCTTTATACAATTTTCTACTCTTTTTTCTTCTTTTTTAATAATTAACGCTTCGTCATATTTCTCATTTTCAATCGCTTTTTCTTTTTCAATTTGCAATCCCCTTTTTCTTTCTTCAAATTTTTTGATTTGTTTGAAATAATTCTTTCCAGAATGTTTTCCACGAACAAAAGATGCCGTTTCATCAATTATATCAAATGCTTTATCAGGAAGAAATCTGTCATTAATAAACCTTTGGCTCAAATTAACTGCTGCGATAATTGCTTCATCCTCAATTTTCAAATTATGATGTTTCTCATAAATATGCTTCAATCCCATTAGCATTTTTTTTGTATCTCCAACACTTGGTTCTTCAACAAGAACCATCTGAAATCTTCTTTCCAACGCCGCATCTTTTTTGAATTGTTTTCGATATTCATCAATTGTTGTTGCGCCAATGCATGAAAGTTGTCCTTGAGATAAAGAGGGTTTGAGAATATTAGCAGCATCCAAACTGCCAGACCCGCTTGAACTTCCAGCTCCAATTATCGTATGAATCTCATCAATAAACAAAATAATGTCTGGATTTGATTGCGCTTCACTAATCACATCTTTTAATCTTGCCTCAAATTCACCACGAAAAACTGCTCCTGCAATCAAAAGTCCAAGATCCAATGAATAAATCTTTTTATTAATTAACTCCATCGGAACATCTCCTTTAGATATTCTCTGGGCAAGACCTTGCACGATTGCAGTTTTCCCAACTCCAGGTTCCCCCACCAAAATCGGATTATTCTTTGTCTTTCGACTGAGAATATTTATAACCTTTTCAATTTCCTTTTTTCTACCAATCACTGGATCAATATCTCCATCTTTGAATTCCATTGCCAGGTCTGTACAAAAATATTCCAAAACTGATTGTTTCGGTCCAGATACCATTGGTGAAACGGGCATTTCAACAATAAGTCCATTATTTTGATTTGGGTTTATTTGACTTGAAAAATTGTTCTTTTGCATTTTTGAAGATAAATCAAAAATATCAACAATTTCGGAAAATCTTGAAGAGCTTTCCAAAACAGCCTTTAGTTGATCTTTGAGCTTTTTTGAGTTTATTCCTGCTGATAAAAGAATTTCTTCAAATTTTGAATCAGTGCTTGAAACAAGACCATAAAGAAGATGCTCTGTTCCAATATAAGAATGTTTATATCTTCCAGCAACAAGAACAGCTTTTTTAAAAATATTTTTCGTTTCTTCTGACAATTTAGGCTTCCATTTTTTTGTCTTTGGCAAACCATCAATAATTTTGTGTAAATTCTTCAAATCAAACTTTCCGCTCCCAAGCATATTTGATCCTATACTTCCTTTTTGAGAAATAATACCAAAAATAATGTGTTCTGTTCTAATTGAATCATGACTAAATTCACGCGAGATATTCTCGGCGTTTTTTATCACATTTTTTAAGTGAGTTGTAAATTTGCTTTGAATTTTCTGAGGAAATATATTCATTCTATTATATTGTTAAATTGATAAATTGATATATTCTTTGAATTACGAAATAGCTAAATTTGTCATAGTGAGCTTGTCGAACTATGATAAATTTGACTCCATTCCACCCTTCGACAAGCTCAGGGTGACAAGTATATTGAATTTCGTAATTCAAAGTATATTAATAGGTTGTCATATGTTCATTTGACTACAAAACACATCGTAAACTATCATTCTAAACTTGTTATTGAATCTATTTAATTATAGGTTTTATTTGCTATTTATTTCACAAGTATAAATGTAATAGACAGAATATCCTGAATTAAATTCAGGATGATAATATTTATTACTTACTCCTAATTCCTATTCAATCACCTGTCTATTTTATTACATTTAAGCAATAAAATCAAGGATTGACAAGTTTTGGATTTAGGTATATAGTTTTGAGTTGATCTTTTACAAACAATTTCCGTAGGATACTTGTATAAACATAGTTAACTTAACTGTTTTATGCAGATGCCCTGCGGAAATTAAAGGGAATTATAGTAAAACAACAGAGGTGAAAAAGTATGAACAAGAAGAAAGAACCAAGCAAAAGCAAAAAAGCAGATCAAGCAAGACATCAAAAAGCAGCAGAAAAAAAGAGACAAGAACTTCGGGAATTGAAGAAAAAAAAGGGGGTTACAATTACAGGATCAACGGTGAGAATAGTAAATTGCAAAATGCAAGATTATCCAAAACCAGAAGAACAGCAACAAAAAATTGTGCCAGTAACAGAAAAAAGGGAGACAAATCCAAACTTTTCCAGCAACAGTCGGAACAACGAATTCGACAAAGACGGTCGTAAAACTACTGGAAATAGTAGAGGTATAATTTGGTTAAATTTTTTTGAGAAAAAATTGAATCAGCGAGGACCGCAAATCGTGGCATCTCACAATGGAACTTTTGTAGTTCCTGACAGGGATGGACATAAGCCACAACTTCTATTGCCCCACCCATGTCTTCATCCTGGTGATAAACCACTCTTCACCACAAAACACTTCGGAGATGTTTATACCGTTTTAGCTTTGAACTTTAAAGCGAAGACTGAAAGTGTAAATGGCACCAAAATAATCATCATAGATTCAGAGGTGTCAATTGGTTATGACAGGGCAAAAGGAAAAACGAATAAAGTGGTAATTATGTTAAAAAATAACAAGTGCCATTTTATTTGGATTAAAGATGAGAAAAAGAGAGCAGCTGTTCTGCATTCTTTAAATCACGCAGAAAAAACTACACAAGGAACAAAAAATTCATGGACACACAGAAAAAGCGGGATGTTAAAACCACCGGAATATTCAATGCTCGGAAAAAACGAAATCATTGAGATTGTTTCAAATGCATTTGACAAACCGCTTAGTCAGCTAATAGAGAAAGCTGGCACAGTGATTCAAAAAAGTAATGGACAACAAATAATAACAATGGGAGTTACATAGTAATCTCCCATTTTTTTATCTAAACACGCCCCTCTTGACCAATCCCATTTTTAGTCATACAATTCCAACATAGAGTTCTTTTATAATAAAAACACAAAATCAAAAAGGAGTGAAATAATTGACAACAGACAAAAAACATGAAAATCCTCATGAAAGAAGAATTACAAGAATATACTTTAGAAAAAATCCGTTTAAAAATAATTCTATAATCGCAGATTACATAAGACCAAACAACAAGGAACCGATACTTTTGATTCCTGATAATTCACCAGGTTGCTATTGCCCAATTTCAAAAGGTTCATATTTTATTATTGAATCTTCAATTGAAGAGTGGGAAAAAAGGAAACCTCTAACAACAGAAGATGGAGTTGAAATATACACAATCAGAGTTTTGAAAGTTGAAGAAGAAGTGATACTTCCAGAGGACGGCACAAAAATACAAATATTTATTTCTTCTGCATTCCTCCCGAATTATATAATAAAAAATCATGAAGTCTCTCTACTTTTTAAATTCTCAAGAGAAAAAACTTTTTGTCTAATTTGGATAGAAAACAATGAAAACAGAAAAAACTTTGCCAAAATCTTGGTTGATAATGAAAATTTAAGTTATGAATTTAACAATTCAACAGGAGTTATAAAAGTTTGCGATTTAAATGTCAAAGTTAATATTGATGATTTTTACAACTTTATTGTAAATTCAATATATGACTTTTATGACAAAAGGGACTAAAAACCCCTTTTTATTTTACTCTATATTGGCTTTATTTAGATTATTTGATAAACTTAGTATAATATGAATGAAAAAAACAACGCCCTAAAATTTGCGATGAAACTTATAAGCCTTCGACAAAGATCAGTTTTTGAAATCACCGAAAGATTAAAGAAAAAAGAATATAAAAACGAGATTATCAAGGAAGTCCTGGACGAATTAAAAAATTATAAATACATTAACGATGAACTATTCACGGAAAGTTATATTAATGACAGAATAAATTTTAGACCTTGCGGAAAATTCTTGATTAAAAAAGAGTTAAAAGAAAGAGGAATCGAAGAAGACATTATAAATAGAAAAATAGAAGAATTGATAAATGAAGAAAGGGAAATAGACTCAGCAAAAAAATTAGCAAAAAATAAATTACAAATCTTGAGCGACAAGACAGACAAAAAGAAAACAAATCAAAAAATATGTTCATATCTGCAATCAAGAGGATTTTCGTTTGATATTATTAGCAAGATAGTTGAAAATGAGATAGAACAAAGATAGAACGATATAGATTTTAAAACATCATTCTTTTCACTTAAAACCAAACAAAATGAAAAATGCTTTAAAATGAAAAAATAATTTTAGCAATAAAAATTCATGAATAAAATAATCAAAGAAAAATCCTCAAAAAAAGAAACAGAATCAAAGAAAATTATATTTTCAATTATAATATTCTTAATCGTAATTACGCTTGGTATTGTTGCTTTTTTGAATTATAAATATAAAGATAAAATTCTTCCAAATATATATATAAATACAGAAAGTTATTCAGGTCTCACACAACAGCAAGCAATTGATAAAATTGAAAACAGAATAAAGGATTTTAACGAAAATGGGATTAATTTTATTTATATGGAAAAATCCTATAATGCGCCACTTTCAGAAATTGGAATAAACATAGATACAAAAAAAATAATTTCAAATGCTTATGCTTTTGGACACAAAGATAGCGTATTTCAAAATTTGAAGGACCAAATAAATTTAAAAGGAAATAAGATTAATCTTTGGATTGTTCCTGAAATTAACAAAGAAAAATTTGAAACATATATCAAAAAGTCAATGTCAGAAATTGAAGATCCATCAAGAAATTTCAATTACAAATTTGAAAAAGATGAATTTGTCCCAATTAGCGCAAAAAAAGGAATAGTTATAGACAAAAATGAATTAATAAAACTCATTTCAAAAAATATCGTTAATTTTGACAATAAGACAATCAACATTAACCTTATTGAAGAAAATCCAAAGGTAGACAAAGATAAGGATAAGACAGCTCTTATGCATGCCAACAATTTATTGACGAAGAAAATCGTTTTGAAATATAACTCAAGCGACTGGAAAGTTCAAAAAGAAGATTTTGCTTTGTGGATTAAATTCATTGCAACAAATAATTTGATGTTAGAAATAGAACTAGACAAAGAAAAACTAAACGACTATCTTTTAACTCTTGTTCCACAAATTAACAGTGAACCAGTCAATGCTCAGCTTGATTTTAAAAAAGGTAAAATTGAAATGTTTTCTTTAAGTCAAGAAGGAATTGCGCTTCAAATTGAGAAAAGCATTGATGAAATTAGAAAAAATGTATTCGTTCAAGAAAACTATTCTGACAACAAAGAAGTGGAAATTGAAATCCAAATGATTACTAAAAAAATTCAACCTGAAATAACAACTGAAAGCATTGATAATATGGGAATCACTTCGCTTCTTGCAACTGGAGAATCAAACTTCTCGGGTTCCCCAAAAAACAGAAGACACAATATCGCAGTTGGTGCTGGAAAGTTTCAAGGAATTTTAATCGGACCAGATGATGAGTTTTCATTTAACGAAGTTTTAGGAGAAGTTGGCGCAAGAGAAGGATATCTTCCGGAGCTTGTAATTAAAAAAGGAGAAACTGTTCCAGAATATGGTGGAGGATTATGTCAGGTTTCAACAACCGCCTTTCGAGCAGCAGTTAAAGCGGGCCTCGAAATCACTGAGAGAAAAAATCATGCTTATCCAGTTGGATATTATAGTCCCCAAGGAACAGATGCAACGATATATCCCCCACACCCAGATTTAAGATTTAAAAACAATACCCCGGCATACATTTTGATTCAAACAAGAATTATCGGAAATAAACTTTACTTTGATTTTTATGGTTCTGATGACGGCAGAGAAGTAAAATTAATTGGACCATATATATATGACAAAAAACCTGACGGGTCAATGAAATCTATATGGACTCAACAAGTTTATGATAAAAACGAAGAGCTTCTGTTTGAAGATAAATTCTATAGCATATACAAATCTCCCGACTTATATCCTCACAAAAATCCATTAGAGTAATTTCAATTATATCTGTCATTGCGAGGAGTGAAACGACATGGCAATGCCGTAACTACTTTGCACAAAACAAAATTTTATAATACCTAGAAGATTTTAAAATTATCCTTATACTGACTTATGAAAAGAAAAATAATTCTTGCCTCCGGCTCTAAAAGTAGAAAAAAACTAATAAAATCACTTGGTTTTAATTTTGAAACTGAAAAGAGTAACTATAATGAAGATATGAGAGAAAAATTACCAATGCACAAACTTGCTCAAAAAATTGCTCTCGGAAAAGCTCAAGCTGTTGCTCAAAAGCACAAGAATGCCATTATTATTGGAGCAGACACATTCGGAATAATTGACAGGAAGTTAATCGGCCAAGCAAAAACTCCAATTGAAGCAAAAAAAGCCCTAAAATTAATAAGCGGAAGAAAACATAAACTTATTACAGGAATTGCTATTGTTGATACACAAAACAATAAAATTATTTCTGATTATGATATATCTGAAGTTTGGATTAAAAGACTATCTCAAAAAGAAATTGACTGTTATGTCAAAACTGGAGAACCATTATTCAAAGCCCCAGCCTATACCATAGAAGGGCTTGGATCAGTTTTTGTTGAAAAAATAAGAGGAAACGACACGGCAATTATTGGGCTTCCAATGAACAAAATTTATAATCATCTTATTAAATTAGGAGTAAATATTCTTGAAAAACCGTATTACAACAATCACTCTTGATATTTTTTGTATTATCATATATACTCTTATAGTAAAAAGTGTTTAAACTTTCTTTAATATTAATAGATTATAATATTATTGAAATTTATTATTACGTACCCGTAGCTCAATTGGATAGAGCGTCTGGCTTCGGACCAGAAGGTTGCGGGTTCGACTCCTGCCGGGTACACAAAATTATCTTATAACCAAAAGCAAATAACTCATAACAAATTCAAAAAGATGTTATTAGTTGTAGTTTTATTCGGGTCGTTAGCTCAATCGGTAGATCCCGAGTGCTCGGGACTCTTAAGTAATTTCTTTCATAATTTATATTTAATAATCAAGGGTCGTTAGCTCAATCGGTAGATCCCGAGTGCTCGGGACTCTTAAGTAATTTCTTTCATAATTTATATTTAATAATCAAGGGTCGTTAGCTCAATCGGTAGAGCAGTTGCCTCTTAAGCAATTGGTTAGAGGTTCAAGTCCTCTACGACCCACAAAATATTGTTCTTAATATGTCATCCTGAGCCTGCCCGTCGGAAGACAGGCTTGTCAAAGGATTGATTTTAAATAAAAAAACAATATTTATAATTAATATGGTGGCTATGGTGTAATGGTAACACTAGAGGTTGTGGTCCTCTCGTCTCGGGTTCGATTCCCGATAGCCACCCAGCTCAACATAATCACTAATCTTAGCGGTTGTTTTTTATAATATATTTAGTATTTTAGAACCACTGTGATTAAATCATGTATATCGTCGTTCATTTGCAAAAATAAAAAGAATATTTGCACAAAAAATAATTAAAACTATTAAAGATTTGCCAGAAATATCACTGCCACCAGCTTTTTTTGATCCTCAAATTGAGCCTGCATGGTATGGATTTGTTTTTCAATATAACACAAAAATGGTTCAGAATCTTTCTATAGAAAAGTTTTTTAATGCTTTACAATGCGAGGGGTTGTTGGAAGCTGATCGTCCTGGATCAACTTCGCCATTAAATTTTTTACCACTTTTTTAAAATCCCTGTTCACTATTTCCTGTCTATAAAAAATATCCGTTTTCTTATAAGATTAGAGACTTTCCTGCGGCAGAAAAATTTTATCAAAATGCTATCAAACTACCTGTTTGGGCATTTAAAAAGGATTCTCAAATAGTAAATTCCTATATTTCTGGAATTAAAAAAGTTGCTAATAATTATTCAGATTTATTATGAGTGATAAAAAAATAGTTCAAAAAATAGTTTTAGGAGGTGCTATTTTTAACAAAAATAAAAAATTAATTTTACAGCGTCATAAAAATGAGAATATTTTTCCTAATATGTGGGAATTACCTAGCGGGAAAAGAGAACCCTTGGAAGATTCTTATAATTCTTTGCTTCGCGAAATGAAAGAAGAAACAGGTTTAGAGGTGGAAATCATTATGCCTTGTTCAATATTTGATTATCAGATTGAAAATGAACAAGAGATTAGAGACTCCACTCAAATTAATTTTTTATTAAAACCTACGGGCTCTGTAAAAATTAAATTAAGCAATGAACACCAAAAATTTGCTTGGATTAATTGTTCTGAATTAGAAAAATTCGCACTCTCAAGATCAACAAAAAATGTAATCAAAAAAGCTTTTAAATTGATACAAATTGTTAAATTATAAAAATATAAAAACAAAACAGAAAAAAAGATAATTTCTCAGAATTATTTTTGGTTAAGTATTGAAGGTGCTGATTGTACTGGCAAAACCTCTTTAATAAAAGAATTAAATCAAAACCTTAGCAACAAGCTTAAATCATTTAATAATTTTATAACGGTCCAAGAATTTTCAGATTTTCAGACGGGCTTATTAATAAAAAATAATATCAAAACAAATAACTTCTTCTCTTTGGAAGGTAATTCTTCTTATAGTTTTGCTTAAACTCTATTGCTTGGAACTGATTTTGTTTATCAATTTGAAGATATTCTGCATCAGAATAAGAATAAAAATAATTTGTTTATTGTTTCTGATAGAGGACCATATTCATTCTTAACCTATCAACTTTTAAGAATTAAAAAACAACATCAAATTCCATGTAATTTTGATTTAGAAAAATGGATTGAAATATCTTCCAACCAATAGGTTTACCTCACTTTGTTATTTTATTAACATATTCAAATAAACATATAGAAAAAAGAATGATAAAAAGAGGTGTTAATTGTGAAAAAAATACTCTTCACTTCATTAAGCAAATTCAAACAGAATACATAAGAGCTTTTAAGAAAAATAATAATCAAGCATATTTGATTTTAGAAAACAAGGATGAAAATTTTGATTATATTATCAACAAAACTATTAGACAAATAGAAAACTTACTATAAATTGTTATTGTTTTAAATTTTGACTTTAATAATATTTATTTAATATTTAAGACAAATGATAATTTTCATTTACATTAATTCATTCAGATTTATGTGTTCTCATATATAATTATATTTTAGTGATTTTCTGAATATATAAGTAAATCGTACTATGAAATAAACTCTTTTACCCTAAGTCAAGAACACACAAACTCTTATTTATAGCCATTTTTACAAATTTAGTTCTAATGTCCTCCACTACGCCACCCCAATCGGAAAAAGCAGGCACAAAAGCCCTGCTTTTTATTATCGTAGGGGCACTGCCCTAATTGAGAGATAGATTTTGTTTTGCCGCATATTCAGGATAGACACACAGGTCTATCCCTACAACACATCCGCACTTAGGTTGGGTTTTTTGGCTTGGATTTGATCAATGAGATTAATAAATGGGTTTTGTTGTTTTTGGAATAATTTATGCCGTAGTCTGCCCCTGATACGGGATGAATTTTGTTTTGTCGTGTATTCGGGATAGACACACAGGTCTATCCCTACGACACGTTTGTTTGTAAATTTCGATTTAGGATTTACATAAACAAATTTTCTAGATTGTTTTTGTCCAATTCCCATTTCAACGGATTTTCAAGGATATATTTTCTGATTTTGTCCAATTCTTTCTCGTTGCGGATAATACGGTCGTAATAATTTTTCTGCCATAATTTCCGATCAAATCGTTTCCAATCATTTTGTTTCACATTCCTAATATATTCATTTGTCGTCATTGTTTTCAGCCATTGAATAATTCGCTGGATGCCAATGGGGCAAACACACAGGTTTGCCCCTACCATGATAAAAATTATCAAATGAATATGGTTTGGCATTATTATGTATTCATTTAGTTTAATATTTTTAAATTTATTTTCCAATTCACACAGCCATTTTTTAATCATTTTCCCCGCCGAATTTAAAACCATTTTCCCGTCAATGACATTGCCGAACATATATTCCTTGTGTTGCGTGCAAATTGTCGCAAAATACGTGCCATCAGAGGCATAATCATAATTTTTCAATCTAATTGATCGGCGATGATGAATTTTTGGATTGTAATTATTATTTGGCATTTTTTTATTTTATTATACGGGCGTAGGGGCAGACCTGTGTGTCTGCCCCTGATACGGGATGAATTCCGTTTCATCGCGTATTCGGAATAGACACACAGGTCTATCACTACGACACATCCGCGTTTGGATTGTCTTTTTTCTTTTTTTATATTTTAATTATACTTTACACCAACTTACAAAGAAAGGTTTTGGCCAATTTTCTAAATATAGTGAGTAGCGCTGGAAAGTAAAACGACTCCCTATTTCAACTCCGATATATAAACATATTTATCTATTCGTTAAAATATAATTCTGATACTCTTCACCGCGCCACATAACTCAAAATAATCGCTAATGTTGGCGGTTGTTTTATACCCCTTATGGGCTCTAGACCATTTCTACTATTTTTACAATTTCCATAAACTACAAATATTTAACAATTTATGTTATAATATTTACATAACATAACTTTGAATTACAAAATACAAAATATTATTGTCATTGCAAAAATTAAAATGACATAGTAATTCTACCACTGAGTTATGTGTATGCAATTTCGGGATTCAAAACAACATAATAAAATGATAAAAAAAGCAATTATTTTTTCAATTATTATACTGTCAATTACTATAATTTTGACGGTGGTATTTTTGTCTAAAAAAAAGGAAGAATTCATAACTAAAACATCACAAGAAAAAGATGAAATTGGCATAGGAATTTTAACTAATCAAAATAACGAAGAATTTGAGAAATACGAAAAATTTGTTGAATATCTGAACAAACACACAAATGATAATTGGAAAGTAATTCCTATTAAAAACTACAGTTCTTTTCTCGGACACATAAAAAAAGGAGATATCAAAGCTGGTTTTATGGGAAGCGTCGTTGGATATAAACTAATAATTGAAAATATTGCGATCCCCCTTGTAAGAGGAGAAAAAAATGGAATTTCAACATACCAGGGATATATATTCACTAGGAAAGATAGTGGTTTTAACAAAATTGAAGATCTATCAGGGAAAAGATTTGCTTATGTTGATCCATATACATCAGCAGGATATCTGTTTCCTGTTTTTCTTTTGAAAGATAAAGGATATAATCCAGATGAATTTTATAAAGTTTCTTCATTCTTGGATTCACACGAAAAAACAATCACAGCAGTTTTGAATAAAAATTTTGACAGTGGAGCCACAAAGGATTTGATTTGGAAAAAATTATCAAAAACAAATCCAAATATAGAAAACGAACTTCAAGTTATTGAAAAGGAAGGTCCATTTCCAGAAAACACTCTGATGATTAGCACTGAATTTAATCAAACAAAATTAGATAAATTACAAAAATTGCTTTTGGATATGCACAAATCGGAAGAAGGAAGACGATATCTTTTGGAAATTGATATTGATAAATTTATCATCACAAAAAAAGAAGATTTTAATTTAGTAGAAAAAATTACGGATTTATAAAAAAATATGCTGAACATAAGATATAAACTATTATTAGTATTTTGTTTTAGTATTGTTCTGTTAACTTTAAGCAGTTTTTATGTTACTTTTTTTGTCGATAAAATAAGTCATACTGCAATTAATACAATCGCAATCAAAAACGCAACAGAAGATATTGTTTTATCTTCAAGTAACATAAATAAAGCTTTAATTCTATATTCTGGAGCCGATGAAAACAAATTACAAGCATTAGAGTTTGAAATTGAATCCGGTCTAAAGTCTTTAGAAAATAATATTCAAATTATAGAAAAAGAAAACATTTTTAATGACTATACCTTAAAAATTCGAAAAACAGTTAAAAATTTTATTATAGCAAAAAATAAAGTTATAAGCTTAAAAAATGAACAAACGAAAGAAGAAATTAAATTATATGACCTGTCTCAGGAACTCAAAATTAACCGCCACGGATTAATAAATGAGATTAACAAAAACTCAAATGATCTCAAACTATCTCTTACTATAGTGGGCTATCTTGAAAAAGAATTTCTTTTTCAATATCAAGAAAAAAAATATGAAAAATTGTGGATGGAGGAAATTTCAAAATCAAAAACACTACTTGAAAAAAAAGGCTATATTTCATTAATGCCCATCATAGACGCATACCAAGATGCAGCTGAAAAATCAATAATTAAAACTTACAATCTAAATGAACTAAAAACAAATAAAGTTTTTTATCTCACCCTTGCGGAGAAAGACTTTTTTGAAATTGACCTTGCTTCAATGCATATCTCTAAAATAGCAAATGAAAACCTAAATCAAATCTTTATAAAAATAAATAATCAAAAACAACTTTCATTTATCTTTATTCTATTGTCATTCATCATCGGAGTTACTTTGGCTATAAATGTTTCTCACAATATGACAAAATCTATTAAAGAATTAGTTAAGGCAGCTAAAAGAATATCAAATGGGAATTTAGGACAGAAAGTCAAAATTGATTCAAAAGATGAAATTGGATATCTCGCATCATCTTTTAATGAAATGGTATTAGGAATAAAAAAATCAAAGGAAAAAATCAAAAAAGAACACGAACAAATAAAATCAATCATATCTTCAATGGGAGAAGGCTTGATAGTCATTGATAATAATTACAAAATAACAACAGTAAACAAAGTAACGGAAAAACTTTTAAAAATATCTTCAAAGAAACTATTAGGAAAAAATATAAAAGAAATTCTTTTTATGCAAAACAACAAAAAAGAACTCCCTTTTAACAAATGGCCAATTGAAAAAGTGTTCAAAAATAAAAAACCGAGCAGAATAAATATAAATAATAACATATATTTAAAAAGTATTTCATGTGAAATGTTCCCAGTTCAAATGTCCATAGATCCTCTTTATGAAAAGAAATTTAATGGTGTGGTTGTTGTTTTCAGAGATATCACAGAACTAAAATTAATCGAAGAAAACAAAGAATTTTCAAAACACAATCTTGAAAATGTTCTCAAAAGCGTTTACATTGAAAGAGACAATGTACAAGAAGAAAAAAACAAGCTTAAAGCAATTTTAAACAGTATTGGAGATGCAGTTTTGGCAATTGATCAAGACAAAAAAATAATAATTTTTAATCCAATTGCAGAAAGAATTACTGGTTTTAAACTTGAAGATATTGAAAATCATCCTTATAATGACTTTCTAAACTTCATTGAAGAAGAAAGCAAAAAAGTGAAAACTGATCTAATTAATAAAGCATTAATGGGCAAAGCTCAAGCATCAAACAATAATCTCGCAATGTTTACTAAAAAGAAAAATTTAATACTTGTAGACATAAACGCTTCTCCAATTAAAAATAAAAAAGGAAGAGTTATGGGATGTATAATTGTATTTCGAGACGTTACAGAAAAAAGAGAAACAGAACGAATGCGCTCTGACTTCATCTCAACTGTTTCACACCAACTAAGAACTCCTCTTTCTGCCATGAAATGGTTTATAGAAATTTTATTAAACGAAGACACAGGAAAACTAAAACTAAAACAAACTGAAATTATAAATGAAATCCAATCCAGTAATCAAAATATGATAAATTTTGTAAATCAAATGCTCAGCGTTTCAAGAATTGAAAATGACAATCTTGCCATAAATCCAGAAATCGTAAATCTGAATTCTTTAATAAATAAACTAATCAAAGAACTTGAACCTGTCGCAAAGACAAAAAATCAAAAATTAAAATTTATAGATCTTACTGACAAATCCCTTGAAATTAATATTGACAAAAATTTACTCAGAAACATTATAGACAATTTGATTGTCAACGCTCTGAGATATACCCCTGAAAATGGAAAAATTGTTTTGAGCATAAAAAGAAAAGGGAAAGACCATTTGCTTTTTGAAGTAAAAGATAACGGAATTGGTATTCCTAAAAAAGATCAATCCAAATTATTTAAAAAGTTTTCAAGAGGAAGTAATGCAATAAAATATGAAGCAAGTGGAACTGGGCTCGGTTTATATATTATTAAATCCATTCTCGATTTGATTGGAGGAAAAATTTGGTTCAGATCAGAAGAAAATAAAGGAACTACCTTCTTTTTCACATTGCCAATTGATAGTATGTTTTGTAAAATAGGGGAGAAGTGTGCAAAGAAATAATTATTTTTATTTTATCCTTATTTATAAATTAAATATATGAAAATAGAAGAAAAAAAGATTCTAATTATTGAAGATGATAAATTTCTCCTTAAAGCTTATGAAATTAAACTTAGAAAAGAGAGTTTCAATGTTATTGTGGCAATGAACGGTAACGAAGGTCTTGAACTTGCAAAAAAAGAAGTTCCATCCATAATTATTCTTGATTTAATGCTTCCCAAAATGAATGGTTTTGACTTTTTAAAAATAATAAAAAACGAGAAAGAATTGAAAAACATTCCTGTTATTGCCATTTCTGTTCTTGGTCAAAGGACCGATCAAGAAAAAGCAATAAATCTTGGGGCTGAAAAATACCTTATAAAAACTGATAATACATTAGAGGAGATCATAGTAAACATTAAAAAATATCTTTGAATTACGAAATGCCTCCTTTTGTCATTTCGAAATGAGCGATAGCGATTAAGAAATCCCTTAAACAATGTAAACTGCGATAATAATATTGAAGGGATTCCTCGATTAAGGCTCGGAATGACACAAAAATTTACATTTCATAATTCAAAGAAATATCTAAATTAAACATTATTAACCATAACCTACTCAAGCCTTATGAAAAATAAAAAAATTATGATTGTTGAAGATGACAGATTTCTGCTTAAAGCATATGAAATAAAATTTCAACAACTAAATTTTGATGTTGTTGTGGCAATGAACGGTAACGAAGGTCTTAAACTTGCAGAAAAAGAGGTTCCTTCTTTAATTCTCCTTGATTTAATGCTTCCCAAAATGAATGGTTTTGAATTTTTGAAAAAGATTAAAAGTGATGAAAGATTAAAAGAAATTCCTATAATAGCCGTCTCAAATCTTGGTCAAAAATCCGATAAAGATAAAGCGCTTAGTCTTGGAGCAAAAGAATATCTCATAAAAACTGATTTTACTTTGGAAGAAATTGGAGAAAAAATCAAAAAATATATATAAAAAACGAAGTTTTTCAATATTTTATATATTAATACAAAATGTGATATAATATCTTTAAAGAAACATAATTTTAATAATTTAGAAAATATAAAAGGAGGTGATAAAATAAAATGATTACAAATGAAAAAAAAGCAAAAGGATTTACTCTTTTAGAGCTTTTGATTGTTATTGCAATTTTGGCAATTCTATCGGTAGCTTTAGTATTAATCCTAAATCCGGCTGAAACTTTAAGAAAAGGTCGTGATTCACAAAGAATGAGCGACCTTGCAACATTAAAAACGGCTATTGGTCTTTATATGACCACAGTTACAACGCCAATTCTTGATAATTCAGCAAATACTTTGTGTGTTGGAGGAATTGGAAATGACAGTATTTTTTATAGCCAAGCAGGTATAACAGCTGCTACCGTTGCTACTGGTGCATTAACGGTAGTCTCAAGTGCTAGTACTGGAATAGATAGTACGGGGTGGTTGCCCATTGATTTTAGAGACATATCTGGAGGTTCTCCTATCTCAAATCTACCACTTGATCCTGTCAATACGGTTGCATTACCATCCGCTCCGGCAAATACAGACCTGGTTTATAGATATGCTTGTAATAGCGATCTTACTTTTGAACTTAATGCGAAATTAGAAAGTACAACATTTACAGTGGATGACAATAAAGCTTTAAATGATGGAGGTAATAACTCTACTCTTTTTGAAGTAGGATCAAATTTAACTATCTTACCAGACCAAACTCAAATTTTTTAGCTTAATATAGACAAATTCAATCTTGACGGATTGTTCAATTTGCAATTAATTTTTAAATTAATAATAAGTTGAACAATCTGTCTTTTTTATGTATAATATATATATAAAGATTTATATTAAATGAATTTGCAAATGGAGACATTATCTTTCCTAAATAGTATTAAACTTTACATACCACTTTTTTTACTGATAGTTTTTCTAATACATAAAATAAAAACAAATGAAATTAAAATAAAATGGCTTAAATTTGGAATTCTTTCAATTATTACAATTTTTCTTTCAATAAGCTCTTATAGCACCATTGCAACATATAATTTGTGGAAAACCGATCCTTTTAGTAAATTTCTACTCCCTCCTTATGAAGAAGCATACTTTTATGGATATGCCTTTTCTCACTTTTGGCAATCGTTTTTTGTGATTATTCTCGTCAGCGTTTCCTGGGCAATTTTTCTCCACCTCGCAAGAAAGCGAACTCAAAACAGAATCTTAGACAAAGATGAAGTCTATCTTGGATTCTTCACAGCTCTATCTGTCGGTTTTCCAGCATTTATTCCTTACCTTTTTATACTTTTTTTCATATTTTCAATACAACAAATTATCAATATAATAATTCTCAAAAAAACAGATCCGATAATCATAACTCATAGTATGATTCTCAGTGCCATCATTGTTTTGCTCTATGGAAATAAAATTATAAATCAATTTGGACTGGGAGTTCTAAAGGTTTAATTTATCATAACCAACATTTATACTAAAACAAAATAATCAAATTTTATGCATATACCAAAACAAAAATTTAAAGAAATAGTTTTAAACTCTGGAATTGTAGAAGAAGCTGATTATCAAAAATCACAAGAGGAAGCAAAAAGATCCGGCCTTTCTATTGAAAATGTTTTAATTGGAAATGGTCACATTACGGAACAATACCTGATAGAAATTTTAGCAAAATATCTTGAATTGCCTACTGTAGATCTTTCAAACGAAAAGATTAAATTCTCCGACATTGAACTTATAAGCGAATCAGATGCTAAGAAAAAACAGCTGATTATTTTTGGCAAAGAAAAAGGATTTGTAAAAGTAGCAATGATTGATCCCTTGAATTTACAAGCCATTGAATATGTAAAAACAAAAATAGGAATGCCTGTGAAAATATATATCACAGGACAAAATGATATTCAAAAAGCTTGGAAAAGATATAAAAAAGACATTGGAAAAGAGTTTCATGAAATCATCAAAAGAAATGTCGAAAAAACAAAATCCGAAAAAGGAGATATAAAAAAGATTGCCCAGGATTTGCCAGTTATTTCTATTTTAGACACAATCCTTGATTATGCAATTGCGCACAACTCGTCCGATATCCACATTGAAGTGTTTGAAGAAAAAGTTATTGTTCGTTATAGAATTGATGGCATCCTTCGTGACATAGTAGAACTTCCAGTTAATGTTCATATGGCCATCGTAGCACGCATAAAAATTCTTTCAAACTTACAAATTGACGAACACTTAACCCCACAAGACGGAAGATTTAAATTTAAAACAGAAGATCAAAGTGTTTCAATCAGAGTTTCAATTATGCCAACATTTCATGGAGAAAAAGCTGTGATGAGAATTCTGTCTGGTTCAGCAAGACCCCTAAGCCTTACTGAATTAGGACTATCAGAACATAACTTGAAACTCGTAAATAGTGGGATTAAAAAAACACAAGGACTAATTCTTGTCACGGGACCAACGGGAAGTGGCAAAACAACAACTTTATATTCTATTTTACATCTTCTTAATAATCCAGAAGTTAATATTTGTACAATTGAAGATCCAATTGAATATGACATACCAAGAATTAATCAAACACAAGTAAATCCAAAAACTGGCATTACTTTTGCTGAAGGATTAAGGTCTTTTTTGAGACAAAATCCAAACATCATTATGGTCGGAGAAATAAGAGATAAAGAAACCTTGGAAATGGCCATTCACGCTTCTCTTACAGGTCATTTGGTTCTTTCAACGCTTCACACAAACAATGCAGCTCTTGCAATTCCAAGACTTATAGATATGGGCGCAGAACCATTTTTGATATCTTCTACTCTTAACATCATAATTGCACAAAGACTTGTTAGAAAGAATTGTCCAAAATGTCTCTCAAGTCAAGAGGTGGAAAATGACACGATTGAAATTATAAAAGAACAACTAAAATTAAATCCTTATAATAAATTCGACATCAAAACATTTGATACTTCATATAACGCAAAAGGTTGCAAAAATTGTAATAACAGCGGATATCACGGTCAAATTGGTATTTTTGAAACCCTAAAAATATCGCAAAGTATAAAAGATTTGATAGTCAAAAAATCAAGTGGTGATAAAATCAAAGAAGTTGCTTTGTCTGAAAATATGATACCTATGTTTGAAGATGGTCTTGAAAAAATTCAAACAGGACAAACAACAATAACAGAAATTCTAAGAGCGGTAAGAGAATAAGCTAAAATTGAGTTTAAATTACGAAATAAACAAAAAACAAAAATTATGCCAACATTTTTATATGCTGCAATTAACAATCAAGGCGAAATTTCAAATGGCGAACTTGAAACCATAGACACAAAAGCAGTCAAAGACTATTTAAACCGTCAGGAACTTACTGCTATTTCCATCAAACCTAAAAAAAATTCAAGCAACAAGTTTTCCAATATTTTTTCATCTTCAATATCACAGCAAGATAAAATTATGCTAACAAAGCATTTATCAACAATGATAAGATCTGGACTAAATCTCAAAGAAGGTATTGAAACAATTTTAAATGATGCAAAAAAAAATTCTCTCAAAAAAATTCTTACCGATGCAAAATTCAACCTTGAAAAAGGGCAACAACTTTCAACTACATTTAAAAAATATCCTAATTCTTTTTCAAATATATTTATTACACTGATAGAATCAGGGGAGGCTTCTGGAACTCTTGAAAAATCCCTTGAATACCTTGGCATTCAAGAAAAAAAAGACTACAAGCTCAGACAAAAAGTAAAAGGAGCAATGATCTATCCAGCGGTCCTAATTTTTGCATCTATTCTGGTGATTATTCTGATGATGGTTTTTGTGGTTCCGAAACTTGCAAAATCATTTCAACAAAACAATATAAAGCTTCCATGGACAACACAATTTATTATGAATTTAAGTGATTTTATCACTGCAAATTTTTTCATCATAATCAGCCTTCTTTTTATAATACCCATCACACTTTTTTATTTCAGAAAAAAAGAAAAATTCCAACAAATTTCATCAGAAATAATATTGAAAATGCCTGTGATTTCTGATCTATATATAAAAATTATTTTGGCAAGATTTATAAGAACCCTTGGAACGCTTCTTGCAAGCGGAATAAGCATTTTAAAATCGCTTAATATCTCCGCTGGAACATTGGGATATAATAGATATCAAAAATCAATCAAAGACATAAGTAAAGATGTTAGTCGTGGGGTTTCAATGAGCAACGCACTAAAAAAAAGAAAAGACCTTTTTCCTTATATGCTAATAAATATGGTCAGTGTTGGAGAAAAAACTGGTAATTTGGAGCTAACTTTGTCTGAACTTGCAATTTTTTATGAAGAAGAGGTTGATAATAATATAAAAAATTTCGTTTCCTTGATGGAACCTTTGATTCTGGGCGTAATGGGAATAATTGTAGCCGTCATTGCCTTTTCAATTATTATGCCGATATACCAATTGGTCGGATCAATCTAAATTACACTTATGGAAAAACAAAGTTTGAAATATTTCGGATTCAGTCTGATTGAAATTATTATCACAATATCAATATTAGCGCTTATGTCTTCTGGAACATATATATGGTTTGCATCCTACCAGCGTCAAGCAGAATTAGACTCAGGCGCAAAAACGATAGTAACGTCTCTGAGAGATGCACAATCACGCTCAATTAGTGGCAACGACTTTAAGGAATGGGGAATATTTTTTGATGATACAAACAATAAATTTATATTATTTCGTGACGAGGGAAGTGGTTATGCAGGTGCAAGTATCAAAGAGGAAAACTATCTATCCAGTTTTATCATATTTGACAGCACCTCTCTTGCGGGCGGATGTAATGAAATTATATTCAAAAAACCCAAAGGAAACACAAATCAAACTTGCTCAATAAAAATAACAGATACAAATGGTAATAGCTTCAGAAATATTTCAGTAAGCTCCTTGGGATTAATCAGCAATTAAAAATTCATTTAATTGTAAAAGTTCTCCAAAACCTCAAAAATCTAATTATGAAAAAATATTCAAACCAAAAAGGACAACTCCTTATAGAAATTATTCTCGCAATTCTGATTGGAGCTCTGATTTTGGGAGCTACTGCGAATCTGATAACAGTGAGTCAAAGAGCGGGCCAAATTTCTGGAGAAAAAAATAACGCCATCTTATTAGCACAAGAAGGAATTGAAGCGATTGGATCCATTAAAGATAATTCCTGGCACAACATTTATCTGCCACCAGATGGAACAGGAAATGAAAATTCAGACAAAGGAGATGCAAAAATTTATTGTATTGAAAACGACGGGAATTCGTGGTTCCTCTCTGGACCATTTGTGCCTTCGCCATCTATTATAAATTGTGAAATTAATCTTAATGGAATAATATATTTAAGAAAAATTGTTATTGATAATGTCCATAGAGACTTCACAGACATTGAGAGAAAAATAGTAACATCAGGCGGAACTCAAGATCCGTCAACTCAAAAAATCAAACTAACAGTTTCATATAAAGGAGGGTCTGATGTTGTTTTGGAAAAATATATTACACGCTGGAGAAACAAAATTTTTATTCAATCTAATTGGGCCGGAGGATCGGGACTACTTGGACCATTTCTCGTGAAAGACAGAGACTTTAACATAAGTCCAATAACAGAATATGACACAGACGACACGAACATAGATACTTCTGGAGGTACTCTGAAATTAAATTCATTATAAAATTTAATAAATAATTAATAACTATGATTGAAATTAAAAAAACAACTTTTTTGTTAGCGTTATTGACTGTATTAATTTTGGGTTTATCAATTGGATATTTACTCGGTAATAGCAAAGCTCCGTATTCAAAATCACTATTATCCATAAATAATCAAACAAATACCAATAACAATAACAATGTTTCTGCAAACAAAACTGTTTATAAAACAGATTTAACTGCTCAAGAAGCTGTTGATATTGCTTATTCAGATGCGCTATTGTGGGCAGACGATGCATATCTTTCTGGAATTAAACTCAATTCAAAAAATTTCAATGTGAATGGAAATGCAAATGGATGGATAGTTGAATTCTATTCAAAGGAAAAGGGGAAATCTTTTGAAATTGTTACTAAAGATGGAGAATCAAGAGGCGGAGAAGAAAAAGAGGTACCAAGCCCCCTACAAACGCTCAAAGGAGAAATGATTGACTCATCAAAACTTGCTAATTCATTTTATTCATCATATCCCGAAAATACTGAAATAATAAAACTGAAAATGTATTATGACAGTGAAGCAAAAAAATTCATTTGGACAATTTTCTTCGACAAAGGAACTCACACTATTGATGCTGAAATTTAGAATAAAAAATAAATCAATATGAAAATAAATATAAAAAATAATCAGAAAATAAAAACAATCAAAAAAAACATTTCAATATTTATGTTAATTTTTATTCTCGTTTTTTCTAATTTTATTTCCTTCTTGCCAAAAACTTTTCAGAATAATAAAATCATAGATAATTTTGAAATTAAAAAAGCAAGCGCAGACATTGAACAAAGAAGACCTACTGCAAATACAGACTCAGCGATACTAACCACAAATCCACAAAATGCATATGATGCAAATGGAACTACATTTTCAACAACAAGTTATGGAGCAAACGCAGATCCCTCAATTACTTTTCACACCTGGCAAACAACTACTAACACCTATACAAGTTCAGACTTAAGAATTCGCTATCACGCTGATACAGGATCTGATGATACTTATGCAATCGCCTACTCAACTACTGGATGTGCAGGAGCTTTTGTTGATATAATTCCTCCTACTTCAACAGGCGTACCTGATACAACAATCACTCCGATCCCATTAGGCGCTTCACCAAACTTAAGTCAATTATGTATAAAAATATACACTTCAAAAAGTAAAGGCGCGGATGGATCAAATGTATATATAAGAGACATTTGGGTTGAAGGAACTTTTACTCCTCCCGCCAACAATCCTCCAATTTTGATCGTAAATCAGCCTGACGGCATTGGAGACACTATTGCAGTTGGAAATAATTATAATATAAATTATGATTTATCTGATAATGAAGACGCTGCCACGGTTGATTTTTATTATGATAATGATGCAGTTGGAAATAATGGAACACTAATTGCAAGTTGCGTAGGTCAAGGAGAAGGAGTTGGAGCAACTTGTTCTTGGGATACAACTGGAATGACACCAGGAGACTATTATATTTATGGAAAAGCTGATGACAGCATAAATCCATCTGTTTATGATTATTCATCAGGAGTAATCACAATTAATGCGCCTGCGTCTCCTCCAAATGCTACTGGATATGTAAATAGCACCGAAGGAACACTGCTTGACGGCGGAAGGTCATCTCAACAAATTACAGTTTCCGGAACAAACTTCGGAACCGGTCCTTCTGATGGAATAAATAATGCTGTAAAAATTGGCACATACATTGTACCGGATGGAAATGTTATTTCTTGGAATGATGCTACAATTATTTTTACGATTCCAAGCGCTACATCGACATACGGAGGAATTGGAATAAATGGACTGATTATTAGAGCTAATGGTTTAGATGATAGCTCTCCGCAAGATTTTTATGTCTATCCTAACATAACTTCAATTTCAACAAACAGCGAACAAATTGGCACAATCATAACGGTTTCTGGTGATCATTTCCAAACTCTATCAGGTTCTGTAACAATTAATTCCCAAAGTGCCACAGTAATTGGTGAGTGGAATGAAACAAGTTTAACGGTTCGCACCCCAGGACAAGAAGGTGCTGGAAATATTTCTGGTAAAATTCAAATTACAAGAAACGACACAAGGATTAGCAATCAATTCCCAACAGATCCAACAAGCTTTACAATTCTTGCTCCTTCAGTTTCATCTTCAAACCCAGCATCTGCCACAACTGGGCAAAGTTCAGTTTCAATTGAATTCACAGGTCTTGGAATTGACACTGAAATTGGAACAGGACCAATTTTAAAGTTAGTTAAATCTGGAGAATCTGACATAGTGGGCACAGGATATTCAGTCATAACTGCATATCAAACGGTTAGCGCAAACTTTAATTTATCAAGCGCTACAGCTGGTGCTTGGGATTTGGTGATCACGAATATGGACGGACAAAACGGAATATGTAGCGGATGTTTCACAATTAATGCTCCAAGTGGTCCTGTTATAACAGGAATAAATCCTGCCTTTGGACTTAATTCTGGAATTACAAATATAACATCTATATCTGGAAGTAATTTCCAAAGTGGAGCAACGGCAAAACTCACAAAAACAGCACAATCAGACATTATTCCTTCAACCGCTTTTACATTCACAAATGCCAATACTCTTTCAAATGGAGCTTATGATTTATCACTCAAACCTCTCGGATATTGGAATGTTATCGTCACAAATCCAGACCTTCAAATAGGAAGTTATGGAAATGAAATTGACACAGGTTTTGAAATCAGATCTTCAATGCCCTCTGACCCAATAAATATATACCAATTTAAAGACAATCTTGATGGTGCTCAAACTCCTACAACTGAAATTACTGTAGGAAATGGAATTGGAGGACAATTAAATGTCTACTTCAGAGTGGATATGCAAGGAGGACTTATAGGAGAACTCTACTATCCTCAAGTTGAGCTAAAGACAATCGGAACTGCTTTTGACGGTGTTTTTGTTGAAGGAACTGGAGTTATATATAACGGAGCAACAGTTCATGGTTGGGTTAATATAACGGGCATAGATGGCAACTCATATCACTGGCGCGCAAGAGTACGAAATTCAGCAGGTAACAGTAATTGGGTAGTTTTTGGGGGGAACTTAGATCCGAATGATGTTGATATTTATATCGATAATAATCTACCAACAATAAGCCCAGGAACCGATGGAACCTGCAACACTTCCGTTTCAAATATTACAGATTTGAGTGCAACGATTCAATGGAACACATCTGACACAACTTCAGGAGCGCAGAATCCGCCTGGATCTGGATCTTATGCTACAGCCCAAGCCCAATATATAAAAACAAGTGATTATATAGATTGGATTTCAAGTCCTGGAATTACAACAGCAGAAAGTGCTTGGGAAAATAGCCCTCATCAAATTAATTTTTCATCTTTAACTCCAGGAACTAATTATACTTTCCGAATGAGATCAAAAGACGGAGTGCAAAACGAAGGAGTTTCTGCAAATTGTAACTTTATAACAGAAGGAGCAAGACCTATAAAAACTATTGAATTTTTTATTCTCCAAGAATCAAACAAAAACACTGGAACAAAAATCAAGAAAAATTTTATCTTAACCGTTCCTGAAAATTTTGGAATTCCTAATAGTATTCAAGCAAAAAGTGCATACATTGAAATAAGTGGAATTTCAAGCGCTACAGGAAATCAAACAATAAACGCTGGATTATTAAGAGGAAATAGAACTGCCGAGATTGGACCTATAGGAAATAACTATATTTTAGATTCCACTGGAACCACAACTCAATTTACAATTCTTTTTAATGCTTTAAACCCCGGATCTGATAATGAAGATATGACCGACATAACAAGTGGAGGAAATTATGAATACACATTATTTTTGAACGGAGACGGAATTACAGATGTTTCACTTTTTTCAGGAAAACTTGTTATTACATATAACTACCAACCATAGATGAAACAAATTATCAAAAAATTTCTTGTTCTAATCATATTTTTTGTGATGTTAATTTTATATCTTAATGAAATTAAAGCAGCTGATTTTTCTAAAACAGTTAAATTTTTTATAATTCAACAAAGTGGAATAATCACAGACGGAACGGAAGTTAGCCAACCATTTACAATGTCAATTGCAGAAGATAATCCTCAAATTACAAGTGCTTTTATCGAGATTAAAGGGAGCGCAAAATCCCCTGCTCTAACAACTGGAATAATAAATGTGAAACTTAATAGCAATCCATATTCTTTATATAATCTTAATGTATCAACAAAACCTCAAAAGTTTACTATCAATCATGACATAACCTCATTTGTTTCTGCAGATTTTCCTGGAGTTCCAGGAAGTAAAAATTATACATTATACATAAGAAATGATAATTTCGAGACAACAGATCTTAGCGCAAAATTAATCCTAACTTATAAATATACGAAAAATACAGGAAATTTACCAGTTTCAGGTTACGCCATATCTTCAATAATGGATACAGAATCAGTTAATGGATCCGCATTTAACTCTATGATGTGGAAAGGTTCTTTAAATGGTGGCAAAGTAAGACTTCAACTTGCAACATCAAATTCTGAATTTGGACCATGGACTTTTATAGGACCAGATTGCACTCCTATAACAAATTATGAAACGAACCCAAATACGCCAATTGAGATACAATGTTTTAACGAACACAACAATAAACGCTATTTCAGATATAAAATTACTCTTTGTTCAAATAATTGCGTTGGAAATGGATTAAATAATCCAACAGTAACAGATGTAATCGTAAATTGGTCACCATAAACGAAACTTAAAAATGAATGATATGAACTATGAAACAAAAAACAATAAAGGTTTTACATTATTAGAATTATTAATCTATATCGCAATATTGTCTAGTTTATTAATTACAATTGCAGGACTATTTTCCATGATTTCTACAAATTCTTCAAAAGAAGAATCACGAATTGAAGTTCAACAAAATTTACAATTCGCAACTGGACAAATAGCTGATGAATTACATTCCTTTGATAATATAATAATCAACGCTCCAAACCCATCAGGAAATACTGATAATATTTTAAATTTTCAAAGTGCAACAACAGTTGTTGAGTTTAAAATTTCACCATCTGGAATTTTGCAAAAAACACGAGGAACAACAACCGCAACTTGTCTCAATGACGGGGAATGCAAGGTGAACTGTGGACCAGTTGATTCAGATTGCACAGTAGAAAACATAACAAGCAACAAAGTAATTGTCACATCCCCTACCGGAGTTGAGAAAATTTTTACTCGATTAGGAGAAACTATTCAAATTAAACTCGAAATAAGCTATAATAACAATGGAAGACCAGCATATGAATTTTCAAAAAAATCACAAACAACTGTTTCCTTAAAAAAATGATAAAAAAGAATATAAAATACCACTTTTCACAAAAAGGAATGATTGCACTTCCAGTCATTGCTATTCTGTCAATAATTATGCTATCTATAGGATTAGCAATGGCCTTTTCCGCCTTCACTCAAAACAATATCACTTCAAACACAAATAAAGCCGATATGGCCTATTATATAGCAGAGGCCGGCATAAGAGATGCAACAATGAAAATTACACGAAACAGTAGCTATAATACCTTCTATTCACTTTCAATAAATAACGGCTCTGCAAGCATTAGTTTTGATACATCAGTTCCAGGACAAATAAAAATCATAAGTATAGGAACCTTTGATAATAATTCAAAAAAAATTGAAACAATTTTAGACATTACAACGAATGGAGAAGTTACGCTCAATTCTTGGATTGAAAATTAAATTAAATAATTATGATTCTAAATTTACTAATACCAAAAGAAAAAATAATTGGTTTAGAAATAAACAGCCAAAAATTGCGTATGCTTTTTTTGGAATTAGATAAAAACAATATAGCCATAGCAAAGGGTAAATCAGAAATTGAACTTGAAGAAGGAACATTTTCTCCAGAAGGAATATTAGATGAAAATAAATTAAACAAAGCAATAAATGACTTAAAAAATAATTTCAAACCAAATAAATTTTTTTCTCCATTTATCATCGTCACCATTCCTCAAAATAGTGTTTATAGTGAAATATTGGAATTCTCAACAACGCTTGATGAAGAACAGCTTGCTGAAGCTATAACTCTAAACGCATCAGAAAATTTACCACTACCCCTTTCAAAGTGCTATATTGACTGGCAAATAATTGAGTCAACAGAACAAAAAAATAAAATTTTAGTGTCCACAATTGCAAGAAACATAGTCGACAGTTACACGAAAATTCTTGAACAAAATGGGTTTAAATTAATTGCCCTTGAAACTTCATTTTTAAGCATTCAAAGAGCGGTGCAAATTCCAAAAGAGCCGACAATATTTTTATATCTTACAAACGAGGGAATAACAAGTATAATTTACAAAAATGAATATCCCTATTTCAATCAATTTGAATTGTGGAAGGAAATTGTACCTGGAAAAGAAATCAAAAATTTAAAAGACCTAAATAAAGTAATTAAAGACAAAATCAATAAGTTAAAATTATATTTTGAAAGTCATTCAAAAGGACTAGAAATTAATAATATATTACTATTAAGCTATGGATTTGACGCAGACATAATAATAAACAAAATTAAATTAGTAGAGCTTAAGATAAAAAAGGCAAAGATTAAAATTGAATCTATAGACAACAGCGATTGGGTTCCGGTTGCAGGGGCAGCAGCTCGTGCATTCATTCCAAGAAGCGAAGACACGATTATAAGTTTACTTTCCACGGGAACAGAAAGCTTATATGAAACACAAAAAGCTGTTTCTTTTGCAAGATCTATTCTATTACTATTATCAACTTTATCAATATTTTATATATCAATTTTTATAGGTACCTACTCTCTTGTAGCTTATTTACAAAATAATATTGACAATCAAATTGAAAAAAGAAATGATTATCCAGTTTCAAGAGAATATGCAAAAATTAAATCAGAAACAGAAGAATTTAATAGCTATCTAAAAGACTTAGAAATGTTATATTCTACAACCGAACCAAATTATACCGATGTATTAAAAAACATAAGCAAAATAAATACGCCAGGAATTAATATAACAATATTAAATTTTAATAAAAAGAGCAAATTAATACACCTTTCTGGTATTGCAGCTAATCGAAGTAGCGTGAATGTTTTTAAATCAAAAATAGAAAATCCTGAATTATTTAAAAAATCTGACTTTTCTGTAAAAAATATAGCACAAAAAGAAAATATTGCATTTGATGCAAATTTATATATAAAATAAATTTATTATGTCTTTTTTAAGAAATCCAGTTATAAAGTTAATTGTAATAAACATACTTGTTATTATTTTTTCTATTCCAGCTGTTTTTTTTATAAAAAAAGAAATTGAAAAAAAAGCCACACAACTTCAACAAAAAAGAAGTATGCTTGAAATTTCAGAAAAGCATGATGCTAATTTCTTAGAATTGAAAAATACCTATCAAATAGTTAAAGACAATTTGAAAAACTCAAAAGAAATGATTCCCGATGAAGAAAATATAGAAGATTTTGTAATTGCACTTGAAAATACTGCTACACAAACAAACAATAATCAAACCTTGATTTTCGATCCGATAGAAAAATCAAAATCAGTTGGTGAAAAAACTGTCAGTTTAAATTTCTCTGCTAATTTAACAGGCAACATAAACTCTTTCTCAAACTATTTAGATAAAATTAAAAAACTGCCCTATTTTATCGAAATTGAAAACATAACAATTAATAACGGCTCTGGGATAATTAATAATGACAGTATAATGAACCTAAAATCAAAAGTATACATAAGTAAATAAACATATGCTAAACAGCAAAATAAAAAATAAAATATATATGACAATCACCGCTTTTGTATTTATGATCGCAATTTTGAGTTTTATTTTGTCTATCAACTTTTTTATTTATATTAACAAATTATCCCTTAATACAAATGAAAATATAATCAAAGAAAATACTACTCTTTTGGATATTGATAGATATAATAGAATCAAAAACAAATTAGAAAAATAAAAAAACAGAAAAATCTCTGTTTTTAAAATTCACTATTTAAAAACATTATTCTATGTTTTTTCTTTTAATTACAGTTCTTACTTTATCTATTATCTCACCAACTGTAAAATGTGCTTTTATTATATAATCCTCAGCCCCAAGACTAATACCTCTATCAACTTCATCGGTTTGCCCTAAATTTGTAAGCATAATAATTGGAATTGATGATGTTTTTGAATTATTCTTAATATTTTTTAATATATCAAAGCCATCCATGCCTGGTAAAATTACATCCAATAAAACCAATTGAGGATTTTCTTCCTGAATTTTTTTTAATGCATCTATTCCATTAGCAGAAGTAATGACATCAAATTGCTCCTTTTCCAATTTAATTTTACAAATGTCTCTTAAGAAATCATCATCCTCTACTAATAGTATCTTTATTTTTTTTGCATTATCAATCACGACATCATTTTTTTCCTTTTCTTCTTCCTCCTCTTCTTCTTCTTCGACAACATCTTTTCTTTCAATTTTCGTTTCTATAGAATCATTTTTATCAAAATATTTTTTAATTTTTTCCAAAACCTCATTCGGATCAAAATCAGACTTAATTAGATAATCTACAACTCCAAAAGACAGTGCCCTGTCAACCTCTACTGGTTGTCCTGAATTTGATATAATAATAATCGGAATTAATGAATATTTTTCATCATTTTTTAATCTCTCTAAAACTTGAAAACCATCAATATTTGGCATCAACATATCAAGCAAAATTAAATCAGGATCATAGCCATCTTCAATAGCTGTAATCCCCTGCACACCATCATCAACAGCCTTAACTTCGTAATTATTTTCTAAAAGCTTTTTCACTAAAATATTCTGTAATATCTTTTCATCTTCCATAATAAGTATTTTTTTTGACATATATATAAATTTAATTTATTTTTCAATTAAAACAATTTGAAAAAAACAAATCACAGATATTTTTCAATTTTCTCAATGACTTCTTCTGGATTAAATTGGGTTTTTATAAGATAATCCTTTACTCCAAATTTAAGAACTTTGTCAATTTCCACAGGTTGACCAGAATTTGATATAATTACAACTGGAATTTTATTTAAATTCAAATCCTTAGTTTTATTCATTTCTTCCATCACTCCAAACCCATCAATTTTTGGCATTACAATGTCCAATAAAAGTAAATCTGGCTTATCACTTTTCATAAGAGCAAGACCTTCTTCTCCGTCTATTGCAAGCAAAACATCATAACCTCTTTCAGATATTTTTTCCTTTAATAGTGTCCCCAATATCTCCTCGTCTTCAATAATTAATATTTTCTTTTTCATAATATATCAAATTTATTATTTAAACATTTTATAGGCCTAATATACTTTTTTATATCCTTTCTTTTCTTTTTTATATAATAGCAATATTAAGTTAATAATATCACACATAATGAACAAATTCAAGGTATATTTATTTTATTATATAATCACAATAAATATACCCATAGGATTAAAACTGCTTTAAAAATTCTCCTACTTTTTTTTAATTGGTAAAATAAAATAAAAAATCGTATCTTTACCTTCTTCTGAGTCAAACCATATTTTTCCACCATGAGATTCAATAATATTTTTGTTAATAAACAATCCCAACCCAGAACCTACAGTCTCTGTTTTAAGAGCATTTTCAGCCCTAAAAAACTTCGTAAACATTCTTCGTTTAACTTTCTCTGGTATACCAATCCCCGAATTAGTTATTTTAAATTGTATTTCATTTTTTTTTCTATCTTCCGTCAGACTGATATAAATTTTAGTCTTTTCATAACAATAATTAACTGCGTTTTCAACTAAATTCTGAATTACAAGTTTAATTTTTTCCTTATCAACAGATATCTTTGAAATATCTTTATCTTGTTTAAAATCAATTAATAATTTTTTTTTGTTAACCTTAATCTCAACTTCTTGCAAGACCTCATTTACAAGATCCTCTATTTTTATAAAGTCCTCAACTTGAATATATTTCCCTTCTTCTATTCTTGATAGATTTAATAAATCATCTACTAAATCAATCATTCTTTCATTAGATAAATTTGTTTTTTTAAGATAATTTATTTGTTGCTCATTAAGCTCCCCGAGATCTCCATCTAATAGTGTAGTTAGTGTCCACTTAATAGCAGACAATGGCGTTCTTAGTTGATGTGCAGCTATTGAAACAAATTCAGTTTTTAATAATTGGACTTTTTTTTCTCGAGTTATATTATGTAAAATTAAAAACTTACTAATATTTTTATTATCTTGCTTTGTAGAAGATACAGTTAATTCCAAAATATTTTCTTCGTCAATTTTAACTTCCTTTCTAAAAACATCTTTAATATCAATCCCAATTACTTCAATAATTGATTTTAATTCATTAACCTCATAAAGATTCCTAATGTTTCTTCCTTCTATTTTTTCTCTCTTGATATTTAGATATTTTTCTGCCATCTTATTAACGGTCGTCAAATCATTATCATTATTAAATATTAATAGTCCATCAGAAAAATTTGAAATAATAGAATCTGTTTTGTTTCTTTCATCTTGTGCAATTTTTTTTTCAAATTGAATATCTTCCAAAATATTCATTAATGCTTTTTGGGATTTTTCTAATTTTATAGTTCTTTCTTTAACCTGTTGATCAAGTCCACTTATAACCTCTCTTAACTGTCTTGTTTTAGCATTTAATCTGATTTCTAAAACATCCTTCATATCAAGTAATTCCTTATTGGATTTTTCGAGTTCTAATATTTTCTCATCAAGTTCACTATTAACTTTTGTCAATTCTAAATCACGCCTAACTAAAAGTTTAGAAAGCTTTTCTATTTCACTTTTATACTCAAATTGCGATATATTATGAGTATCTTCCTTTTTATCATTTAATGACATATGTTATAGCTTTAATAATTTTAGTAATTACTTCGAATTCAAAATTTAATATATTTGTCACTTTGAGCTTTTCGAAAAGTAGCAAACACGATAAATTTATCATAGTTCGACAATATTTCGTAATTCAAAGTAATTAAAACTATGATTATTATAAGACGCTATATTAGGTTACTATTTTCCAAACACCATAATAACTGCTGTCTCATTATGAAATCTACATATTAAATTACTTTTACCATTAAAAGGTGCAATCTCTCCATATGTATAAAATCCGATTATTGGAGTTTTTTCACCCAATACTTGTCGAATCGCATTAATTTCATCTTTTGCAAACCTTCCAAATAATTTATTTCTAGCTATACAATTAAATATTATAGCACCAGCTGGTTCTTTCCCATTTAAATTTTCAAGTGCTATAGTTGCTGCTTCTTCTGCTGCTTTAATTGCTTCTTCTTTATTACCAATCATTAATCTGATTTCAGAACCAACAGGAACTTCAGCAGCGCAAGTAATAGCACCATTTTCATCAACGGTAATTGGATCTCTAACAAGAAGCTCGTCACTACCCTCAATGGTCATACCTAATGGATATGTTATAGCCATTTTTGCAAGAGGTTCTTCTCTTAATTCTTCTGCTTTTTTTCCAAAATAATCTTCATATATATAAACAGCTGGTTTTCCATCAATTTCTTGTAAAACTGCTCCATCTGATTTTGTTACTTTCATAACTGTCCCAATTGGTACCCATCCATGTCTCACACCAACATTAATAATATTATCTCCAGATATTCCAACACCAACAATTGAAGAGGATAATGCTTTGTCGTTATAATACTGAGTTGTTTTTTTAAAATCAAAATCATCGCCTGCAGCTCCTCCAATAATTAAATTATTATCTTTTGTAATATCTCGAACACCACGAACCGTATCGGCTCCATTTCCAGTTAACACATCAATGAGCATTAATATAGCATTAACGCTCTCACCTCCAGTTTTTTTTATTATTTCTTTTGCAAGCCTAGACCCTGCCTCTCTTGGACTTGGACTTATTTTGCCACCATCCGCTGTAACAATACGCATTTCATCACTTTCAATTGCCATAATAGCAACACTTTCCTTGAATGGACCATTATTAGTAATTTCACCCGCTGTACTACATCCAATTAATGGAACATCGCCACTAACTTCTCTAATTGAAGAAATCAATTCTTGTTGATTGTATTTTGAAGATGCAAATACAATTAATAATTTTGGATTTTTTAAATTCCCCAACGCTTCTCTACAAGCATTACTACCCGCTTTTTTAGGATCAACTTCAGAGCTTGACCCGACTGACGCTTTTGTTGTCATATTATTATATTAGTTATTAATTAAGTAATTACTCTTATTTATAATTTTATACCAACTGCAATTTTGGCAATCCTTTATACCTCTTTCTTTTGAACGAGGACATTGACCCGAGGCCACAAGCCAACATTCTTTTCCAGAGTTAGTTTTATATGACTCACAATTTTCCCGTATATCCTTTTTGCAATTCCAATATTCCCAACAATTTTGAGGTTCCCTCTTTTTATCATCGCTTAAATCATATTTGTCTATAGTGCAAACTCCTTGTTTTAATTTTTTTATTTCTTTTTTTAATTCAATCATTTTTAATTCCCTGTCAATGGCCAAATTATTAAACCTCTCCAACTCTTCAATATTTTTATTTAACTTTTTAGTTCTATCTTTAACTTTATTATCTAATTCATCAGTTAAATTTTTTAGTCTCCTTGTTCTCGCATTTACTTTAATTTCTAAAATCTCTTTTGATTCCTTAATCTTGTCCAATGTATCGTTTAGAACTTTTGCTGTTTGTCCAATTTCATCATTAGAATTAATTTCAATTCTTTGTGTATAATTATCTTTTCCGATTTGTTCTGCAAATTTTGAAATTTTAATAATTGGATTTGATATATAATATGCAACTATATATCCAATAATAATAATTAACAGAAAGGTTAACAATATTAAAAAGAAACCATAAATTACTAAATTTTCAACAAGCATTTCTGAGTTATTCATATTTATTGAATCAGATTTATTTTGTAATTGTGAAATTAAAATTTCTACTCTTTTTATCTGAGAAAGTTTTTTAACCTCATTGCTTTTAATTTCTTCTATTCTCAATACCAGCTGTTCAAGTTTTTCGGCTGTCAAATGATATTCTTTAATTAAACCTTCTTTAATTAAATTTTTATCATTTATTTTTCTATCAAAATCTTCAATTGCACTATGCCAGTCATCAAAATGCTCTTTATCTCTAAATTGGAAAAGGGCCTCTTTGCCTTTGTATGAAAAAATATAATAAGATGCAATAATATCGCTTTCTTTTGTGCTTAATACAGAATCTGTAATTGAATATCTCAAATCTTTCTCAATCTGATAATATTTTTCAAATTCATGTTCTGATTCAATTCTTGCATTATGCAAATTAATAAATTCTTTTGCTAAAACAAAAAAATCATCAGATCCGTTTTTTAAATCAGATATAATGATATCATCTCCTTTATTATTTTTTAAATCTTCATAATTATTTATTCTTTCCCTAAATTCATTTCTTTTTAATTCTATGTCTATCTTATTTAATTGAGACTTATCATCAATAAAATAATAATCTCTTAATAATAATTCTGCTTCTTTTTGATGAATTATTAATTTATGAATTATATGCATCTCATTATTATTTTTTTCGGTTCGATAAATATTATAGTAAATAACATATATACTAACTAAACTATATATAAATGAGACAATAAAAAATCCAAAAATTATTTTATTTTTAATTTTCCAATTTCTAAATTTCAAAGACATGCGACTAATTGTGCCATTCGTCTTTTTTGTCATTTTTTTGTTCTAAATTAATTTTATATTTATTATTTTATATTTTAATGTTTTAATTATAGCATAATTCATACTAAAAGTAAATACTAAAAAAAGCATTCATATGCTTTTTGTTATATCAACTATTAATATTTTAACATCAATTATTAAGCATCAGGAAAAGAACCCAAATAACAATAATAAATTTCTAAATTAAAAAATTTGTGTCCAGCAACAATCCTTAAGCCACTACCTGTAATGAGCAAATTGCCAGGAAAAACCCAAATCAAAAATTTAAAGATACCTAATTTAAAAATAGTTTGTGTCCCCGGCAGGAATCGAACCTACATCAAGAGCTTAGAAGGCTCCCGTTCTATCCGTTGAACTACGAGGACATAAAAAATGAATAGCACAAATTGCTATATTTTGAAAAGAAAATATATAAATAATTGAAATATATTATACATCAAATATACTATTTTGTAATGCTAACAAAAAATTTAATTTAGGTCAATAGGCTCATTATTAACTAAATCATTATTTTGTTCCTAAGTCCTCTTCTGAGTCAATAATTTGTTCACTTAATTTATTCTCTTCTTTATTTATATCTAATTCATCAATTATCAAAACATCTTCTATTCCAAATTCAAATGGATTGCTATATTCCTTATTCAACTCACTTTCAAATTTAACCCTATCTTCATTTAAATCGTTAAGTAGATTACTAAGCTTTTTGTTCTCTGATTTAACATTATATATTATCTGATTTTCATACTCTTTATAGTCTATATATTGAATATTCATATACGCATGTTCGTAAATAAATTTGAATGAAAAAATAAATAATGAGCCTAAAAACAACAAAATAAACAAATATCTAAATCTAAGAAAAATATTTAATATTTTTTTTAAATCATTTCCTGAAAATTTAGTTTTGATTTTTTTGATTTTTTTCATATTTAGTTTTTACTATTATCATCACGAACATATACTTTTAAGTCAAGCTCAAGAACTATATATTCATTTTCATTTTTTTCTTCATTTGAAATTCTTATTTTTTCTATCTCATTATAATATCTTAAATTTTCCATAAAATTCAAAAAAGACATTATTTTATTAAAATCACCCGAAGCTCTAAGTCTATAATTTACGAAAGATAAATTATTATTTACAAAAGTTTTTTCATTGCTTGAAATACTTATATCTAAATTGACATTGCTTTTTTTTGCTATGTTTTCAATCTCAGACCTGAAATTAAATATTTTTTCATATTCAACAATATATTCAGAAACCTTCTCCATATTATTCTGAATCTCTTCATAATTAGCTTTAATATTTTCTATTTGTTCATTTTGTTTTTTAAATTCCCTTAATTGTTTTTTGTTTTCAATTATTTCTAAACTTTTACTTTTAACTATTTCGGGCAAATAAAAACACTCAGCGTATAATAATCCCAAACCAATCGAAATTAACAGTGCTATTTTAATATATACTTTTTTCTCTGTTTTTTTCATAATAAATACTAATACGATCAATTAAGATATATTTATTCAAAAACAAGATTATCCTTGCTAATTGACAAAACATATCGAAAGTTTTCACTATCATAATTTCTTGGATCAATTTTGAAATCAACGAAAATATCAGAACTCTTAAGATTGTTCTCAAAAATTAAAAGATCGTCTATTGTTTTTGAAACGCCCATGATATTCACATCTAATTTGTCATTATTTTTATCTAAAACTGGCTCTTCTTTTGCGTTCTTTTTTGACACAGTCACAGTATCCTTTGGAGCAATACTAATATTTGTTATCATTACTCCTGAAGGAACAAGATAACTAAATTTTTCTAAAACATTTACCCAATAAACACGATTATCCCTAATTGTATAAAAAAACCTGGACTGCTTTTTATATGTATTAATTCCATTTTTTATCATATTAATTTCCTTTGCCTCTGAAACCGTCTGTATGCTCTCAAGTTCCTTTTTTATTTTATCATTTTCTAACATTAAATACTGAACAACAGCTACAAAAATAACTACAATAAAAAATTGAGAAAATAATACAACTAAAAAATTTGTCATTACAAAATGATTTATTTTTTCCCACTTAAGTTTTTGTTTATCATCAGGAGATAATAAATTGATTTTTATCATAAATTACAAAATTAAATTAGAAATCATTCATACCCCTTAGAGCCAAGCCAATAACTGTAGTAAAAATAAGAGAGTCATCACGAGAAATACAAGGTATTTCCTTGGTATCAGGATTTATTATATTAACCCAAGGATTTCCTTTTTCAATTTCTTTTTTTATTTGCAATGACAAAAATGAACTTATACCTATCATTTTTGATTCGCCTCCACAAATTATCACTTTTGCAATATCTTCATTTTGCTCAAAATGTTCATTATAGTAGTTTGTTAATTTGTTAATATATTTTATCATTTCACGCAATGAAGGTTGAATAGATTTAAAAACATCTTTACATCCATCTTCAACTTTTAGTCCACATTTAATTTTAATTTTTTCCGCTTCATCCTTACTTATGCCAAGATTTTTTGATATAACATTTACAAATTCATCTCCACAAACAGGAATACTGGCAGTAAACTGAACAGCGGGGTTTTTGAAAATTATAAAACTTGTTCTATCTTTTCCTAAATCAATAACCAATATAGGCCTCAAAGATTGCTTATCATTTATCAAGCTTCGTGTTATCGCAATAGATTCTATTTCAGCAGCAAATGGTTTTAATCCAGCAAGCCTCATAACATCAGAATAGGAATCAACAAGAGGCCTTGGCACAACTGCAACTATAATTTGTAGGATCTTTTTATCTTCAGAAATAACTTGCCAATCTACATATGATTCATTAATATCAATTGGAAAAAGTTGCTCTGCTTCATATCTCACTGCCTGTTCAATATTTTTTTCTTCCGTATAGGGAATTTTTACAACCCTAATAAATCCTTTTGGCTCTGGTATAGAATAGATAACAAATTTAGATTTTATAGGATTTGGCTTTGAATTTGCCAAAACCTTTTTAATCAGTTCTGCTGTTTCTTCTTTATTTATTATCTCGCCGTCTTTTATAACACCTTCTGGAATCTCCACCCTGCCATAAGAATGCAAAATTGTTTTTTTTCCTTTTTTTACAAGCAATGCAACTTTAATCGATCGATCACTTAAATCAAGTCCAAAGACATTTAATTTTTTATTAAACACTCCCATTTAATTTAAATTATTATTGCTATAAAAATATTTGAATATCTTATCTATCTTTATTATACATTATTATTGAATTTCTTTCCAGTCATTTATAACCCACCCTCCCTCAGGGCCACTTGTAAAACTTGCGTTTGCAAGTCCACTTTCATAAGTTACTGAAGCATTTTGTGACAACTTCAACTTATACGCTGTCACTTCCTTTAAATTAGCTCCATTATTAATGTTTGCAATACCTTTATGAGCATAAAATATTGCACCCGATGCATTATTACTTACATCAATCGCATAAGTAGTATTATGATTATGTGTAGATAATATCATAACATAACTTCCATTTGTTGGATTACAATCTGGAAAAGATGAAAATCCTTCAGATCCACAAATACCAACATTATTATTAATTATCACTTTTCCGCTTGTATCTTCAAACCCTTCATCATCAGCAATTATTATACCGCTGTTTCCTCCATATCCAGCTGATAATTTAATTCCTGTCCCTATTCCGATTACAATATTTCCCTTAACCCAAACAGTTCCATTTATAGTTATTACAATCCCAGCTGTCGGCAGAAAATCACAATCCAGCACACTTGAATTAAGTGTAATGTCTACGGTAGGTAAACAATGAGCATTATCAGAAAAAGTTCCTCCAGCCGATGCGGCAGCCTTCCAATCTGCAATGTTACTATCTGAAACAGGAAGCGCCACTACGGCAGGATCTGGACTATCTGGATAAGCAGTGCCTGATGTCAATGAAGGAGGTGGAGTTGGACATGGAGGGTCTGTTGGAATATTCAAAAAATCTAAAGAGGCTGCATCAATTGTCTGATAATAAGCATCTCCACAAATATTACTATTGACAATAGAATGAGCATGGGCATTTCCCGTAACATTTACAGTGTTTAAAGAAGTAGAAACTCCACCAAACCAAGTTTTAAAATTAAAATCACCCGTATCTTCCGTCCAAATTGGAGTTCCAACATTCCAGTCTTCAACATATTTTGAAACGCCATTTCCGTTTCCTTTATTGGAATCTTTACCTATTGAAAAATATTTTGAATTACTCTGCATTATATCAATTACAATCCAATACCACTGATTAGCAACCAAAGAGGGCGGAGATGAAAATGAAAAATCAACCCAGCCATAATTTGTACCAATTTTTGAAGCAATCAAGGTTGTTGATCCAATTTCGGTTTTTGTAGGCGATCCAGGTTGAGGAAAAGCATTTCCATCATCCGTAAACACTCTTATTATTTTATCAGAAGGATTTCCTATTTTTTTTATATAAAAAGAAATTTGAGATAAAACTGCTGAAGAATCTGGTTTGAAACTTTGCGCTACATCAATAATTGGGCTTGTTTGTCCAAAAACAGAATCAGCATTGTATACGCTCCACGAATGAGCAAGATTCATTCCAGTTGCCACAAAAACATCTCCATTAATCGTTGCCAAAGTATTTGAAGTTCCAACTACATTTCCATCAGAATATAAACTACCATTAATAGCAGAGTTGTTTTCCATATATAATCCTCCTTCTCCAACCTGCACTCCATAATAAAAACCTATACCATCTGCAGTTAATGTCAGATCTGTCTTTACTTTTCGCTCATTGTCAAAATGCGATGAAAGAGATTCTATTGTGCTCGTGTCTCCGACTTGAGATATATTCTGAGTCACAACCGAATCTCCTAAATTAAAATTATTAATTGCTGTATAATTATAACTTTTCATTATCCTCAAAAGACCATCTTCAATCCCAGATTCTGCAGAATAGTAAGATTGTGCTGATTGAACCAAAATTTTATTTATATTATTTTTTGTAATTACGACGACAGTTAAGGAAACAGTTATTATTAAAACAAGGCTCATTAAAGCAATAAGAACTACAATTGCAGCAAATCCAGACTTATTTTTTTGTTCTATTTTATAATTCATATAATTTAACTAATATGATCTTAAGGTAACAGTGTTAACTAAATGAGTTTCAGAACCCAAAATTGAACTGCCATTTGCTGTAATAGTAAAATCAACAGTCACAGATTCTCTTGTATCATTTTTATAATACGAAAAACTAAGATTTGAAACCTTTACATCACTTGAAGTTAAAGCCACAGGGTTTAATCCTTCTTGCTTAAGAAAAAGAGTGTCATTTTCAATATAAAAATCAACAAAAGTTATATTTTCCGTTGCGGATGCTCCAATTTCCGTTGCCAATGTTAATTGATCTCCTTTTGATATATCATAGTTATAGTTTACAAAATTACTTGTCGGCATATATATATGACTTGAGTTTTCAATTTCATATATTATTCGTTCCATAACGCTATAAGCATTAAAGCTTGCTTTTGTCATAGAAATTATTTTATTATTTGTGTTTGTTACAAAAAAAATAATATTAAACAAAACTACAGAAACAAGTCCTACCAAAAGAACATACACAATCATTTCAATCATAGTAAAACCATTAGGATTTTTTCTATTCTCTTTTCTTTTTTTTAACTTAATCATATTTAATATTATCTAAAATTAGTCAAATATACGTATAAATCAATTTGTTTTAACGATCCTCTGGAATAATAAGAAACGCTTGAAGTAATTTTAATTGTGTTTGGATCTATAGTTCCAGCAAGAGCAATATCATCATTACCATCACGCAAAACAGAAGATGGAACAAACCAAATTGTATATTTTCCAATTGTTTTATGACCCAGAACGGATACCCATGCATCAGGACTTGACCCTACTTCATCAAAATAATAATTAGAGTCTAAAGTTAAACCAGATATATTACTCCAATCTACATCTCTCAACGTTCGCGCCTGTTCCAGAGAAGATCTTGCATACGACAAAGCTTCAACTTTATTCACGCCCTCAGAAGCAATTTTCAAAGAGTTGTTTAAATAACTTGTAATACCTAAAAGGACAATAAAAGACAAAGATGTTACAATGATTATTTCAACTAATCCAAATCCATTTTGTTTTAAACTGTTCATAATTATTTAATATTTATTGAATTTCCATTATTCCACCATCAAATTCTGCATTAACATTTACTATTCCTGCACCTACATTTTCATAAGTAGCTATGTTCTTTGCTCCCGCATCAGTAAATATTTGAAGTTTTTGTTCTTCAGTTTGTTCTCTAATTAAACAAAGAACGGTATTAAGACTTCCGTCTGGCCAACTATGAATTCTTATTTCCTGACTTACTCCATCAACTAAAGTTGTACCTGTCCAATCAAAAATGTCATTAACATCATCAAAATAAGTAGAAATGTCAATGTCAGTTTTTGCGCGCTCAACACCAAAATCGTCTACCCACTTTAAGCTCAATACAGTAGACGATTCTATCTTCCATCCCAAGTTAAAATGTACATGACGAGCGTTTTTTATTATAGAATTTGTGCTTGTCTGAAAAGCACCAAAACTAGTCTGTCCGTCCGAATTAATCACAATCTGTCTTGTTTTAGACGGATCACTTATAACTTGCACTTCAACAGTTCCAACATTCAAAGTTGACCCGATAAGACGATTAAACACCACGTCGGAACCCGTTCCAGGAGGAGAAACAAGATTTATATTACTGATTTTAATTTTATTAGAAAAAGTATAAACTTCATTACTAGGATTCCCATCAACAAAAGTGTCCCCTTTAAAAATCACAACTCGGCTTGGTTTAAAATAAATCCCATAATTAGTACCATTCAAAGCACTTATTGAACGTGATTTCGCCAGCTTAATTTTCGTGTTTATTCCTTTGGTTGTATTTTTCAAGTTTATCGTATCGTTTAATGTTCTTCCAGAAGAAATTACAATTCCCATTATAATCAACATTATTGAAATTACAACAACAACCTCAATCATAGTAAAACCTTTTTCATCATTTATTATTTTTTTCACAATTTTAATAAATTACAATTACAAATTTACATTGTTTCCATAATTGAATACATCGGTTGAATTATAGAAACCGCAAAAAGTCCAACTCCCCCGCCAATTACAAGCATTAAAACCGGTTCAATAATTGCAGACAGATTTGAAGTAATTTGTTCAACTTCATCTTCATAAAATTCAGCCACTTGTTTCAAAGTTTCCTGCAATGTACCAGTTTCTTCTCCAACCTCAATCATATGTAACATAAGCGGAAAATATAATTTATCATATTTTTTAATAACTTCACTAAGCGACACTCCTTTTTGCACGCCTGCTGATGACTCTCTTATAGAATCTTGATAATATACATTTCCTAATGTTTCTGAAATAATATCCAAAGCCTTTACAATTGGAACACCACTTGCAATCATAGAACTAAGAGTTCTCGTGAATCGTGCCATATTCACCTTTGAAATAATTTTTCCAATTGTAGGCAAATGTAAAAGCGTATAATCAAACGCTCTTTTCCCTTTATTTGTTTTGATTATCTTTAAAAACAAATAAATAGAAAGAATTGTTCCTATTAAGATATAAATACCATAATTTTGAAAACTGTTACTTACAAACAGAATCACTTTCGTAGAAGTCGGCAATTCTACTCCAGCATCAGTAAAAACTTCTAAAAGAGAAGGAATTACATAAGTCATCATCAAGGCTCCTATGACAACCATTGCAAAAACTATTACGGAAGGATACATCATTGCGCCTTTAATTTTTGATGTCAGTTGATGGTCTTTTTTTAGTTGCACATAAAGAATATCCAACACTTCCTCAAGATTACCACTCGTCTCACCAACTCTAATCATATTAACAAACAAGCTATTAAAAGCTTTCGGATGTTTTTCCAAACTACTGCCAAGCTGATTCCCTTTTTGAATATCTTCTTTAACTTGCAATAATATATCTTTGAAATATGCATTACTCGTTTGTTCCGCTAAAACAGTTACAGCCCGAGAAAAAGGCAATCCCGCGCGAAGCATAACGCCAAGATGACGAGTAAAAAGCATCTTATCAACAATACTTACTCTTTTTAATATTTTTGAAATTTCAATGTTTCCTTTTTTTTTATCAATCTCTTCTGAAGACATTAAAACTGAACCCAATCGACTAAGCTTGCTGGAAAGTTCATCAATGTCCTGAGCGCTCATTTCTCCTGTTGTAATTTCTCCTTTTTTGTTTTTTGCTTTATATGAATATTGCATAAATCAATTTTTATATAAACTATTATTCCTTTGTTACTCTCACAATTTCTTCAATCGTTGTTATGCCCTGAACAGCTTTTATAATTCCATCTTCAAGCATTGTTGTCATTCCATCTTGTCTTGAGTTCTTTTCTATTTCATCACCAGGAGCAGAATTATTAATCAACTTTCTAATTTGCTCATTTATTTGTAATACCTCGAAAATACCAAGTCTACCTTTATATCCATTTCGGCACTTACCACAACCCTTACCCTTCGTAAATTCAATATCAAGCCACATCTCTTCATTGTTTTTATATTTCTTCTCAATTATTTTATTATTTATCAAAATATTTGATAACGATTCAACATCAAAACTTTCTGAAAAACTTTTAAAAGCTGCTTCGTCAAATTTATATTTTTCTTTGCATTCTGGACACGTTTTACGAATAAGCCTTTGAGAAATAATAACATTAACTGTTGACGCAACTAAAAATGATTCTACTCCCATTTCATTAATTCGCGGAAGTGTTCCTGCTGCACTATTTGTATGAAGCGTTGAAAGAACGAGATGACCTGTAAGAGCAGCATGAACTGCTAATTCAGCAGTTTCTCTATCTCTAATTTCTCCAACCATAATTATGTCTGGATCTTGACGCAAAAGTGCCCGAAGCCCTGATGCAAAAGTAAAATTAATTTTGCTATTTATCTGAGACTGATTCACTCTTGGCATTCTATATTCTATAGGATCTTCAAGAGTGCTTATATTAACATCTGGGGTATTTAAAATTGCCGAAAGCGTATACAAAGTTGTTGTTTTTCCACTTCCTGTCGGACCAACAACTAAAATCATCCCGTTTGGTTTTTTCGTTTCAGTATTTATAATGTCAAGATCTCTTTTCCTAAAACCAATTTGTTCCAATGTTAAATTATTTGATGACTCATTTAAAAGACGCATAACAATTTTTTCACCATCAAAAACTGGTATAATTGAAACTCGAAATGCTACTTTATATTCAGTTGATTCAATTTTAAATCTTCCATCCTGAGGAAGTCTATGTTCGTCTATCTTAAGATTAGAAAGAATCTTAATTCTTGCTATAATTCCAGGCATAATTACTTTAGGCAATGTCATAGCATCATGAAGAACACCGTCAACACGATATCGAATCACTACATCTTTTTCTTCAGGTTCAATGTGAATATCACTTGCGCTTTCTAAAATTGCATGTTTTAAAAGAGTGTCTACAATTTTAACAACGGGAAGATCTTCGGCAGCTTTTTTAAGATCTGCTTTTTTGTCATCTTCTTTGTCCCCTGAACTGATAATAAGTTTTTCACCCTCTTCACCATTTTCATTGATTTCAACATTTCCAACCATTTCACCAAATTCAGCTTTAAGACTTTTTTGAAAAAATTTTAATGCCTTTTTTAATCCTTCTTCGTCAGTTAAACAAGGAACTATTTTTAAACCTGTTTTTTTGCTTATAAAATCTATAAACTGCAAATCATTCGGATCAATCATCGCTACTTTCAATTGTGATCCTTGTTTGTCAAACGCAACTGCCTTATATTGACGAGATACAGGTTCTGAAATAAGCTTTAGAACTTCTGGATTAATTTCACCTTTTTTTAAATCAACAAAAGGAATACCCAATACATACGCTTTAAGTTTTAATAATTCTTCATGAGAAATCAATTTTTTATCTATTATTACATCTTCAAGTTTTTTATTTTTTTCTTGTGCTTCTTTAATTGCAATTTCAATATTTTTTTTAGAAATCAAACCGAAATCAGTCAAAAATGATTTCAATTGTCCCTCATCAATCTGCATAATATTTTGTTTCTATTAATTAATGTGTAATAATTTATAATAATATATAAATCAAAGTGAAAAAAAACTAAATTTATATAATTTCTTTTATTTTTTTTAGCACATCTTCAAGATGAAAATCAGCCTTAACTAAATATGTAGTTGCTCCCAAATCCAATGCCTTTTGAATATCATCAATATCATTAAGATTCGTTAAGATAATAACTGGGATATTTGAAGTTTCTCCCTCTTTTAACTTTTTTAATACCTCAAAGCCATCCATTTTCGGCAAAATTATATCAAGCAAAATCAAATCTGGTTTTTCCTTTCCAGCTATTTCAACACCAGATAATCCATCAAGAGCACTAAAAACTTCATATTCATCTTGCACAAGAATATCATTAAGTGCTTTTTGAAGAGTTGCTTCATCTTCAATAACGAGAATCTTTTTTTTATTTTCCATATAATGTTTTAAAATTAATTTATATTAAAATTTAAATTATTAATTGCAGGAAGAGTAAACCAAAAAGTACTACCTGTTCCCTCTTTTGAATCAAATCCAATTTTTCCTTTTGAGTTATCAATTACAGCTTTTGCGATATAAAGACCTAATCCAGTCCCAATCGTCTGCCTTTTAGCAATATTATCTCCTCTATAAAATTTTTCAAAAATCCTTTTTCTTTCTTCTTGTGGAATTCCCATTCCATTATCTTTAACTGAAAAGAAAATATCTTTTCCTTTATTTTTCAGTGAAATAACAATTTCTCCCTTATTATCGCCTATATATTTTATTGCATTATCAATAAAATTCTGCATAACCATTTTAATTCTTACTGGATCATTTTTAATTTTTTTTATATTATTATCAACTTTTAATATTAATTTCGTATGATGAGCTAAAGCAAAATAATTTAACTCCTTAATTACTGTTTCAACCGTATCTTTCAAATCAACTTCTTGATCTCCAATAGTCATGCGTCCAGTCTCTATACGAGAGACATCCAAAAGATCATTTACAAGTCGAATCATTCTTGATGTATTTTCTTGAATGTCTTTCAAATATTCTATTTGCCTTTGAGTTAAAGATTCTTTCTTGTTTCCAATCAAAGCATCAGTAGCCCAACGTATTCCAGAAAGAGGAGCTTTTAATTGATGAGACGCGATTGAAACAAATTCTGATTTCATTTTATTAGCTTTCGCAACTTGCTCAAAACTATTTATAACGGAAGAACCCACTGCAAAAATCAAAACGCTAATTGCTGAAACACTAAAGATAACTAATTCTGGAATATCATATCTTTGAACAATGATATACACTCCAAGCATGGAACAAATATTTATTAAACCCATGACCAAAAATAAAAAATTTGGACATTGCCAAAGACTCAGACCGCTTTCCCTGCAATCCTGAAAAGTTAATTGACGCAGAACAAATTTTTTTATTTCCATTTATTTTTTATTAATCTCAGTTAACAAATTATAACATAAATTCGTTTTTTTGTAAATTTTAGTAAAATATTAATTATCATTAAACGCATATATTATAGCATAAATTCAACAAAATAACAATTTAATTAAACTATGAGGTCGCACCTCGACAAATAAGGAATTTATGTTATAATTTGTTAATATTCGGTTTGTATTAATTCATTTATATCATCAGGCTTCCATTCATTAACAAAAGTCTCATAATTCTCTCGCTTACCAAAAATATCAAGCAGTAACTTCCTTTCTGTGTGATCGGGAAAATTATCAATTCCAACATAATCAAGATAACTAGACCATTTATATTTTTTTAAAATTTCACTTGATGACATCTTTTTCAGAACAAAATTATTGCTTTTAGCAATTTCTTTTGGATTTAAATGTATATATCTTGAAAGATGCTTAAGATATTCCTCATTCTCAATCAAAATTGATTTATAACTAGTTTCAAACAAAACTCCTTTTCTTTTATACTTACCATTAAAATACATCACATAACCAGTTAATACTCGCCTCATGAAATCGGTAATACCATTTTCCACAATAGGCCTTAAAATTAAGTGGAAATGATTTGGCATTAGACAAAAACAAATAATATCAACAAAAAGCGATTCTCCATTATTATTTTTATTAAACTCTAAAAGTTTATTTGTAAATCGCATATAATCATTTTCATCTTCAAAAACTACACGCTTGTCAACTCCGCGATTATATACATGATAAAAAACGTTTTCATATCCTTCCATAATCCGATAGAAATTTTAAATAAAGATATTAAAGGTCGCACCTCGACTTTCTTGTTGAATTATATCATAATATATAATTTTGCACAAAATTTTTACAAAATTAAATTATTAATAAAATATTAAGACACATTCATTGTATAATGTCGAGGTGCGACCTTGGGATTTGTTGATTGATAAAATTAGTTTAGAGATTCTATAAATTGTTGACCTTCAAAGGAAAAAGATTCATCAAGGGAGATTGCCTTTTCTGCCATTTCCTTTGCAAGCTTTTTATAGCCAAGTTCTTTATATACAATTGCAAGAGATACATAATGTTGTGGATTATTTGGATCTAATTTTATTGCATCTTTATAAAGACTTGACAGCATTGCGTAGTCCTTGATATCAATATATATATTTGTAATACCCAAAATATCATTAATATTATTGCGATACACATAGCCTAATTCAATAGCTTTTTCAATTTCATATTTTGCATTTTTTAAATCTCCCGAATTTATAAAAGCCATTCCCAAATACCAATGAGAAACTGCGACATTTGAATTTAACTCAACTCCTTTTTGGAAAAATTCGATAGCCTTATTATAATCTTTTTTAAATATCATTGTCTGTCCGTATTCATGATATATCGTCTCTCGATTTGGACTTAATTCCAAAGCTTTTTGCAATGTTACTTCCGCTTTTTCTAAATATTCAATTTCTCGAAAATTTCTATAATATTTATTATATAATGCACTCAGAATCTCATAAAATCTCACATCTTGATCATTTTCACTTACTGCTTGTTCCATTTCAGAAATTGAAAATTTCAAATTAGATTTAAATTCATCTCTTTTTTGAAAGTTTTGCGAATCCTTCAAATCATAATAGATAACAACATAACTGCCAAAATGTTTATACATTTCATATTTTCCTAGATCTGTAGAACTTTCCATTGCTTTTTTATACCACAAGAAAGAATCTTCAGCATTTATCTCAAATGCTGCCACAGCGGTAGTTGTCAATTTGTGAAATTTCCAAGGCTTGATATTCGCATAATAAATCGTAAAAATCAAGAATATTCCCATTAAGACTAAAAATATATCTTTATTATTAATTATTAAATTCTTAATCACATCTAAATTCAGTCTATTATTAATTGACTCAGTAATATTCTTTCCTTTTTCAATATTATATACAAATTTTAGTTCTTCATTAAAATAGGTACTCACAAATGCAAAGAAAAGAAAAAGCATTAAATAGGAAGAGAAATCATCAAACCAAAAAAAGTTATGAACAAAATATGCAACTGGTAGAGAAAAAATCATTGCAAATGCTGGTAAATTCTCGCGCGCTCTGTGACGATTTTTAATTAAATACAAATATATAATTATAAAAATGCCCAAATAACTTGTAAGTCCAATCACTCCCATAGTTGTTGCTATATCAAAAAATATATTGTGAGCCCTATCATACCAAGCCTCAAAACCATAACCTTTGAAATGTAACGGATTAAAATTCCTATTAAAAGCAACATTATAATTTTCAGGACCATAGCCCAATAACGTCTTATTTTTTAATCCTTGAACAGATGATTCCCATGTCCAAATACGACTTTCACCAGAACCAAAAGAAACACTAGATAGTCTCGTTAAAACATAATTATTTTTAACAAATTCTGAATCTTTATTAGAAAAAACATATCCAATTAATAAAACAAAAACAATTAATGTACCGATAGTAAATACTTTAACCTTTTTCTTTGATGAGAAAAATGTATTTAATAAGGTAAATATTATTAACCCACCAACTACTGCTAAATATGCGCCACGAGTCCCAGAAATTAAAATTCCTCCACCAACTGCAGAAAACAAGAAAAAAATAATTATTTTCTTAAATTTCTTTTTCTTTGAAAAAAATAAATACAAACCAAAAAACAAGTTAAAAAGAATATAAGAAGCAAATAATCCTGAATTTCCTATAGTGCCAAACGGTCTCCAGTTATTCAATGTTATAAAATTTTCCTTCGTAACAAATTTTTCTGCAAAGGAATACAAATATAAATTATTTGTTTCAAGCCACGGTAAAATAGTTCTCCAAAATAAAGCACTTTGTCCAAAAGCATAAAATGAAGAAATCACTGCGACAAACACTGAGATGCCAAATAGCTTTTCCCAGTCTTTTTTAGTTTTAAATATACTTATCAAAATCACAAAATATATCCAAAAATGCAGAAATCCGAAAAATCCTCCCATACGATCAACAGTCCCCCAAAAACTTCTTGCAAAATTAACCCCCGTAATTGAAGTAATGAAAAAAATTAAAACAAAAACGGAAATACTGATTTCAAATATTCCCCATTTTGGACGGTATTTTGGTTTTTTAATGATAAGAAGAATATAAAAAAAAGCTATTATCTCTATAATAATTCTAAACATAATAACTCTTCCAACCTGCATTAAATAAAGATGTGACGGAATAATAAGCAAAGGCAAAAAAAGACAAGCAACAATTCCCGTCTTTATAATCCACAAATAATATTTTGAATAATCTTTGCTTTGCATTTCAGTCACTTTGATATGTCTATTTCTTTTCTTTTTGCTCATAATAATTAATCTTGCTAAATTTACTAAAAAACCTTATTATAAAAATATCATAAATATCCCCATTAATCAATTAAAACATACCATGATGCCTACTTCTCTTGTCACTGGAGGTGCTGGTTTTATTGGTTCTCATGTTGTCGACCTTTTAATCGAAAAAGGTCATAATGTAATTATAATCGACAATCTTTCAACTGGA
>JARGGI010000049.1 GCA_029210775.1 Patescibacteria group bacterium | reverse complement strand
AATGAATTGGCAGAAAACTTTGAAATATCTTTAGAGGATAATTTATATCACATTACGGGTTCTGTCGATGTGCCTGTTTTGGAAAGATATTTTAAAGTAATCAAAAAGGATGAAGAGATTTATTTCACGATGAAATAAAAGGTTCTTACCCTACACTATTATTATATGCGTTTTTTAAAATCTGTCAAGGGGGGGTCTTTTAATGACTAACCTTGGCGAAGAATAGGGGTCGGTGTTTTTTAGGGGTTTAAAATTGTGTGTTTTATTATTAAAAAATAACTATATGAAAACAATAACAAAAATTGAAAGTATAACTATACCTATTTTATACCTATTTTATACCTATTAATAAATTAAAATAAATTATATGAAAATAGAAGAACATATTGGATTGGTAAAAAGTATTGCCAATAAATATAAAGGAATGGGGATTGATTTTGATGACCTTGTTCAAGAAGGAACAATCGGATTAATGCAAGCAATGGAAAAATATGATAAAACAAAAGGAAGGTTTTCAACTTTTGCTTATCATTGTATTCAGAATAGAATATTTGCAACTCTTAATAATTCTCGAACTATAAGAGTTCCAAGGGGAGCAATAATACACAAAAAAAAGCTGGAAGAAGCAAAAGGAAATAATGCAACAGATTTATCAAAAGAAACAGGATTATCTGAAAAAAGAATTAAGGACATTGAAAAGATTGAAGATGTTTTGAGTATTGATTATGTTTATTCAGGAGATTTAAGTTTAAATGATACTATTTCAGATAATACAAACTTAGAAAAAGAATTTGACAAGAAATTATTAAAAGAAACTATTGATAATTTCTTTATAGAGGGTATTGAATGCTTATCTGGAAGAGAGAGAGGCGTAGTCAATCTTTTATGTGGTTTTGATGGTGTTTATATGACTGAGTCAGAAATTGCTATTGAATGGGATATATCAAGAGAGAGAGTCAGACAACTAAAAAATATAGCGATAGCTAAGATGTTGAAGTTTAAGCCATTTGATGGTCGCCTATTGACAGAATTATAATATCGAGTATAATAATAGTGTAGGGTAGGGAACTTAATTTTTAATCTTATAAATGCGTAAATATAAAAGATTAAACAGGACCTGGACTGTTATTGTAATAACTATAATACTGACAACAGCCATTCCTGTTATTCATAAAACGAATGATATTACAATAGTGAATACAGAGTCTAAGCCATTAGAAGAACCTGCTCCCATAAATGAACCAGTAATGGCTGTTATAGTTGAACCTATCGAAAAACCTATATCAAAAAGCTATGATAAAAACGAAATTATAGATTATATCAGAGAGCAATCGGTTTTAAACGGGCTTAATCCAGAGCTTGTGCTTTCAATAGCAGAATGTGAGAGTGGTTTTAATCCAAACGCAAAAAATAAAATAAGTTCAGCTGGTGGAGTTTTTCAATTTATAGATAGTACATTTCTTTATGTTAATTCTAAAAGAGGTACTAACTATACACTCTCAGATAAAATGGATTACAAAAAAAATATAGATAGTGCAATATGGTTAATGAAAAATCAAGGACCAACTCATTGGGAGTGTTACAATCTTAATATGTTATAAAAGGGAAATAAAGAAAGAGACAAAAAAATAATCTTGTAATTTAAAACCAAAACACAAACAATTCTCCTTGTTGGTGAAAGAGATGAAACCAGTGTTTTGGATTTAGCTTATAAGGAGGTGATAGAAATGTTAGAGTATGTATCAGACTTTATCGGTTTGGAATGCAATGCAGAATGCGGTAGAAAGAGAATGGAATTAGGCGTGTGCTTATACTGTTCAAGGTCAAGAGATATA
>JARGGI010000048.1 GCA_029210775.1 Patescibacteria group bacterium | reverse complement strand
GTTTGAAAATTAATCCAATTGGAAATTGATTGAAAATTGAAAATTGAAAATTGAAAATTACTTGTGATATAATCATTCACTCCGTCAAATTTTAACGCGTTATTTTTTTTGCCTTTTGTCCATTTGGGTCCATTAGTTAAAATTCCATCGTTAGAATTATCAGAAGCGTCATAAGCTGTTGTCCCCGCGCCTTCGTCAAATCCCCAACTCCCCACCAACCCGTAATCCATACAACTCGCCGGATCTTGAGCGCAGGTTTTTAGATTAGGACCAAGATGAGTGGCTAATCCTTCGTTATAATCCAACCTGACATCATCCGCAGAACGGGCGTATTGGTAGAGCTGGACGCCGTCAATTTGTCCGTCAAACCAGTTTTCCGGCGTGTTGTCTTTGCCCACTTCGTCCCCCGCGCCGATATAAAGCTTTGTCGCCACCGCGGTAATGGCGGTGGAATTGTCGCCCACCGCTTTCAGATTGCCGTTGACATAAAGTTTCAATTCATCCGTCCCCGTCGCGTCTTTGTCATAAGTCATTTCAAGATGCGTCCACGTCGCCCCGTCTGAAGTTATCGCCGCAGAAGTAACCGTGTGCCACGCCGCGCCATACCAAATCGCCCCGACAATCGTATTTGTTGAAGTTTGCTTAATATAGTAAGCGTCCTGCCGATACAAAATATACTCATCCCCCGCCGGCGTGTCATCCGGCTCAATCCAGACGGATAAACTCAATCTATCCGCCTGATCCAAAACCGCGTTATCCGCGACGACGACATAATCAGTGGAACCGTCAAAATCAAGAACGGAATTAGAAACAGCGCTCGCCGTGTTAGCGGTAGCTATGAATAATAAAATTGTAAGAAGTGTTTTTTTCATGTTTGTTGTAAACGAATTTGCGCGAATTTATTACGAATATTCACGAATCACGAATGCGCAATTCGTATTCATTCGTTATTAAATTCGTGTTAATTCGTTATGGCACCGACCCCAACTTGCTCTTGACATAAACTATTAATTTGCTATACTAATAGTAGAAAAATCATCCAAAACCCTGTTGTCTTTCGGGACGCGGGGTTTTGTGATTTTAGCCGGCTTTATTAGGATAAATTCCAATAATCTTTGAACCAATTAAACCACATAAATTTATCAGATGACTGGATGATTTCTTTTGAAATGTGGCCGCGCGTTGAAATGGCAATTACTTTTTTGCCGTGTTTTTGAACATATTTAATCAATGGGGCGAAATCGCTGTCGCCGCTTAGCAAAACCGCCGTGTCATAAGCCGGCATTAAATCAATCATGTCTATCGCCAGTTCTACATCGCAATTTCCTTTAAATATAACTTCACCGTTTTTCAATTTTATTATTTTAACCTCTTTTACTCTCAACTGAAAGCCCTTGCGCGCCAGCATTTCCAACAAGTTAGCTTGTCCCGAGTTTTCTTTCTTGGTGGAATAGTAAAAATAGATATCCGCTAATTTAGAATTCTCTCTAAAATATTCTTGCATTTTTTTATAATCTATCCTCCAGCCAAGTTTTTTTAAACTGTAAACAACATTGGCGACATCAATAAATACGGCAATCCTGCCACATTGTTTCCAGTTAATTTTCGCTTCATCAAACATATTCGTGATTCGTAAAAATTCGTAATAAATTCGTGTTAATTCGTTATGGCACCGACCACGCCGGATCATTCACATCTCCCGCTGGCAAAGCGTCCGACCCCAACTGCCCGTCCGCGTTCCCCGCGCTGTCATAAGCTTTCTGCCCACTTCCTTCATCAAACCCCCACTCCGCCACGGGTCCGCCTTTGTTATAATGATACCGCACTTCCTCCGCCGAAA
>JARGGI010000047.1 GCA_029210775.1 Patescibacteria group bacterium | reverse complement strand
ATTTTACCTAACGACTGAATAAAACCAGCCTTAAGAGCTGATGCTTTGCCAAAATTAGACCTAAACTGAATGCCTTTGATATGTTTTTTGTTTTCTTGAAATAATTTTTCAATAGATTTTTGGGTTTCATCGCTGCTTCCGTCGTTGATTATAATAATTTCATAATCAATGGTTATATTTTTCATAACGATTTTTATTTCCTCACATAAAAACGGTAAATTTTCCGCTTCATTATAGGCAGGAATGACTAAGGATATTTTCTCTTGGTTGTTATCGTTCATTTGTTTAATTTATCGTTAGAAAATTTTAATAAACTCTTACTTAATTCTTACTGAAATAGCCATAAATTCTGCCTTTCATTGCGAGAAAGCATCAGTTACCGAAGAAATCTCTTGTTCCTGTTTTATTGTTTTGCTTGTATAAATAACTTTGAGAATACTTCGTCGCCTTGGCAAGCTTCTCACAATGACAAAAGCAAGACTATTTCAACAGAAAATTTTAATACAGCACTTCAAAAACTTTTATCAGCGATATTGAATTATCTTCAAAAACAAGCTCTACTTGATTAGAATGTTTGTCCAGATTTTCAAGCTCATCATAATTGTCTCTTATGTTTAAAAACTTCTCATCAATTACAATATAATTCACTTTATTTGCTTTGGCAAATTTTAAAACATTTTCAATGTTAGTATAAGGCACCGGGACGGATTTTTTGCTTTGAGCGTAAAAAGCGACCTCTGGCTTTCTGGACATTATAATTATGTTTTCATAATTAATCTTTGAATTGTTTTTTATATATTCGGCCGCAATTTTATGCCTATTTATATGATCATTAGAATTAAAAAATAAATAGTATGTTGAAAAAATAAAAACAAAAACAAAAATAGAAAGCTTTAAGGATAAGAAAAACATTTTAATCAACTCAGAAATATATTTTCGAGACAAAATCATTTTGTCATCCAAAAAACACCCCAGCGAAGACAGAAAAATAATGAAAATAAAAGGCTGGAGCAAATATCTGCTTTCAATGTGAAAAATCGGAAAAATAGATAAAAAAAGGAATAACAATAAAAATAAAACAAACACCTTTTCATCGGGCTTAAATTTCTTTGTTATAATAAAGAGGACAAAAAGAAGAATTGGAATTAAAAAAACAGCAAGCCAGTAAGTATCTGATAGCACTCTTGTTTCAGATGAGGCTCCTTTTAAAAATATTTGAAAAAATTTTGCCAGATCATCTATAATATAGCTTGCCAAATTAATATCAGAAAATTCTTCAGGAAGTTTTATGGAATTAGTTTTTTCGTCATAGTGTGAAAATGTTTTTTCGTAAGTGTTATATTCAGTTTCGCTCATATTTCCAAAGTCTTTGCCGTTTAATATTTTGCTTACAATTAAATTTGGAGTAGTTTTGCCATTGTAAATCAGTTTGCCGGTATTTTGATAGAGAAAATAAAAATAAGGAGCGACGATAATCAAAAAGAAAATAATAATAAGGGAAAATCCCTTGAGCGATTTTTTTATTTTCGCTTTTTTTATATTTATCAGCAAAAATACAACGGGCAAAGCTAAAAGCAGAATACCTTCTGAGCGGATTAAATATAAATAACCGATAGAACATCCTAAAAGCATCGCTAGCCAATTTTTATAATTATCAACAAGCCTGAAATATAAATAAAGAGAGATTAAAATAAACAATAGTCCCAATGACTCAGATAAAGTTTCTGCGGATATTATAACTAGCACATAGTGGATAGCAGCCAAAGCTGAAGCAAATAGCCCAACTTTTTTGCTATGTAATTGTTTTCCAATTAAATAAAATAAATAAACAGCTAAAAATCCCGCCACAAAAGAAACAAATCTCGCAGAAAAAACCAGATCATTGAAAAAATAATCAGCAATTCCCACAAGAATAGGATAACCCGGCGAAAATACAAGTTGCGGATTGCCAAAGACTTCGTATTTTCCACTTGTAATTAAATTTTTTCCAGCTAAAACATAGCTTACTCCATCAGTCGTAATAAATCCCTCTTGAATAAAAAAAT
>JARGGI010000046.1 GCA_029210775.1 Patescibacteria group bacterium | reverse complement strand
GAACTGACATCTGAAATAATTTGAATTTCTGACAAAGTTTCAAATTCATATCCATCTTTAATGCTCTGGTTTCCCGCACTATCTGACGACCTAAGTTGAAAATAATATTTCGTCCCTTCTGCCAGTCCATTAATTTCAATCTCATGAAAAAAAGTAATACTCTCCTGATGATCTTGTAAAACTCCCATTTCATAAGAAAAAGTTTTTCCGTAATACAGATATGCCGAAGAATTTTCATTTGTCTTCCAGCTTACAATAGCGCTGTTTGTTGTCACTTCAGAAACACTGATATCATACACAACGGGAGGGGTGTTATCAGGCACAAAAGAAGCGCCGCCGCCTATTCCAGAAGTTTCCGCGTCTACATAAGCATCTACATTTACTTGACTTTCTTCGGCAGATTTGGAATTTTGGACACTAAATATACTCAGAGATAATATAAAAATAATAAGCATTAATTTTCTCATCTGCGATCAATTTATTTGGATTAACTGCGTCTCTCAAATTTTTAAGTAATCATTATTGAAAAAAATACCGAGAGCTTTATTGCCGTAATTTTATATGCTTCTTTACAATCCACCTATTATATTTTTTTACCATCAAAACAGCCGTTATCGCAAAACAGATTAGAATAATCAGAAAAATAAGAGCGATTCTCCATGGAAATATCCAAAAATTAATTTCTTTGGAAAGAAAATTTCCGTTATCCTTGCCGTAAACCATATCGAGCTTAGCGGTATATTTCCCAATAGCAAAATTATCAAACTCTTTTTTCGCTTCTTGAAAAAAACTACTCTTATCCTCGCCGGCGTCAGAACTGTCTCCCCACCACGATTCTATTTTTCTGATATTTCCAGGCAAGACTCTGTAATTCTTAGGATTAGCGTCAAGAAGAGTCACCTTTTCCCCGAGCATATTTTTTATTTCAATATTTCCTTGCGCTCTAATATGAACATTGCCATTATTTTTTAATCTCCAGATAAACTGAACAGGAATTCTGTTTATTAATTTTTCAGCTTTTTCTATGCCAAAACCTTCAATTTCAGCTTTTTCTATTATTTCGCCGGAAATTCTTACCAGAATCAAAGAATGTATTTGAGCAGCTACGCCAACCTTTGAATTTCCATCACTACTTTCATCTTCGGTCGGCGTTCCTGTGTCAAAATATATTGAAGCATAATGCCCTCCAGAATCTGCATTTTCCGGAACATCAATGGTAAACACAAATTTGTTACTGCCCATAGGAGGAACGACGATCTTTTCGTCTTCATACTTTATCCAGCTTGTCAATCCAAAATCATCATCTCCTTCAACAGAGATAAAACTTTGCATTCCTTCTTCTCCTGTTATTTCAAATTTTTTCACGCCAATAGAATAGGACCTTTCTTGATCTGTTCCATTCCCAACTTCTATCACTCTTTCAATGGAATCTCCCGAATTTGCTTCAATCTCCATCACTGGCGGAGAAATTGAGATTGCTTTCGCGCTACCCCCTCCAAACAACGAAAAAAACAATGCCAAAACGCCGATCAATTTAATTTTTTCTGTCATATATTTATAGGTTATAAAATACTTGAAACACTATAAGTTACCAACTGGTCATAACTTCCTGCTTGAGTGGCTGTTGAAATTGCGGCGCGGTGAGTAATTAAAGTTGTGCCATCCAAATCTCCTGTTCCAAAAACATCAACGATTTGTGTCCCGTTAGAAGCAAATATCACATCCATAAGCGATACTCCTACTGGAATAGGAGTATCGTCATCATCAAATGGATTCTGTTCTATCCATGTTGTTGCTGTCCCTTCGTCGCCTGCATCTGTTGGAGGAGCAACTGTAATTCCATGTCCCTCTACTCCTGCTGCAACTGTAGAATTCTCGACTATATCATTTATATCAATTGATGCTGTTGCTTGATTAAGTTGGTCATCTGCCCACAAGCCAACTTGGAAACCAGCAGAAGATGTAGTGCCAATTTTTAACCTATAAGAGCAAGGCGAAACACCTGTGGTGACAATAGTCCCCAAGGAACAAACATTTGTATCGGCGGTTTCATCTGAGTTTCTTATCGAAAAAGATAAAACTTCTCCTTCTACTATTTGCCGATATCCTGCTTTCATTTGATAATTTGCACTATCGGATAGTCCAGTTCCGACTTCTCCCATTGTGTCATCCAA
>JARGGI010000045.1 GCA_029210775.1 Patescibacteria group bacterium | reverse complement strand
ATCAAAATGTTGTAAAGAGAAAATGACCGCAGTTTAACTTAAAAAATCAAGTGTTCGAATTGACCCTATCGGGCGGGATTCTTTTGTTAATTAAAGACTAACTCGTTTTTATTAGTTTGTCAAGGATATGTTACAATTCTATTGAATTTCATAGGAATTTTGTAATTCTAATAAGAATTAATTAAACTATAATTTTATTAAAAAAAGTGACGGAAAAGTTTCCATCACACAGAAGTCATTTTTTTTCCCATTCCTTTTAAGAAAAAAAATTTTGTGTACTTCATGTTTTGTTTAATGAATAATATAGCCAGAATGACGAAGCTCAATGTTGTCGCTATTCTGAAAATATCTATTGTCTGTCCCCCGAAAGGAATGATATCTAATTTCCAGATGACTATCAAACTAATTGTTGATACCATATTTTTAAAAAAATCAGATACAAATTTCCAAGATGCAGAACATCCTCGTTAAAATCAATAAACTCTCTACAAACCATCCGTGGAAAAAATTCAATATTTAAATAAAGTTCATTAAAATTTCAAAGGACGACGAATTTTTTCTGTCTCTTTCTTGTTTTGTGGTATAATAAAAAAACACGGAAATAGCGTTTTAAAAAATAAAAAATAAAATGGAGGATAGAAATTTTTCAAGATCGTTTTTGAAAATGATTTTACATAATTACGCCGCGCGTAAATATGGTCTTATGTTTTTAATAACACTATATTTTTAGACGGCAGAAAACCCAACTTTGTTGGGATTTTTAATTTGATTAAATAATAAACATATTTATAGTTTAAATAAAATTTTGAAAATTGCTTGGAATGAGTTTGTTTACGGCGGTCACTCGCTGGTTCCAATCTCCAGCTTGGAACCCGAATGCACTAACAGCTGTAATAAAGAAATAAACTTTTTATTTACACTTGCGAATTATAATAAACATTCGCGATGTAATTTGTTGTTAGTGCAACAAGGTTCGGAACTGGAGCTCTAAACCAGCGGATGGATCTCCGAACCAGCGGAATTTAATTGAGAGTTTCAAGGTGTTTTTATTTTGTCCAACTGCTTAAAATCACCTGCCTAAAATCGCAAAACCAAAAACAGTATGATAACAGGTAATATCATACTGTTTTTTTATTTTTTTCTTGTAAAAAAATTATTTACAATTTTACTTTTGACACCACTTTTCAGAATATGCTATTATTCAAAATATCAAAAGGAGAGAGATAAAAAAATAATTGTTCTTTCAAAAAATAAAAAACATACTTCTTAATCTTTTTTAGGGACAGCATTGAGTTTTTTAATTATTTAGAAAATTTTAGACTGTCTCTAAAGAGGAAATAAAATAAAAAAATAATATTCTATTTCCAGTGAATTAAGAGGCAGACGGAGATATAAATGAAGGCCAAAAGAAGAGTAGGAATGTTGGCAGCTTTGATGCTGTTAACTATGGCGTTTGCTATAATGGTAACGCCTGTATTGGCAACTGATTTAAGATATGCAGAATATGACTTTATGTTTAATGATGGCAGAGATCATTTTGCTTTAGCATTTGATGCAGACTACAATCTAGATTGGCATCCCGAAGTAAGAGGAACAGGAGGACCTTTAAATTTTCTACTTTTCCTTCCATGGGATCCTAATAGAGACCCGCAAAATTGGCTCTGGGTTCCTCATAATGGTAAATCAGCATTGTTGATTCCAGGAAGATATGTCTATTGTGTGTATAATTTTAATTACAAAAATGATATACACATAGACCACGACAATTGGCTCCATAAATAGTTCGGAGTCAAAAAAGCAATAAGAGCTTCAGCCAAAATAGCTGAAGCTTTACAATTTTACCAAAAATTAATTTTAAAAAAAAACTAATCTATTTTCTATGACAATTAAAATAACAAAAACTCTAATTCTATTAATTGTAGTTTTTACCCTACTCTTAAGTTTAACAAATTTAGCTTTTGTAACAAATTATCAAAATACATACGGTAAATATAATAAAACCATTATTAATAACGCTGGCAATGATATCTCAAAGTTAGAAATAGCTTGTCGGAATGTCAATCAACCGATTGAAGAATATCTGATTTACGAAAAAATTACCCTCTGGTCTTTTATAGCAATAATGATATTGATAGCGATTGTTTTTATAGAATTTGCGTTGGTAAAATCAAAAATAATTTCTTTTTCTCCCAAAGATTGGAAATATTTAAAAATTATTATTCTTGTTATATTTCTATCTTCTGTTATTTTTGTCTACACTCCCTTAATTATGGAAGATAACTCATATGTTGCTCCGTGTTGGGAGATATGGTATGTAGTTTAACAATTCTAATAATAAAAATTCGCAAAATCGCTAACATTGAATTGGCAAACATCTTCATTCAAAATCAGAATTTGTTGACAATATGGCAATGCTTCTTGGTGGATATGCTGCTGAAAAGACAA
>JARGGI010000044.1 GCA_029210775.1 Patescibacteria group bacterium | reverse complement strand
GAGAGATTTACTTTGTTTGCACTTTGAATTTGACAATGCTTATCGTTTTAGGTTTCAAGACACATTTGTAGAACTTGATAAGTTCAATCTTGCAAAAAATCCTATTAAAGAATTTTTAAGATTGCTTGATATAATGTCTTCAAAAGAAAAAAGGGTAGAAGTTAAGGACACTTGGCATTTGACTAAATTGATGTTTGAGTTCCTTAAATACGACAAAGAAATAAGAGAAATCCTTAAGAATGCATTTTTAAGACTTAATCTTGAAAAATGCAAAATAAACGAATATGATATGCCTTACTGTTTAGGCAGAAAAGATTATAATTTTAACATAAAAAAATGAGTATAACATACTTTGGACCACAAACACCGCAAAGAAAGACTGTAATGGGTATTAATACCGCTACCACAGCTGTTATTTGGACTCCTGCTTCTGGTAAGAGAGTTGCTATAACTGATTTAGCAATCACTCCAGCAGCAACAGGAACAGTCAGAATAGTAGCATTTGACGGAGGCGATATTACTTACGCCAACAGTGTTCTCTTTGAGCATATAGTTACGGGATCAGCGACAGTCTCACATAAATTTGAAACTCCACTTGTGAATGAAGTTCCAGACGGAGTTGTTGGAGTAGTGTCGGGAGCAAATGGATCTTGGACTTATGTAAACTTAGGGGGATTTGAATTTTAATTTAAAAAAATGGATTTATAATAAGTTAATTTAAAAAAATGGACTACATAAAAAAGAAAAAGGAGATTGAAGAAAAGTTCAATGCTACAAAAACACAACTTGAACAAGTTAATCTTCAAGCAAAGGGACTATCAGAAGAACTTGCAAGACTACAAGGAGAACATAGACTTCTTGAAAGTTTAGAAAAAGAAAATTCCGAAACTCCTAAAAAATAGTTAACAAACCTGCCCGACTAAGACAAGAATATGCCAGTAAGCAATAAACCCAGTTTAGATTTAAATACATTTAATTATGTATTTAAACTTGACAACACTTTTTTAACAAAAGACAAAAAAGCAACATATTTAAATTCTGATGTTACCTCAGGAGCGACATCTTTGTCGGTGCAGAGTATATCTGGACTTAGTTCAACAGCCCAAATTCTTATGTTGGGTGAAATTGGTGATGAGAAGTCAGAATTTGCTTATCTGAGTCACGCTACTGCTCCATCGGGGACAACAGTTTATTTATATACGGCTCTGACTTACGCCCACCCACAAGACACAAAAGTCTATGCTGTTGATTATGACCAATTTGCTTTATCGAGATCAACAGGGATATCATCTCAAAAAGGAACTTTAACGACAGAAACAATCCAAATTGACAAACTTAGGAGTATTTACAGAGATACAACTAACTCAACTGGGTTCGGATTTTTAGAATTTAAAGACAGCATCGCTAATACTTTTTCAAGGGCTTCAGACGCCGTGCCGTATGTCGGATTTGCCGATAATACGGTTTTTATGGTCAAAAAACGAGCATTAGACGGTATGGGAGAAGAAGTTGACGAGATTATTACTAATGACTTTTTAAACCAAAAACTATGGGAAGCACGCAGAGAATATCACAACGCTCGAGGAAAACGACCATTTAGACGAAAATTGAACATAGATATAGGGAATGTATCAACTGGAATAAATAGGATTTTAGCTCCGACGGATATTGAAGCGCCTTACACCTCAGAGAACCTTTACGGAGTGAGAATAGGAACGCAAGATAATATGTCTTATATGGATAAAAAGGAATATGACGCAGAATACGAAGGTGTGGCTCATACTCAGTTAGTGACCGCTTATACGGTAGCTGATCAAGACTTATACTGCGATGATGTAAGAGATTTAGATGATAGCGGTTCTGTTCAATTAGAAAACGACACAATATCTTATTCCGCTAAAGGAGTTTCAGGCGGAACACTAAGAATATCAACAGACGGAAGCTATGCTCACGCAGTTGACACCGATGTATGGCAGGGAGTTTCAATGGGATTACCGAGCAAATTTACTCTCTTTGATGTTAGCGGTTCTGCTTTTATATATTTTAATAGACCAATAGAAACTGCCTATGTTGATCAGAACATTTATGCCGACTATTATCGCAAGATAGTAGAATATAACTCAGAAGCAGACGAATTAGACGAACCAGATTATGATATGTTTACTCCTTACCTTGAATATCATATTAAGAAGAAAAAGGCTGGAGGAAGTTTACCAATAACTGATGATAGTTTTGTGAGGTGGATAAATTTAAAAGATACCGCCCTTAAAGCGGAATATACGGGGACAAATATAAGAATATCCCCGAATGTAGATAATTTACCTATATGAAAATACGAAATTTGGGCGTCTATGGCGTCATTAGACAAACAGAAGTAGATGACCTCCTCATTCCAGACGGAGCGGTTGTTGATGTTAAAAATATTCATTTTGACCGCAGAGGGGCTTCTACACTAAGACTTGGGTTGGCGACTCTCGGATCGACAGTTTCGACTGGTTATCCTTGTTTAGGGCTTCATAATGCTCAATCCTCAACAATGGCGGTAGCATTTTCAGACGGAATTAATAATGACATTTACAGATACAACGGAACAGCGTGGGTAAAGAGTTTGGAAGATGACACCGCAGGAAGCAAGACAAGGTTTGTTGATTTCGCGGGAAGGACTCTTCGTTTTAATGGAGTGGACGGTTCAGTGAAGGTTTGGTCCGGTTCTACGGCTGCTTGGGATTACACAGGAAATCCAATC
>JARGGI010000043.1 GCA_029210775.1 Patescibacteria group bacterium | reverse complement strand
AATAGTGTGAATTGTTAATTCTTCAATATAATTCTACCACTTCTTTAATTATCCACCACAGTTATTAGTGTAGAGCCCTTTTTGTTTGACAGTTCTTTTGTTTATTTACTATACTCACAAACAAGAGGAATAACATGACAAAAATAGAATCAATACTGTACCTATTGCAGAATTTGAAATTAACAATAAAAATTATTCTGGTCCTTCGCAAAAAAGAACAAGATGTTCAATGTCTGTGTGATAACACAGATACAGATGATGATGTTGAGATAACAAGTATTACAACAGAACTACAAATACTAAGAATTGTGACAATTAATAAATATGAGATTAAACTTGAAAATGGATCAAGTTTATTATTTGGAATATTTTCCATAAACAAAAATTTTCCAAACAAACCAATTCGTATTAAAACAGAGTAAATACCCTATTTTTTTATTTAAAAAAATCCATCTCAAAACAATTTAAAATCAACAAACAAAAATCAGCGTTTCTATTATATTTTCAAGCTGAAGCCCTCAATCCAATATCTTATCTATTTCTTAACTTTTTTAGTTACCCAAAACTCCATATATTTTCCAAACAACATTCTTGTTTGAGCATCAATCATTGGTAAAGCACCAAGTGGAATTGCGACAATCGGAGCCAAAACCCATTGCAATATCATTATTATCTTTTTAAATATACCAGCCTTTCGCGGAGGTGGAGGTAATAGAAACAGTGACATAAACATTGAAGTTAACAAACCAAGCATTGCAAAGGTCATAAGATATCCCAAAACCTTTGGAAGATTAAGAGCTAGAACTGTTTGATTAAAATCATCACCCCCAAACCAAATCGGAAACCAGCCAAAAAAAGCAATTATAACAGGAGTTAAACCCCAAGATATTCTTCCGATCAACTCCTCCCAAGATCTAATGATTTTCTTCTTAATTGAGATTTTACGATTGCTTAAAAAAGCCCTGTATATTATTGGAACATTCTCAATCCCCCATGCCCACCTGCGCTGTTGTTTATATTGATTTATTACAGTTTTGAGATAACTATTATCAAGAACAGCGTCCAAAGATACTGTCAAAAATATTGGTTGCACATCATAATCACCATGATAGAAAACAAAACATTTCCAAAAAATAATAGAGTCATCCGAAATCATATCTCTTGGCCAGTAATTGATATCAACAAGGGTTTTAAAACTCATTGAATGACTTGAAAAAGTTACCATTTTATTATAACGAACACTTTGCATAATTTGCCAAAAAGAAGAACTCACCATAATAACCCTCACTACACTATTGGTCTGCCATATATTATTATTATAAAGAGGAAGTGGTTGATAGCTTGATTGATGTCTTTTGGGATTTTTCAAAAATTGATAAGTTAAACATGAAAAGTATTTTTTATGAACACACGTATCGCTATCGAACGTTGAAACAATAACATTTTCATATTTAATACCTTTTTCATCTAAAAAAATCCTCGCTTCTTCAGCCGCCCAACTGGTATTCGCTCCTTTTACTTTTGCCTCACCCACAATTCCATCTGGATGAAATGTTGTCAGATAGCTAAAAAATTTATTAGAATATTTTTCTTCTAATATTTTTGCTCGGTCCATTGCGCCTTTACCTGCACGCTCTTCAAAAGCAAGGACAATAATCATCCTGTCTTTTGACTGATCAGAATCAATCAGTGAATCCAAAGTTGGTTGCAAAATTTCAATTCCTTCTTTATAGGTCGGAATTATAACTAAATGATAAATATCTCTACAGTTAATATTTTTTTCATCTTTTGAAATTTCTTCACACTTTGAAATCCAGTCAATTTTTTCCCATATTTTGATTCTTCTATATCCAAAAATCATAAATACTGTTATATAAAACACTTTTATCATCCAATATAAATCAAAAATTATAATGAATATAGCGATAGCCAAAGGAAGCCTAAAAGACAAATAGATACTTAATATTAAAAAAGACCAAGTTATAATTCCAGGTAACATTTCAATACTTCTTTGTAAATAAAAATCTTTTGAATTTGTAGTTTTGGGAGAAGGGAAATAAAATTTATTCATTGTTATATTAATAGACTTAAGGACTGTCCTTTAATAATTATAATTTATCTTACTTTAATAATACAGAAATTTAACCCCTTTGTCCAAAAAAATAACACAGTAGTTTTTTATCGCTGTGTTTTTTAAATTTTTATTTTGCAAACCCTCTAAGGATGAGAACCAAGAGCGAGAACAAAGAAAAAGGCCGCTAAGACCAACATCAATATTGGATATGCCAACAACAAAAGAGAAATCAAAAGACCAACAACCACAAGAACTGCAAGGAAAGCAATGCCTGTAACCAATCCCTCAGTAAGTTTTAACCATCTTCCAATAGTTGCTACTTCCATTCGATCTAACTTCTCATCTCTTAGGAGCCATCTGATTTTATGCCATAGTCTTATTTCTATTAACAATAAATCATTATGCTTTTTAATTTTTCCCATCACATCTGATTTTTTAACGATAACAGGTCCTAAGGCTAAATTAATAACATTTTTATGCTTTTTTAACAAATAAAGGTGTTTATCTCTTACTAAAAGACTTTGAACTATTTTCTTGAAATCTTCTTCATTTAGAAATAGTTTACCAATACACCTTCCTTCAATCCATTTTCCTTCAATTTTGATTTCCAATCTTGGAAAGTCTTTCTCTCTAATATCCCGGATTCTACTCTGAATTCGAACACTATGGTAAAATAAATTTAGCTTTTTAATTTTAAAAATAAAAATAGAATGAAAAAAAAGTAGAAAAAAGTTTGGTCATTTCCAGCAAAGCGAGCGTGATGAAATTGCCATACTTTTAAAAAGAAAATATTCCTTGAGAGAAATTGGTTCTTCACTGCACCGTTCGGTTTCGGCAATTTTCAAAGAAATTAAAATCAATAGCGTTAAAGAAATTTATGATTCGCATAAAGCACAACACAAGTCATATGTCCGGCGCCACAGCGCCAGTTTTCGCTGTCAGAAAATTATCAATAATTCAAAATTAAGATCATTCATTGAAAGCAACCTGTTGGACG
>JARGGI010000042.1 GCA_029210775.1 Patescibacteria group bacterium | reverse complement strand
AAAAGTCGAAGGTGTATCGATTGTATGCGAAAATATCTACTTCTAAATAAATATTATTCATGCACAAAAAAGAAATTGTTTGAGTGTAATCGAGAATTATTTCGTAAAACATTATTCTTCGAGCGAAGTCGAGAAGTTTTGAATAAAAAATCTACACAGAAAAAATTTAAAGGCAAATAATCTGGCGGAAGTATGGTAAAATGAAAAGAGGGTAGTGTGATATTATGTTGGAAATTAAAAAATCTGCTGTGAGGGATAATTGAGGGGTATGGGAAGGTAATTAATTAAATAATTTTATGAAAAAAGAGATCAAAAAAGAAACAATTATGACAAACAAAAATACAAATTTGAATACGACAAAAGAGCAAGAACGCTCAGAATTACATCGTGCTATTTGGCAAATTGCCAATGACTTGAGAGGAAGTGTTGACGGCTGGGATTTTAAACAGTATGTCCTTGGAATACTGTTTTATCGTTTTATCAGTGAAAATCTTACAAATTATATCAATGCCGATGAACGACGCACTAGCAATAAAGATTTTGATTATGCCACTCTTTCTGACAAAGAAGCAGAATTTGGGCGAGCTGACACCATTAAAGAAAAAGGTTTTTATATTCTGCCGAGTGAACTTTTTGTAAATATTCGAAAAAATGCCCGCAATGACGCAAACCTCAATGAAACACTTTCTAAAATTTTTAATAATATTGAAAATTCTGCAAAAGGGTTTGATAGCGAAGACGATTTAAAAGGATTGTTTGATGATTTGGATGTAAATTCAAATAAACTGGGGGGTACAGTAGAAAAAAGAAATCAAAAACTTGTAAAACTTTTGGAAGCTATTGGTGATCTTCAGTTGGGTAATTATGGAGATAATACAATTGATGCTTTTGGTGATACTTATGAGTATTTGATGGCAATGTATGCATCCAATGCGGGCAAATCAGGAGGCGAGTATTACACGCCCCAGGAAGTAAGTGAACTTCTCGCTGAAATAACCACAGTTGGTAAAAAGGAAGTAAACAAAGTTTATGATCCGGCTTGCGGCTCTGGTTCGCTACTTCTTAAATTTGCTAAAGTGATAGGTAGGGAAAATGTGCGACAAGGATTTTTTGGGCAAGAGATAAATCTCACTACTTATAATCTTTGTCGTATCAACATGTTTTTACACGATATTAATTATAATCATTTTGATATTGCTCACGGCGACACTCTCACTGATCCAAAACACTGGGACGATGAACCTTTTGACGCTATTGTTTCCAATCCGCCGTATTCAATCAAATGGGACGGAGACGCTAACCCTTTAATAATAAATGACCCTCGTTTTTCTCCTGCGGGAGTTTTGGCGCCAAAAAGCAAAGCGGATTTGGCATTTACAATGCACATGCTTTCTTGGCTTTCAACTAGCGGAACCGCAGCGATTGTTGAATTTCCGGGAGTTCTTTATCGTGGCGGAGCCGAGCAAAAAATTCGTAAATATTTGATTGATAATAACTACATAGATACGGTTATCCAATTACCACCCGATCTCTTTTTCGGAACAACTATCGCAACTTGTGTTGTTATTTTGAAAAAAAGTAAAAAAGATAACAAGACCCTGTTTATTGATGCCTCTGCTGAATTTGTTAGAGGTGGAAATAAAAACAAATTAAGTGAAGAAAATCGCAAAAAAATTCTTAATGCATTTACTTCGCGCACCGATGCAGAATATTTTGCAAAATTAGTTGATAATAAAACCATTGCCGAAAATGATTACAACATTGCTGTATCAAGTTATGTGATTGCGGAAGATACTCGTGAAGTAGTAAATATTACAGAGCTAAACAAAAAAATCACCAAAATTGTCTCAAGACAAAACGAACTTCGCACAGCGATTGATGAAATTGTGACGGATATAGAAGGATAATAATTTAAAAAATAATTATTATGAATAAAAAAAATGATATAGAAAACATTGATCAGCAATTGATCAATTGGCGAAAAAAATTTAACAAAGAAATCCCTGAGCGGATTGGTCTTGCTTTCTATACAAATGATGATGGAGAAGTGGAGATTGAAGTCTATATGACTAATGAAAGTATGTGGATGAGTCAGCAAATTATGGCACAACTTTTTGGCGTAGAAGAGAATACTATTACTTATCATATTCAGGAGATATATAAAAGTGGAGAATTGGAGGGAAATCCAACTACTCGAAAAATTAGAGTAGTTCAAAGAGAGGGAAATCGACAAGTCAACCGAGAAATTCAGTTTTATAATCTAGATATGGTTATTTCTGTTGGCTATCGCGTAAACTCTATTAAAGCGACTCAATTTAGAAAGTTTGCAACACGAGTGCTCCACGAATATATTCAAAAGGGCTATGTTCTTAATGATGATCGATTTAAACAAGGGCGAAAGTTTGATGATGGATATTTCAAGGAAATGCTTGAGAGAATTAGGGATATTCGATTAAGCGAACGCCGTCTTTATTTGCAAATTACCGATATTTTTGCACTTGCTTCGGATTATGATAAAAGTAGTATCATTACAAAAGAGTTTTTTGCTTTTATTCAAAACAAATTACATTTTGCTGTTGCAGAGGGAACTGCTGCCGAAATAATTTATAGCCGTGTAGATGCTACTAAGGAAAATATGGGCTTGACTTCATGGGCACACTCTCCCAATGGAAAAATTTATAAAACCGATATTACAGTTGCAAAAAATTATCTAAAAGAAAAAGAACTGCACAGATTAAGACTTTCGGTGAGTGCCTTTCTTGATTTAGCTGAAATGAGAGCCGAAAGACAACTGCCAACTACCATGCAAGATTGGATTGGCTTTATGAGCAGTTACCTTGATCTTAATGGCTATCCTGTGCTTGAAGGATTAGGGAAAGTGAGCAAAGAGCAAGCAGATGAAAAGGCTCTAAAAGAGCATTCAAAGTTTCGAGTGATTCAAGATCGGAATTATGAAAGTGATTTTCAGAAAATGATTAAAGATGTTAATGAAAAGCAAACAGCAAACCCTTTAAATATAAAAAATATCAAGAAAAAACTTTGAGTGAGATAGAGAAAGTTTTTTTGGAAAGTGTTAAGGGGCTGGAGAGGGAAGTGGGGAAAAATTCTAAAAAATAATATAACCAATAATCAATCAAAAATTGTCGCAAGACAAAATGAGCTTAGAACGGCGATTGATGAGATTGTGGAGGAGATTAAAGGTAATAAATAATATGAAAATTGATTCAGCTAAAAATGAAATAGGTATTGAATTGCATTATGGTTTTAATAATAATGATATTCACTCAATAAATTTTTATGTTAGAAATACATGCTCATTAGCTCAAGTAGAAATTATATCTTATTTAATAAAAACACTATATCCTGACGAGCGTTTTGAAATTTTAGCATTACCACCACAAGA
>JARGGI010000041.1 GCA_029210775.1 Patescibacteria group bacterium | reverse complement strand
GATTTAACATCCCATTTTGCCTTTTTTCTTGATTTTAGGCAAATTAGGGGTGTTACCTATGTATCTCATCTTTTGCACCTCGATAATTTGACATATAAAAAATAAGCGAGTGATAAATTACGCGCTTATATGTTTTTCATATTTATTTTTCTATTTTTTTTTCTGGATGCTCCATTAAATATTTTTCTCCATGACCTCTATCAGTGTTTATTGGTATCTATGCTTCACATAATAAACAATTACCAACATAGTTTGCCACAGTCATTGTTTTAAGGGATATGAATTCTTCAACTCCAAGTGTTTCAGCAGTTACTGTTCCAGAACTACGATCTACCAATGAATGACATCCTACCACTATGGCTCCAGCATTCACACAAACTTCAATTGTGTTTTTAATAGATCCACCAGTGTTTACAATATCCTCAATTATTAAGGTTCTTTTGCCATTCATTTCATTAATACCGCGCTTAAGAACTTGTTTACCAGTATCATCTTTTTCTGTATATAAAGCTGGTATTTTCTTCCCTGTAAATATTGTCAACCATTCAGAAACCCTATCAGTAAGCTTGATAACTCCCATCGCAAGACCAAGAACGGCTTCAATATTAGCATTACACCATTGCCAGGCAATATCCCTACACAAAATACTTGTTGGAATTGGCCATAGTGTAATTACAGACTTATCAACATAAATATCTCCATGTCCTCCGTTACTATAGACAAAATGACCTTTAAATATTGCTTTTTTTAAAGCAAATATTTTGTCAATTTCTGCCTCGCTTAAAGGAACATAAGGTTTAGTCAGTTCAATCATATTATTATGTCACCTCTTTTTCTCAAAAAACGAGCAACTACAATCGCAAAAGTTGAACCCATCTCAGGAATGTCGTTACCACAAGGACCACAGGACCCTCCGCATTCTTCACACATCTTTCTATCATCTTCTTAAATTTTCAAAGACCAAACTTCTCGGATTTTTGTTTTTATCCTCCAATTCACAATTTTGTCTTCAATAAAAAAATAGCAGAACTATGTCCTGCTGTTAATAATATATATTTGGAATTAATCCAATTTGAATTAAATACTCTCTATTTAATTCAAATACCTTTACTGATTCATTCACTTTTTTTTCTTCAATTCTAAAATAAATTCCGGTTATTTTTTTTAACTCGGGAAATTCAATAAACAAATGCATTACGACCATAATCATGTCGCCTATCTGAAAATCTTCTTCCTGCTGTGGGTTTAAAAACTTTTTATCACTATATCCACCACATCCACCACCGTGATGTGTTAAAACAATTTCATCTATTCCTTCTATTATAGCAAGACTTATTTCATCAAGCAATGAACCGTTCTCTTTTCTTAGCTTACTTTCTATTTCAGGATCTAAGCCAAAATAATTTTCTGCTAAAGCCCTAGAAGATCCTTTTCTTGACAATAAAAATGGGCTTCTTCCTTTATGCCCAAAAGCTTTAAGCATTTTATAAATTTCTGTGTTAAGTCTTGGATCTATACACCTTATTAATATATAAGGTAATGAATTTATTTCGCTCTCATTGTTTCCCGTTTCATCCTCTCCTTCTTATTTTGTTTTTATTTTTCCAATACTATTAATCTTACCTATAAAAAAAATAAAGTCAACTATTGCTTACTTTTTTTATAATCAAATTTTAATATACAATTTTATCATAGCAAACTTTTCAGGCTATAGAAAAAAACATCTTCAGTTCTTGGAAATTGCCAAGATGACATTTCTGCAAATTTAAAACAAAAAATATTTTGCTTAAGAGAACAAAATCGTCCGCTATCACTTTTTATCATTCTTTTCTTCTTTATCCATTACTGGCAACACTAAACGGTAAACACCATACATTGAAAACACAAATGCCAAAACTGCACCAATAATCACAAAAATCGGCAACGTTCCAAAATAGCCATCCGCCCAATACCCGAAAACAATAAACGAAACAGTGATAACAGAAACTGTAATTCCAATTTGAGTAATCAAACCAATCGCATAAGCTATTTCAAATCTAACTTTTTTTTCTTCGTCTTTTTTCATAAAAAATAAGACTTATTACATCATAAATTATTTTTTAACAATATCTCTATAAACCACAGCGTCAAAATATTCTTTATGTTTAATTAAATCAGATCGAGCCATAGTTCCTGAAATTGGAAATTTTTTCCTTTCAGCGTCAACGATAATATTTTTTACGCCAAGTGATTCACTCACATATTCACCATACCACTCACTCGAAAAAAAATGGGTAATCTTATAATCCAATACTTTATTTTTTATGTAATCAATTTGAATTCTTATTGATTCTTCATCTTTACCAATTTGTTTGGGACTATTATATGCCTCAATAATTATAACTTCAGAATATAATTTTCTAATCCAATTAGCTCGGATTTTTAACGGAATATCGGTAATATCTGGGCAATCATAAATCATAACAATCAACCTATCAACTTGTTCCAATGCGGTTTCAATCAAAAACTGATGTCCTTTATGAAGCGGAGCAAATTTCCCAATCGTCAAACCTATTTTAATTTCATTTTCCATAAATTTTATAAATTCAACATCGACAAAAAAACTTCAAGTTCTTCACCTGAAATCATCCTATATTTTCCAACTTCCAAATCCCCCAACTCAATATTCATCGTTCTAACTCTTTTTAAATCAGCAATTCCAAAACCCATAAATCTACACATTCTTCTAATCTGTCTATTTTTCCCCTCTGTCAAAATAATTGAAAATGTAAAATCATCAATTTTTTTTAATATACATTTTTTTGTAACATAACCATCATCCAACTTTATTCCATTTTCAACAGTTCTAATGAAATTATCATCAATCGGCTTATTTACTTTTACAACATATTCTTTTTCATGATAGTATATCGGATTCAAAAGCCTGTCCGTCACTCGTCCGTCATTCGTAAGTAAAATTAAGCCTCTTGATTCTTTATCTAATCTTCCCAAGGCAAAAACTTCATAATTAAATTGAAGGATATCGGCAATACACGACTCTCCTTCTTGAGGAGTATTTGTTACAATTCCCTTCGGTTTATTAAAAGCCAAATAGACAAGATTTTTCAAATCGCCTTCGATGAAAACATTATCATTTTCTTGAACCTTATCCCCTAATTGCGCTAATTTACCGTTTATTTTTACAACGCCCCTTTCAATGAGCTTGTCGGCCTCTCTCCGACTACAAATCTTCTTATCTGCCAAATATTTATTTATTCTAATCGGATATATCATTGAGATTTTGTTAACAAATTAATATATTCATCATAACAGCAACTTGCCAACAATTCAAGACCGTGTACAAGACGCATACATAGGTAACACATTACTAAATTTCATAGGAGTTTCATAATTTAGGGTTTGATGCAGTCTGCCGAAGTTATACTCAATTAACCACTCAGTTAATTCCTTGTTAAATTTATCAGGATCAGGATTAAAGTTTCCT
>JARGGI010000040.1 GCA_029210775.1 Patescibacteria group bacterium | reverse complement strand
ATGAACATAACAATTTCTGGAATAGACATTGTTTCAAAAATGTCAGTTACAGACAGAAGCAATCTTGAATTTCCAGTAATAATTGGCAGAAAGAGCCTGGGAAGGTTTTTGGTTGATCCGAGTAAAAAATCAAAAGCGGTTTTTGGGAAATAGAACTCTAATTTGAATATTTATTTTTAATTTATTACATTATGAAAATTGAACAACAATCAATAGAATCAACGATTAAAGAAATAAAAAAAGCGGAAGCAGAGAAGGAAGTTGAAATTGCGGTTGAGAAATTTGAAACAGAAGCTGTCGCTGAAGCAATAGAAAGCGAAGATATTTTTAATAAATTTGATGAAAAATTAAAAACAATAAGCGAGATAGAAAAGTTAATTGAAGAAATAGAAATTAACTCTGAGGTAAAAGAAAGAAAAGAGAGAAAAGAAAAGATAATCAGATATCTAAATGAAATATATGATGCTGCGGGAAAATATGAAATGGTTTATTCATATCTTATTCCTGTCGGAAAAAAGGATAAAGAAAAGAAAGATGAATACAGAACTTTTGATGAAGAAATTGACGAAATGAATAAAAATAGAAATAATTCAGAATATAATTTTGAAATTAATTATCCAAAATTGGACAAGGATTTGAGTTTCGTTCCAGAAATTAAAGAAAATGGAGAACAAAAAGTAGATTTAATTAGCGATATGAAAAAAATAGAAGAGATTGAAGAAAGATTAAATGGCGAGAAAGATGAATATGCTAAAAAAATTCCGTTAAAAACACTTAAAATTTTTAAAGCTAAAATAAATATTTTAATAAAAGCAAAAGAAGGCGATAAATTGGGAGTATTTAATAGCTCTACTAAAGCTTATAATGATATTAATGATCAGCTTGTGGAGATTGCGGAAAGAGGTAAAAATCAAAGAATAGAATTTTTAAAAAATAAAGCAGAAAATGAAGAAAATAAAAGTGAGATGGAAAAGTTGCTTGAAAATAAAAAATTTAATGCTCAAGAAATTAAGGCATTTTTTGATATAGCTATAGATAAAGCAGATTTAAGGGATTTTGATAAAGATACAAAAGTAGAGGTAGTTATAGACGAAGAAGTTAAGTCGATTGATGTGCGTTATAGTGACCCAGACTATGATCATCCTGTTGTTTTGATACCATCAAACAGAGAAGTTAATGGCGTAAAACTGTTAAAATTAACAGAACATGAAATTATATGCCATCTTACAGCTAATTACTATGGTCATGATCTTGGGCTTAAGGGTTTAAGTATTGGTGATTGGGAAGATCTACATGAGGGTGTGGCTATTTTGAATGAAAATAGAATAATGAAAAAAATATTTGGAGAAGATTACAAATTGCCAGAAATCCAAGCATTGCCATATTATGTTCTGGCGATGAATAAAGCCAAAGAATTAATTTACAAAGAAATAAAAAATAAAATCAATCTGGAGATTAAAGAAAAAATTAAAAAGCTGTCAAAAGAAGGAAAAAACCAGAAGGCTATAAACGAAGATGTGGACAGTTTAATTAAAAAAAGAAGTAAGGAAATTGCTATAGAAAATATTGATATTGGCGAAATTTATGATTATGTCTATGGTTTAAGAAAAGAAGAGTATTTAGCAGAGAAGCATGGTAAAAAAAACATTGAAGATTTGAATGCTGGCGAGATAGAAGAAGTTGAGAAAGAAGCAGATAAAAAAACAAAGGCAATATTAAAAAGAATTTTTAGAGGTCACTATCCTTACTATTTTTCTAAAGATAAATCTTATCTTGAAGGAGAAATTATTGCGAAATTAATGGAAGAATCTGAAACGGACAAATACCCAACCCAGTCAAAAGTTGATCCAAAAATGATTTCAGATTTGATAAAAGCTGGAGTGTATATTAAGTCTTATACATATAAGAAAGGGCTTAAGGCGGCAAAAGATGTGGTTGAGCGCATGTGGAAAGACAATATTTAATCGAGGGATTTTTTTGCAAATAAATAATAGAAAATATTCAAATTAATAATATTTTAGAGACAAAGAAAAGTTATGAAAAATGATATTATAAAAAGTATAAAATCTCTTAGCTCAATGCTTTTAGTTAATGAGGCTGTAAAAAGAAATATAAAAGTCAATCATATCAATAGATATCAAAAGGAAATGGTTTTTTTAGAGTTGTCTTTTAAAAATCATTTTGAATACATTGTAGGTCAAAAAAGCTCAAAAACATCTGCTACTGCGAGCTATGCGGTAGAAAACAAAGCTTTGACAAAAAGCTTATTAGAAGAGGAAAATATAAGCGTTGCCAAAGGAAAATTGTTTAGTAAGAATTGTAATATTAATGAAATTTACAAATATGTAAAGAAAATAGGATATCCAGTTGTAGTTAAAAAATTTGATGGAGTGCATGGAGAATTAGTTTTTTTAGGAATTAATAATAAAGAAAAATTATGTAAATTTATAAATGAAATTTTTAAAAAAAATGATTATGTATTAATTGAAAAGGAGTTTAAAGGTAAAGAATTTAGATTTATAGCTGCAGCACATAGGATTCCCGCAAATGTTATAGGTGATGGTAGTCATAATATCAAGGAGCTAATTAGAATAAAAAATAATGATCCAAGAAGAGCAGAAGGGCATCAGTCTCCTTTAACTAAGATAAAAATTGATAGTATTGTAAAACAAAATTTGAATGAGCAAAATATAAAATTAGATTATATTCCAAATAGAGAAGAAAAAATATATTTAAGAAAAAATTCGAATCTTTCAACAGGTGGCGAAAGTATCGATGTCACGGATATTATTCATCCAGAATTAAAAAAAATTGTTGTTAAGTCAGTGCAGGCTATTCCCGGTCTTGCTTACGCAGGAGTTGATTTAATGACTAATAAAAACATTTCAAAAAGACCAACAAAAAATAGTTATATAATAATAGAGATAAATTCATTTCCTAATTTACGAATGCATCATTTTTCATCAATTGGAAAATCAAGAAATGTATCTGGGGAGATTATCGATATTCTTTTTCCCGAGACAAAATGTAAAATTAAATAATTATATAATTATGAAAATTGTAAAAAAAATTGTAATTGTGTATACGCCTTTTATAAATAGTGATAAAATTGTATTTGAAAATTTAACTATCAAACCTGATATAGAAAAATTATTTGTTGAGGGAAAAAAATAGAATTAAATTTTACAGAGCCTCGATCGATTGGTATGATTTAAAAAAAATTTAAAAAAGCATGGGAATTTAAAAATAATAAATCGAACATAAAACATAACATTAAACTAGACATAGTTTTTGATAAATGTAAACATTCCCTCTTATTCAATAAAATAAAAAGAAAGATTTCTCATCATATTAAATTAATGTGGCAAAAATAAAATTAAGAAGACATATAAATATATAAAAAAATCGGTCATTTATTATTAGTAAATATTTAAAATATATAAACAAGGAAAACTTTGAAAATAAAGAAAGTGAAATTAGCTTAGAAGAACAGGTTAAAAAA
>JARGGI010000003.1 GCA_029210775.1 Patescibacteria group bacterium | reverse complement strand
TAAATGGAAAAGATTTTCTTTATAGATTAAATTATCTCCTAGATGGCAATGTTCCCAGAGTGGGACACGACAATGGAACTGAGTTTGAAAAGTATTTCAAACAAGCTTGCCTGGAACTGGGAATTGAGCAATACTATTCAAGGGTAAGAACACCAAAGGATAATCCTGATTGTGAAAGATTTAACCAAACTCTCCAAACTGAATTTATTGACTTAGGAAACTTTAATCCTGATCCTGATAAATTTAACAAGGAATTAACTGAGTGGTTAATTGAGTATAACTTCGGCAGACCGCATCAAACCCTAAATTATGAAACTCCTATGAAATTTAGTAATGTGTTACCTATGTATGCGTCTTGTACACGAGGTTGAACCTCCTTAATTTATATGATATAGTGATGTTATAATTGATTGCTATAAAACTATGAGAAAATTTAGATTTGTTGATTCAGAAATCTATCATATTTATAACAGGGGAGTTGATAAGAGAGATATTTTTATAAAAGAAGAAGACTATTTTCGTTTTATTCACTCTTTGTATGAACTAAATGATGCGAATGCGGTTATAAATTCAGGACTTAATTGTAATAATAATTTAGAATTGGAAACTAAAGAAAATAGAAAATTATTAGTAGAGATTATAATTTTTACTTTGATGCCAAATCATTTTCATTTAATATTAAAACAGAAAATGGAAAAAGGAATTGAAAAATTTATGCACAAATTAGGAACGGGATATACTTTATATTTTAATCAAAAGCAAAAAAGATCTGGTTCATTATTTCAGGGCAGATATAAAGCAAAAATTGTTGATAATAATATTTATTTTAGTCATATTCCATTTTATATTCATTCAAATCCGTTAAAACTAAATTATCGAGGTTCAACCTCCTTAGAATTTCTGGAGAGTTATAGGTGGAGTAGTTTTCTAGATTATATTGGTATAATGAACTATCCTTCAGTTACAAATAGGAGTTTAATTTTGAATTATTTTGGCGACGAGCAGACATATAAAAGAGAATTTTTAAATTGGCTTAAAATTAAGGAGGTTGAACCTCGATAAAGTATATGAATTTCAAATTACAATCAGAATTTAAGCCTGACGGAGATCAACCGTTAGCGATTGAGAGACTATGTAAAGGTCTGAAAAAAGGATTTAAAAATCAGACTCTTTTAGGTGTGACGGGATCTGGAAAAACATTTACTGTTGCAAATATAATAGAAAAAGTCCAAAAGCCAACTTTAGTAATTGCTCATAATAAAACTCTTGCAGCACAATTAGTAGGTGAGTTTCGAGAATTTTTCCCAGATAATGCTGTTGAATATTTTGTTTCATATTATGATTATTATCAGCCAGAAGCATATATGCCAACAACGGATACATATATTGAAAAAGAAGTGCAGATAAACAAGGAGATAGAAAAACTAAGGCATAAAGCTACTGCAGAGCTTTTGAGTCGAAAGGATGTAATTATCGTTGCATCCGTATCCTGCATCTATGGCTTGGGTTCGCCCGAGGCTTATAAGAATGAAGTATTATTTTTGCATTTAGGAGAAATTTTCGAGAGAGAAAAAATTATTAAGCAATTGATTGAGATGCATTACATTAGAAGTGAAGTTTTGGAGGTTGGAAAGTTTCGTGCTCGGGGCGAAACAATTGAAATTATGCCACCTGGAAAAGATGTTATATATAGGATTGAACTTCAATCTGAGAAACTTGGAAAAATTTTGGAATTTGAGGCATTAACAAGAAAAAAGGTTAGGGAACATAAAAGTGTTCTTCTTTATCCTGCTAAACATTTTATCGTGGAAGAAGGTTTGCTTGAAAATTCACTGGTCAATATTGAAAAAGAGTTAGAAAAAAGGTTATTAGTTTTAAAAAGTGAAAATAAAGTTCTTGAATATGAACGAATTAAAAGGAGAACAAAGTATGATCTTGAAATGATTCGTGAAATTGGATATTGTAATGGAATTGAAAATTATTCGAGATATTTAACAGGACGGAAAAAAGGAGAAGCGCCATATACATTGATTGATTATTTTCCAAAGGATTATTTGATGGTGATTGACGAATCTCATGTAACAATTCCGCAAATTCGTGCAATGTATGCTGGAGATCGTGCGAGAAAAAAAACATTAATTGAACATGGCTTTAGACTTCCTTCAGCACTTGATAATAGACCATTGAAATTTGATGAATTTAGAAAAAGAGTTAATAAAGTTATATATATCTCTGCGACTCCGTCAATTTACGAAAAAGAAATTTCAGATCAAATAGTGGAGCAAATCATCAGACCAACAGGTCTTGTTGATCCCGAAATTGAAGTTAGACCAATTGAAAATCAAGTTGACGATTTGATAAAAGAGGTTGAACTACGAGCAAAGAAAAGAGAAAGAATTCTTGTTACGACTTTGACGAAAAAAATGGCAGAAGATCTTGATGATTATTTAAAAACTTTAGGAATAAAATCTAATTATCTTCACAGTGATGTAAACACATTAGATCGAATTAGAATACTTGAAGGTCTTAGAGAGGGTGAATTTGATTGTCTTGTGGGCATAAACCTTCTGAGAGAAGGACTTGATTTGCCTGAAGTTACTTTAATCGGAATTCTTGATGCCGATAAAGAAGGTTTTTTAAGAAGCGAAACATCACTAATTCAGACTATTGGAAGGGCTGCGAGAAATGTATCGGGAAAAGTTATAATGTATGCAGATAATATTACAGGTTCAATGGAAAGAGCAATTAGTGAGACTCAAAGAAGAAGAAAATTACAGTCCAAATATAATAAAAAATATGGCATAACACCTGCAACAATAAAGAAAAAAATAAAAAGTATTATTGATCGTGAACTTAAACCAGAGGTTAGTGAAGAATATATAAAAATTGAAGACTTTGAGGATATTCCAAAAGTGATAAAATTGAAAGAAAAACAGATGAAGGAATTTGCTCGAAATTTGAAATTTGAACAAGCTGCAATGATTCGAGATGAAATTTCACAGTTGAAAAAGTTAATTTAGAAAATAGTAGTCCCACAAGAATGTTGTGCCTTGATAAATTATTAATTTAATGTTAGAATAGCTCAGTAGTTAAGCAAATTATTAAGAATCAAATAATATATGTCAAAAGATTATTATAATATATTGGGAGTAGAAAAGGGTTCAAGCGATGATGAAATAAAAAAAGCTTATAGAAAATTAGCGCACAAATATCATCCTGATAAAAGTGGTGGCGATGAGACTAAATTTAAAGAAATAAATGAAGCATATCAAGTCCTTTCTGATAAGCAAAAAAGAACTCAGTATGATCAATTTGGAAGCTCATTTGATCAAGCTGGAGCAGGGGCTGGACAAGGATTTGGTGGTTTTGATTTTTCTGGGTTTTCAGGCGGACAAAATGGATTTAATTTTGAATTTGGTGGAGATAGTGGAGGATTTGGAGATATATTTGGAGATATCTTTGGCAGTGGAGGAAGTCAAAAGGGTCGCCAGGAAAGAGGAAATGATGTTTCTGTTGATGTTGAAATAGCACTTGAAGAAGCTGTAGTTGATACTGAAAAAGATTTGAATATATTTTTATCTTCTATTTGTTCAAAGTGTAATGGTTCTGGGGCTGAAATTGGTAGTAAAATTATAAACTGTAAAACATGTTCAGGAACAGGGCAAATTAAAAAAGAAAGAAGAACAATATTAGGAATTTTTGCTCAAATGGAAGTTTGCCAAGATTGTAATGGACAAGGAAAAAAACCTGAAAAAAATTGTACGAAATGTGGAGGAGATGGGAAGATAAAAGAGAATAGAAATATAAAAATTAAAATTCCATCAGGTATTGCAGACGGACAGACGATTAGATTATCAGGACAGGGTGAGGCAGGTTTTAGACCAGCATCAGGAAAGTCAGTTCCAGGAGATTTATATATAACAGTTCATATTAAGCCTCATGCTATTTATAAAAGAAACGGAGATGATATTATATATAATTTAGAAATTAATTATTCACAAGCAGTACTTGGTGACAAATTGAAAATTTCAACATTATATGGTGATGTTAATCTCAAGGTTCCTTCTGGAATTCAATCTGGAAAAGTTATCAAGTTAAATGATAAGGGTTTGCCCCATCTTCAAGGAAGGGGACGAGGAGATATGTTAGTTGTTGTTAAAATTAAAACTCCACAAAAAATATCAAAAAGTCAAAAAAAACTTCTTGAAGGTCTTAGAAAAGAAGGTTTGTAGGTTTTGATTTATGTGTTTATTTATGATATAATAATTATAAATTGAGATAGAATATCTAAGTATATATAAAATATGATAGATAGAGATAAAAAAAATAATGCAAATGATAAAGAAAAGGAAGCTGTGTTTTCTGAGGATGCAGATATTGTTATTTCAAATGAACCTAAAAATGAATTTCAGGATGAAATTAAAAAGGTTTCATCTGGCAATAGTGTTTCAAATGCCGCTTTTCTTTTTGGAGAGCTCGATGATCTTAGAAAAGATAAAGATGAAATTAGAGAAAAAATATTAAAAGAAAAAGAAACTACAATTGAAAATATTTCAAGAAATATTAGCGCTGAATCAATTGGAGTAGAAATGAAAGTTGAAGATGGCAAAAGCCTGTTTCCAATTTCAAAAAAAGAGAAAAAGTCTGGACTAATATTTGTTATTGGTTTTTTAATTATTCTTTTGATTGGAGTTGTTTTGGCATATTTTTTTGTATTTAAAAAAAATAATTTGCCTGTCGTAAAATCAAATTATCAGGAGCAAATTATTATGTCATCTATGGAGACAATGAAGGATGTTAAGACTTATAATTTTACGGGTGAGTTCAAGCTAAAATCAAGTACAAAAGATGAAGAAGGAAATGTAGCGTATGAGATTTCGACAGAATTGGATATGTCAGGGAAAGTAAATGAAACAGATATAAGCGATCCGAAAGTTTTTTATAATTTAGATATTACAAACAGCACTATAATGGATGGTACAAAAGAAATTGTTTCTTTTAATATAGATATGTTGGAATTTGGAAAGGGAGAACAAAGTCAGTCGTATGTTAAATTGAATAATTATAATTTAGGCACTCAAGGAATGTGGGCAAGCATATTTGGAACAATATTAGAACCATATAAAGGAAATTGGTACATGGGCAAACCTGAAGATTTGAAGAATATCACAGGAGAAAATATTTCTACATCTAATTACGACATCAACCAAATTAATAATTTATATAATAAGTATCAATTCATAAAGTTTGAAAACGATTTGGGTGATTCAAAATTGGGAGATATTAATGTCTATCATTATGAGGTGAAGCTTGATTCTGAAGCAGTTATAAATTTCTATTTAGATGTTTTGCAAGAATCCATAGAGCTATATGAGCAAAAGAACTTTGAAAAAAAGAATGATATGTCTATAGAAGAATTGAAGAATAAAGTTGAAGAATTTAGAGATAATTCTAATGAATTTAAAGAGTTAATTAATAAGTTAATAGATGATGCGAGGGTCGAAATTTGGATTGGAAAAGAAGATGATTTTGTTTATAGAATTAAAGTGGACTTAAATTTAGACAAAGACTTCTTTTTAAAATTATCTGAGACAATTTTCTCTGATATGGACATAGATAATGAAGAAGCAGATAATACTAATGAAAGTTTAAATGGTAATTGGCAAAGTTCTCAAGTCCCTAATATGTCTGACGAAAAAAATGTAGATATGTCTTATAGCATAAATTTAGACTTTAGTATGTTTGATTTTAATAAGCCAATTGAAATTACTAAGCCCGAAGATGCAGAAGACTTATCAAAAGCTATAAATGAAATGTTTAAGGGTTTCAGTTTACCAGCAGGTGGCCTTGAAATTGATTCTGATGGGGATGGTTTAAGTGACGAATTGGAATATATATATGGAACTGATATAAATAAAACAGATACAGATGGCGACGGATATTCAGACGGAGACGAAATAAAAAATGGATACGACCCAGTGGTGTCAGGAGAAGATAGCATATATTAAAAAATTACATTTTTATAAAAATAAAGGTCGAATTTCAAATTGTTAATTAAATAAGAAAAAAATATGATTGAAATATTATTTTTATGGGGACTATTAGCTCTACCGTTTTTATTGATAATAAGTATCAAACAAATTAACGAATATGAAAGAGGAATAAGATTTTTACTTGGAAAATATAATGGAATAATGGAGCCAGGCTGGAGAATTATTATTCCTGTTATCTATTCATATCAAAAAGTTGATATTAGGGTAAAGGCAGTTGATGTTCCAGATCAAGATGCAATTACTAAAGACAATGTTTCAGTAAATGTTAATGCAGTTTTATATTACAAAGTTGCAAATGCTGAATCGGCTATTTTGAAGGTAGAATATTTTGATTATGCGGTTTCTCAGCTTGCTCAAACTACGATGAGAGATGTTGTTGGAGAAGTTTCTTTAGATGAATTGTTGTCAAACAGAGATCAAATTTCTCAAAGAATACAGGAAATTGTAGACAAGTCAAGTGATCCATGGGGAATTAAAATTGAATCAGTTGACTTGAAACACATTGAACTTCCAGAAAATATGAAAAGAACAATTGCTAAGCAAGCCGAAGCAGAAAGAGAAAAAAGAGCGGTGATTATCAAGGCCGAAGGAGAGAAGGTTTCGGCTGACAATATGGCAAAAGCGGCAAATATTTTAGCCTCTGAGCCAGGAGCACTTCATCTTCGGACTTTACAATCTATAAATGATTTGAGCTCTGATCAATCTAACACTGTCATATTTGCAGTTCCTCTTGAAATTCTAAGAGCTTTTGAAGGAAAAAATTAGTAATCAATATTTAATTGTTAATATTATGCCAGAGTTTTTAAAAGCTCTGGCTGATGTTTTATGTCTTGGTATTGCCTTGAAATAAAAAGTGTGATATAAAGGATAAGTGTTGAGTTTGAGAATATAAGTGGGGGGGCGTTAGCTCAGTCGGTAGAGCAGCAGCCTTTTAAGCTGAGGGTCACAGGTTCGATCCCTGTACGCCCCACAAATCAAAATACAGCAAATTTATTGCTGTTTTTTTGTCTCAAACGATGCGAGAAATATAAAAGAAATACTAAATGCTCTTAATAAAGTTTAAAGATTTTTTGTCTCTATCGCGCCAGCGAAATGACGAGAAATGTTGACAGATTTTTTTAATGTAGTATAAAGATAATAACGTTCATTAAAAAAAAACGGAAAAATATAAAAAAGTATAGGAGGAAGATGAGTTGAAACATATATATAACTGCATCCGTAATAATCTTAGTATTGTCATTAATAATAGGCCTATTTTCTGTTGCCCACATATTAATTGATTTTTCTGAAAAACAAAGCGAGCTTCGTCAAAAGTATGAAATAAATGAAGATGATATTGATATTATAGCATTTGTTTCAGGCGTTGGTAGAGAAGAAGGTTTAGTAAAGATTAAAATTATTATCAATGACAGTGAAAACGCCATTACGAGTGCTCAAGTTTGGAAAATATATGATAAATATCAAGTTAACAGCTTGGGCAGTATAGAATATTATTCTGGCAAAAAAGCAGATTTTAATCAATTAAAATTAAATCAATCTCAGTATTATACTGAATTTGAAGTGCCCAAGGATAGAAATTACGAAATAATAGTTAGAATCACAAGCCACTGGAATGTGGTTGAAAAAACTATTTATGTAAATGCTTATGAATAAGACGATCATTAAATCGTCTTTTTTTCAAAAATTTCAAAATATGCTACAATAAAATTATGGTAAATAAAGAAATTAAAGAGATTTTAGATAAAATAGTAGGGGATTTATATAAAGATATAAAAATCCCTGATTTTGTGGTGGAGTGGCCAAAGCAGAAAGAGCATGGAGATTATTCCTCAAATATAGCGATGGTTTTGGCTGGGAAATTGAATAAAAATCCTATGGAGATTTCTGAGGAGATTAAAAATAAAATTAATATCATGGTGGGTCCGTCGAACCATAATATCCTTCGACAAGCTCAGGGTGACAAGCAACAAGCTCAAGATGACATAAATAAAAATTTATTTGTAAAAATCACAGTTGCCAAGCCGGGATTTATTAATTTCAGGATTTCCGATCAATATCTTAGAAAAAATTTGTGTGCTATTCTGAAAAAGAAAAATGAATTTGGATCTTCTGACTTAGGAAAAAATAAAACTATCGTCATTGATTATTCCGCACCGAATATCGCCAAGCCAATGCATGTCGGGCATTTGCGTTCAACAATAATTGGTCAATCTCTTTATAATATTTATAAATATTTGGGATACAAAGTAATCGGCGACAATCATACGGGGGATTGGGGCACGCAATTTGGAAAATTAATTTACGCTTATAAATATTGGGGCGATAAAAAGAAAATAAAGAAAAATCCGATTGAAGAAATGACTAAATTATATGTGCGTTTTCATAAAGAAGTAGAAACTAATAAAGAATTAGAAGAATTGGCGCGTAAAGAAACGAAAAAACTGCAGGATAAAAATAACGAAAATATAAAAATTTGGAAATTTTTGGTCAAGGAAAGCTTAAAAGATTATAAGAAAATATACGAGATTTTAGGTATTAAGTTTGATTATGTTTTGGGCGAAAGTTTTTATGATGACATGCTCGTTAATGTAATAAAAGAATGTGCGGAAAAGAAAATTTCTTCAAAAAGCGAGGGTGCTATTATAGTTAATCTTGATAAATTTAATTTGCCTCCTTTTTTAATTCGAAAAACCGATGGCGCATATTTATATGCAACAACAGATTTGGCGACTATAAAATACAGAGAAGATAAATTTAGAGCAGATAAAATTTTATATGTCGTATCAAACGAACAAGCACTTTATTTTCAACAATTATTTTCTTCTTCCGAACTTTTAGGATGGAATGATAAAGTTAAATTGGAACACATTAAGTTTGGTATGGTTTTGGGAGAAATGGGCAAAAAACTTTCCACTAGAAGGGGAGAGACAATCAAACTTGAGGATGTCATAAAAAAATCTATTGAATTGGCAAAAAAAGTTGTTGAAGAAAAAAATCCAAAATTAAGCAACAAAGAAAAAAAAGGGGTTGCCAGAACTGTTGGCTTGGGATCAATTAAATATAATGACTTATCTCAAAACAGATTAACTGATATAACATTTGATTGGGATAAAATGCTTTCTTTTGAAGGCAACAGCGCGCCATATTTGCAATATGCTTATGCGCGCATAAATTCTTTAATGAAAAAATATAATGCGTTGTATAAATTAGACCGCATAAACATTTTAGATAAACCCGATTTTAATTTGCTTAAAGAAAACATAGAAAAAAATATTATGCGACATCTTTTAAAATTTCCTGAGGTTATTGAAAATTCTGCTCGCGAAAACTCCCCGCATTTAATTGCGTTATATATTTACGAACTTGCTTCTTTATATAATAATTTTTACAATTCTACGCCAATTCTAAAATCAGAAAGAAATATTGCAAAAGCGAGAATTGCTCTATCAAAATCTGTGGCAACCACAATTAAAAATGGATTAAATCTGCTTGGAATTGATGTTTTGGAAAAAATGTAGAACTCTAAAAAATAACTGTCGCAACTACTTGACAATTTTTATTTTTGTTATAAACTATAATTGTTGAGCTTCGAAAGAATTTTAATACCCCCACCCCCACTCAATAGAAGCTCAACATCTCAATTATAATAAAAAAAGAAAAAACAAAGCCCTTCAATGTAAGTGGCTTTAAATTTGACTATTTTTCATATTTTGCTAATATATACATATATTCAATGTGATGTTAATAAATATATGAAAATTATCTTTTTAGATGAAAATAATAATCAATAAAGCTTCGCTCTTATTTAATGAGTTAATTTTTGAACTTGTTGGGTAAGAAAGAAGCTTTTATTATTTGTAGTTAACGAAATTTTAGTATTAAATTATAATTATGCAAAAATATAGAACTCATACCTGTGGTGAATTGAGTAAGAAGGAAGAAAATAAAAAAGTTGTCTTGTCTGGATGGGTAAATTCAAGAAGAGATCATGGTGGGCTTATTTTTATTGATTTGCGTGATAGATATGGCTTGACACAAATTACTTTTGATCCAAAAATTTCAAAAGCGTCATGGGAAATTGCCGATAGTGTTCGAAGTGAATACGTCATTCGAATTGAGGGTAAAGTTGTTTTAAGGCCCAATGATATGATTAATTCAAAGTTGTCAACTGGTGAAATTGAAATTGAGGTTGAAAAAATTGAAGTTCTGTCAGAGTCAGAAACTCCTCCTTTTGAAATAAATGACGAAAAGGGACAAGAGGCAAATGAATTAATTAGATTGGAGTATAGATTCTTGGATTTAAGAAGAAAGAAATTTCAAGAAATGTTGCAGATCAAAGATAAAATATTTCAACATGTCAGGAGTTATTTTCAAGATAGAGATTTTATTGAAGTTCAGACACCGATTCTTGCCAACTCATCTCCTGAGGGTGCTAGAGATTTTTTGATTCCTTCAAGATTAAATCCAGGAAAATTTTATGCTTTACCTCAAGCTCCTCAGCAATTTAAGCAGCTTTTAATGATTGGCGGAGTTGATAAATATTTTCAGATTGCTCCATGTTTTCGAGATGAAGATCCGAGAATGGATCGTGCATATGGAGAATTTTATCAAATTGATATGGAAATGAGTTTTGTTGAGCAAGATGATATTTTTGAAATTATGGAGCCATTGTTTATTGAGTTAACTGAAAAATTTAGTAAAAAAAAGTTAGTAGCGCTTAATGAAGACGGTAACTTTCAAAGATTACCATGGAAAGATGCTTTGGAGAAATATGGTTCAGATAAGCCAGATTTACGTTTTGATTTAGAAATTAAACCAATTACCACTTTAGTAAAAGGATGTGGATTTAGTGTTTTTGCGGACATTGTTGAAAAAGACGGGGTCGTTCATGCTTTGAAAATTAACGGTGGAGCGAAATTCTCGAGAAAAGAAATTGATGAAATAACTAAAGTAGCAAAGGAAAAAGGAGCAAAGGGTTTGGCATATATAATTATTAAAGAAGACGGAAGTTTTCAGTCACCAATCGTGAAATTTCTTGGTGATGATTTGACAATGAAAATAGTTAGCGATGTTTGTGCAAAATCTGGTGACATCATATTTTTTGGAGCTGACAAATGGAAGACAGTTTGTGTTGCTTTAGGAGCTGTACGAAGTGAATGTGCCTCAAGATTAAAACTTAAGGATAATTCAAAGGCCGCATGGTGCTGGATTGTTGACTTTCCAATGTTTGCATATTCTGATATTGAAGAAGGAAGAATTGATTTTGAACATAATCCATTTTCAATGCCAAAAGGTGGAATTGAGGAACTTAAATCAAAAAATCCTCTTGAAATAATTAATAACCAATTTGATGTATCGTTAAATGGTTTTGAGATTTTAAGTGGAGGAATAAGAAATCATAAACCAGAAATTATGTATAAGGCTTTTGAAATCGCAGGATATGGAAAGGAAGAAGTGAATGAGAAATTTGGAGGTATGATTAAGGCTCTAAAATATGGAGCTCCTCCTCATGGAGGTTGTGCTCCGGGCGTTGATCGTATTATAATGACTCTTTGCGATTACGATTCAATACGAGATATATATGCATTTCCAAAGGATGGAAAGGGTAGGGATCTTATGATGGATAGTCCAAGTTCAGTGAAGGAAGAGCAATTAAGAGAATTGCATATAAGACAAAGCAAGATATAAATAATTGCAGGCTTATAAGCCTGCAATTATTATTGATTAATTATTTTAATTCTGTTGTGAAGTATTTTGTTGACAATAACATTTTTTAGTGTTAATAATTAGATAAAATAAATATAAAAAGGCAAAGAAAAAGAGGTGTAATTAAAAATGGCAGATGGGTCCAATAGAAGTTCAATAGTAGTAACAAGTAATAAGAACAAAGTAGAAAACATTTGGTTTAAAAAATGTAATCATTGTCAGGAGAAAATCCCAGATGTGGGTGCATGTTCTGAATGCGGAACAGACTATATTCACATACATACCGTTGAAAATTATGAAACTGGATTTCTTCACTTTATATATACCTGTTCAGGATGTGCCGAGGATCAGCGAAAGGCCCAAAAAGTAGTTAAAATAAATAATGGCAATGGTGACGCCACCAATAAAGTTTATGAATTGGTTAAAGATTTTCTTAATTGAGTATGATGGTAAAACGTAATTCGTTTTCCATCTTTTTTTATTAATTTAATGTGATATAATACAATTATAAGTAATATGTTTTATTATGAATAATCAAGACATTGAAGTTGAAATAAGGAGTTTTATTAGTGACGAGCAATATAATGCCATATTGCCAAAGCTTGAAAATATTGCAAAATATGTGAGTGAGACAGAAGAAGAAACAGTTTATTTTTCATCAGATAAAGATTTGAGATTACGAAGGAATAAAAAAGAAGCCTCCATTATTCTTAAAGAGGGAAAAATTCATGATAATTTTAGAAAAGAGTATGAAGTTAAGTTTAATGTTGTTGATTTTGAAAAAATGGAAGACTTGTTGAAGTCCCTTGGATATGAGATTAAAATCAAATGGTTCAGAAGAAGATTGAAATATGAGCAAGATGATGTTAAAATTTTTTTAGATGACACAAGGGGTTATGGTAAAATTATTGAAATTGAAAAAATGGTAAATTTAGGAGAGGAAAAATTCGCTTATAAGAATCTTGAAAATAGGTTGAAGGATTTTGATATAAAAATAACTTCAAAAGATGAGTTTAATAGTGCTTTTGAATATTATAAAAATAATTGGGAGTCTTTAATAAAATAATATACAAATTATGAAATACGAGCCAGTAATTGGAATGGAGGTTCATATTGAATTAAAAACAAAATCAAAAATGTTTTGTAGTTGTGCAAATAATCCAGATGAAATACAACCAAATAAAAACATTTGTCCTGTTTGTATAGGGTATCCTGGGACATTGCCAGTTGCAAACAAAGAGGCGATTGAAGATACGATAAAAACAGCACTTGCTTTGGGTTGTCGGATTGCTGAGCACTCTAAATTTGATAGAAAAAACTATTTCTATCCAGATCTTCCGAAAGGCTATCAAATAAGTCAATATGATCAACCGATAAGCGAAGGTGGTTTTCTTGAGATTAATGGTAGAAAGATAAACATAACTCGAATTCATCTTGAAGAAGACACTGGAAAGCTTGTACATCCAAATGGAGCAAACTATTCTCTCGTTGATCTTAATAGAGCAGGAACGCCTCTAATGGAGCTTGTGACAGAACCTGAGATTAAGTCTTCGCAAGAAGCAAAAGAATTTTGCAGACAATTACAGTTGATTGTGAAATATCTTGGGGTGTCAGATGCGGATATGGAAAAAGGGCATATGAGGTGCGAAGCAAATATTAGTATTAAGCTTGTTGGGCAAAAAGAGTTTGGCACAAAGGTTGAAATAAAGAATCTAAATTCATTTAGAGCAGTTGAGCGATCAATTGAATATGAAATAAAGCGACAAGCAGAGGTTTTAGATGACGGTGGAAAAATTGTTCAAGAAACAAGAGGTTGGAATGCCGACGAGCAGAAAACATATTCTCAAAGAAAAAAAGAAGAAGCTCATGACTACAGATATTTTCCAGAGCCCGATTTGCCACCTTTAAACTTAACCAAAAAGGCGGGTTTGTTTGATGTTGAAAAAATAAGAGAAAGTATTCCAGAGTTGCCACTTTTCAAAAAAAATCGATTTATAAATCAGTATAAATTAACTGAAGAAAATGCTAGAATATTTTCAGAAGATAAGGAGCTGGCGAATTTCTTTGAAGAAATTGTTTCTGAGCTTAGAGAATGGATAAAAGCTAAGGGAATTGATGGAAATCGTTTAGATAAGCTTACAAAGCTTACAGCAAATTATATTTTAACTGAACTTCAAAGATTACTTTATAAAAATGGAAATTCGGTTGTCGATTGTAGTATAACAGCAGAAAATTTTGCTGAATTTATAAGTCTTATTAATGAAGGAAAAATCTCAAGTAGTGGTGCTCAGGTAATGCTTTCTGAAATGTACAAAACGGGAGGAGATCCATCAAATATATTAGATGAGAAAGAACTTACTCAAGTTAGTGATGAAAGCGAAATTGAGAGAATTGTTGATGAAATTATAAAAAATAACCAAAAATCGGTTGATGATTATAAAAGTGGAAAAAAAGTGGCTTTAAAGTTTCTGATGGGTCAAGCGATGAAAGAAAGCAAGGGAAAGGCCAACCCGCAAGTGGTGGGAGAGATGTTGAAGAGAAAGTTGGGATAAATAAATTGTCATCTGAATCTATTTCAGAATGACAAAATTTTTATAAATTTTTTTTATTATTTTTTTTGCATCCCTATAATTCCTAACCCATTTAATTTTTTCATCACGCTTAAACCAAGTCATCTGTCGGCGCGCATACTGATGGGTGCGGTATTTTATTTTTTGAATGGCTTCTTTTAAATCAATTTTGCCTTTAATGAAAAGACCAATTTCAAAATAGCCGATTCCGCTCATTGCTGGAAGATTAGAACTGTATTTTTTACGCAGTTTTTTTGTTTCTTCAACTAAACCTTCTTTAGTCATCCTATCAACTCTTTTATCTATTTTTTTATATAACTGCTCACGATTCGTTTTAATTCCTATCTGTAAAATATTAAATAATATTTTTCCTTTAGTTTGTTGTACTGAATATGCTTTGCCGGTAATTTCACAAACCTCCAGTGCTCTGATTAGTTTTCTTTTATTATTCTCGCTAATTTTTTTTGTAGATTCTGGATCTATTTTTTTAAGCTTATTAAATAGATACTGATTAGTATGTTTTTCTAATTTTATTCTTAAATTTTTATTTGGTGTCGCTTTGGGAATTTCAAGATTGTCAACAATTGCACTTATATAAAGTCCTGTTCCTCCGACAAGAATTGGAATTTTATTTTTTTTATGGATGTCGTTGATTGTTTTTATCGCTAATTTTTTGTATTGTAAAAGAGAAAATTTTTGGTTAGGGTTTTTGATATGAAATAGGTGGTGAGGAATATTTTTAATAAATAGGGGCTTAACCTCTGTAACTACATGGGTTAAGCCCCTGTTTGTCGTAATTGGCGACCCCGTAGCAATCAGCATTTCTTTATAAATTTGCCTTGAATCAGCATTGATTATCTCACCGTTAAATTGTTTTGCCAACCTCAAACCCATCTCAGTTTTTCCTGAAGATGTTGGTCCGAGGATGACAATGAGGGGTTTTAGAGATGACATTTTTTATTATTACTACTACTATTAAACTTTTCTTAGGTGATTTGACGATTGATATAGCGAATTTAGACTTAAATAGAAATAGAAGAAATATTGAATAACAATCAAAACAAGAAATTAGGAGGAAAATAGAACAGTTATTAGAGATCAACAAAGGAAACATTCTTAATGAAAAAGAAATGAGATTAGGCTTGTTAGGTTGGTTAATAGCCCTTCAAAATAAGTTTGTCTTAGGAAATAACGACATTGACATTCTTAAACTGTTTCACGAAGTTTTTATAATAATGTATTGTGAATATCTTCCACATAATTCATCAAAAAAAATAAGGCTAATTCCGACTATTAAACAAATTAAACAGGATGATATTCTTACATATTTCATTGGATTTAAATGGTAATTCATTCAGGAAATAATACTTCCTGATTTTTTTATTTGACAAAAATTTTATGAAGGAAAAGGTAAGGGAAAAAGGAGAGGATAAAATGATAGAATATTTTTGTGATAAATGTAAGAAAAGAATAGAAAAAGCTTCCGGAGTAATCATTCCAAGATTAGACACAAAGGAGTTTTGTTGCTACAACTGCGCGCAACAATATATGGAAGAAAAGAAATGAAAGGAAGAAATAAAAAAATATTTTTGCGGTGAATGTGGCGAAAAACTGGGCATAAACCATTGTGAATTTGCCACGGAGCTTGATTTTCGCGGAACATTTTTTTCACGAAGAGCTGTTAAATTCTGTTCTGTTGAATGTATGATAGAATGGATAAAAAGAGAAAGGCGCGGAGTAACAAAATGTACCAGCAAAAAAATGGAATGTATTGCTATTTGCACTTATTGGAATTTGGAAATAGGAAACCTCGGTTCTTGGCAAATCCAAGAAGAAAAAGGGAAAGTCTATGTTAAGCCCGAAGTATGGAATGAGTTAATTGGGAATTAAAATTTTTTCTCAATTTCACATTCCTTTTTTTTATTTTATCATCTTTCCTTCCAATCCCCAAGCATCCGTTTGGGTTATTTTTATTTTTACAAATTTTCCATTGTTAATTATTAATTCCTGATTCTTAATTTCTAATTCCAATTTCACATTTTTAAAACTTCTCGTTTTGCCGTAGATAAACTTATCATCAACCTTTTCAACTAAAATCTTAATCGTTTCTCCAATATATTTCTGGTTATTTTCCAACGCGGTTTCTCTTAGAATTTTATTTGCAATAACTTCCCATTTTTTCTTTTCTGTCCAACTAACATCATCTTTCATTTTATAAGACTCTGTGCCGGCACGAGGAGAATATTTATTAATATAGACCATATCAAATTTCACTTTTTTCATCAATTCAATTGTGTTTTGAAATTGCTTTTCCGTCTCAGTGGGAAAACCGACAATAATATCGGTGGTAATGGCGCAATTCGGAATATATCGTCTAATCATCTTCACAATATTTAAAAAATGTTCAGTAGTATATTTTCGATTCATTTTCTGCAAAATATCATCGTCTCCAGATTGAAGTGCGAGATGGATATATTCCGTGCATTTATCGCACTTGGCTACCGTTTTAATAAGCTCTTTCGTTACATCTTTCGGATGGCTCGTTAAAAATCTAATCCAAAAATTGCCGGGAATGTTGTTGATTAATCGTAATAATTTTGGAAAATCTGTATTTTTATCTGGCTTATAGGAATTTACATTTTGACCCAAAAGAATAATTTCTTTATACCCACTTTTTATTAATTTTCTAATTTCATTTAATATTTCATCTACTGCGCGTGATTTCTCTCTTCCTCTGGTATATGGCACGACGCAATAGGAGCAGAAATTATTACATCCTGTCATAATCGGCACATAGGCGGTTATTTTGCTTTGGTGTTGGGGTTGTATATGAAAATAATTGCTATTGTCATTGCGAACAACTGTATAGAGTGTGGCAATCTCGTTATTTGGTTCATTAAATTGTAGTTTTGGGATTGCTTCGGTCGTTTTGACTCCCTCGCAATGACATTTCTTTATTCTTTCTGGTAAACTCTCAATTTCTTTAATATCAAGCACTAAATCAAACAATTTTTCAAATCTTTTTCTGTCACTTTTTAAAACACAACCAGTAATGACTGTTTTGAAATTTGGATTATTAATTTTATATTTTTTATACTTTTTAAAATTCCCCGCGATTCTATCAACGGCTGATTTTCTGACACTGCACATATTGATCACAATCAAATCTGCCTCGCTTTCCTCCGCTGTTTTTTCATATCCTGCCATTTCCAAAACCCCCGCAATTCTTTCCGAATCGGAATGGTTCATTTGACAACCGTATGTTTTGATGTGGTATTTCATAAATTTACAATAACAAAAAAAAGTGATTCAATCAAGAATCACTGGTCATGTCATTTTGGAAATAAGATTGGAATCAAAACTGGAACTCTTGTTTTCATTTCAAAAGACCTATATCTTTTTCCCCTTTTTTTATTTATCCCAACTTCAATTAATAAATGGCGACTGCTTGGAGAATTTCTTCTTACTTTTACAGAATCAAATATCTCTTCTCCTTTCCGCGTTTTAACAACTATGTAAAATATGCAATCATCTATTTTACTAAGATCATAGTCCTCTAATCTCTTTAGACCTCTTAATTTATTTTTTCTAAGCAATTTAATTTCCTCCCTTGTTTCTTCTATAATAAGAAAAGTATATTTTTTGATCTCTGTCAACGCTAATTAAACTACAAATTAATAATCAATATTTGATTATTAAAATATAGTTATTTTTTAGTTGTTGTATCTTGCGTTTTTGTATCTATTTAAATTTCACTACTTATAACTTATTTTCAATCTTCCTCCTAACTTCCTCAATAAATTCTTCAACTCCCACAGTTTTAATATCTCTTGAACCGCGAGATCTGACCGCAACGGAATTGCTGGCAGATTCTTTGTCGCCTACAACGAGCATATAGGGATTTTTTTGTTTTTCCGCTTCACGGATTTTTTTGTTAATGCTTTCATTGCTGTCGTCAATTTCTGATCTTATATTATTTTCTAAAAGTAAAATATTTAATTTTTCTGCATATTTTATATGCTTTTCAGATGAGACTGGTAGAATTTTAACTTGAACAGGGGAGAGCCAAAGAGGAAAATTTCCTCCAGTGTGTTCAATTATAATTCCTATGAATCTTTCAAGTGATCCAAAAATCGCAGCATGGATTAGAACTGGAGTTTTTCTATCACCATTTTCGTCTATATATTCAACATTAAATCTTTGAGGAAGTTGAAAATCAAGCTGAATTGTCGCTAGTTGCCACGATCTTTCAAGAGCATCTTTTATGTTAATGTCAATTTTAGGCCCATAAAAGGCTCCATCTTTTTCTTTTAAGCCATATTTAATATCTTCTTTTTCAAGTGCATTTATGAGGTTTTTTTCGGCTTTATCCCATATTGGAATTTCGCCCATGAAATTTTCAGGTCTTGTGGAAAGAAAAAATTCAGGTTCAATATTAAAAACTTTATAATATTCTTTTACCATTTTCAATAGTAATGAAATTTCTTCTTCAATTTGATTTTCAAGTACAAAAATATGAGCATCATCTTGAGTAATTGCTCTTACTCTGAAAAGACCATTAAGTTGTCCTGATTTTTCATTTCTCATCACACGCCCGATTTCCGTATATCTAATCGGTAATTCTTTATAAGATCGTTGTTTTGTTTGATATATTTTTATGTTAAATGGGCAGTCCATTGGCTTTAAACAATAAGTTTCATTTTCATTCTCAAAATAGAACATATCTTCTTTGTAGTGATTCCAGTGTCCAGAAGTTTCCCAGAGAATTTTTTTTGCAAGCTGTGGAGTTTGAATTTCTTCTGAGCCATATTTTTTTCTAATACTTTTGCCGAATTTTTCTAATTCATTCCAAATTATCATTCCTCTTGGATGCCAAAAAGCAGATCCTTGAGCTTCTGGGTGAAATGAAAATAAATCCAGTTCTCTGCCAAGTTTTTTATGATCTCTTTTTTCCGCTTCCTCAAGTTGTTTTTGATACTCTTTTAATTCTGTATTATTATTAAAAGCTACGCCATAAATTCTTTGAAGCATCTTATTTTTCTCATCGCCCCGCCAATAAGCGCCAGCAATTTTGGTGAGCTTGAATGATTTAGCGTCTATCTCGCCAGTAGAATCAACATGCGGACCGCGACAAAGGTCAACAAATTCTCCTGTTCTATAAAGTGATACCTCAGCATCTTTTGCTTCGTCATTTAAAATCTCAACTTTATAATCTTGTTTTGCTTTTTTGAAAAGTTCAATTGCCTTGTCGTGATTGACGATTTGCTTTTCAAAAGGATAGTTTTTGTTTATGATTCTAATCATTTTTTTTTGCAGAATTGGTAGGTCTTCAGGGATGAGTGTTCTCGGTAGATCAAAGTCGTAATAAAATCCATTTTCAATATTTGGGCCTACGCCAAATTTTGCTTCTGGAAACATTTCCAAAACGGCGCTGGCAAGAATATGTGCCAATGAATGTCGTTTAATTTCTAATTTTTGTTCTTTGTTCATGGTTTTTTGTTAATGATTTTAAATTATGTTTTTGAGTGTCGAGCGAGTCACAACATAGCTCGACTGAATAGCGATAAATTTTAATTATGTAATTAGGGTCTTGATATAAGGTTCTGTGAAATTAAATGCGGGATTGCCGCGTCGGCTTTTTCTCACTTTGATCGATTATCCTCCTCGCAATGACAGAAAAATCTTAAATAAAAAAGCCCAAGAATACTTGTGCTTTGGGGTTCCAAATAATGCGGAACGGTTCCACCCAAATTTCATTTATAAATAATTTGTCATTCTGTGCTTGTTTGTCGGCAGACAGTCTTGTCGAAGAATTTTTTTATTTATAATGACAACTTTCAAATTGTTTAGAAGTTTAGTCCTGAATTAGTTAGGATTGAGATGTTTTTTAAGAGTTCAGATTTTAACCTGTATGTCATCTTGAGTCTGCCTAAAATCTGATCTCCAATAAAATCTCCAAGAACGGTTGGTAGCCATTCCAATCACTTCTAAATATAGTTTAGATGATTTTGGGATGGTTGTCAAAATTCTTTTTCCATATTTTTTATTTGACAGGATCTGTTTTTTTTTTGTTATATTTATTCTACCAATATAAATAGGATAGAGATAAAAATATTGTTCTTTTAAAAAAGTATATCTTTTGAAATTTATTTAGAGGCAGTGTTGAATTTTTTAAATTTAGAAAATTCTACACTGCCTCTAATAAGAAAATAAAATAAAAAGATTTTTGTTTTCAATGAATTAAGAGGCAGATGGAGATATAAATGAGAACCAAAGGAACAGTAAGAACGGTATTGGTAGCAACGCTACTAATAATAATGGCGTTTTGCGTAGTGGCAACGCCAGCATCGGCATATAACTATAATAGGTATGTAGCTGATAATTATGCTGAGACCTATGCTCTAAATCCCAATTCAGCATATAAATATTTTGATGGGGCAGATTGTACTAATTTTGCTTCACAAGTGCTTTTTGCTGGTGGATTTACGGAAACTGGAAAGTATCAATATTGGAGTGATTATGCATGGTATTATGATTGGGGTACTCGTCCTGGCTATAGTAATACATGGACTATCGCCAATGAACTATATGATTTCCTTGATAAAAGTGGGAGAGCTGACAGGACATCTGTAGATCATCCGTATTATCCTAAATTTCAAGTTGGTGATATCATCCAGGTCGACTGGAATAATGATGGATATTGGGATCATTCAATGGTTGTTACTGGGATAATAATAAGTGATGATGATTTGCTAATGTCTTACCACTCAAGAAACATAAAAAATAAACGGCTTTTTACTATAAAAGGCGAAAATCCAGGAGCTCATTTTGGAGGATGGCATATTAAGAATAACTATTAAACAAAGGAAAGTTGCCTTAAACAAGTAAAAGAGATAAAATTTATAGTGGATAGTAATAAAAATAAAATCTTTACTATTCACTTATTTTTTTAAACAATAATATTTTACAAAATGAAAAATATCAAAAGAATTCTTATTATTTTTTTATCAATACTTATAATTGTAGTCGGGTTTTTTATTAATAGTGAATACGGTATAACTGCTCTTCTTGCGGAAAGATTTAAAAACGAAACGCCAGAAGCAAAGATAACTTCTTATATACAAGCAATTTCAAACGGTGATACAAAAAAAGCACTGAGTTTTTGGGAAATCTCTAAATCTTACGAACTTAATAAAGAATATCGCGATGAGATAAAAAATCATGGAGAACAAATAACTAAAGAACTAATTAAAAAAGGAATAAGGTCTGATTTCACTATTACGCATATTGAATGGTGGAATACTTGTTGTATACCAAGCATAACTGAAAATTCTCGTATAGCAGGAAAAGCAAGGGTTTATGCTCAACTTATAGATTCCAATAATATTAAATCTACCCATATTTTTGATGTTATTGTTCCTGGCGGTTATACAGGAGGATTAGCAGGGCATTCAGTTCGGCATTGGGTTATAGTGGATGTTTACTTAGAAACAGAGAAAGAGTAGATAAAATCAGTCGAGTTTTTTTATTTCACATTCCTTCCCTCCACAACATCAACAATTTCCCCTAAAACGCTCTCGCTGTTTTCAATATTCTTACTCGTCTTAATTTTCTTATAATTTCCATCAGAAGAGGGGATTGAAATGAAAACTTGACAGTCGCCAGTTGGAGCAGATTTTAGGATATCAGAAAGTTTTTGCATTATTTCTTTGGAATCTTTTTTGGGAACGGTAATTTCTATAGAATTTTTAATGCTGTCATTTCGAGTAGAAGCCGAGAAATCTAAACTCGTAGAAATATCAACGACTTCAGATTTATCATCAATTTTATCGTTATTTTCTATAGAATATTTTCTTGCTTCATTAAGATTTATGCTTCTAATTTCTTCAGCAAGTAATTTAAAAACACCATCCTTGTCGCTCAATTTTCCTTTCACCCAAACAATATTTCCTTCTTTCCAAATTTCTTGATTTTCATCAAGAAGCTTTGGAAAGACGAGAATCTCAATTTTTCCTGTCAAATCTTCTAATACAGCAAAGACCATTGTTTGTCCTCTCTTTGTAATAATTTTTTGAATTTTAGTTATAATTCCACCTATTTTTACAATTTGGTTAACCAGGTCACTTGATAGATTATTTATGCCTTTGAATTTATTTCTTAGATAGGATGAATATTCTTTTAGCGGGTGATCAGAAACATAAAGACCTAATAATTCTTTTTCCCATGCCATCATCTCAGCTTTGTCTAATTGCCCTGCTTCGTCTAAGTTTAATTTATTTACTTCGTGCTTTGTTGAATTTACATCGCCAAACAGGCTTACTTGTCCGTTGTTTTTTGCTTGTTGATGTTCTTTAGAAAAATTTAGAATTCTTTCCATATTAACAAGCAATTTATTTCTCTCTTCCATACTGTCGAATGATCCTGTTTTAATTAAACTTTCCATAGATTTTTTATTCAAATCTTTTGATTCCACGCGCAAGACAAAATCTTCAATCCCTTCGTATTTTCCATTTTCTTTCCTCTCTTCAACGATTGTTTCAACGATATTTTGACCGACATTTTTGATTGCAGAAAGTCCAAATCTAATCTCTTCTTTTCCGTTTTCGTTTATAACTCCAAAGTTTACAAAACTTTTGTTGACATCAGGTGGAAGAACTTCAATTCCCATTTGTCTGCATTCATCAACTTCAATTGCAATACGGTCAATGTTTTCTTGGTCTGATGTTAAAAGCGATGCCATAAACTCTGCCGGATAGTGAGCTTTCAAATAGGCGGTTTGATAACCAATAAAGGCATAACATACGGCATGAGATCTGTTAAATCCATATTCTGCGAACTTTTCCATATCAGAAAATGTTTCTTCGGCAAGTTTTTTGTTTAGATTATTTTTTATACAACCTTGTATAAATTCTGTTTTCATCTTTCCCATTAATTCAGCAATTTTTTTGCCCATAGCTTTTCTAAGAGTATCTGCTTGTCCGCCAGTGAAGTTTGCCATGTCTTTTGATAATTGCATAACTTGCTCCTGATATATAATTACGCCATAAGTGTTTTTTAGCGCGTTTTCCATTATTGGATGTTTGTATTTAACTTCTTTTCTTTTGTGTTTTCTGTCGATAAATTCATCAACCATTCCAGAATTAAGTGGACCTGGACGATACATCGCAACCATAGCAATTACATCTTCAAAATCAGTTGGAGATAGTTTTTTCAAATATCTTTTCATACCACTTGATTCAAACTGAAAAACTCCAGTCGTTTGTCTTTTTTGAAAAAGTTTTAAAGTTTCCTCGTCATCAAGGGGAATATTTGCTAAATCAATTTTAATATTTTTTGTTTTTGAAATAATTTTCAGAGCATTTTCAATGATTGTAAGATTTTTAAGTCCAAGAAAATCCATTTTTAACAATCCTAAATCCTCAATATTATGCATCTCATATTGAGTTACGATGCCCTCGTTGTTTTGTGGCGGAAATTGACATGGAGTATAGTGATTAAGAACATTTTTACTTATCACAACTCCACAAGCATGTGTTGAGCTGTGTCGAGCTACTCCTTCAAGTTTTATGGCATTATCAACGAGAGTTTTAGTTTGTAAATCTGAGGCGTATAAATCTTTTAATTCTTTGACGTCAGAAAGAGCATCTGGAAGCTTTGTGAACATTGGAATTGTTTTTGCAACTTTATCGCAAAATGTATATGGAAAACCAAGTGCTCTGCCAGTGTCTCTTATCGCAGCGCGAGCGGCCATCGTTCCAAATGTTATAATCTGAGCGACGTGATCTTTGCCATATTTATCAGAAACATATTTCAACACCTCGTCCCTTCTATTGTCTGCAAAATCAAGATCAATATCGGGCATACTAATTCTATCTGGGTTTAAAAATCTTTCAAAAAGAAGATTATATTTTAGTGGGTCAATGTCGGTTATGCCAATTGAATATGAGACAAGTGAACCTGCAGCACTTCCTCTGCCTGGACCAACAACGATACCTTGATTCTTTGACCAGTTTACAAAATCTTGAACGATTAAAAAATATGAAGCGAATCCCATATTTTCGATTGTATCAAGTTCAAATTTTAATCTTTTTTCTATTTCATCATTTGATTTATTGTATCTTTTAATAATTCCTTCTCGACAAAGCTTTTCAAGATATTGATTTGATGTTAAATTATTTGGAACTTCAAAGTGTGGCAGAAGAATTTTTCCAAGCTCAATATCAATATTACACTCGGAAACAATCTTTTGTGTGTTATCTATTGCTTCAGGTATATATTTGAAGTTCTCAATCATTTCTTTCGGACTAATCATAGAATAATTTTCACCGACCATTGTTAGTCTGTTTTGCTCGTCAATTGTTCTGTTCATTTGAATGCACATCAAAATATCTTGTGCTTTGTCATCGTCCTTTTTTAGATAATGAATGTCATTTGCTGCTATCAAGTGAGCTCCTGTTTTTTTTGAAAGCTCTATAAGTCCCTTATTAATTATTCCTTGTTCTTTTATTGAAGGTCTATTTTGAAGTTCAAGATAAAAATTTTCTTTTCCAAAAATTTCTTGATATTCTTTTATCGTTTTTTCAGCTTCATCAATTCCTTTGGAGATTATTGTTTGTGGGATTTCTCCTGCCATGCAAGCTGAAGTCGCAATTATTCCTTCGTAGTGTTCTTTGAGCAGTTCTTTGTCAATGCGTGGTTTATAATAAAAACCTTCAAGATGAGCTTTCGTAGTGAGTTTGATTAAGTTTTTATAACCTGTCTCATTTTTTGCAAGAAGAATAAGATGATGACGCCTGTCATCAATACCTGGATTTTTATTATGTCTTGAATTTGTTGCAACATATGCCTCAACGCCTAAAATCGGTTTTAGGTTTTTCTTCTTTGCTTTTTGATAAAATTCAATTGCTCCATACATAACACCATGGTCTGTTAGTGCAAGCGAATCCATTTCAAGCTCAAGTGCTCGGTCAATTAAATCATCAATTTTTGCAAGACCGTCTAATAAGCTGTAATGACTGTGAGTGTGAAGATGAGTAAATTTCATTTATATATTTGGTAATGATTAATGTTTCCTTTTTCTTCTTTTCCAGATATGCCAAACGCTAAAAATTAGAGTTATTCCAATTCCAATTTTCAAAAACGTGAGGAAAACTTTATAAAATAAATACTGACTAAAAGATGTAATTTGTTCTGAGATTAAATTTCCAGTAGTAGTTTCTGATAAAAGAAAAACCAATAGGAAAAACAAAAAAATAATTATAAACAATCTTTTTATGTTTTTCTGATATTTTTCGAAATTGCCATGCAATAGAAAATTCATTTTTTCTTTAATTGGTAAATCTTGCAAATCAATGTTTTCTATGTCTGATATTGTTTTGTAATATCCAGCTACAATTTCTCGCGTGTCTTCTGAAGAAATATTAAATCCAGGTTCTTTCGTTATTTTTTCATACATTGTGTGAGCATAATTTAGCTTGTCAGGGTTTTTTATTAGTTTTCTAACATTTTTTATTTTTTCTTCAATGTTTTTTCCGGGAATTTTCTTTTTATTTAATGACAAAAGCAATATTTTTTCAGTTTCAATGATTGCCATTTTATATCCAGAATTAGTGCCTTCGTTAAGGGTTTTATCAATTATGTCCCAGTAATCTTGATATTCTTCAAGTGGTGAAGAATTGTTGTTGCTATTATTCATATATTTTTATAAGATTTTATAATTTTATTATATAGCTACGAGAATTAAAAAGCAATTATTGATTGACATATACGAATTGTTAGTATAAAATTATTTTACTAATGCAATAAAATTGCAGAGCGGTGGAATATGAAAACAAAAAAAATATTAATTTTGTTTGTTATTGTGATATTATTTGCAATAACTGCAAAGAGTGTATCTGCCGAAAAGGAAAGCATTAAAGATGGAAGTTGGAAGGTTAACGGACCTTATCCTGATATAATTGCAGAATTTATATATTGTTGGCCTACTTTAGGTATTCCTGAAAGTCCGACTTGTAATGTCAGGTTTGTTAATTACGAAAAAGTGGACTATGAAGGTCCTTTTGATGTTATTTGGAACGTTGACGGTGAAGTGGTTTATGTTCAGGAGTTTGATGGGAGTTATCAAATTTTTCCAGGATCTAAATTTACAACTTATTTTACTTTATATATACCAACACAGGGATCTCATAAAATCAACATAAGTATTGAGCTTTCAGAACAAAATCTATACGAAGAAAAGAAAACAAAAGATAATAATATTACGCAAAATTATGTAGTATAATTATCAAAAATAATTATTATTTGATATTCATTTATACTTTTTTTATGTTGATTTAATCTATTGACAAAATAATATATAAATTTATAATATAAACACTAAATTGTATCGTATTATAATTATTATTAAAGGAGGGCTTTAATTTATATGAAGAAAAAGCCCTTTTAATTGTGTTAATAAATAAATTAGAAGAATCAAAATAAAAAAATGATTATACCAGATTTCTCAAGAGAAGAAAAATTATTTCAGAGAGGTTATAAATATGTTGCTGGAATTGATGAAGCGGGTCGTGGTCCATTAGCCGGTCCTGTCGTGGCAGCTGCGGTTGTTTTTAATAATGCAAAAAGTATAAATAATTTAATAATAAAGGGGGTTAGAGATTCAAAAACTTTTTCGGAAAAGAAAAGAGAATGTTTCTATCAAATGATAGTTGAAGAATCTCAAGATTGGGGAGTTAGCGTAATATCAGAAGATGTCATTGATAAAATAAATATACTTGAAGCCACAAAGCTTGCTATGAGAAGGGCAGTTGAAAATCTAAAGGGCAATCCCGATTTTTTAATTATTGATGGAATAAGCACAATTGAAGATTTTCCAGCAAGCCAAATGGCAATTCCAAAAGCAGATAGATATGTTTTTTCTGTAAGTGCAGCGTCCATTATTGCAAAAGTAACAAGAGATCGAATATTAATAGATTTTGACAAGGAATATCCAGGATATGGATTTGCAAGTCATAAGGGATATGGAACTAAACAGCATATTGAAATGATTATGAAAAAGGGTCCATGTAAAATTCATAGAAAGACTTTTGAACCTATTAAAAAATTTTTTCACTTATAATATTTTCACAAATAATAAAAAACTTGCAAAATGAATTAAATTACTGTAATATGTTTTATAGATATATAAACAGAAGAACTTAAAATTAACTGAAGAAAAAATATGCCACATCCAAAGAAGAAAACAACCAAATCTGCGAGAAATCAACGCAGATCTCATCATGCCTTGAAAACAATCAATTTAGCAAAATGTCAAAAGTGCGGAAAAGCAGTAAAGCCACATTGTGTTTGTGAAAGTTGCGGTTTTTATAAAGGAAAAGAAGTAATTAATGTTCTTAAAAAACTTCCAAGAAAAAAACGTATAAAAATTGAGAAAGACAACAAGAAGAAAGAAGAAAAGGCTGTAAAGAAGCAACAGAAAAGTGAAAAGGTTGATGAAAAAAATTTCAAGAATGCGTCTCAAGAAAAACTGGAAGTTAAAAGCAATTAAATATTAACAAAATTTGTTTTTTAAATAATTAGCGAGATTATAAACAATATGTCCAGCAGGCACCTTTCTAGGTCTATAACAATGCAGAGCTTATATGAGTGGGATTTTCAAAGTTCTGTAGTTGATGTTGTTGATAAAAAGAATAGATTTAACAAAAAAAAACTTGATCGAATCGTTCAATGCAATATTAAAGAATATGGATTGGGAATGGAAAAAGATGATTTTATTTCAAATGTTGTAAATGGAGTATATAAAAATTTGAAAGAAATAAATTCAACTATTAAAAGACTTGCACCTGAATGGCCACTTGATCAAGTGACGATAATTGATAGAAATATTCTTAGAGTTGGGATTTATGAACTGATGTTTAGTAAAAGAAAAGATGTTCCTCCTAAAGTTGCCATTAACGAAGCGATAGAACTTGCAAAATCTTTTGGAGGAAGTTCAAGTGGAAAGTTTATAAATGGTGTTCTTGGATCTTTGTATAAAGAAAAAACAGAAGTAAAAAAAACTAAAAAAGATTAGTTTTTTTTGTTTATAAGAAATAAAATTAAAAAGAAATTCATGAATGATTTAAAAAAACTTGAAAAAAAAATTGTTATAAAATTTAAAAATAAAGACCTTTTAAGACAAGCGCTTGTCCATAGGTCATATCTAAATGAGCACAAAGATTTTGAACTTGATCATAATGAAAGACTTGAATTTTTGGGAGATGCAGTGTTGGAGCTTGTTACGACGGAATTTTTGTATAATAATTTTTCAAATCCAGAAGGAGAATTAACGAATTTTCGTGCTGCTTTGGTAAACCGAAAAATGCTTGCTAAAATTTCACAAGAGATTGGCTTGGAAGATTTTTTACTAATGAGTAAGGGTGAGTCAAAGGACACGGGAAGGGCTCGTCAATATATTATTGCTAATGCTCTTGAAGCAGTAATTGGGGCAATATATCTCGATCAAGGTTATAAAAATTCAAAGAAATTTATAGAGCAACATTTTTTAACAAAAATGGATAATATTTTAGATGATAAACTTTATCAAGATGCAAAAAGTAAATTTCAAGAAGAGGCTCAAGAAAGAGTGGGCATTACTCCTGCATATAAAGTTATAAAAGAATGGGGTCCTGATCACGATAAACATTTTATGATAGGTGTGTTTTTGGGAGAAGAAAAAATCGCGGAAGGTGATGGGATTAGTAAGCAAGCAGCACAAAGAAAAGCGGCTGAAAATGGATTGGAAGTAAAGGGGTGGTAATGATTAGTATGGATTAAAACAGGATAATCATAATTCTGTTTTTTTTTGCGTTCATTTGACCATTTTTGTTTACTAAACTAAAATAAAAATAGTTAACTTATTTATATTAAATTATGTGTGGCATTGCGGGTTATGTTGGAAAAAATAAGGCGAATGAGTTCTTATTAAATGCATTAAAAAAACTTGAATATAGAGGATATGATTCAGCAGGAATGACTGTCTTAAATGAAGATGGTTCTTTAAGTTGTGTTAGATCAGTTGGAAAGATAAATGAATTGGAAGAAAAAATGAAAAAAGAGAAAGAAATGACTGGTTTTGTTGGTATTGCTCATACAAGATGGGCAACCCACGGATGTCCGTCTGAAAAGAATACTCATCCGCATCATGATTGTAAAAAGAATATTTTTATTGTTCATAATGGAATAATTGAAAACTATAAATCATTAAAAAAAAGTCTTGAGAAATCTGGACATCAAATGGAATCAGAAACGGACACGGAAATTTTAGCACACTTAATTGAAAGTCATTTTGATGGAAATTTACAGCAGGCTGTATTTGATTGTTTGAGGCATGTTGATGGAGCTTATGCAATTGCTGTTGTTTCAAAAAGTGACCCAGGTAAAATTATTGTTGCAAAAAAAGGAAGCCCGCTTGTAATTGGTATTGGAGATGGTGAATATTTTGTAGCATCTGATGCTTCGGCTCTTGTTGGTTATACTGATAGGGTTATCTATCTTGATGACAATGAAATGGGCGTGATTGAAAAAGATAAATATAAAATTAGTTCAACAACTAATAATAATCAAATTCACAAAGAACATTGTAAAATTGATTTGGATGTTTCTGAGATACAAAAAGGAGGTCATGACTATTTTTTATTGAAAGAAATTTTTGAAGGTCCTGAAGTTGTTCAAAATTCAATTAGAGGAAGGATAATTTCTGAAAAAGGTTTGGTGAAATTGGGTGGTTTGGAAGTTCTTGATCAAAAAAGATTACGTGATATAAATCGGATTATCATCATTGCTTGTGGAACTGCAAATTATGCTGGTATGATTGGAGAATATATGCTTGAGGAGTATGCAGGAATTCCAGTTGAAGTTGAGATTGGGAGTGAATTTAGATATAGAAAACCTGTGATTGATTCAAAAACAGCAATTCTTGCGATAAGTCAGTCGGGAGAGACAGCTGACACGATTGCATCATTGCAAGAGGCAAAAAGAAAAGGAGCTTTATCACTGGGTATCGTTAATACTGTTGGAAGCACAATTGCAAGAGAGACTGAAGCGGGGATTTATAACCACGCTGGACCTGAAATTTCCGTTGCTTCTACAAAAGCCCTAATGTCGCAAATTGTTGTTCTTGCTCTTTTGACGGTATATTTAGGAAGAACAAGAGAGATGTCAATGATAACTGGAAAGAGGATAACTGATGAATTAAAAAAATTACCAAAGTTAATGGAGCAAGTATTAGATACAAAGGAAGATATAAAGAAGTTGGCGAAAAAATATTCAAAGTATAATAATTTTCTTTATTTGGGAAGAAAATATAATTATCCAGTTGCAAATGAAGGTGCATTGAAATTGAAAGAAGTTGCATATAAAATTCATGCTGAAGGTTATGCGGGAGGTGAAATGAAGCATGGTCCAATTGCAATGATTGATGAAGATTTTCCTTGTTTTTTTATTGCTTCGACTGATAGTGTTTATGATAAAATGTGGAGCAATATGGAAGAGGTAAAAGCGAGAAAGGGTAAAATAATTGCCGTTGCGACTGAGGGAAATGAAGATATAAAAGAAATTGCGGATGATGTGATTTATATTCCAAAAACATTAGAGATGTTGACCCCAATTTTAACGGCCATTCCACTTCATCTTTTTGCAGCATATATGGGTATTGAATTTGGTTTTGATATTGATAAGCCAAGGAATTTGGCAAAGAGCGTGACGGTGGAATAATTTAATCTCAAGTATATGTTATTAAATATTTCTACTTGCGCAGGTTGATATAATATTAAAGTTGTATTAGGATTTAAGTTATCCGTTGAGGTTGATGCTACGACAGAAGAAAGACTTTTTTAAATCAATGGTTTTAACGCCATTTTTTTCGTTTATTTTTTTTAAAAAATCAAAAAAGACTCCACGTGGAGCGTGGAGTCAGTAAATTTCTATTTTTTAGTTTCTAATTTTAAAATTTGATCCTCTTTATATCTGCACCGATATTTTGTAATCTTTCTTCAATTTTTTCATAACCTCGATCAACTTGCTCAATTTTACTAATCGTGCTTTGCCCTGTGGCAAGTAGCGCTGCAATGATAAGCGTTGCGCCTGCACGAAGGTCAAAACTAGTAATCTCTTGTCCGTAAAGAGGAGTTGTTCCAGTGATTAGTGCTCTGTGAGGATCACATATAATTGCATTTGCTCCCATTTTATTAAGTTCGTTTATATAAGATAGACGGCCTTCATACATTGTGTCGTGAATCAGGGTGGTTCCCTCTGCTTGAGTTGCAAGCACAGCAAAAGGAGCTTGAAGGTCAGTTGGAATTCCTGGATAGGTTCTGGTCTCAATTTTTTTGATTGCATTAAACTTTATTGCGGGCTTAATGATTAATTTATTTTCTTTTATTTCAATATTTGCACCAATTTCTTTGAGTTTTTCTAAGACCAAATCAAGTTCATGGGGATTGACATTATTGATTTCAACATCTCCTTTTGTGGCAGCAGCAGCAATTGCAAAAGTTCCAGCTTCAATAGGGTCTGGAATAATTTTATGTTCTGCACTATGAAGTTTTGCAACTCCTTCAATTTGAATTGTATGAACCCCAAGGCCTTTAATTTTTGCTCCCATTTTGTTTAGAAATCTTGCTAGATCTTGAACATGAGGTTCAATGGCTGCAATTTTGATTGTTGTTGTTCCTTCGGCGAGCGTGGCTGCCATCATTAGGTTTTCAGTTGCGGTTACTGAAAATTCTTTGAGAATGATTTTTTTTCCAATAAGTTTTTTTGCTTCAAAACAATAAAATCCATTTTCTGATGTTATAGTTGTTCCGAGTGCTTCAAGCGCGTCAAAGTGAACTCCGACAGGTCTTGCTCCGATAATGCATCCACCTGGTTGTTTAATTTTGAACTTTCCGAATCGTGCAAGCATACTTCCGAGAAGTAAAATTGATGATCTCATATGTCCTATAATTTCAAAATTCATTTTTTCTGGATCAACATCATCGCCAGCTTTAATTTTTAGTCTTCTTTTTTCAACCCATTCAGTCTCAACTCCCATGCTTTCAAGAAGTTCAATCATTTTTAAAACATCATTGATAAGGGGGATGTTGTCGATTATACATTCATCTTTTGTTAAAAGACACGCCGAAAGGATAGGCGTTGCTGCATTTTTGGCTCCCATTACATCTATTTTTCCTCTTAGCCGTTTTCCGCCATTTATAATAAATTTTTGCATTGTTTGAGTTATTAATTGTTATTTTTAAAATTTTTTGTTTTTCAATAATATAATGATATAATAGATTTAAACTGGTGGCAAGGAATATTCATTTTAACATAAAACATAAAACATTTAACAACATAATAGAACTGACCTAAATTATCTTATTTGTATTTTTTGAACGAAATCCAGTAGATCGAACTTGAAGAATTTCTTAAAAAGTTTTGTATTAAGCAATAAAAGATTTTAAGTGAATAGATTTTGGATTTTTCTTAGTCACTTTTCAAAATGACGGTAGTAATAACAATAAAGTAATATTATTTAATTATGAAAATATTATTAACAGGTGGCGGAACAGGAGGACATATTATGCCAATTTTGGCAGTTGTAGATAAGTTAAGAAAACTTAAAGATGGAAAGGTTGAATTTCTGTTTGTGGGTCCTAAAAGTAATTTTAATCAAGTTATTAAAAATAAAGGAATAAATGTGAAAGTAATAAATGCGGGAAAGCTTCGAAGATATATTTCAATTGAAAATATTTTTGATTTAATTAAATTTCCAGTTGGCATTATTCAATCGTTATTTACTATCTATAACTTTAAGCCAAATATAGTTTTTTCTAAAGGTGGTTACGCAAGCGTTCCTCCTGTTGTTGGCGCATGGATTTTTCAAATTCCAATTATTACGCATGAATCAGATGTAGTGCCAGGTCTTGCAAATCGGATAATTTCAAAGTTTGCTTCAAAAATATTTGTTTCCTTTTCAGATTCAGAAAAATATTTTGCTTTTAATAAAGTTGTTTATGCTGGAAATCCGATTAGAGAGGAAATTCTGAATGGAAATAAAGAGAGAGCTAAAAATGTTTTTGATTTAAAAGATAATATACCAACAGTTCTTGTTTTTGGTGGAAGTCAGGGAGCTGTGAAAATTAATGAAGTTGTTTTGAAATCACTTTCAGATCTTCTTGAAAAAGTGCAGATTATTCACATATGTGGAGAGAAAAATTATGAAGAAATAAAAAGTAAGATCAAGAAAATAAAATTGAAAAGAATAAGTAGATATAAGGTTTACCCGTTTCTAACGGATAATTTAAAAGACGCATATGCTCTCTCGGAAATTGTGATTTCGAGAGCCGGTGCAAATAGTCTCTCTGAAATAATTGCAGCGGAAAAACAAAGTATTATAATTCCACTTCCAACATCTGCAAATAATCATCAGTATAAAAATGCGGAATATTTTTTTGAAAAAGGCCTACTGACTATAATCAAGGAAGAAAACCTAAATCCCGATGTTTTGATAAAGCAATTATTTAAGTTATTGCAAGAAGATGGTTTTGGAGCTAATATGAAAAGTAGAATAAGAAAATACAACAGTAATATAACAAATTCAGCTGAACTCTTGGCAAAAGAAATTATAAATTTTAAATAGTAAAAAATATTAATGAAAAGAATTGTCACAATTGGAGGAGGAACGGGGACATTTAATTTGTTGCTTGGTTTGAAAAAATATAATTTTGATATTTCAGCAATCGTTTCAATGGCAGATAGCGGAGGAAGTAATAAGATTATCCGAGATGAGTTTGGAATTCTTCCAACGAGTGATGTCAGACAATGTCTCGTTGCGTTAACAGATGAGGGGAAAAATGATTCACAAAGTCTGATGCGAAAACTTTTTATGTACAGATTTAATGAAGGAGTTGGTATTAAGGGTATGACTTTTGGGAATTTGTTTATGGCGGCGCTAACTGATATTTTAGGAAATCAAATGACGGCCATAGAAAAAACGGGTAGTATTTTGAAAATCAAAGGTAGAGTGATTCCAGTCACAGATTCTGATTCAAATCTGGTTGCAGAATATGAAAATGGATTGAAAGTTCTGGGAGAACATAATATAGATGAGCCGAAACATGATGGAAAATTGAAAATTGAAAAAATATATCTTGAACCATCTTCAATAGCAAATCCTGATGCGGTAGATGCAATTATTGATGCTGACGCTGTAATTATTGGACCAGGAGATTTATATACAAGTCTGATGGTTAATCTTGTTGTGGATGGGATTGCAAACGCAATAAGAGATACAAAAGCTAAAATTATTTATACAACAAATATTATGACCAGCTTTGGAGAGACTTATGGTTTTACTGCATCTGATCATGTGAGGATTGTTGAAAAATATATGCTATACAGAAAATTAGATTATATATTTCTAAATTCTGCAAAATTGCCTGAAGATATCATTAGGAAATATGAAAATGAAAATGATTTTCCCGTTGAAGATGATTTAAGCAGAGGCGATAGGCATGTTATTCGAGCGGATTTTCTTAGTAGCGAGGAGATTAAGAAAGATAAATCTGACAATTTGCAAAGAAGTTTGATTAGGCATGACGGAGAAAAGATTGCAAAGGAAATAGAAAAGCTTTTGAATTAAAATTTAACAACAAAAACGCTAAAGATAGTTGCTGTGAATATTAATCAAAAATAAAATATGAGTTTGACCCAAATCACTTAAAATGGTAATCTAAGATAAAGATAATTTGTTTATCGCTGGTTTTATGTTGAACTCTCAAGTGGATGAAATCAAATCAAGATTAAGCGTCGAGGAGGTGCTTTCGGGTTATCTTCAGACTCAAAGGGCGGGTAGAAATTTGAAAGCAAATTGCCCATTTCATAATGAAAAAACACCTTCATTTATGATAAGTCCAGAGCGTCAGATTTGGCATTGTTTTGGTTGTGGCGAAGGGGGAGACATTTTTACTTTTGTGATGAAAATGGAAGGGCTGGAATTTCCAGAAGCATTGAAATTACTTGGGGAAAAAGCAGGGGTTGAAATTAAAAAATCAAAATACGAAAATACGGGCAAAAAGACAAAAATATTTGAGATAATTGATTTATCAAGAAAATTTTATCAAGAATGTTTGAAAATCAAGAAGGGTAAGATTGCCCATGAATACCTAATAAAAAGAGGACTTACAAATGATATTATCGAAAAATTTCAAATCGGATATGCTCCAGATTCATGGGATATATTGAGTAGCTTTTTGAAAAAGAAAGGATATAAAGAGGAAGATATTTTTTCTTCTGGAATGACTGTAAAAAAAGATAAAGGGGGATATTATGACAGATTTAGAGGAAGAATTATGTTTCCAATAGAAAATATCAGTGGTCAGACAATTGGGTTTAGTTCTCGTGTTATGCCTGGAGCTGATGAAAACAGTGCAAAATATATTAATAATCCCGAGACAATTATTTATAATAAAGGCAGGGTTTTATATGGTTTAGACAAGGCGAAAATATCAATCAGAAAAAATGATCTATGCGTAATGGTTGAAGGAAATATGGATGTTATTGCATCTTTTCAAGCTGGAGTTGAAAATGTAGTTGCAACATCTGGTACAGCATTGACATCAGATCAAATCAAAATTATTAAAAGATATACGGATAATATTGCATTTTCTTTTGATATGGATTCTGCTGGAATCCGAGCCGCACAAAGAGGAATTGAAATTGCTTTATCTGAGGGAATGAATGTTGGTGTTATCACAATTGCCGAAGGAAAAGATCCTGCTGATTGTGTGAAAAGTAATCCAGAGTTATGGGTTGATTCTGTAAAAAATCAAAAACCGATTATGGACTTTTATTTTGAAACTGCTTTTTCAAAATATGACAAAGATAGCGTTGAAGGAAAAAAGAAAATAGCAGAAGAACTTTTGGAAATTATTGTAAAAATGTCAAACGACATTGACAGGGGAGTATATCGAAATATGCTCTCAAATAAACTTGGAGTTGATGAAAAATTTATTTTTGAATATGAAAATAAAATTAAAAGAAAAAAATCTGGATTTAATAATCAAATTGCCCAAAGCGATTTTCAAAAAGCAGAAGTCGTGAATAGAACAGATCAACTTCAAGAAAGAATTCTGGGTCTTATCATTCTTTATCCTCATTTTTTTGGGGAATTATTTCTTGATTTAGAAAATTGTTTTTCAAATGACAGAATAAATCAAATTTATACATTGATTAGAAATCTATATTTAAAAGAAAATAAATTAAATGATGAAATCCTTTCAAACCTAAAGAGTGAAATTTCAATTAATAGAGATGTTGATAGTCAGCATAAATCACTTTCTTATATTTGGGATACGGCTACTCTTGCGATTGAATCGGAAATAGATGAAATTGGGAATGTACACAAGGAGGCAAAAATTTGCATATCAAATTTAAGGAAAATAATTCTGAAAGAAAAGTTAATACAGCTTGAAAGTGATATTAAAAAAAGGGGTAATAATGCAAGTCAGGATGACATCGAAAATCATGCGAGATACATCAAAGAAATTAATGATTTGGATTCAGAATAATTTTAAAAAAATATAATTTATATTTATTTTGTAATAGACATATTATGAAAACAAAAAAAATAAAAAATAAAAAAACAATTAAATTGATAAAATCAAAATTGATGAAAAAGAAAACAATGAAAAAAGTAACTCCGAAAAAGAAAGAAGCTAAAACTGTTGTAACAGCAAAAGCAAAAAAAAAGAAAACAGTGAAAAAAGTAACTCCGAAAAAGAAAACAGTTAAAACTGTTGTAAAAGCAAAAGCAAAAGCGAAAAAAGAGAAAATAGCAAAAAAATCAATTGCGAGAAAATCTTCAAAACTTAAAAGAAAGCAAAAAGGGAAGAGCATAAAGCCAGGAAAATTGAAAAAGAAAGACTTAAAGAAGCAGGATGTTGAAAATGAAAACATTAATAATCAAATTGAAGAATTAATGAGTAGGGGAAAATCGAAAGGTTTTGTAACCGAAGAAGAGATTATAAAAATAATTCCTGATATTGAAAATGATATTGGTCAACTTGAATTGCTATATGACAAATTTGAACAAGAAAATATAAAGGTAGTAAGCAATGTTGATATAATTGATGTTTCTGATGCCAAAGAAGATGTTAGTAAAAAAACCAAGAAAGAAGTAGAAAAAGAAATAAGAGAATTGTCTCTTGATAATATTTCCAGCGATTCTGTTCAAATGTATCTGCGTGAGATTGGAAGAGTGTCTCTTTTGACTGGGGAAGAAGAAGTCTCTTTATCAAAAAGAAAAGAAAAGGGTGATGTGGCCGCTAAGCAGATGCTTTCTGAAGCAAACCTTCGTTTGGTTGTAAGTATTGCAAAAAAATATGTTGGAAGAAGTGCAAATTTGAGTTTATTGGATTTAATTCAAGAAGGAAATATTGGACTATTCAGAGCTGTTGAAAAATTTGATTATAGAAAGGGATATAAATTTTCAACATATGCAACATGGTGGATTCGTCAAGCGATTACGAGAGCAATAGCAGATCAATCTCGCACGATTAGAATTCCAGTTCATATGGTTGAAACAATAAATAAGTTTTCTCAGGTAACAAGGCGTCTTGTTCAGGATTTAGGAAGAGAACCATTACCAGAGGAAATTGCATCTGAAATGAATATTGAAGTTGAAAAAGTTAGACATATTATGAAAATATCTCAAGATACGGTTTCACTTGAGACTTCTGTCGGTGAAGATGATGACGACAGTACTCTTCGTGATTTTATAGAAGACACTGATGCAGTTCTTCCATCTCAATCTGCAGGAAGACAGCTACTTAAGGGGTATGTGAAAGAAATTTTAGTTGAACTTTCTCCAAGAGAACAGAAAATTTTGAAATTACGTTTTGGACTTGAAGATGGAGTGACTCATACTTTGGAGGAAATTGGACAGGAATTTGGTGTGACAAGAGAAAGAATTAGGCAGATTGAAGCAAAAGCACTTGAAAAAATTAGAAAGCATAGAGAATCAAAAAGATTGCTTGATTATTAATTTAAACTTTTTTGGTGTTGACGAATGAAAGTTTTAATAGTATATTATTAGAGTGATTTTTAAAGTTGTGAGTTGGTTGTTATTTGTTCGTTTTGAAACGAAATAAAAATCACTTTTTTTATTCCGCGATAGCTCAGTGGTAGAGCAGTTGGCTGTTAACCAATTGGTCGGGGGTTCGAATCCCTCTCGCGGAGCATCTTATATCAGACAAGACTGAGCGAGCGAGCGTTGACATATCCGTTATTATCTGGTAAGATTAATTTGTAGTTAATTCGTTACAATTTCAGAGCAGTATTGTCCCAATTTCGGGATTTTTTCCAGAGCAAAAGTCGACATAAATAGGTCTATATAACTGCATGATATTTTAGCAACAAAACAACGATTTATAGCTAACATTAGCCATTTATTCCAATCAACAATCGGCTTAGGTTGTTGGTAGGAAACTGCGTACCATTCTCTGATCCTTTAACATTACGAGCCTACGAAGAGCCAGATCGTTTTATCGATAACTTAATTCATGAGCTGATTCATCAGTTGTTTATTCAAGACGGAAACTTAAAACAAGCAGCGAAATCGTGGAAATATTTTGAGAATAAATATAAAAACGAATCATTCAATGTTCGCATTCATATTCTAGTGCATGCCTTTCTTGAGCATATCTTTTTGAAATATTTCAAACAAAAAGATCCGGACAGAGAGATTAAGAAAACCAATGAGTTCCCAGATTATAAAAAAGCATGGGATATGTGAGAGCGGAAGGATGTGAGAATATTATTAAGGAGTTTAAGAATAGAATAGGGTAATCTCTGGTTTACTTGACCGAAAATTAACACAGAAGGGCTGTTTGATAGATAATGTTATGCTCTCTGTCGCGAGTTTGTGTCACGAATCATTGTAGACACCTTGAATTCTATTCCAAAGTGCAACATTTTTTAAGAAATTATTTCTCATAGAACACTTCGTAAGGAGTTAGATAGTTAAGCCTCTTTCTTGGTCTATTATTAATGAGCCGATAGGCTTTGTCAATATCTTTTTGATTAATATTTGCGAATGATGATTTTTTGGGAAAGAATTGCCTGAGAAGCCCATTAGCGTTTTCGTTGCATCCTCTTTCCCAAGAATGATAAGGAAAAGCAAAATAAATGCCTATTTTTATCTTTCTTTCAGTATCTTGATGGCTAGCAAAGGTTGTTCCATTATCATAAGTGAGCGTGTATTTTTTCTTTCTTGGTATTTTTTCAAATCTCTTAATAGTTTTTTCTCTAGTTAATTCCGCTGTCGCTTTTTCCAACTTATCCGCAAACAGCATTCCGCTTTTTCTTTCCACATGAGTCAAAATATGAATTGTTTTTTCTTTGCCGACAATAGTATCTCCTTCCCAATCGCCGATTCTTTCTCTCGTTTTAACAATTTCAGGCCTTGTATCAATCCTCTTCTTTTTAGCTTCCTCTCGCTGTTTTTCTCTAATTCTCGTGCCATACCTTCTGCGATATTTTCCCTTCTGGCATCGGAGATATTTTACCAGATCTTTTCTTTCAGTATATATGAAATCATAGATGCTGTCTTTGCCGATATGTTTTGATTTGTCTTCTGGCCATTTCCTTTTTATTCTTCCCGCAATCTGTTCTGGCGACCAATACTTTTATTTTTTTAATTAGATATGTTCTCAACCATCTGTTATTTTCTATTTTTCTGAATCTTTGGTTGGCTTTTATTCTTCTTTTTTTGGTTTTTTGTTTGGCGATTCTGGCATCGTATTTTCCATTCTTATTTTTGTTTCTTATAATTTCCCTGTAAATTGTCGTTCTGTTTTTTCCCAATAATTGAGCGATTTCTTCCTGTCTTATTTTAGTTCTTTTAAGGGCAGATAGCTCATTTCTCTGATCTGGTGTAATATGTTTGTAGGGCATCTATTTGTTGGTTAATAATTAAGTGAAGACTTAACTATTATACCAGGCTTTGGATGTCCTTTATGATGTTGCACTTCGGAGCAGAATGTAGGCACGAGCCATTGACAGATAAGGAGAAATATACTATATTTGATTAAAGGTCAGTGTCCGTTTTTATTATAAAAATTAAAAGTCGAAATATTTAAGGGTTAATTTGATGATTATAAAAGGAATATTATTACTATGAAATCACAAAAAAAAGCAAAAAAAGTTAATATAGCTACACAGAAAGCAAGGACATCATGTCAATCTGGTTAAGAGAGAATTACTATATCACATTTTAAAATTCCTCTTGTTTTTTTGATTGCAAGGGGAATTTTTATAATTAAGTATCCTTAATTAACATATTTTGTCTGACAATGTATTTTTTACTGTATAAATATAATAAATATGCGCTGTTTATTTTTGATGGTAAATAATTTATGTAATATTAGTTGCGCCTATTGTTTTTATGCGACTGGATATCAAAAACGAGTAGCCTCAAAAATTAGTCCAGATAAAGCTGAGATTTTTGCTGATAAAATAGAAGCGCTTAATTTTGATAAAGTTATTTTAACCGGTGGCGAACCTTTGCATTTAAAATTAAAGCAAGAAACATATATTATTATTCGTGAAATAAAAAAGAAAAAAATTCCGGTAATAATAAACACCAGTGCAACTTTTCTTACTGATGCCGATTTGGATACGATAATAAGGCTCAATGTGGACAGGATTGATATTTCCATAGATTCTCATATAAGAGAAGTACACAATAAACAACGTGGTAGATTTGATGACACCGTATATGCTATTAAGGGATTGATTTCGCGTGGCTATCGAAATGTGGCGACGACGACGGTAGTAACAAAGAAAAATGCTTCCACATTAGATGAAACTATTAATTGGCTTCAAGGTCTTGGTATTTCGGATATTCGATTTCAAGAAGTCTTTATTCCAAAAGGAAAAATGCAGCAATTAAATACAGAGAATAAAGACAATATTATTTTTAATGCCATAAAAAAAATTTCGCAAAAAAATAAATCAACGCATATAAAGGATTATATAGCGCTTACGGAAGCGATTTTTAATAACAAGAATCTATTACCGAACGCCCTCTGTTGTATGGGTAAGGAGTATTTTGTTTGTAGCGCCGAAGGTGATTTGACGCCGTGTTTCCATCGGCCAGATATAAAACTGGGTAATCTATTCAATGATCCGGTTTCTGAGATAATAGCTAATATTGATAATAATATATTATCGAAAAGTGAAAAACTACCTAATTGTTTCGGTGTTCATTGCGTTTCGCTTTTTGATAATCCTAGATTTTGGAAATAATTATATGAAAAAAATATCAGCTCATCCTTTTCGGGTTTATTCCGGATCAAGAGGGAAGATCACTATTTTTGATGAAGAGACACTGAATTATGCGGAAGTCGGTTCTTCTCATCTTGTCATATTAAACGCTTTTAAAATTGCCAGAGATCCAAAAAAGGTAATAATTTCCATGCCACTTTCTAAACAAAAGGAGGCATGGCGTGTGCTTAAAGAACTTGACGAGCTTGGTTTTTTTAGTCGATCGAAATCTATACCTTATCCGAAAGTTTTCAATTTAAACCCAGATATCCGTGCTTTTAGAATTGCTCTTACTGAGGAGTGTAATTTAAAATGCCCCGAATGTTTTGTTACGAAGAATCGTAATAATTTAAAAACAATGTCTCATGCTACACTTGAGACTGTAATTAAGAAAACAATTTCTTACGGAACATCAGAAAAAATTACGTATCATTTTTTTGGGGGTGAGCCATTGATTAGGTTTGATCATATCAAACGGACAGTAGACATGGTTAATGAAGCTGTCAAAACAAGGAAGATGATTAAGCCGTTTTATACAATGACAACCAACCTTACATTTCTTAATGATAATATGATAAGGTTTTTTAAGAAGAATGATTTTAAAATTGGAGTTTCTATAGATGGGCCAGAAAATATTAACAATAAATTCAGGATTTATAAAAACGGGCGTGGCAGTTTTAAGGACACAAAACATAATTACTATCGTTTAATAAAAGCGGGAATAGATACGCATGTTCTTATAACTCCGCATGCCGGTTTTTTGGATCAATTGCCGAAAATTTTTCGTGGCACATTAAAAACATTTCCTTCTAAAACGATAACGATAAACACACCATTTCATTATCGGTCTTTGGCATGGAATATTGATGGAGAAAAATATGCACAAATATTAGTGAAGCTTGTACGTATTGCTAGGAAAAATAAAGTTACAATAGACTCCGCAGCGTCGCCGATACTTTTTTCTTTAGCAAATAATATTAAGCGCCACTGTCCTTGTATGTTTAATAATGGGTATATAATGGCTTCGATTAGCACTGAGGGGCACTTGTCTTTTTGCTCTCAAAATTGGAATGATGTCCTTCTGACTAATTTCAAGGGGAAAATGAATATTCCTATTAAGAGAATCAGCCAGTGTAGTAAATGCGAAGCACGTCATATTTGCGGCGGTCCTTGTCCGGCATTCCAGATTATCTCCGGCAAGGAGATAGATAGGCAAAAATGTAGGTTTATGCAGACAATACTCAAAGAAATTGCGATGAATGCCAAAATTTTCGGTGAATAATTTGATTTGTTTGTGAGCAGGGATTGTCAACCCAAAGTAGAAATGTCAGATTTTGAGCAGGGATATTGACTATACGATAGATATTAACTATACTTTAAGCAGTTCTTTAACTGACGAATTTAATATAAAACAAAGAGGTGATATGAATGCTTTATTCATCGGGACTTTTTAGAACGAAACTGCCACAACGGAATGACGCTGATGGCTTAATTTGGCTTGAATCTGCTGGGTATGCAAAAAAAATATCGTCGGGATGTATTGCACTTTTACCCCCTGCCGTATTGGTTCTTGAAAAAATTTCAGGAGCATTTAGGAGGTTTTGTCGTGAGCAAGGATTTTGGGAAATGTTTTTACCTAGCCTTCAAGAAATGTTTTTATGGGAGAAATCGGGACGTGCTGAACGTTTTGCCGGATTGTTCTGTGAAACTACTCTTAAAGACGGGAAAAGATATGTTATAAATCCCACTCAGGAAGAATCAATGGTAAATTTATTTTGCCAGTCGGATTTCAAAGACAAGGATATGCCTCTTCGCTATTTCCAGATTGGAGAACGCATACGCAATGAATTGCAACCTAGTCATGGTTTTATCCGCAGCAGATCGTTTGTAATGGGCGATATGTATATATTGGCGCGGAATGAAATCGAATTAAGCGAGGAAATGCATCGGATGGATGAAGTAATGCGGTCTTTCTTGGGCTGGTTAGGTTTGCCTTACAAGAAAGCGTCGTATTATTTCGCACCGTTAGAATCTCCAGCTGATTCTTTTTGGGTTCCTTCCGCCACCAAACAGTGTTTTGTGCATACATGTACAGCATGCATCAATTCTTATAGGTTTGGTAAACAAATAATGGATGTTTGTCCTAATTGCGGCCATTTAATGGAAAACGTACCGGCTGTGGAGCTCGGAGATATAGTGCGTCATGGCACTATTATTACCGGGAAAATGAATGCGTTGTCGATAGGTAGTAATAAGCCGATTCAGACTGCCGTCGGGGGTATTGGTTTAAGTCGATTGATGCAAATACTCGCCGAGTATTATCACGACGAACATGGGTTGGTTTGGCCCATAGAAATAGCGCCGTTTGATATACACTTGATAGCTAATCAGGAACGAGCCGAAGAAGCGAAGAAATTAACCAAAAATCTAGAAATATTAGGCTGTACTGTATTATTAGACTTAAGAGATCAATCAATAGGGCGTTCTTTGATAGATGCCGATCTTTTAGGAATACCAATGCGAGTTGTTTTGGCAAATAAAACCACAACAGGAAAGCTTGATATCAAAGTACGTAAAACAGGCATAACGCTAATTGGAGGTATATCAGAATTGTTAGAAATAAAAAATCTTCTGTATGAAAGTAAAAGCCAAATTGGTAATTAATTATTACCGCCCTTTACGCAATTAGTAGAGGGTAATTTTTTAACTATCACTTACAAAATTGTTTTCAATTAAATATATTATTATGCAAAATAAAATTTTTCTCATAGGCGGAGGTGAAATAAAAAAAGGCGAAACAAAATCAGTCGATATAGCAATAAAAAAATTTGCTTTACAAAAAGATAGAGCTAATTTTATTTTTTTCCCAACTGCTGCGAAAGACAGTATTGATTATATTAATTCGATGCGGAAAATTTTTGAAAATGATTTTAATTTCCGAGCGGTTGTTGAATTAGAAGGCAAAGAAGCAGCTGAAGTAGCCATAATGGAATCTTCAGTAATTTATTTTGGAGGAGGAAAAACAGAATATCTTCTATCTTTGTTTGATCGTTGGCAATTATTACCGGTATTAAAACGTGCAATAAAAAAAGGCATTGTTATTGTCGGGATAAGCGCTGGTGTTCAGGCGCTCGCTGCTTGGTATACAGACATTGAAGACAATAGAGCAATATGGAAGAAAGGTTGGGGTATTATCGATTTGGGGTGTCTTGTCCACTCTCAAGAGAAAACCGCAGAAGTTGCCTTTAATGCGTTTAAGAATTTAAGGCTAGAATCTAAAACGCAGTTTGTTGCTATTGGTGAAAAAGGATCATGGGTTGAATTATCAGAATCAGGAAAACTTTATGGATTTGGCGATATGTGGGTTTCTAAAGAAGGTAGAATTCAAAAATATAGAAATTAATTATAAATCACCAGCCCTGGCAACGGCGTAAGTCCGAGAGAGGTTATTGATTGAGGGAATAATAACAAAGAAATTAACTTGCATAATAGCATTGCATAATAGCATATTGACAAACGACCTCTTTCTGTTAGATTGTTAATAATGATAAGAAAAGCGGAGCACTGAAAATATTAAATAAACTAAATCTGCCACCGTGTGAATAGAATATTTATTATATTTTTACGCAAGCTCTAATAATTGCCCAATTTGCCGAATCACTAACTCTGGTACAGGCAACGCTTTTACCCAATCAAAGGTTCGAAAGCTGTCCCGCCAAGCGAGCAATATGACAATCAATAAACTAAATCTGCCTCTGTGCGGAGAGGTCTGGGATAAAAGCATTCTCATTTAAATTTAAAAAAATGGTTCTAACATCGTTCACGATGCGGAGCCAACAAAAATAATCCTTTGTTTAAAGGATTATTTTTATACCCAAAAAGGGACGTTAGAACTTTTGATAGGGGAATATATTCTATCAATTCGCAACAAAAATCCTCTCTGTATTGACAATATCTTTGGATTTGTTAAAGTTATTTACAAGGAAGGATGATTAAAAAGAAACTTTTTAATCAGATGAGTTCTTTTAAAATATAGAGGCAGATAATGTTATACAGAACACTTAGTGCGCCACTTTCGGTACAAATCGAAGTAACTGATGATTGCAATCAAGTTTGTAGTCATTGTTATCGGGCATGTCAAAATATTCAAAAAGAGGAAACGAAACATCTGAGTCCGAATCAGGTTAAAACATTAGTAGAAGAACTTGCTCGCTGGAAGGTAATGTCAGTGTGCTTTACTGGTGGTGAGCCATTAATGTTTAAAGATACTCTTAAGGCTGGTATTGGGAAAGCAAGAGAATTGGGACTAGGGGTTTATTGTAATAGCAATTTACAAAAGCTTACTCCAGAAATGACGCGTTTTTTTAGTGATCATGGAGTTGGAGTATTGACAACGTTATTGTCTTATCAGCCAGAAGTACATGATAAGATAATACAACGTAAGGGTTTCCATAAGCGTTTGCTCCCAAAAATTCGCATGCTTACAGATGCTGGAGTATTAACAAGCGCAAATATGGTTGTGCGTAAGGAAAATGCTTATCAGGTTTATGAAACTGGAAAATTAGCTCATGAACTTGGCTTGTTGCGTTTTTCTGCAACTAAGGTTGCACCTTCCCCTAACACTGAGTATAAGAATTATCGTGGAACGCCTCAGCAATTTAAGCAATCAATGGACGATTTACTGCGGCTGCAAATAGATTTTGGAATGTGGGTAGAAATATTAGAAACTTATCCACTTTGTTTTATTCAGGATATGGAAAAATATCAGCAATTTACGCGTCGTAATTGTACCGCAGGAATATTTAATTGTTCCGTTTCTCCGGATGGATCAGTACGTCCCTGTGCCCATGCAGATATGAGCTATGGTAATTTGTTTGAGAAATCTTTAAGAGAATGCTGGTTAGCGATGCAAGAATGGCGTGATGGTATTTTTCTCTACGAAACATGTAAAACCTGTTCTTATCTCCTGCAATGTTCTGGAGGCTGTAGAATGGATGCTAAGCTTTTTTATGGCGACATTCGTGGGAAAGACCCCCTCATGACTAATCCGGAATTAATAAAACCCGTTGTTAATCATTCTCAGTTTGATTTTATTGTGCCGGAATATTTGCGGCTCAAAAGTGATGTAAAAATTAGAACTGAGGAATTTGGCGGTGTGGTATTGTATAATGATGAATTGGTATTTCTTGATGAGGAGGGATATAACGTTGCTCTTAAACTACCCCAGAATGGGAATGCCTTTAAATGGCATGAATTAGAGTTGCCAGTAAAATCGGAAGAAGATAGAGAAATATTCTTTAAAGTACTCTATAGTAAAAAAATGTTTGAGAAAGCAAGCCGGTAGCAAATACTAAGCTTGTTGTGCAACGAATACAAAAAATAAGGAGGTGAAAGTGTGTTTGTTTCCATCTATATTGGTGAGAACAAGGCAGATCAGAACATTTCTTTCTGCTGCCAAAGCTGTGGAACTTAATCGATTAAAGTTCTCGCATAAACGTTAAATTTTAATATGAGAAGTAGCAAAGTTACTTCTCGATTTTTTATGAAACAGGTCTATAAAGAAGTAAAAAGCTGGTATAATAATAATCTAGATTCCTATTTAAAAAGTGGGGATGTACTTATGCAAGATAAGCTTGATAAGTTTTTAGAATGTGTATCTAAAAAAGGAAAAATTTTAGATATGGGAAGTGGAACTGGTAGGGATGTAAAATATTTTATCGAAAAAGGCTATGATGGTTTTGGAATAGATATATCTGAGAAAATGATAGCTTATGCCAATAAAAATAATAAGGGTAAATTTTATTTAATGAATATGGTGCAGCTCATTTTTGAAGGTAATTATTTTGATGGAATTTGGGCCTCTTCTTCTTTGTTTACGCATTTAACTTTCAATGATATTGAAAGTTCTTTAAAAGAAGTTAGAAGAACCTTAAAGAAAAATGGCGTTTTTGGGGTTATTGCTATGAAGAAAGAAAAAGGAGATATAGAACCTGATGATTTTGTTTTTAATAAATTCACAAAAAAGGAAATTCTAGTTTATTTAACCAAATGTGGTTTTAAGTCATTTTATATTAAGAAGTTCTCTGCCCATAAAAGAGACTGGTTTTATATTATTTCTAAAAAAATATAAATGTGTTTTTTTGCGGTTTAGAAAATACGATTTAACGAAATCGTATTAAAATATATAAATTTCGGCAAGAACATCCTATGCTGTTTTTAAAGACACACAGAGATGAATTGCAGCCCATAACAAGTGGGACTAATATAATTGTATAAAAATAGAATATTCTGGATGTTTGAATGAGTAATATCATGATGACGACCTGCGGAGTCGGAGACCCGCAGTGAGATTCATGCCAGTGACAATAATTGATTGATATCTTTTATTACAAGCTCTGGCACAAGCATTGTTTTCACCCAATCAAAAGTTCGAAAGTTGTCCTGACATGAGTATTATAAAATATCCCTTTATCTAAAGGGTTATTTTTTATACCCATTACTGTTGACTTTTGGTTTAAATTTGCTATACTGATTAGTCAAAATGACAATAGTGCTTTTACACACAATTAAACGAGGTGATATAGGTGAAATCAGAGGACGAAGTAATACAACAGGTTAAAAAGAATCCGAATTTTTTCAAAGAGATGTTTACAGACCTTAAAACAAATAATCCGTATTTGGCAGGATTTATGTCAAGGGTTGTAATATCAAACGAAAAAGATGAAAAAATTTCGGGAGGAATAATACAGACGTTATTGATTGCGAAAGATGCATCTGCTGAATCATTTTAATAAAATTATTTTTTTGATCTTGAAAAATATTTAAAGAATTTAATTCAAGATTATCTACATTTTGTCTAAATCTTGGTACATTGATATTATCTATTTTTCCTAAAGTGGACATCATATTCCTTTGATAATATCCATTGAATTGCAGTTTTTCATCCATCTCTTTTCTAAATAATTCCATTTCATCTTTAATCATGACTTTCACAGTCACCTTAATAGTTTGTTTGAGTGTGTCTGCTAGATTACTTGATAAAAACTTTTGCAATTCCTCATCACTATTGTAAAATGGAAACTTTTGTGTTTTACTTTTCATAGAGCTGGTTGTTAGTTGTTTAAATATATAGATTAAGATTTTATCTTCCTAATCTATTTTACAACAATCAACCTGCTTTTGAAATTACACACTAATAGTATACGCTATCAGGTCTAGCTGGCATGGGGCTTTGTGATTTTCTGCCAGTAAAATAATAAATTAACTTTAATATCATGAAAAAAATTAACTTACTATTTTTATCAATTATTTTTGTTTTTCTTCCCACAATTACATCAGCTAAAATTGACGATTCTAATATAAAGTCAATAGTGCAGGTTAAAATTTGGGATACAAATAGATCGGAATATATTGCGACTGGCTCGGGTGTGTTTATTGATGAGTTAAACATATTAACTAATTATCATGTTGCAGAAGAGGTTATATCTGATCCAGATCGTTATTTACCTGTAGTTTGCATAACAAATGACTCGTTGTTATTGCCAGATTGCAAATATATATTTAGTGCTTATGGAGCTTGGTCGTCTTTTTCAGAGAAACCAAAAGCTATAAAAGATCTTGATTTAGCTCTTTTACAATTTTTGGGCTATATTTTTTAGTATTGCATTATTTTTAAGAGCGTGTTATTTTTATATAGAAATTACTAATATTAATAATATATTTTTATGGCAAAAAGAAGAACAGGTGTTGGGAAAGGTAAAAAATCGACTTCTCACAAAACCGCAAAACGGCTTGAAATTAAAAGGTTAATGCTTGAAAAAAAAGCCAAAAAAAGAAACAAGAAGAAATAGGTTTTTGAAAAATATTTAAATAACCCGTTTTTAATGGGTTATTTTTAAATCAAAGAATAATAAATTTCCAAAACTTAAATTATCTTTGATAATATATATTTATAAATAATATATAAAATATATGGAAGATAGATTTTATTACATGCTGGCTCCAATTGAAAATATGACAGATTCTTGTTTTCGAACAATATGTCGTGGGGCTGATATGACTTTTACGGAGAAAGTTAGTTTTCAGGCGTTGGCGAAAAAAAATCCTTTTACGATGAACAAGATTAAGATTTTTGATGATACTCCTTGTATGATTCAGATTATTGGACAACGCGAACCGTTGTTGGAAAAGTTTTTGAAGGATTTCAGGCCTTCTCGAGGCTTCCAGGGATTTAATTTAAATCTCGGATGTCCTGATCCTGAAGTTGTAAAGGCTGGTTTGGGGTGCGCTTTGATGAAAAGAGTTTCAAAGGTAAAAAGAATGATTGAGACGATTAGGAGTTTTGGTTATGGGGCGAATATCAAGATGCGTTTGGGAATGAATCAATTCGAAAAGAATAATAAGGTATATTTGAATTTGATCGAAAATGTTGATGCTGATTTTTTCGTTGTGCATGCCAGACACGGCAAAGAAACATATGCTGATAAACCAGATTGGAGTGTGTTTTCTGAGTGTGTAAAAACTGGAAAAAATATTATCGCTAATGGTGATATCAAGACCAAAGAAGATGTTGAAAGTTTAAAATATTGTAAAGGCGTTATGATTGGCAGGGCAGCTGTGGAAAATCCCTTGATTTTTGCAGAGCTAAAAGGTTTGCAAGCTCCTCCTCGCGACGATGTCAAAAAAGAATATGAAAGATTATTAAGAGAAAGAAATTCTCATCCCAAATACTCGCAACATATCTTTAAACATATTGGCGAAGATTTTATAATTGCAAAATAAATATTATCATATATTTTTTTGATATATATTTTAATCTTCAGAATGGATTTATCGAAGATGAAAACATGGCGATTATGTTTGTGAATTTATAAAAATGCTTTATAAATAAATTTAATCATATTTGATAGATGATAATTTTAAAAAAATCGCTTATAACATATAAAATACTTTGGCATAAATTATCTATGATAGACTTTAATTTATTAAAAGTAGAACGATAAAAAAAATAATAAAATACAAAAAAATGCAAAGAAGTAAAAAATTAATTGAACAAAAAATTCCAAAGTTATTATTTCAGCAATCTGTGCCTGCTGCTGTTGGAATGTTGGTAATGACTTTATATAATGTTGTTGATACAATTTTTATTGGCAAAGGAGTTGGAACGTTGGGATTGGCTGGTGTGGCAATTTGTTTCCCTTTAGTTATTGTAATTGGTTCGGTCGCACAGATGTTAGGGGTCGGTTTTTCGTCAATTATTTCAAGAAGTATTGGTTCTCGTGATTGTCAAAGAGCTGAAAAATCATTTGGAAATTTCCTGACAGTATCATTTTTGTTTGGAATTACAATGACTATCTTTGGGGCTGTATTATTTATACCTTTACTAAAAACCTTAGGAGCAAGTAGTAGTGTTTTTCCATTTGCGAAAGACTATGCAAGTATAATTATTTTTGGCACAATCTTTTTTATCTTTCTCGCTGGAGGTAATAATATTATCAGATCAACTGGTGATGCAAATAAAGCAATGCAAGCAATGATTATAAGTTCACTGTTGAATATTGTTCTTGATTATATTTTTATTTTTGAATTGGATATGGGAATTAAAGGTGCGGCGTGGGCAACAGTTATATCTTGGATTGTCGGAGTTATATATGTTTTTAAAATACTTCTTGGAAAAGATAATCATATAAAAATAAAATTAAGCGATTTAAAATTGAATATAATTATCGCAAAGGAAGGTTTATTAATTGGACTTTCATCTTTTGTAAGACAAGCTTCATCAAGTGTAATGATGCTACTTTTGAATAAATCACTTTCAATTTATTCATCAGATATTGTAATTGCAGCGTTTGGAATTATTATGAGAATTTTGATGATGGTGTTTATGCCTATTGTTGGATTAGTACAAGGTCTTATGCCAATTATCGGCGCGAACTATGGTGCTCAAAAATATGAACGCACACGAAGAGCAACAACACTTGCTATTAAAGTTGCAACAGTCATATCAATAATCGCATTTATCATAATTTTGGTTTTTCCAGATTTTCTTGTTGCAATCTTTTCTTCTGACAAGTTGTTGGTTGAAAGCAGTAAAAATATTTTGAGAATAATTGTTATCGGTGTTCCTTTTGTTGGATTTCAAACAGTAGTTGGAGGTTATTATCAAGCATTGGGAAAGTCAAAACAAGCTTTATTCGTTTCAATGCTTAGGCAAGTATTTTTATTCATTCCACTTTTGTTAATTCTTCCGATGTTTTGGGGTTTAAATGGAATATATATTGCTTTTCCAGTTGCTGACATATTATCAGCAATCATCACTTTTTATATTTTTCGGAAAAGCTTTAGGCTGTTGAAAGAGGTATAGTTGTCTTAATCTATTATATGAAAATATCTCTATGAAATATGATGTGGTAGTAATTGGTGGAGGTCCTGCAGGAATGATGTGCGCAGGAAGAGCTAGTGAGCTTGGTTCTCGCGTGCTTTTGCTTGAAAAAAATCGATACCTCGGAGTAAAACTTTTAATTACAGGAAAGGGGCGATGTAATATTACAAACAAGATAGATGATTTGAAAGAGATTACGAGCAAGTTTGGAAAAAATGGAAAATTTCTTTTTTCATCGTTTTATAAATTTGGAGTTGAGGATACGATTAATTTTTTTGAATCACGCGGAGTTAAAACAAAAATTGAAAGAGGAAATCGCGTTTTTCCTGTTAGTGATCAGTCAAAAGATGTGCTTGATTCTTTGATTGGTTATTTGAAAAAATCTCAGGTTGCTCTCAGGACAAGCATGCCAGTTAAAGATATTATAAAAAGTGGAAATAGAATTGAAAAAGTTGTTCTTGTAAGTGGTGAGGAAATATTTGCAGATAAATTTGTGATTTGTACTGGCGGAAAGTCATATCCAGGCACAGGATCTTCTGGAGATGGATATAATTGGCTTACAAAATTGGGACACACAATCACAAGCCTTTCTCCATCGCTTACTCCAATTGTTGTCAAAGAGGAAATTGTAAAAGAGCTTGAAGGATTAAGTTTGAAAAACATTGAGATTAGTATATATAAAAATAATAAGAAAATTAATTCAAGATTTGGAGAAGCAATATTCACTGCAGATGGAATAAGTGGTCCAGTTATTCTTGATTTGAGTAATGAAATTGGAAAGCACCTTTCTGTGCAAATGAAGATTCAAATTGATTTCAAACCAGCATTAGATTTTGCAAAGCTTGATTTACGAATTCAAAAAGATTTTCGAGTAGGGAATAATAAGATATTTCGAAATAGTCTTGATAGGCTTTTACCGCAAAAACTTATTCCTGTTATGATTAAACTTTCAGGGATTGATTCGAAAAAGAAAGTAAATCTTGTAACGAAAGAGGAGAGAAAAAAACTGCTACACCTTATAAAAGAATTTAGTTTGGAGTTTAAAAGTTTAAAAGGATATGAAAGGGCAATTGCCACTTCTGGTGGTGTTGATTTGCGCGAGATTGATCCTTTAACAATGAAATCGACTTTAATTGATAATTTATACTTTGCAGGGGAAATTCTTGATCTTGATGGTCCTACAGGTGGATATAATTTGCAACTGTGCTGGAGTACGGGCTTTGTTGCAGGGGAAAATGTTGTAAAATAAAGATTACTTGTTCACTTTTCTGAACACATTTTTTGATTTTTAAGTTAGAAAAATACAGTATTGACACTAATTGTTATTTATGCTATCCTGATAAAGTAAGCTGTGCGTTATAAAGTAGAACATAAGTCGAATTCTGCAAAGCATTAGGTCTTGCAATTTAATTCGCTTTTTTATTTAGTATTTATGAATGGTAAAATAAAAAAACTTACAGATAAGGGATTTGGATTCATCGAACAAGGTGATGGAGGAAAAGATTTATTCTTTCACTCAAATGAACTTGTTGGTGTAACTTATGATGAGCTTAGAGAAGGTGATGAAGTTACTTTTGAAGTAACAGAATCTCCGAAGGGTCTAAACGCGACAAATGTGTCACGTGCATAATACACAAGTCTTTTTGAAGAATAAAACCCCGATTTTTCGGGGTTTTGTGTTGGAAAAATGAATGATTTTATGTTTAAATTGGTTGTTTTGAACGATGCTTTACGGCTTGTGGTAACAAATATCAATTAAATTCGTTTATTTATATATAGAAAAAACGACAATTTTATAGCGTTCTAAGTGCTTTAAGGTCGTCAATTGGCTATTTTTGTTTTTCAAATTATTTATTTTGTAAAATTAATTTTTAAAACAAAGTAACTTTGATTCTAAGGTTGATTAATATTTATGAAAAATAATACAAAAAGAACTCTTAAAATATATTGGAGTCATGTTGTAAAATATAAATTATCAGGATTGATAGTAACTTTTTTTATTGTGGCTGGTTCTGCGATAGATGTTATCCTGCCCTTATATTATAAAAATTTTTTTGATGTTTTGGGGAGTGAACAATCAAAAGAGATAGTTTCTAGTAAACTAGTTGATATTTTAATAGCAATATTGATCGTTAATTTTGTGGGATGGATTGCCTGGAGGGTTGCTACTTTTGCGACGACTCATTTTTACGTGCAACTTTTTACTGACATACAAAACACATGTTTTAAGTATCTTCATAAGCATTCATTCTCATATTTTAATAATAATTTTGTGGGCTCGTTGGTAAAGAGAGTGGGTTATTTTACAAACTCATTCCGAGATATTCTTGACCGAACTCTGTGGGATTTTATACCACTTATAGTGAAAGTTATAATTATAATTACCGTTCTTTTTTGGAGTAATTATCTTCTAGGTATAATAATTATTGTTTGGCTTTCCATATTTATGACAGTAAACTGGTCAATGGCTATGTATAAGATGAAATTTGATATAAAGAGATCTGCGGCTCAAACCAGAGCAACGGGATTTCTCTCCGACACAATAACTAATAATTCAAATATTAAGCTTTTTTGCGGTTATAAGAAAGAGGTAAACGGATTTTTTAAACTTAATGAAAAAGTTCGCAATCTTACAGAATATGCTTTTAATTTAGATAATATATTTGAAGCTATTCAATCGTTAATTATGATTATTCTAGAAGTTGGAATTTTTTATGTTGGCATAAAACTATGGAAGAAGGATTTATTTACTTTGGGTGATTTTGTATTGTTGCAATCATATGTATTAATTATTATTATGCATATTTGGAATTTTGGTAAGATGATAAGAAGGACTTATCAGGATTTGGCGGATGCTGAAGAAATGACTGCTATATTTAACACTCCACATGAGATTGAGGATAATTTAAGAGCAAAAAAGCTCATAATTAAAAAAGGTAAAATTGAATTTCAAAATGTTAGTTTTTATTATCATAAAACAAGAAAAGTTTTTGAAAAATTTAATTTAACTATTAACGGTTGTCAAAGAGTTGGATTAATTGGTCCCTCTGGAGCTGGAAAAACGACAGTTGTAAAACTTTTACTTCGCAATTTTGATGTTTTTGGTGGAAAAATTTTGATTGACGGACAAGATATTTCAAAAGTCACTCAAGAAAGTCTTTGGGAAAATATAAGTCTTGTTCCACAAGATCCAATTCTGTTTCACAGAAGTTTGATGGAAAATATTCGTTATGGAAAATTTGCTGCGTCAGACGAAGAAGTGATTAAGGCTTCCAAACTTGCTCACTGTCATGAATTTATTGATAATTTGTCAGAAAAATATAATACTTATGTTGGAGAACGAGGAGTGAAACTTTCAGGTGGAGAAAGACAAAGAGTCGCGATTGCAAGAGCGATTCTGAGAAACGCACCTATTTTGATTTTAGATGAAGCAACCTCAAGTCTTGATTCACATTCTGAAAGCCTCATTCAAGATGCACTTAATAGGCTGATGAAAGAAAAAACAGTAATTGTTATTGCTCACAGACTTTCCACAATTGTTAAAATGGACAGGATTGTTTTTATTGATGAAGGAAGAATTCTTGAGGATGGAACACATCGAGAATTGCTTGAGAAAAAAAATGGACAATATAAAAAACTCTGGGAGCTTCAAGCTGGCGGATTTATATCAGACTAAACATTTTCTATTTTTTCTAATCGTGGACTTTAGTTTCATAAATGGAACTTTTTTCGATTTTAATAAAAAATTCACTTGCATATGCCGACTTAAGAATATTGTGTTAATGTTGTTCTTTTGAAAATTATGAAAGTTAAAATTAAGGAGGTTGAACCTCCTTAATTTTGAATTATCGTGCATAAATTTTGATTTCTTGTTATAATATAGATGTAAAAACTAATTTTTTATTGTTTTTTATTTATGTCAATATTTGAAGAAAGATATAAAAAGCTTAATAAAGAACAGAAAGAAGCTGTTGATTACATTGACGGTCCGATGCTTGTTGTGGCAGGGCCTGGAAGTGGCAAAACTGAGCTTCTGAGTTTGCGTGTGGCAAATATTCTACAAAAAACAGATATTTTTCCAAATAGTATTCTTTGTTTGACTTTCACAGAGTCAGCTGCTACGAATATGAGGAATAGGTTATCTGATATAATTGGTCAAGATGCTTATAGAGTTGCAATTCATACATTTCATAGTTTCGGTAGTGAAATAATTAACCAAAATCCAGAATATTTTTATCAAGGAGCAATATATAATCCAGCGGACGATTTGGCACAGGTTGAAATTATTGAAGAAATATTAAAAAAAATGAAGCATAATAGTCTTTTGCGGTCATATAATCCAGAGCAGGGATATACATACATGAAGGATATAATAAGCAGAATAGGTGATTTGAAAAAGGCTCTGAGTCCTGATGAGTTTCTTGAAATTGTTTTTGAAAATAAAAGTTTTTTTGAAAATTCGGAAGAAATTATTAATAGATATTTCTCACAAACCATTTCCACAAAAAAACTGCCTGAGTTTAAAAACATCATAGAAGAATTAGAAAATGTAAACTTTGAAAAGAGAAAAAGTATAATAAAATTTAAAAGTGAAAAAGAATTAATTGTTTCAACTCTTACTGAGGCAATTGAAAAATCAATTAATGAAGGAAAAACAAAATATCTATCTCAATGGAAAATGAATTTTACAATAAATGATAAGGATAAAAAAAGAATTTTGAAAGATTATCATCAAATTGAAAAACAGATTGAACTCGCAGATATATATAAAAAATATCAAAAGAAATTAAAGGAAAGGGGATATTATGATTTTTCTGATATGCTTTTGGACACCGTGAAAGTTTTGGAAAAAAATCCTGAATTGCGATATAATGTTGCGGAAAAATATCAATATATTCTTGTTGATGAATTTCAAGATACAAATGATGTTCAAAATAGATTGCTTGATAATATTATTGATTTGGAAGTAAATGATAATAATCCAAATATACTTGCTGTAGGTGACGATGATCAGGCAATTTATAAATTTCAAGGTGCAAATGTTGGAAATATTATGAATTTTATAAATAAGTATAAAGATTTGAGACTTGTTGTTTTGAAAAAAAATTATAGATCAACACAAGAAATTCTTGATCTTGCGAGGCAAACCATTCTTATTGGTGAGCAAAGACTTGAAAATAAAATTAAAGAAGTAACAAAAAAGCTTATAAGTGGAAATGTATCAATTGAGAAAGGAAATATATTGCTCAAGCAGTTTGATACAGATTTCTATGAAATGGTCTGGATTGCGAAGGAAATTAAAAGGAAAATTGAGCAAGATAAGTGCAGACCCGAAGATATTGCAGTTATTTCCCCAAAACACAGAACTCTTCAAGAGTTTGCGAAAGTTCTTGATTTTTTTAATATACCAGTTTCTTATGAAAAAAAGAAAGATGTTTTTGAAGACAGGCAAATTAAGGAAATAATAACAATTTTTAATTTTATTAATACTCTTAATAAAGTTGGTGAAAAAGAAGCAGATGAATTTCTTCCGACAATATTAAGTTTTTCTTTTTTACAAATTGATTCAATTGTCGTATGGAGAATCTCAATTAAAGCCTATAAAGAAAAGAAACGATGGTTAGAAATAATGATTGAACATGAAGATGAGCACATTAGGAATATTGCCAAGTTTTTAATCATGCTTGGAAATAGGTCAAATGACTTTACTGCTGAAGAAGTAATTGATGTTATAACTGGAACAAAAAAAATGAAAGAGTGTGAGTTTTTGAGTTCTTATAAAGAATATTATTTTTCAAAGAAAAAATTTGATTCTGAGAGGTCTGTTTATCTTGATTATCTTGTTGGTTTGCATTCGTTTATTGATTCTGTCAGGAAATACAAAGGGCATAAGACCTTGAGTGTTAGTGATGTCGTAAGTTTTGTTGGCTTACATCAAACTCATCGTATTGCATTGAATATTATAAGCGAATTTTCAGATGAAAATGAGTCAGTAAATCTCATTACTGCCTATGGAGCCAAGGGACTTGAATTTGATACTGTTTTTTTGGTTGATTGTAGTGAAAATCATTGGATGAAGAATAATAGTGGTCGTTTGAATTTTTCATCTAATATTGACCTTGCCGCGCAAAAAGATAGTATTGAAGACAAGTTAAGACTTTTTTATGTCGCAATTACGCGAGCTAAGAGAAATTTATATTTAACAAATGTTAAATATGATAGCAAGGGAAAAGAAAAGATTAAGTTACGATTTTTGAATTTTACTAATGAAAAAAATGAAGGAGAAAGAGAAAAAAAAGATATAGAAATAATAAATAATGAAAAGCAGGAATTTATAAAAAAAGAAAAACTTGAAAATCTTATTGAATTGAAATTAGAAATTAACAATCATATAGTTGGAAATGTTGACAAAGAAGTCTTGCTTCGAAATCGTTTAAAGAATTATAAATTAAGCGTAACTCATTTAAACAGTTTTCTTGATGTTGCAAAAAGAGGTCCGCAGGAATTTTTAGAAAAACAACTTTTAAGATTTCCTCAAGCGCAAAATAAAAATAGTGCATACGGATCTGCTATTCATAATACTTTTAATATCTTTTATTCAGAATTTAAACAAAAAAAAAGTATTCCCAAAAAGGAATTATTTATTAAGGTTTTTGAAGATTCTTTAAAAAAACAAAGATTGAATAAAGAAGATTTTAAGGAAATGATTGAACGTGGAAGAGATGAACTTAGTTTTTATTATGAAAAGAAAAAAAATTTATTTGATATAAATGATATTACAGAATTTGACTTTAAATCTCAGGGGGTTAATGTTGGAGGCATAGATATAACTGGCAAATTGGATAGAATTCATATTAATAAAAGAGAGAAAGTTATTGATGTATTTGATTATAAAACTGGAAAACCATTTAATAGTTGGGATGTAAGAGAGGAACATAAAAAAATTAATAGTTGGGACTATCATAATCAGCTTATTTTTTATAAATTATTAGTTGAAAATTCCAGAGAATTTGGCGGAAAATTTACTGTTAATATGGGAAATTTAGAATTTATCAAGCCAGACGGAAAAAATCTTGTTGTGCTTTCGCTTTTAATTCAAGACAAAGATGTAAAGCGTTTAAGTAAATTAATTCAAATTGTTTATAAAAAAATACAAAGTCTTGATTTTCCAAATATTGAATCATATTCAAAAGACATTAAGGGAATTAAAAAATTTGAAGAAGATTTATTGAACGGAAACATTTAATATAAATAATTGATAATATATTATGTATTTATTTTTTGATACCGAAACGACAGGACTTCCTAAAAAATGGGATGTGCCTGCAAAAGATTTAGAAAATTGGCCAAGGTTAGTGCAAATCGCTTGGATCTATTTGGATGAAAATGGAAATGAAATTTCAAGTGAGAGTAAAATTATTAAGCCTGAGGGATTTATTATTCCAGAAGAATCATCCAAAATTCATGGCATCACAACTCAGATTGCACTGAAAAAAGGCGTTGATTTGAAAAAAATACTGTTAAAGTATCTCGAAATGACAAATAAATCAAAGTATTTAGTTGCTCATAATATGAGTTTTGATGAAAAAATAATTGAAGCAGAATTTATTCGAAAAAAAATATCAAACAGTTTATTTCAACCAAAAAAAATTTGTACGAAAGAGATTGCCACAGAATTTTGTCAAATTCCTGGAGCGTATGGTTTTAAGTGGCCAACTCTATCTGAACTTCATAATAAATTATTTGGAAATGATTTTGAAGATGCACATGATGCGTTAGTTGATGTTAAAGCTTGTGCAAGGTGTTTTTTTGAATTAAAGAAAAAAAGTGTTATTGAATTTGAATAATGAATAGGTTGTGTTATTATTAATTATGTTTAATACATTTTCAAAGTATAATTTAAAAACATGAAATACAATATTTTGCCTCTTAATTTAAAAAGCAATATTGAACTTGAAGAATTAAATTATTTTATTAAAAAAAATATAACATTTAATGGTGATCCTTTTGTTTTTCAAAGAGATGAGAATTCTGATTCAGTTACAATTGCAAAACCATGTACTCAAGAATTTTTTGAAAAAGTATTTGATGCAAAGGGTCCTTTTTGGAGTGTTTATTTTAAGAGTGGATTAGCCACAAAATTTGAAAATGCAAAGTATATTACTTTTATTTGTGGTCAGATGTATTTTTTGAAAAATATTGAAAATGTATTTATAAGCAACCCAAGTTCAAGAAAAAGCTTCAAAATTGATAATGAAAAATTATATGAAAATGAAGAAAAAAATCAGCTCAATGCTAATGGTTTATTGAGTTCAGTAAAAAAATTTATAAATAAGATAAGTTTTAGTATTTTGGCAAATGAGGCTATTAGTGAATTTGAGAAATTTAAAGTTGAATCGGAAAAATATTATAGTCAATATTCAGATAGAGAAAATATTTCAAATCCGATTGAAACTGCTAAAAAATCTTTAGAGCTTGCCATTGAATCAATGGTTTATTCATATTTTGCTTTATTAAGTTATAAATTGAAAATTAAATTAAAAAAATCAAAGTCGATTGAAATATGTGAATCAGATGAGCTTGATAAACTTGTAATGAAAGGAGACACTGATTCTGTTAAAGAAAAATTTGGTTTTTATTCTCTTGCTCCTTATGATATATCATTTGAAAGATTTTCCGACAATGCTTTTGAATTGAAAAAGTATGGTTCTTTTGCGTGTCCTATTAATTATGCTATGAGATGGAGAGAAAATGCGAAATTTATTGCTGCAAGATATCTTCAAATTCAACGAATAGCTTTGCAGAAATTTGGTGAAATTACAGGATTAGATTATCTCGTTTTTTATTTAAAAATTTCTGAAATTGAAAATATTAATATCAATAATAAGGAACAAATTAGTTTATTAAGAGAGCTTTCAGAAAAAAGAAGAGATATTTTTGAAGGTTATAAACAACTAAAACTACCTTTAAAAATTATTTATTTTTCTGATAAATTATACAAAATTGATAATAGTGTTGATAGTGATAGTGATAAAGAAATAATTAAAGCCTTAAGCGTTTCTTCAAAAGAAGTTGTTATTGGACCTGCAATCAACATTAACTCTTTTGATGATTTCAAAGATTTTAAAAAAGGGTCAATAATTATTTCAAAAGCACTATCTCCAAATCTTGCAATTCTCATTAGAAAATCTGCTGGAATTGTCAGCGAGAATGGAAGCTCTCTTTCTCACGTTTCTATCATTGCAAGAGAAGCTTGTGTTCCGTGTTTTGTTCAAGCAAAAATTGATTCAAAGATAAAAAACGGACAATATTTAGAATTAAATGGTATTAATGGTGAGATAAAAATTGTTGATAAACCATTTTTTGCAATAGGTGAAGATATGTCAGAAGAGAAAGCTTTGATTGAGGATAATATTTTAAATGCAATTGACGTCAAGGACTCTAAAGAGTATAAAGAAAAAGGGATTGATAAAACAAAACTTGATGTAGAAAAAATTGTCTGGCTTAGAGAGGTTGGTTCGGAAAATTCAGTTTATGGAGGAAAAGCTATTAGTCTTTCTATTTTATCAAAAAAATATTCTGTTCCAGATGGTTTTTGTGTAGTGACAAATGTTTTTGAAAAAATGACTCAATCAAAGGAAATAGAAGCGTTGTGTATAAAGCTTAAAGAAAATTGTGAGAATATATTTGCAATTAATAAAATATCTGAAGAGATAAGAGAACTTATTATTCATCAATCATTTCCAGTTGAGCTTGAAGTGGAACTTAGAGCAAACTTTGAAAAATTAGAAGAAAGCGTTTTGGCGGTTAGGTCAAGCTCTTCATTAGAAGACCAGAGAGAAATATCTTTTGCGGGACAATTTGATACATATCTAAATATAAAAGATTTTGAAGAACTTGTAAAAGCTATAAAAAAATGTTGGGCATCGTTTTTTAATACAAGGGCAATAGTTTATAGGTTTGAGAATAATATTAAAAATGAGGATATAATGATGTCAGTTGTTGTGCAAAAAATGATTGAATCAAAATTTTCAGGAGTTATGTTTACTAGTAATATTGATAGTAGTAAAACATTATTGATAGAAGCTGTACCCGGTATGTGTGAAAATCTTGCCTTGGGAAAGATGATTCCTAATTCATATGCTTTGAGCAGAGAAAATTTAATTATATTTGAAAGAATAGAGGAATTTGAATTTAATGATGAAGTTGTTCAAAAAATTGCAAGTAAGGGGCTTGAGATTGAAAAAGATTTTGCTCAACCACAGGATATTGAATGGTGTATTGATAAAGATGACAAGATTTGGATATTGCAGGCAAGACCAATAACTGCATCAAAAAATAAATGTTCAATTGAATTATAAAATATTAATTAATAAGTAAATTCAAAAATGAAAAAAAATACAAAGATTCTATCAATAGTTGTTATAATTATTCTTATTGCAATATGGGTTTTTTCCGCTAATAAAGATTTAGAAAAAAATCAAGAAGAGGAAGTAAATGTGCAAGTTATACAAAACACAAATATAGACAATAAACATCAGGAAGAAATAAGCGTGCAAGACACTGAGAATATAAATGTTGATATTGAGCAAGAAGAAACAATTTATGAAGATACTAAATCTAATGACAATAAAATGGAATTACAAATTGAAGTTTTAAAAGAGGGGACAGGTGAAGTTTTGACAAAAGCTGGTGATACAATTTCTGTTCATTATACAGGTACATTAGAAGATGGTAGTAAATTTGATTCAAGTGTTGATCGGGGGGTGCCATTTTCATTCACTGTTGGAATAGGGCAGGTAATTAAAGGATGGGATGAAGGAACTTTGGGAATGAAAATTGGGGAGAAACGAAAACTTATAATTCCTTCTGAATTTGGATATGGAACAAATGGCGTAGCAGGGATAATTCCCCCAAATGCGACATTGATTTTTGAGGTAGAATTGATTTCAATAAATTAGTTTAAATTAAATAACCTCTATTTTGATAATATGGGTTATTTTTGTATATTATATTATTTCTTGCTAATTCCTTAAAATTGTTATATGATATAATCGTTTTAATTTTTATATTTATCAAATTTTATGGGGTATATTATTGTTATTATCTTACTGTCACTCTCAGCTATATTTTCTGGTCTAACGCTGGGTTTTTTTAGTCTAAATAAAGAAGATTTAGAGAGAAAGGCAAAAATAGGTAATAAAGATGCTCAAAAAGTTTATGCTTTGCGAAAAAATGGAAATTTACTTCTTTGCACACTTTTAATTGGAAATGTTGCTGTAAATTCTGCACTATCAATTTTTCTTGGTAGTGTTGTTTCTGGAGTTATTGCAGGAATTATTGCGACGTCATTAATTGTTATATTTGGAGAGATAGTTCCTCAGGCTGTGTTTTCACGTCATGCTTTAAAAATTGGTTCAAAACTTGCTTGGCTTGTTAGAATATTTACCTATATGTTTTATCCAGTGTCTTTCCCAATTGCTTATGCTCTAAATAAGAGTCTTGGTGAAGAAATGCCAACAATATATTCAAAACATGAGTTGATGAAGATTATTGAGGATCATGAGGATTCAAAAGATAGTGATATAGATATTGATGAAGAGAAGATTATTAAAGGAGCTCTTTCATATTCTAATAAAACAGCCAATGATGTATTAACTCCTAGAACGGAAATTTTTGCAGTACCATTTGATCAGAAACTAACTTCAAAAAACATTGAAAAAATTTGCAAGAGAGGTCATTCAAGAATACCAGTGTATAAACAGAATCTTGATAATATAGTCGGTATGTTATATGTAAAAGATTTAATTTCTAATAATTATAAAAATAAGACTGTTGGTAATATTGCAAGACAGAATGTAATTTTTGTTGATTCAGATAAACCCCTTGATGATTTACTCAATGCTTTTAAAGCTACTAAAAATCATTTATTTATAGTTATTGATAAACACGGAGTGGTTTGTGGAATAGTGACAATTGAAGATGTAATTGAAGAAATTATTGGATCTGAAATAGTTGATGAATATGACCAACATGACGATCTTCAGAAAGTTGCAAAGGATAAAATAAAAAAAAGAGGTTTAAGAAAAATATAAAAAAAGGAGCAATGCTCCGTTTATTTCAATCTATATTCTTTCCCAATTTTTATAAGCTCAGTGGTTGCTATATGGATGCTTTCAAAAACTGGGGAATATGTTTCATATAGATGAATAATAAATTTTTCACCTTTTGTATTAAGCTCTCTGATTTCATGATGAATTCGAGACACAATTTTTTCAAGAATATTTATTAGTTCGCTACAAGAATAAACCTTTCTCTCATCAAAGAATTCCTTGTATTTGTTTGTAATTATAATGGAAAAATCATTATTTTTATATCCCTCTCTCTCTCTCTCTCGGTAAATGTTATTGAACTAAATATATCATCATTCATTAGAATCCTCCCTTTTTTGTATTATTAATATAATATAATTAATAAATAATATTGTCAAAAAAAAGTTGACAGATAATTTATATATGTTAATATTAAATTATAGTTAAACAATATGTATATGAAATCATTTAAAAGCCAAATTTGCTGTTGTTGTAGTATCCTGTAAACAGGTTGGTTTTTAAGTGTTATATAAATTTTAACTTATAGATTTGATGATAATTATAAACCCGCCTGTTGTGCGCGGTTTTTTGTATATATAATGGGGTAGCAAAGTTAATTAGCTTTTCATGTATAAAAGTTGATTATTGGGAATGCGGATGAGATGCAACTTGTCTTTCATGGGTTCAAGTCCCATCCCCATCTTCAAAAACAAAAAATAAAAAAAAGGAGGATTTTGATGAACGATAAAATAGAAAAAGTAAATCAAACAAAGAAAAAAATCGCAAGTGTACTTGGGATAAATGTAGAGGATCTTCCAAAAGATATAACGGATTCTATAGATCACTTCTATAGAAGAGATAGAGGAGGATCTTGTTAGGGGTTTTATATAATTAAAAAAATTTAAAATCCCTAACTTATTTTTTTAAGATTGAAATTTGAATACTAATATCGCATTTAAATTTCTGTCTTTAAACTATTATAATTAACGAAGACAGGAGGAGGAAATATTATGTGTTGTTGCTGTTAAAAAGTAGGTAACGGAGTGTGGTTTAGAAGAAAAAAACTTTTAAACCACACTTAAACTTTATTATAATTCTACTTTAAAATACGAAATAGCTAAATTTATCATAGTTTGACAAGCTCAGGGTGGCAAGTATATTAAATTTGTAATTTAAAAAATTCTATTTATTTAAAATTTTATAGATCAAAAAATAACGACATAAGTTCTGTGTCGTTATTTTATTTTAAATTTTTTTATCATCTCAAATTATTCAAAATTGTTATTCCTTTTTTTAATTCATCGTCATCAACTGCAAAGGATATTCTAAAATAATTTTTATTGACAGAAAATGCTTCTGATGGAACTACAAGAACTTTTTTATCAATTAGTTCGTTTATAAAATCTTTATGTCCTTTTGGTATTTTTATAAAAACATAAAAAGCTCCTTCGGGTTTATATATTTCATATTTATTTTTAAGTTTTAAATATAATATGTCTCGTTTATTTTTGTAGCTTTTGTATTCTTTTTTTGGCTCTGAGCCCCATGAATTTAAAAGTGCAATTTGTGCTGGAAGGGGAGCACAAACAAAAGTATATTGTTGGAGCTTGTTCATCGCTTGTATAATCTCGTTTGGTCCATGAGCATATCCAACTCGCCACCCAGTTATTGCATAATTTTTTGAAAATCCATTTAATGTAACTGTGTTATCATAAATACTACCAATGCTAAAGAATTTTTTTTCATAATCAAATTTTTCGTATATTTCATCTGAAATTATAAGAAGATTATGTTTTTTTGCAACATCTGCGATATCTTTTAATTCTTTTTTTGAAAGCACTATTCCTGTTGGGTTATTTGGGGAATTAATAATAAGTGCTTTCGTTTTTGAATTTATTAGTTTTTCTAGTTGTATTGAATCAATTCTAAAATTAGGATAGGTATCAAGATAGACAGGGGTTCCCTCAAGGAAGATGACAAGTTCTTTATAAAGAGTAAAATATGGATCTGGAATGATAATTTCATCTCCAGGGTTTAAAATTGATGCAAACACAAGAAAAAGAGCTCCAGAAACTCCAGAGGTCACAATTACATTTTCTGATTTTGCTTTAATTTGATTTTCCTTATTTAGTTTTTTTGCGATTATTTCTCTAAGTTCTAGAATTCCTTGAGTGGGTGCATATACATTAAAATCATTTTTTATTGCATTTATCATTGATTTTTTCAATTTTTTAGGAACTTCAAAATGTGGTTGTCCAATCGCAAAACTTATAAATTCTCCATTATTTTTAGAAGCTAAATCAAACATTTTTCTAATAAGTGAAGATTTAATATTTTCAACTTTTCTTGATAGTATATTCATTATTGATTTTTATATGACTCCTTAAAAATTAATTCAAACAGCTTTTTTGAAAATTTTTCATCAATTTTTTTATTTGCTAATTTTTTCCCAAGAATGAAATTTTCTCTTTTTTTATCAATTATTGGAAGATTATTTTCTCTTTTGATTTGACCTATTTTTTTTACATATTCAAATCTTTTTGATAACAAATTTATCATTTCATTATCTGTGTTATCAATTAAAGACCTAAGAGATTTTATGTTTGTGAGATTATTATTTTCTTCAATTATGTTTTCAATTTTTTGACAAGACTTTAAAAAATGTTGTCTCGTTTTTTTTGAGTATGGGTTATAGTTATTCATATCGTAAAAAAGTCTCCAAGTGTCTCCTGTTGTGTGATGATATATTTTGAGCAGGTCTTTATATCCAGGTGTGAATATCTCTTGTTGACGAATACCTGAATCCCATAAAGATCTGCCAAGAAAATGAACAAGACCTAATGCCGTAGCATTTTGTCTGTCATGTTCCTGGGGTGATGTCTCAATAATTTTCAAGCCCAAGTCTTTAAAGATGTTTTTGAGTATTTGAATTTTGCATTTAGAGATGTTTACTGGGCATAGGATAATTTGATGTTCGTTAATGTTCCAGGTTTGTTTTTGAAGATTAAAATTAGTAGTAGATGGTCCAAACATTGGATGAGAACCAATCGTGTTTATATTATTAGGGAAATATTTTTTAAGCCATCTGCAAGGATAAACTTTTACAGAACAAACATCCATAACTATTGAATCTGGTTTTACAAATTTTGCGATATTTTTGATTACATCTTTGGTTTTAGAGATTGGAACTGCAATTATTACAATGTCACACTCCGCTGTAGTTTTTAGGTCTGAGAATTCAACATCAATCATTGTGGCTTTATCTATAATTTCTTTATTTTTTTTATAATGATTTACTTTGATCTTTCCATATTTTTTTAACATACTTGCAAAGAGTGTTCCAAAATTTCCAAATCCGATTATACCAATAGTCATATATTTGTAATTATCTATTTTTTTGCGACAACGAATGTGGTAAAATTAAATTTTAAATCTTGAATTCCTTCTCCTATTATGTCTAACTTATATAATTTTTTACATATTTTTGGTGCAATAACCGCAGTGTCTGAGGATAATACTCCATTACAAAGATCTTTAGCAGCGCTTGCAGTGTCTGAATATTCTTGTAGTTTGAGGTTTTTCCATTCTTTTTTTAAATACATTTTGCACTGTTTTAGTGCTTGTGGATGAGATGCTATAGTTTTTATGTCTGCTGCTTTAACCCCCCTTTGAACAAGTAAGCAATGTTGTATATCAATTTCAAATATATTTTCAATTTCGAAAAGATATCTACTTATTGCGTAAATTGCTTCTTCGACAATTCCTCCGTTTGAATTTTCTATAGGGAAAATTGCTTTATCAATTTTTTCTTTTTCAAGCGAGGATAGTGTTTTGTCAGCGCTAATTAAATAACTTAGGTCAAAATTTTTTATACTATTTCTTTGACAATAATATTTAGCAGCTTCTTCTGAAAAACTGCCAATATTACCAGAAATGCCAATTTTCAGCTTATTCATTTTAATGAGATTAATTTTTATGATTTTATTTTATCATATATTTTTAAAAAGGTCATATAGTTTAAAATTTTATTAGCTAATTCGTCTATTTTGAAATTATATATTGATTTATTTTGCGTAATACAGTGTCTTGACATAATTTATTCTTATGCTATTATTGCTTTAAAGTAATAAATAAATTTAATTCAGATATGAGTTATATGCAAAACAATTGGTATTTCTTTTTTAGTTTTTTTAGCCGTCATGTGCGATAGGTTGTTTTAGTGTATATTAGAGTAATAACCCATCGCAGAGATGGTTTTTTTGTTGAAAAAAATTTTCTTAGATACCCCTTAGGATTTTGAGTTAATTAAAATTTCGAGGGGTAGATTAGAAATAATTTACTCAAAACAAAAACAAAAGTGCGCTGATATCTCAGATTAGGAAGAGACCCGTTTGAAAACCGGGAGGTCGTGAGTTCAAATCTCACTCAGCGCATCTAAAACAAAAACGTACCTTTACAATTGAAAATAAGACGGAGGAGAAGGAGATGTATTATATATATTTTGAGTCAGTAGACAATGTGTTTCTTGAAAATATTATAAATGTAATAAGAAGAACGATAATAGGGAACAATTTTTGGATATATTATTCTATAAAGAATGATTCAGTGGTTGTAGGATTAAGAGGAGAGGATGATTTAAATTTTATCAAAAATATTTATCTCGAGACTATTGATTCTGAAAAAGTGATATTTTATGAAATTGCTTGGGATAACTTCGAGTATTGGTTGAAACTTGGAACAACAAAAAAGTTGGAAATGTTAGCAATTGTTTCAGTTTAAACGAATTTTCATAAAACAAATAGAAAGCGTAAGAAAAATTTAAAGGAGAATTGAAATGAATTTAGATTACCTTGAACAGGAACTTCGCAGGGCTACTGACAGTTTTGAACGCGATGACATTACGATGGCGAATATTTATATTAAGTATATAGAGAAACATATTGACGCAATAGAGCCTTCGGATCAAAAAAAAGCCTTACAGGCTGCGACTATTGCATTAAAAGAAAAAATAAATGAAAAAAGAGAGTAAAAAATAATACTCTCTTATTTTTTTGATTTTTATTTTTCCACCACCAAGAAATTCGTAAAGTTGAATTTTAAATCCTGAATTCCTTTTTCCATAACAATAAGTCCATATAGGGTTGCGCAACTTTCAGGAGCAAGAACTGCGGTGTCTTCACTAAGAATTCCTTCCGAGAGCTCTTTTGCGGATTTTGCAGTATCTTCAGTTTCTGTTAATTCAGTTTCTGTCCAACTTCTTTTGAGATAAGTTTTACATTGTTTTAGGGCCTGATCATGAGACGCAATTGTTTTTATGTCTTCTTTTTCAATTCCAGGTTTTGTCAAAAGACATTGAACTACTGGAATCTCAAATATATTTTTTATCTTGAAAATATGTTTACTCATTGCATTTATGCTTTCAATTACAATTCCACCATTTGAGTTTTCAATCGGAAATACTCCAAGGTCAATTTTTTTTTCATCAAGTTCTTTGAGTACTTTTTCTACGGATATTAGATATTTAATTTCGTAATTTATTATGTTATTTGTTCTTGCATATTCTTTTGAAGCTTGTGCGGAAAAACTTCCAACATCTCCAGAAGCTCCTATTATTATTTTTTTCATATCTTTGACTTATGATTAAAAAATTAATAAGAAGTTTTATAATTTTTTACTATTTACATTCTTTGTTTGAACATATTGTACTGTCATTTTTTGCAAAAATCATTAAGCTTTGACACTTGGGACATTTTTCTCCCGTTGGTTTGCTCCAGAGAGCAAATTTACAATCAGGATAGCCATTGCAGGCAAAAAATGTTCTACCTGCTTTTGATTTTTTTTCTACAATGTCATTTTTATTGCATTGGGGACATTTTGTTCCTGTTGACTTCACAATTGGTTTTATTGTTTTGCAATCAGGATAACCAGTACATCCTAAAAATGTTCCGAATCGACCTCTTTTTACTGCCATTGGTTTTCCACATTTCTCACATTTTTCATCAGAAAATTCTTCATTCAGTTCTTTTTCTTCTCCGAGTTGTTTTGTTGTTTTACAATCGGGATAATTTGTACAAGCCATAAATTTACCAAAGCGTCCAAGTTTAATAATCATAGGAGAACCACATTTCTCACATTTTTCATCGGTCTTTTCCTCAGTGAGTTCTTTTTTATCAATTTCTTTATCTTTTTCCATTAAATTTTTATTAAACGGTTTATAAAAATCATTTAAAATTTTTACCCAATTTTTTTTGTTTTCGGCAACTTCATCTAGGTCGCTTTCCATTTTTGCTGTGAATTTTACATCTACAGTTTCTGGAAAATGTTGAACTAATAACTTATTTACTAATATACCAATTTCTTGAGGGTGAAGTCTCTTCTCAATTTTTTCTACATAGCCACGATCTTGAATTGTGCTAATTGTTGGAGCATAGGTTGAAGGTCTACCAATTCCAAGTTCTTCGAGAATTTTAATCAAACTTGCTTCGTTGAATCTTGCAGGAGGTTGAGTGGAGTGTTGTTCATTAATAATTTTCAAAAGATTAAGTGTTTCTTTTTTAGAAAGTTCTGGTAAAATAATTTCTTCAGATTTTGTTGGATATACTTTTAAAAAACCTTCAAATTTGATTGTTGAACCGTTGGCACGGAGAGTATATTTATTGTCAGTCAAAATATCAACGGTCGTTGAATCTGTAATCGCACTGGCCATTTGAGAAGCAAGCATTCTTTGCCAAATCAATTCATATAGCTTGAATTGTTTATTATCAAGAAAATTTTTAATGCTGTCTGGTTCAAGCTCTGGATTGGCAGGGCGAATTGCTTCATGTGCTTCTTGAGCACCTTTGTTTTTAGTTCTGAAAACTCTTTGTTCGGAATATTCTTTACCAAATTTAGCGGTGATATATTTTTTGGCTGATTCAAGAGAGCTTTTGCTCAGATTTAAGGAATCGGTTCTCATATAAGTTATCAAACCACTGGATCCTTTGTCGCCAATGTCAATTCCTTCGTAAAGTTGTTGGGCAATCATCATGGTTTGTTTGGCACTATATCCAAATCGATTGCTGGCAGCTTGTTGCAGTGTGCTGGTCGTAAAGGGTGGAAGTGGATTTTTTTTAGTTTCTTTCTTTCTGATTTTTTCAATTTTATAAATTGCTTTTTCAAGATCAGTTTTGATTTTTTCAGCTTCTTTTTGAGTTTTGACACCGAGCTTTGGAATAGATTTACTCGAAATTTTCATGAGTCGAGATTTGATTTTTGTGTCGTTGCCATTTTTTTGAAGTATCGCTTCAATTGACCAATATTCTTCAGGATTAAACTTATTAATTTCTTCTTCTCTTTCACAAATCAAGCGAACTGCCACAGACTGAACTCGGCCAGCAGAAAGACCATAACGAATTTTTTTCCAAAGAAGGGGAGAAAGTTTATAGCCCACAAGACGATCAAGAATTCGGCGGGCTTGCTGCGCATCAACTAAATTGATGTCAATTTTGCGCGGATTTTTCAAAGCTTCTTCAATAGCAGTTTTTGTGATTTCATGAAAAACAATTCTTTTATATTTCATCTCGTTTTTTCCATTTCCAAATCCTTCAAGATTCAGAATTTGTGCAAGATGCCAAGCAATTGCTTCTCCTTCGCGATCCTCATCAGATGCCAAAATGATTTCATCACACTGTTTGGCATATTTTTTCAGTTCGTTAGCTTGTTTTTTGCTCTTGTCATTGATGACATATTCTGGCTCAAAATTATTTTCTGTATCAACTCCTAACTTGCTTTTCGGCAAATCCCGAAGATGTCCAAATGAAGATTTGACAATATATTCTTTTCCCAAAAATTTTGTGATAGTTTTGGCTTTGGTGGGTGATTCAACAATGATAAGTTTTTTCATTTTTGTATTTGACATAAATAATATTTTATTACATCTCTTTTTTTATTTCTTCTATCTCTATATATAAACTGTCATTTTTCATTTAGAACAGAATCTTTTGTATGTTAAAATAAATATTTTTAATATCTAATTTTTATATATTGGCTATTAGCGAGTATTTATTAAAAATAATATAAATTTAATGAAAAGCGAAGACAGATTCTAAATCAAGTTTAAAATGATATATATAAAGTGAGAATTTTTTTAACTAATATTTAAAAATATTTATAAACTTTAAGTTTTTCATTTGAACTTTTAACTCGCTACGACATATCTCATCCCACCAATATTTTTGACTTTACCTTTTATCTCCATAAGTGTCAACAAGCTTGAAACTGCAGTTACATTCATTTTAATTTTTTTTGCAAGTTGGTCAATGTGAATTGGTTCATCAAGGGATAGGTTTTCTAAAATTATTTTTTCTTCTTCATTATCTGGGATTATTTCTTTGGCTTTTTTGATTTCAGTCATAAATTTAAGGTTGAGCTCTTCCAAAATATCTTTCGTTTTTGTTACAAGTTTTGCTCCGAGTTTAATTAGATTATTTGTACCTTCTGATGTTTTGGAATATATATTTCCAGGAATTGCAAACACTTCTCGGTTTTGTTCAAGAGCGAATTTCGCAGTAATGAGCGCTCCTGAAGACTGTGCTGCTTCAATTACCAAAATTCCGAGAGAAAGACCGCTTATAATTCTGTTTCGGGCAGGAAAATGTTGTTTGAGTGGAGGTGTGCCAATTGGATATTCACTGAGCACTGCACCTCCAGTTGAAATTATTTCTTCGGCAATTTGATGATTACTTGATGGATAGATGCTGTTTGTGTCAATTCCGCTTCCAAGAACAGCGATGGTTCTATTTTTTTGTTTTATACATTCTCTGTGCGCAATGCCATCAATTCCTAAAGCCATTCCACTCACAATATTCATTCCAGCTTGAGACAGTTCTTTTGCAAACTGTTCAGTGACTTGTCTTCCATATATAGAAACTTTTCGTGAGCCAACAATTGCTATGGCAAGTTCGTCGCTTTTCATCTCGCCTTTATAATAAAGTAGTGCTGGAGCGCTGTGAATTTCTTTGAGAAAACTAGGATACAATTTATCTCTTGTGATAACTATTTGTATATTTTCTTTTTCAAGTTTTTCAAATTCTTCTTCTGGTGAAATTTTGTTTTTTGTGAGAATGATTTTTTCGGCTATATTGTTTTCCAACCCCGCTTTTATATATTCCTCTGAATTTGCATTCCAGGCGCTTTCCATTGATTCAAAATAACTTTGTAATTTTTTGAATCGCAATGGTCCTATTTGCGGGATTAAATTGAATGCGTTGTAATATTTGTGCTCATTTGTCATTTATTTTTTTTATTGGGAAATGCCTTGACATTTTCCTTGATTTGTGATATTCTGTCAAGTTGGGAAAGAAAAGTAATCTATATATTTGATTGTCTGCTTATTTTAAACAAAAATTAGCGTCCACTATCCTGTTTATGAGTGGTGAAAATACAACAATCCCTCCTTAGTTGTATGATTAGCTCTAAGATTAAGGTTTATTTTTCTTGTAAATTTGGACCTTATGCTTATAAACAGGATAGTTGACGGTATAATATAAGAACTAACAAGGAAGAGGCTAAATTCTTCCTTTAGTATATTTTTATAAAATTTGGTTAACGATGTTATTAATTATTTTTTCAACGATTTTAATTTCATTGTTGCTAAATTTTTTAAGAACAAACTTTTCTGTTGGGATTTTTTCATTTTCATTTGATGGAATTCCAATCCCAATTCTAATTCTAGTAAAATCCTTCGTTCCTAAATAATCAATAATTGACTGGACTCCCTTATGTCCACCGGAATTTTTATTTTTTGAGATTTTATATTCTCCGAGAGGAATATCAAGATCGTCGTGAATAACAATAATTTCTTCTGGCTTAATTTTATAGTATTCTATAATAGATTTGGCTGCTTGACCTGAGTTGTTCATAAAGGTTTGCGGTTTTGCGAGTATTATTTTTTCATTATCAATAGAACCGTTTGAAATTTCAGCATTGAATTTTGATTGAAAAGTGGGAGATGAAATTTGAAAAGTCAAAGCAATTTTATCAATTGTCATGAAACCAGTATTATGTCTGGTTTTTTTAAATTCGTCACCAGGATTTCCAAGACCGATAATTAATTTCATATGGGTAAGTTTTATAATTAAAAATGTTATTGCGAAATGCCCTTATGAGCGTAATGAATGAGAATATAACGAAGCAATCCTATAATTAAATTTCTCGTGCGTAGTTACGGGATTGCTTCATTATTCTACTACGCAATCGCTTCGTTTTATTTCTCGCAATGACAGTTATTATTCTTAGAATCCTCTTCCTAACACAATCACAAAATCCGCTTTAGTATTAGGGCGAATAAACATTTGTTCGTCTTCGGTGTTTGATGTTTCTATTATAACAGCATTAAACTTTTCTTTCAAAAAATCTAAAGTGTTCGGTTTTAAATCTCCTGAATAATTGTAAATTTGTGCACCGGAGAAACTGGGAGGACCTATATTTGTGGATTTGATAATTCTGTAGCCAAATTCTTCCAAATCAAAAGCGACTTTATTTGCCAGATCAAGTGTTCCTGTTCCGTTCCTGATTTCAATATTTGCACCTTCTTTTTTTATGAGATCTTTTCTTTCTTGAGGTATTTCAAAGTTGAAAATATTCTCAGTAAGATTTTTTATTTCCTCATATTCTTCATCTCTTGCTTGAAGAGTATATCCCATTCCAACATAGGTGCGGTTCAGATATTTTCGTGTATCAATTGTTTCGGCAGTGATTTTGTGATTTTTAATTTCTTTTGAAATTTTGTAAAATCGAGGGAGCTCTTTCAGTTGAATATCTGTTTTTAAATTTTCACTCAAAGAATCTAAAATGTTTTTAAATCCCACAATATCGTATTTCGAATAGTTTTTAAATATTTTTTGCTTGGTAGCTTTTATGATGATTTGTTGTCTTTTAATTCGATCAAAATCTCCCATTTTACTGTGTCTTGATCTTGCAACTTTTAATGCTGTTGTGCCATCAAGGTGCTGCCATCCTTTTGAAATATAAAAAGGGTCATATCCTTTATTAAAATTTGGATATGTTAGATCATTTATGTCATTTTCTAAATAAACATCAATTCCGCCTATCTCGTCAATAACCTTGATAAAACCGTTAAAGTCCAATTCAACAAAATAATGAATGTCGAGACCCGAAATTTCACTTGTTAATTTTTTTATCAATTCAGTGCCGTTTTTTTCTTTACTTTTGTCTCCAAAAGGTTTCACTGCATTTATTTTTGTATTTATGTTTGTTCCAGGAATGTTAACATATAAATCTCTTGGAATTGAAATTAGTGCAGCTTCGTTTTCTTGAGGTTTAATGCTTGCAATTATAATTGTATCTGTTAAGTCTCCGCCATTGTGTCCATCACCACCTTTTCCCATAAGTAGAATATTAATTCGATTTTCCTCTTCTCCTTTCAAATATTTTGGGGGATTAAAAACTAATTCTTCAAGTTGCTTAATCATTGAAATTTTTTCTGAATTGTCAAATATCTTTTGTCCCGCTGAAAAGAATTGATAGGATAGAGATGCGGTAAAGAAAAAAATAATGACAATTAACAAAACAATAAATTTTATTAAAAATTTTAGCATTTTTATGGAAAAAACAAATATAAAAGACTATTTGAATTTATTTTATAATAAACAGGCTTTATTGTCTAATAATCAAAGCCATATAGCCGTTGACTTCTTCGTTTAAAGGTTGTATTCTTAACTTGTTACGCATTTGATTATTAAATTAATAATATTTATAAATAATGGATATAGACAATAAAAATGAAAATAACAACAAAGTATCGTTTATTTCAGAAGTTAAGAGCTTTTCTTTTGAGACAATTAAAATCGTAGTTATAAGTTTGGTTGTAATAATTGGAATTAGAGCGTTTGTTATGCAGCCATTTTTTGTTAGTGGAAAAAGTATGGAGCCAAATTTTTTCGATGGTGATTATTTGATTGTTGATGAAATTAGTTATCGACTGGGGGAGCCTGAGCGTGGAGATGTAATTATTTTTCACTATCCATATGATGTAAGAGAATATTATATAAAAAGAGTAATTGGTTTACCAGGTGAAAAAATTAAAATTAAAGATAATACGATAATAATATATAATAATGAAAATCCAGAAGGGTTTATAATTAAAGAGGGTGTTTATCTTCCAAGTGATGTTTTGACGATGGGAGATTATGAAAAAGAATTGAAAAACAATCAGTATTATGTTTTAGGAGATAATAGAACAGCAAGTGCTGATTCACGCAGATGGGGAGTGCTTGAAAAGCATTATATTGTTGGAAAGGCATGGATTAGAGCATGGCCCGTTTCAAATTTTGCTGTGTTTGAAGAAATAAATTATTAATATATATTATAAAATTATGAGAGTTATTGCAATTTGTGGCAGTCCTCGAAGTGGAAATATGGAGTTTATTTTGAAAAGAATATTAATTAATGCTGAAAAAAAAGGTTTAGATACTGATTTTGTAATGCTTAAAAGTAAAAGTATTGAGTTTTGTAACGGGTGTTTAACTTGTGACTCAACAGGTTTGTGCAATATCAAAGATGATATGCAAATAATATATTCAAAGCTTGAAGAAAGTGACATTATTATTTTTGGCAGTCCAATTTATTTTGATAGTGTTACGGGAATGATGAAAAATTTTATTGATAGATTAAATTTATTTTATACAACTAAAAAATTAAAGGGGAAGAAATTTGCCTCTATTTGTGTGGGACAAAGTGGCTCTGCTTCATCTATGAAAGTTATTAATTATTTTGAATATATTTCAAATGAGCTTGGACTTGTTCCAATCGGAGATTTAAGCTTTGAAGCAAAAGAATCTAATGAGGTTGAAAATAATTCTGAAAAAGTATCACAAATTGATCAATTTGCAGAAAGTGTTTTTAGTTAAATTGTTAAATATACTTTATAAATTTTAAAATATAAGATATGCCAAGAGTAAAAAAAATCGAAAAAAAAGAAGATAAGAAGCATAGAAAAAAGAAAGTTCCCGTTCAGGCGGTTAGAGGAATGAATGATATTTTGCCACCAGAGCAATTTATTTGGGATTATATTCTTGAAAAAGCTCGAAAATTGTGTAATGATTTTGGATTTGGGAGAATTGAAACTCCAATCTTGGAACACACTGAACTTTTTTATAGAGGCGTGGGACAAATAACAGATATAGTTGAAAAGGAAATGTATACTTTTGAAACTCAAGGCAAAGATGCGGTATCTTTGAGACCTGAAGGAACGGCTGGAGTTGCAAGAGCTTATATCGAAAATGGAATGAGTAAGTGGTCTCAGCCCGTAAAACTTTTTTATGAAGGTCCGATGTTTCGTTATGAGAAACCCCAGGCAGGAAGATATAGACAGCATCATCAATTTGGAGCTGAAATTTTTGGCGATGAATGTTCTGCTGTTGATGCTCAGATAATTTATTTAGCTTGGAAAATTTTTCAGAAAATAGGTATAAAAAATACAACAATACAAGTTAATAGTATTGGTTGCAGTGAGTGTCGGCCTGTCTATAAGAAATTGTTGGTTGATTATTATGAAATGAAAATTAACAAGTTGTGTTTGGATTGTAAGAGAAGATTATCAGAAAATCCTCTTAGGCTTTTGGATTGTAAAGAAGAGAAGTGTATGCAAGTTGCTTCTTCTGCTCCGCAAATTATTGATCATCTTTGTGAAGGATGTCATGATCATTTTAAAAATGTTTTGGAATTTTTGGATGAACTTGAAATTTCTTATGTTTTGAATTCGAGTCTTGTTCGAGGTCTCGATTATTATACGAAGACAGTTTTTGAAATATGGGAAGATGGTGTGGAAGGAGCTCAAACTTCTTTGGGAGGAGGAGGAAGGTATAATGATTTAATTAGAACATTGGGCGGTGAAGACACTCCTGCCGTCGGTTTTTCATTTGGAATTGAAAGAGCGGTAGAAAGATTGCTTTCAAGTGGATTTCATCTTGAACAAAAAATTAGAAAAGATGTGTTTCTTGTTCAGCTTGGAAATATGGCAAGAAAAAAAATATTAAGACTCTTCGATAAATTAATTGACAGTAATATTGTAGCTGGCGAGTCTCTTGGGAGGGGTAGCATTAAATCGCAATTAAGAATGGCGAATAGATATAATTCTAAATTAGCTTTAATTATTGGACAAAAAGAAGCCCTTGATGACACTGTTATTATCAGAGATATGGAAAGCGGAATGCAAGAAGTTGTTACGATGGAATGTATTGTTCAAGAAGTTAAAAAAAGATTGAAAGCATAAATCTTATAAATGAAATTTGGAAAAACAATATAATTATTTAAAATTTATGTCAGACTGTATTTTTTGCAAAATAGTAGATAAAGAAATTCCGGCAGATATTGTTTTTGAAGATGATCAAGTAGTTGCATTTAAAGACAGAAACCCAATTGCTCCAGTGCATATTCTTATTATTTCCAAAAAACATATTTTATCTGTCAGAGAAGCGACAAAGGAAGACACTTTACTGATGGGAAGATTAATTATGACTGCAAAAAAAATCTCTGATGATCTAAAAATTTCTAAAAAAGGTTATAAATTGCTTATAAGAGTTGGAAAAGGAGGAGGTCAGGAAGTTGATCATATTCATTTGCATCTTTTGGGAGGAGCTCGTCTTTCGGAAAACATCCATCCTATCTAATTATTTTTTGTTATTTGATTTAAAATGAAAAAAAAGGTTTCCAAAACGAAAATGTTTTATATTATAGTTTTAATTATTATATTATTTTTTTTTACTTGTTATTTTTATTTTACTAAAAATTATAAAACGATAAAACCCTATATTACAATTAATATAAGTCGGGGTGAAAAATATAATGAAAATGAATATAAAATAATTTCTAAGCAGTGGGATGGAAATGACAAATTAATTATTAATATTGAAACATCTGTAAACTGTTGTAGTAGTAAAAAGGGATTCTATAATTCCGATGAAGAAAAAATAAGTTTATTTTTAGAAGAAAGCGGAAATTTTTGTTGGAGTAAATGTAATTTTCGCTCCAATTATATCTTGAACGCATTACAAAAAAAGGATTATGAAATTGAATTTAGCAAGAGCGTTAAATATTAAAAAAACGGTTTATCTAAAACTATTTAAATTGTTCTTGTCAAATTTAAATTTTATGTTATAATAGCTTTAGATATTTTTTTATTTAATAAATTCAAATAGAAAGCAAGAGGTGATAAAAATGATAGAAGTAAAAAGAAAAGACAATGAAAGTATTGGAAGTCTATTAAGGCGTTTTTCGAAAAAAGTTCAACAAAGTGGACTTCTTTTGCAGGCGAGAAGTTCAAGATTTAAGGAAAAAACACCAAGTAGAACTGAACGAAGAAAAGGAGCATTAAGAAGAAATGAAATTGTTGGCGAAAAAGAAAAACTTAGAAAACTTGGCAAGCTTGAAGATGATTTTCGATTTTAAAGTTTTATCAAGTGAACTAATAATAAATGACTTTTAAAGAAACTATTAACAATGACCTTAAGATTTCCATAAAGGGTGGTGACAATGTTACTCGTGGCGTTTTGAGGTTTTTGAATTCTGATATTAAGAATGCCGAGATAGAAAAGGGCGGAGAAGCTGGTGATAAAGAGATTATTGAAATTATAAAAAGAAGCTTGAAAAGACGGAAAGATTCCATTCTGCAATATGAGAAAGGAAATAGATTTGATTTGGCAGATAAGGAAAAAGAAGAATTGGCTATACTTGAGAAATATATGCCAGAGCAAATGAGCGAAGAGGAGATTAAAAGAATGGTTACTGATGTTATTAAAGAATTAGGGGCATCAAATTCATCTGAATTCGGGAAGGTGATGAGTCTTGTTATGAGTAGGAGTGAAGGATTGGCAGATGGAAATGTTGTTAGTATGGTTGTGAAGAAAGAATTAAATGATTAATATATAGCATATTAATCATTTTTTTGTTTAACATATTTTATTAGCTATTTTATGACACTTCTTGTAAAGAATTTTACGCAAAAAAAAATTGAGAAAAAATATTTGAATAAAATTGTTGATGAAACTTTGAGAGCTATCAAAGTTAAAAAACCAGTAGAAATAAGCTTGGTAATAATTGGAGAAAAAAGAATTAAATTTTTGAATCAAAAATATAGAGGAATTGATAAAATTACAGATGTACTTTCATTCGGAAACGAAGAAATTGTGAATAAATCTCAAAAATTTATTAGTCCTCCTGATGGCATATTATATTTAGGAGAAATTTTTATTTGTTATATGCAAGCGAAAAGACAAGCCAGACAAAAAAAACATTCAGAAAAACATGAAATGGCAATTTTATTAATTCACGGAATATTGCATCTATTGGGATATGATCATAAAGAAAATTATGAAAATTCTGATATGAAAGCTATTGAGAAGAAAGTTTTTTCGAGTTTATAAATCAGAATATATATGATATTTTTTAATATAAAAAAATTTACAAGAAGCGTTTCGCACGCTGTCAGGGGATTTAAGTGTGTCTTTAAAGAACAAAATTTCAGATTGCAGATTTTGTTCTCAATTATTGTTTTAATATTTATATTTATATTTAATCTCAAGGCATGGGAGGCTATTGCCTTGTTAATGATGATTACTCTTGTTTTAGTGTTAGAAATTATTAATTCAATTTTTGAGAGAATTATGGATATCTTGAAACCAAGAGTTCATCCATATGCTAAAACGGTTAAAGATATGATGGCTTCTGCCGTATTAATAGCGTCTTTAGGAGCTTTTTTAGTTGGTTTATTAATATTTTGGCCACATTTTATAAATATTATATAAAATTTTTAAAAAAGCTTTTTTATTTTTCAAAAATGTATTATAATATATATACCATATAAACTATAAATAACTATTTTTATATTCAGGTTTTTTGATTTGTTATAAATTTGAATTTTATTCAAATGTTTATGTGTTTAAATGTTTAAATGAATTTTATGTCAAGAGGAGACATTTTAGCAGGAATTGATATTGGATCTAGTTTGGTAAGAACAATAATTTCTCAGAAGCAAGGAGAAGATTCAAAACCATTAATTTTAGGAGTTGGAATAGCGCCTTCATCAGGAATTAATAATGGCGTTATTGTTGATATTGAAGAAACAATAAACGCTATAAATAAATCAAAAGAACTTGCTGAAGGAACCGCTGGTGTTCCAGTTGAACATGCTTATATAAGTATAAATGGAAATCATATATATTCTCAATTCTCTAAGGGTGTCGTTGCAGTTTCAAGGGCTGATGGAGAAATTAGCGAAGAAGATATGAATAGAGTTATAAATGCATCACAAGCCATTTCAGTATCAAATAATAAAGAGATAATTGCCGTAATACCTTGCAATTATACAATTGATGGACAAGAAATGATAAAAGATCCAGTTGGGATGAATGGGGTTAGACTGGAAGTTAATGCTTTGGTTATTGAGGGTATGTCACCATTTATTAAAAATTTGTATAAGTGTGTACAGCGTTGTGGTGTAGATATTGATGATTTGGTTTTTGCACCACTATCTGCTTCCAAAGCAGTTTTATCAAAACGTCAAAGAGAACTCGGGGTTGTTGTGATAGATATTGGGAAGGGAACAACTGGAGTCTCAGTTTTTGAAGATGGAAATATATTGCATTCAGTAGTTATCCCAGTTGGTTCTGGACATATTACAAATGATATTGCCATAGGTCTTCGTGTTTCAATTGATGTTGCTGAGAAAATAAAACTTGAGTATGGAACTACTTCATCAAAAGAAGCAAACAAAAAAGATAAAATAAATATTTCAGAAATTGATAGCACAGAAGAAGGTGTTTTTACAAGAAAATATTTAGCTGAAATTATAGAAGCTAGGATAGAGGAAATATTTACATTAGTTGATGATGAATTAAAAAAAATTGATAGGAGTGGAATGCTTCCTGCTGGTGTTGTTATAACTGGCGGTGGTGCAAAAATGCCAGGAATGGTTTCTATTGCTAAAGAATTTTTAAGATTACCAGCTCAAATTGGTTTCCCAGTAGAGTTGAGTGGAATCATTGATAGAGTTGATAATCCTTCTTTTGCAACGGCGGTTGGTCTTATTATGTGGGAAGCTGATGAAAATGGAGTTTTTCCATCTAATCGTGGTGGATTTAGATTGCCACAATTAAGCGGAGTTGGTCAAAAAATAAGGAAAATCTTCAAAACTTTTTTACCGTAAATTTTTAATCAAGAGTAAAACGATATTTTTTTAAATTGTGGCTTGCACAAATTTTTTAAAAAAGGTAATATTGAATTATAGCGATTTGTAATAAATAATTTTTTAAATATATGAAAGAAATTAAACCTGAGTTTGAAACATTTGCCAGAATCAAGGTTGTTGGGGTTGGTGGCAGTGGAAATCATATAATAACCAGGATGATTGATGCAGGTTTAAATGGAGTTGATTTTGTGGCCATAAACACAGATTCTCAGGATTTACATCATTGTAGAGCTGCAGAAAAAATACATATTGGGAAAAATTTAACAAGAGGTCTTGGTGCAGGAATGAACCCTGATATAGGACGGCAAGCAGCTGAGGAGAATAGAGATGAAATTCAAGATGTTTTAAAAAATACTGATATGGTTTTTATAACTTGTGGTCTTGGAGGTGGGACAGGAACTGGAGCCGCACCGATTATTGCTGAAGCTGCAAGAGAAGCAAATGCCTTGACAGTTGCAATCGTTACTAAACCATTTTCATTTGAAGGAATCAAAAGAAAGCGAATTGCAGAAGAGGGATTGGAAAACTTAATAAATCATGTGGATACAATAATAACAATTCCTAATGATAGAATTCTTCAAGTGATAGATAAAAAAACTTTGCTTTTAGAATCATTTAAAATTGCTGATGACATTCTAAGACAAGGGGTTCAAGGGATTTCTGATCTTATAATCACTCCTGGAATTATAAATGTGGATTTTGCTGATGTTAGATCTGTTATGCAAAATACAGGACCATCTCTCATGGGAATTGGAAAGGCGTCAGGAGAAGATCGGGCTGTTGTTGCTGCCAAAAAAGCGATAAATAGTCCTCTTTTGGAATTATCAATTGATGGTGCAAAAAGTGTGCTATTTAATATAAGTGGTGGAGCTGATCTTACAATGATGGAAGTTAATGATGCTGCAAAAATTATAACAGAATTCATTGACGATGAAGCAAAGGTTATTTTTGGTGCTATACATGATGAAAGCTTAAATAAAGGAGAGATAAAAGTGACTGTTATTGCAAGTGGATTTGAAGGAATGCATAATGGAAGAAAGAATATTAATAAAGATATAGAAAGAATTATAAGTTTTAATAATGAAATTAAAATTAAAGAAGAACCAAGAGAAGCCAAAGAAGAAATCAAAGAAGTGTACAAAGAAGAATCAGATGAAATGCTTAAAAAAGATGAAGAAGAAATGGGTTTTATGGACGGAAAAAAAGATTTAAACAGTTCTATTTCTGAAACTATAAATAAAAACTTGAAAAGAAATGTGGATGAGCAGAAGATTAAGAAAAATGTATTTTCGTCTCAAATTAATTCCGTAAGTTCTGATGATGAATATGATGTGCCAGCATTTATAAGAAAAAAAATGAAAAAAAACTAAAAAAAAAAGTATAAAATTTCGAAAGTGATATTTATAAAACAAAAATAAAATTAAAACCTGTCCTTTTCGGAAAAAGATTATTATTGTTGTAAAAAGTTGATAAAGGCGGTTTTTTGATGAAGATGTTTTGGGTTAATAGAATAATAAAATTTGTTTTTTTAAGATAAATAAACTAACAAAAAAGGCAATGGATTTAAAAAAAATAAAATTAAAGGAAATAAGAAAGCGTGATGGCAGGGTTGTAAAATTTGAAAAAAATAAACTTGTTAGCGCAATTTACAAAGCTTTTAGTGCTACAGGTGAAGGTTCAAAAAGAAATTCACTTGATCTTGCAAAAAAAGTTGAATGTGAGATAAATAAAAGATTTATAGTTAGAAATGGTGGAGGTAGATTAAAGCTTGAAATTCCAACAGTAGAAGAGGTGCAGGATATAGTTGAAAGTTTTTTGATCAGAGAGAATTATATTGAAACTGCAAAGGCTTATATAATATATCGCGAACAACATAGGCTTCTTCGAGAAAGTCAAGATGTTTTGAAAAGATCTGTCGATTTAGTTGATGATTATTTAAAGGAAATTGATTGGCAGGTTAAAGAAAATAGCAATATGTCCTATTCATTACAAGGACTTAATAATTATATTGCTAATGTTGTTACTTCTAAATATTGGATTGAAAAAATTTATCCTCCTGAAATAAGAGATAGTTATAATAAGGGAGATTTTCACATTCATGATTTAGGACTTTTGGCTGTTTATTGTTGTGGGTGGGATTTAAAAGATTTAATATCAAATGGTTTCGGTGGCGTTAGCGGAAAAAGTGAGAGTAAGCCACCAAAACATTTTAAATCGGCATTGGGACAGGTTGTTAATTTCTTTTATACATTACAAGGAGAAGCTGCTGGGGCACAGGCTTTTTCAAATTTTGATACATTACTTGCTCCATTTATTAAGTATGATCAACTTACATATAGGGACATTAAACAAGCAATTCAGGAATTTGTATTTAATATGAATGTTCCTACAAGAGTTGGTTTTCAAACTCCCTTTACAAATATTACGATGGACTTAACTGTTCCATCAACTCTTGCAGATGAAGCTGTTGTTATTGGAGGTGTTCTTCAAAAAGAACAATATAAAGATTTTTCAAATGAAATTAGTCTTTTAAATAAGGCTTTTGCAGAAGTTATGTTAGAGGGCGATGCTTCTGGTAGGGTTTTTACCTTTCCAATTCCAACATACAATATAACCAAGGATTTTAATTGGGATGACCCAAATCTTGAGCCAATATGGGAAATGACAGCAAAATATGGAATTCCTTATTTTGCTAATTATGTAAACAGCGATATGAAACCAGAAGATGCAAGATCAATGTGTTGTCGTTTGCGTCTTGATAATAGAGAACTCTATAAGCGTGGAGGAGGTTTATTTGGAGCTTATCCACTCACGGGTTCAATTGGAGTTGTGACAATTAATTTACCAAGAATTGGTTATTTGGCAAAAAATAAAAAAGAATTTTTTAACAGACTAAGCAAGGTTATGGATCTTGCAAAAGAAAGTTTAGAAATAAAAAGAAAGACATTGGAGAATTTTACGGAAAAAGGGTTATATCCATATTCAAAACATTTTCTTGCTAATATTAAACTTCAACGAGGAGAATATTGGAGTAATCATTTTTCAACAATTGGAATAATTGGAATGAACGAATCTTTACTAAATTTTCAAGGCAAAAAAGTTAATCTTACTACAAAAAAGGGTAACAAGTTTGCTCAAGAGGTTTTGGAATTTATGCGAGACAGAATTGTAAAATATCAAGAAGAAACTGGTGGACTCTATAATCTTGAAGCAACTCCAGGAGAGGGAACTTCTTATAGACTGGCAAAGAAAGATGTTAATAAATATCCCGACATAATCACTGCGACCGTTGAAGTATAATTTTATTTATGAAAATATTATGCTTTTATAAAAATCAAATTACAATAAATTAAATTGCAAATAGTCTTCCAGCTTGTAATTTTTTATTTTTAATATAATTATACTTTGAATTACAAAACATCTTTCTTGAGAGAAATAATAGAATCTTGTAATTTAAATAGAGAAGTTAATTATTAAGTTGTGTTAAATTAAAATATGTTTATTGGAGGGTTTCAAAAATTTACAATGCTTGATTATCCTGGAAAGATAGCTACAACCGTTTTTACAATGGGTTGTAACTTTCGTTGTCCATTTTGTCATAATTCTGACATTGTTGATCCAAAATTAATTGACTATGATTCTGAAATAAAGGAAGAAGAAATTTTGAAATTTTTAAAGTCAAGAAAAGGGGATTTGGATGGAGTTTGCATAACTGGAGGAGAGCCGACTTTGCAACTTGGGTTAAGGGAATTTATTGAAAAAATAAAAAAAATGGGATTTTTGGTTAAAATTGATACAAATGGATCATATTTTTACGCAGTTTCAAGTTTAATTGATAGTGGATTAGTTGATTATTGGGCGATTGACATAAAAACTGTTCCTAAAAAATATAAGATTATGACAAAAAAAGACAAAGATAATCTTATTGGAAATATTGAAAATAGCATAAAATCAATATCTAATAGCAAAAGCGAACTTGAACTTCGGACGACAATTGTTCCAGGATATGTAAATGAAGAAGACATAGATGGCATAATTAATTGGATAAATAGTATTGATAAAAAAATATTCTCAAAATTATATCGTTATTCCGTCCAAAATTTTAGACCAGAAAAAACACTTGCTGTTGGATTAGAAAAACTAAATTCATATTCAACTGAAACACTTGAAATAATGGCAGAAAAAATAAGACAACATTGTAAAAATGTTGTTATATCGGAATAATAAAAATATATGAAATTTAAATGCAAAGTAATTACAAGATCCTCAAGAAATGAGATTTTAGGAGTTGATAAATTGACGCAATTGGATCTCGGTTTTAAAAAGATAAGTAATAATTTTGAAGATTTACCGGAATTAAAAATATATTTGATTGCTGTTCCGGTTGATGGTAAGGCGAATAAAGAATTAATTAAGTTATTATCAAAAGAATTAGGAATTAGTAAGAGTAAAATAAATATAATTAAAGGGGGAAAAAGCAAACAAAAAGTAATTGAAATTGATGTCTAAGTCAAAATATTTTTTATTGTTTTGTGTTGCGTTTATTTGTGGAATCTTTTTTGGTTCTTATTATTCTACTTCAATTTGGATTTTATTATTGATTGTGGGTTTTTGTATCTCACTTATTTTTTTGTTTTGGAAAAAGGAAAAAGTAATAATACTATTTTTAATAATAATTCTTTTTATATTTGGTTTATTAAGAATTGAAAGCGAAAAATTAAATGAGATTGAAAATTTGGAGATTGAAAATTTGAATAATCAAGAAATGTTAGTACGAGGAGTGATCTCTGAAATGCCAGAAATTAAAAATGGAAAACAAAAATTAATACTTAAAAACATAGAAATTATTGGTAGTAAAAAAGATATTAATGGAAAAGTTATTCTTTATGTTGATAAATATCCCGAGTATAATTTGTTAGATGAAATAGAGATTAATGGAAAATTACAAATTCCTGAGGATTTTGATGGATTTGAATATAAAAACTATCTTTTTTCAAGGGGGATATATTTTGTTATATACTATCCGAAGATAAAAGTTATCAATACGAACGAAAAGGATTTATATTTTCAAATTTCTAAATTTCGAAAATTTTCAAATAATATTATTAAAAAAATATTTCCCCAACCACAAGCTGGAATTGTAAGTGCGATGACATTAGGGCTAAAATCAGATATAAGCTCTGAAACATTAGAAAGCTTTAATAGAACTGGCACAAGGCACATTATAGCCATTTCAGGCCTTCATATGACGATTGTAGCGGTTATTTTTATGTATCTATTACTTGCAATTGGATTAAGGAGAAGCCATGCCTTTTATTTTGCAATTTTGGGAATTGTTTTTTTTGTTGCGCTTGTTGGGTTTCCAGCATCTGCAGTGCGAGCATCTGTGATGGGGGGATTGGTTTTATTGGCTGTTAAGGTGGGGCGACTTTCTAATGCTGGGAATGCTATAATTTTTGCTGGTGTTTTGATGCTTTTGTATGATCCAAATCTCTTGAGATTTGATACTGGTTTTCAACTTTCATTTTTGGCAGTACTTGGTATTGTTTATATATTTCCAAAATTAGATATTATTTTTGAAAAATATTCAAATTTCTTAAATATCAAAGCAATTTTTTTGATAACCATTTCAGCACAGATTGCGACCTTGCCGATTATATTAAATAGTTTTGGTAGTTTTTCTATACTTTCAGTCTTCGCTAATATTGTGGTCTTACCGTTTGTGCCGACCGTTATGCTTGGAGGTTTTTTGGTTATGGTAATTGGCTCGGCGAATTTATTTATTGCGCAGATTCTATCTTTCCCCATCTGGCTCGTTTTAACCTTTCAAATTGAGGTTGTAAAATTTTTCGCTAGTTTTGATTTTGGTTATCTAAGCTTTGAAAGAGTGAGTATTTGGACTATGATAATTTATTATGGGGTTTTGGTTTTTATATTACTATTTTATAATAAAAAAATCCCAACATATTTTGAAAAGTTGAGATAAGGTGTTCAATTATACAAACATCCCACTATTATTGTCAAAAGGTCTCTGTTTATCAACCTCATTTTTATCATATGGTATGTCATCTTCTTCTTCAGGATTGAAAATAGTATGTTTACATCTATTTTCTTCTTCTTGATTATACATTTCTTTTAAAATAATTTTTATATCTGGATCATTTTTTTTAATGATAGTTAATGATCTATAATTAATATTAAACATAAGCAAGCTTCCCTTTTTGTTTTTAAATATGTGAATTTCCTCATCATTTTTAAAATATATGCCAATGAATACTTCAAACTCAAATTTTGGATTTGGCACCGAGAAAAATATGATTTTTTTGGTAATTTAAATTCCTCCTTTGCGTTATGTTAATACATTGTTATTTTAATTTTATTACATAAACTTAATAATGTCAATCTATAAAAAAAATATAATATTTATTATATTGATTTTTCTTTCTGTTTTGATTGTGTTTTTTTGGCAGAATTACTTTGTCAAAAACCAAAAATCACAAATAGTATATTTTGATGTTGGACAAGGTGATTCAGCGATGATTGATACTGGTAATAATATTCAGATTTTAATTGATGGAGGTGAAGGAAATATTATTTTGGAAAAATTAGGGAAACATATTTCACTACTTGATCGTGAAATTGAGCTTGTGATTATGACACATCCCGACAAGGACCATATTGGTGGACTAATAGAAGTTTTGAAATATTATCAAGTGGAGCTGATTTTGGAAACTGGCATTATTTGTGAAACTGCAATTTGTAGAAAGTGGGATAAGTTAATTGAAGAAAAAAATATTCCAGTGAAATATGCTGAGTTTGGACAAAGAATAGTAATTGATGATATTGAAATCAATATTTTATATCCATTTGAAAGTTTGCAAAATATAAAAGTTAAAAATGATAACGAGTCTTCAATTATATTGAAAGTAAATTTAGAAAATGAGTTATATTTATTTACTGGAGATGCAGGGTTTAAAGTTGAAAATGAATTAATAGATAAAAGTATTTATCTCAAAACGGATATATTGAAAATTTCACATCATGGAAGCAAAAATGCAACTTCTAACGAATTTCTACGTTTAGTAAATCCCAAGAAAGCGGTTATTTCAGTTGGAAAAAACAGTTATGGACATCCAACAAATGAGCTGTTAAATAGATTAAAAAATATGAATATTGATTTTTTCAGAACCGATGAGGTTGGTGATTTGATTTTTAATTGATTGCAAAGTCCGAAATATTATGATATAAAGAGATTATAAAATAAATGAAAAAATATTTTAAATAATAATAATAAGCTACATAATAAAAAATATTGAAGTTGAGTTGAGAGGTCCACTTGATGAAAAAACTTATAACAAATTGATAGAATATTTGGATAAAAATGGTGAATTTATAGATGAGCAAAACCGCTTCTTAGTTGATTATTCAACTTTTCTGGAGGGGGTTAGCAGAAGAAAATCTGACATCAGGACAAGAGTGACAAATGGAAAAGTTGAGCTGATTGTGAAAAAAGGAAAATTCGGCGGTCATTCTCGCGAAGAAGTTTCAGTTTTTATTGAAGGAGATAATTTGAAAAATGCTTTGACATTTATGGCTTTGCTGGGTTATAAAAATGGAATTACCGCTTACAAGACAATTAAAAAATATATAATTGATGGGATTGAGATTACTATTCACGAAATGAAAAAATCATAAATAAATCCATAGTAGATTTTACGAGGTGGAAATTATGGCTGATAATGAATCCAGGAAAGATGCGATAAAAAAGATTCAAGATTTTTTACAGGAATTAGATTTGGATATTTATGAGGAGGATGATTTTTATAAATATATTAGAATATTAAATTAAAGAGGCGAATGGAGTTTTTGATTATGAGAAAGATAATTTAGATGATATAATAAATTTAATAAGTTAGAAGTTTAATAATTAAATAATAAATAAAAAAAATGGAAAAGCACTTAAAAGAAGAAAGAACATTAGTTATTATTAAACCAGACGGTATTCAAAGGTCGTTAATTGGGGAAATATTAAAGCGTTATGAAAGGTTAGGATTAAAATTAGTAGCAATTAAAATGATGGTTGCGACCAAGGATCATATTGAGAAACATTATACACTTGATCCTAATTGGAGAACTATAACAGGAGAAAAGACAATAGCAAGTTACAAAAAAAAAGGAATAAAACCGCCATCAGAAAATCCTTTGGAGATTACAGCCGTAATTCTTAAAAATTTAAAAACATATATGACAAGTGGACCTGTTATTGTGATGGTTTGGAAAGGCGTTCATGCGGTGAAAATTGTAAGGAAAATAACGGGGGGAACTGAACCTCTAACTTCAGATGTTGGAACAATACGTGGTGATTTTGTTTTGGATTCATATCAAGTTTCTGATATAGACAAACGATCTGTTAGAAATCTTATACATGCCTCAGGTACTGAAGATGAAGCCGAATTAGAAATTAAGCATTGGTTTAATGAAAAAGAATTAATAAATTATCGACATATTCAAGAAGCTATTTTGTATGATGTTAATTTAGATGGAATATTAGAATAGTAATAATAGGATAAATGTATCTAAAAAAAATAGAAACAACTGGGTTTAAGTCTTTTGCAAATAAGACTGTTTTGGATTTCCCAAGAGGTATTACAGCAATTGTTGGTCCAAATGGTTCTGGTAAATCAAATGTTGCAGATGCTGTAAGGTGGGTTTTAGGTGAGCAAAGTATGAAAAGTCTTCGTTCAAAAAAAGGCGAGGATGTTATTTTTACAGGAAGCGACAAAAAGGCAAAAATGAGTGCCGCTGTCGTTTCTTTGCATTTGGATAATAGTGATAAGAAAATTCCGATAGATTTTGAGGAAGTTGTGATTTGTAGAAAATTGTTTAGAAATGGTGATAGTGAATACCTGATAAATAAAAGTAAAGTTAGGCTCAGTGATATTGTTGATTTGCTTTCAAAATCTGGAGTAAGTCAAAGAGGCTATTGCGTTATTAATCAAGGTATGGCCGACTCAATTCTTTCAGCAACTCCTGCCGAGAGAATGGTGATTTTTGAAGAAGCAACGGGCGTTCGAAGGTTTCAGATTAAAAAACAGCAAACAATCAACAAGCTTGAAGCAACAAAAAGAAATCTTCAAAGAGTTATTGATTTATTAAATGAAATTGAACCAAGAGTGGCATCACTTAGAAGGCAGGCATCTCGAGCTCAGAAAAGAGGGGAAGTAGAAGAAAGTCTGAAGTTTGAACAAGAGAAGTTGTTTTGTAATATTTGGTATAGTCTGAACCAAAATAACGAAAAAAATCGAATCGAAAAAGAAGAATTGGAAAAATTTATTAATGAACTTTCTGGTATAATCACTAAGACAAAAGAAGAACTTTCTAAATGTGATGACAAGAATGATGATTATCAAACAGAGTTAAATGAGCTCCAAGAAAAAGCAAGTGTCATTCAAGCAGAGATGAATAATTTTCAAAAGAGCGCTTCAATTTTAGAAGGTAGAATTCAAATTGAAAATGAACGAAAAAAAGAATTAGAAAAACCAGAATATATTCTGATAAATCTTGGATATGTAAAAGAAAAGCTCTCAAATATAATTTCAATATATAATAAATTTTTAGATCTTTTGAAGGATTTTTCAGATCCTAATAGTGTTGAAAATATAAGAAGAGAAGGGGTTGAAATTCAAAAAAAGGTAAACTTTTTGCTTTTGGAAGTTGAACAAGGAAAGATTAATCAAGAAGACAAAAGGATTATATTTGATGAAAGTAATATTCAAATGTTTGAAAAAGAGAAAGAGAAAATATCAAATAATATTTATCAGTGTAGTGAGAAATATAATCAGATAACACAGAAAATATCTGAATTGAATAAAAATGAACAAGAAAAGAGAAGATTGTTTTTTGAACTTGAAAGATTGCTTCAATCAAAGCAGGAAGAGTTAAATAAACTTAAAGATAGGTCAAATTTGGTAAACATTGAATTGGCAAAGTTTGAAGTTAGAAAGGAAGATTTGCTAAATGAAATTAAAGATGAATTTGGTAATTTGGAATTTATAGATAAATTGCAAAATGGGGAAACTAATCAATCTCAAACTGGAGAATATTTTGATCAAGAAGATTGCAGATCAAAAATTAGAAAATTTAAATTCCAACTTGAGCAAATTGGTGGTATTGATCCACTTATCGTTGAAGAATATGAAGAAACACAAAGTAGATTTGAATTTCTTTCAACGCAATCAGAAGATCTCTTAAAGGCATCTAATTCATTGAAAGAGGTTATAAAAGAACTTGATGAAAAAATTGAAAATATGTTTAAGGGTTCTTTCAAAAAAATAAACGATGAATTTGATAGATATTTTAAAATCATTTTTGGTGGTGGAAAGGCTAACCTATTTATAAAATATTCTAATCTTAAAGAAGAAAAGGAAGAAAAAGATGAAAGTTGTGAGACTGAGGATGGTGAAAGAGAAATTAAAAACGAAGAAAAGAAGAGAATTGCTGGAATTGAAATTATTGCAGCTCCTCCTGGAAAGAAAATAAGTAGTTTGGATATGCTTTCTGGTGGAGAAAGAGCTCTTACTTCAATCGCAGTTTTATTTGCAATTATCTCTAACAATCCACCTCCATTTTCAGTTATTGATGAAATTGATGCCGCTCTTGATGAAGCAAACTCTGCTAGATTATCAAAGATTTTAAAGGATATTTCGTCAAAAACGCAGTTTATAATGATTACTCATAATCGAGAAATGATGCAACAAGCTAGGGTTTTATATGGAGTTACAATGCACGATGATGGTGTTTCAAAAATATTATCATTAAAATTAGATGAGGTGTAATAGTTTTATCTGTGTTCATATATTGAGCATTTATGTTTTTCTGATTAAGTTCACATACATTTTGGACTCTCAGAAAGGAGAAAAGAAGGTATGCAAATAGGATTTAAGTATCATAAATGTAAAGGATTTGGTAGACTATACGAGTATTCATTTAATAAGCATACTCATATGATTACCAAAGAAGCTAAACAAAGGTTAAAGATATTATTGTTTTGGGAAAAATATGGATTAAAAGCGACTAAAGATGCTTTTGGAG
>JARGGI010000039.1 GCA_029210775.1 Patescibacteria group bacterium | reverse complement strand
CCAGTTTTTGTGCTAATTTTTTTAATATATTTTGGAAGTTTTTTGAGGGAACTAATGCAAAAAAAATCAATAGTACTTTTTAAAGAAAAAGAAATCCGCCGTACTTGGCATAATGATGAGTGGTGGTTTTGTATAGCAGATGTTGTACAAGTGTTAACAGATTCTGTTCAAGTGGCTGGCTATATAAAAGATATGAGACGCAGAGATAAAGAGCTTTCCAAAGGGTGGGGGCAAATTGCCACCCCCCCCCTTCCAATTGAAACTATAGGGGGTATTCAGAAGCTTAATTGCGCGAATGCGGAAGGAATTTTCCGCATAATTCAATCAATACCTTCGCCAAAAGCCGAGCCATTTAAAAGATGGCTGGCGCGAGTCGGCTACGAAAGAGTCCAAGAAATAGAAGATCCGGAATTGGCGACGAAGAGAACGAGAATGCTGTATAAAGCCAAAGGATACTCGGATGGGTGGATTGAAAAACGAATGCGGGGCATTGAAGTTCGCGAGACTTTAACGGATGAATGGAAAAAACGGGGAGTCAAAGAAAATATAGAATATTCAATTTTAACAGCGAAAATTTCTAAGGCGGCTTTCGGAATGACGCCATCGGAATATAAAAAGTTTAAGAATTTGAAAAGAGAAAATTTGCGTGATAATTGCGGGAGAATAAAATAAAATATCTATTTGTAGATTAGGATTACATTATAATTATGTTTAAACCCAAAACTAAAAAACTGAATATTCTGATTTTAACCGCGATTTTGATTGTGGCGGTTTTGGGTTGCGCCAAGCTGGTAACAGCCGGCAATAATGGCAACAGTTACGGCTACGCTTGGTCGGAAAGCACGGGATGGATTAGATTGGACGGGACGGATTCCTCGCAGGATTATGGCGTGACAGTTCCCTCTACTGATGGCGGCGATTTAAGCGGATACGCTTGGGGCGAGAATGCCGCCTGGATTCATTTCGCCGGTTCCTGTACTGAAGCTGGTGGCTGTCCGGGCGGGGGAAATACTTACGCTGTTGACAGCGCGCAGACAGGATGTTCGGTTGGCTGGAGCTGCCTTTCCGGTTACGCCTGGGGCGAAGGAGTCGGCTGGATCAGATTCGCCGCGACGGGTTCCGATTATAGCAATGCTTCGGCTTCCACCTACGGCGTCTATATTGACGCCAACGGTAATTGGCAGGGCTATGCTTGGGGAGAACAAGTTGGCTGGATTCATTTCGGCGGTTCCTGCACCGAACTTGACGGCTGTCCGAGCGGTGTTGATAGTTATGGAGTAACATTAACCGAGGACGAGGATTTTTCCTCTAACACTTTAGTCGGCGTGAAAATTACCGCCACGGGTGGGGACATTGTCATCGCCAATAATAACATTACCGTTACTTCCTCTTCCGGCGACGGGCATAAAGGCATTTTGGTTTCCGGCGTCGGCGTTTCCGCCACTTTGTCGGAAAACACGATTACCGTTTCCGGCTCCGGAACGACCCGTTACGGAATTGACGCCCGCTACGCGACGGTAACCGCTATCCGCAACACTATCACCGCCACTGACGCCGATGTCTACGCTAACAATAATGGCTATGTTGTTTTATCCGGGCAGAATAGATTAAGCGGCTCCGGTTATAATTTTAAAGTCGGTCCTGTTTCCGGCACGATTGAATCGTCAAATGATTATTATTCCACTGTTTATAATGACGGAACTTTCCGAGATTTAAACGGCGTTCGCCAATACACTTGCGCTTCAACTGAAAGCGAAGGCGACGCGGTTTATCTTTCCGCTGACAATACCGTTTCTCAAACTGACGCCGACGCGATAAGTTCTTTGGGGGCGATTGGCTTTGTGGTCAAAAAACCATCTTCCACGACCTGCTTGGTTAAAAACTATGGCAAGGTTTACTCTTTAGCTGACGACGCTGCCGCCAACTTAACTCCTGGGGCGGTTTATTATCTCTCTGCGACTGCGGGAAAAATCACCACTGATCCGGGCGCTTCCAAATACAACCAGCAGGTCGGAATTGCCAAATCCGCTCAAATTTTAGACATTTCCATTAAAGAAATCGGAGCGACAACGATTTTGGCTTCCGGCGCCGCGGACGCTTTTCTTGTTAATCAATCGGGAACTGGTAACATTGTTTCTTTCCAGGATGACGGGACAAATGTCTTCGCGATCGCCGATGGAGGCAATGTGACTATATCAAATATTACAGCCACTTCCGGCAATTCTTTTTCTATGACAAGAGATCTCGCTTCCGCTTCCACGGATTCTTCCGTAATCAGTTTTGTCCAAGACAACGCCGGCGATGATCAGGAAGTTCTGACTGTGCGGCAAGACGGGACGGGAAGCATCGCCAGTTTTACTGGCGATTCCATCACCACCGGCACAGGACTTGCTCTTTCTGTTGATGGATTGACCACGGGAACAGGACTAGATATTACCTCCACTTCCACCGCCGGCGGAGCAAGCGGAGTTTCCAAACTTTTAAATCTAGCTAGATCAGGTACAAACGCTAACGCTTCCCATACTGCTTATGGTCTATATTCTGCTGTCACAAATGAAAATGTTACCTCTGGCACAAACATCGGCGGCTATTTCTCTGCTTCCGGTGCCACCACCGCGAATTACGGGTTGATCGTCGCTGCGGGCGATGTCGGTATAGGCGTCGCTGATCCAGATACAAAACTGGAAGTGTATAACGCGGGAACCCAGCTTAAGCTTTCTTATGACGGATTTAACTATTCCACTTTTGCCGTAGGTCCTAGCGGCAATCTAATTATTAACGCTTCTGGCGGAACTATAGATTTAGGAGATGAAAATTTGACTACCACCGGGATAATAACCGGCGGCGCTTTGGTTACTACTTATACCCAGACAAAAACAGTGGCTAAAGCCGGCGGAGACTACACCACGATTCAGGCGGCGATTGACGCTTTGACTTGCTCGTCGGCCAGCCCATGTTTGGTAAGAGTAATGCCGGGCGTCTACGCGGAACAAATAACAATTAATAATAAGTCGTATATAAATGTTGTTTCTTCCGGCGGTCCGGAGACAACAAAAATCGTTCCCGCCAGTGGCAGCCAGGCGGTGCTGGTTTCAGGATCTTCCGGACATGTTAGGGTTGAGGGGTTTGGGATAGAGATAAGTAATTAATATAATGCGAATACTACTAATTAGAATTTATTTAAATTATTTGATTTGTAGCTATTCGCAGATTTGGATGTAATTTGTAGTATTCGGATTACATTAAAATAGCTAACAAAAAAACTATGACTAAAATTAGACAAAACAATTTAATCAAAAGTTTATCAAAGAGAGCTCTCGCGGGGTTGGTTTTCGGAATTATGGCGATAATCGGCATTGTCTCCACAATCGCTTTTACCGATCCGACTTCCGGGCCGACCGGTTTTAGCGAACCGACGAATAGTTCTTCCACGGGCGATTTAAAAGATTTAGTCGGCACATCTGACAGCACTACGGAATCAGCTACCACTTTATTCAATTATCTGCGCAAGATAGACGCTTCGCCGTCCGCTGAATTAGAGCCGTCAGTCGGCGGGGACGGGTTTTTGCTGGGACTGATCGGCGCGGCT
>JARGGI010000038.1 GCA_029210775.1 Patescibacteria group bacterium | reverse complement strand
ATATCTAGTCCTGTTCCCGTGGTCAATCCATCAACAGAAAGAGCAAGTCCTGTGCCGGTGGTGATGGAATCGCCAGTGAGATTTACAATAGAACCTGTCCCTGACTGGGTGACAGTGAGGGCGGTATACGATGATGAATCACTAATCTCCCCACCTTGCACCATTGAAGGAGAATTTTGTCGATATTTTTCATTGATCTCTCTAGAAGATAAAGCAAAATTATACATTTTTACATCATCAAGCATTCCAACTAAATTATTTGAAGCAATTGAACCAAATTTCACTGCGCTGGCATTGATCGCTGTCCCAGTCGTCACCACTACAAAATGCCAATTGGCATCTACTGTCGTCCCCACCACGCCATCAATATAAATCGTCGGCGAAGTCCATCCTGTCGCCGAAACTGTGCCACCAGCCGAAATAGAAACATAAGCCGAGCCATTTAAATCCACTACCATACCGTTATAAGCCGTTCCCTTGGTCCAAAAAGCTACTGTCTTGACACCGTTATAAACATTTCCCGCATCAATATAGAATTGTCCATTATAGTCATAACTCTTGTCAAACTTCCCAGCTGTCCAACCAGCTGAAGCCTCCACTGACGAAGCTGTTAAAACTAAACCAAAAAACAAAACCACCACAGCCATCGCTGAGACAATCTTTCTTTTCAATTGTAGTTTTGAATTAAACATTTTTTGCGAGTTAGTCTGATTTTTTTATAAAATATCCACCTGTTTTTGAACTACCACAAAACTCAATCAAATTATCTTTTTTTAATTTTTTAAGCCATCGCTCAAGAGTTTTTATAGGAATTTTTAACTGCTCTTCAAAATATGGAGCTCTTTTATTGGGGTTATTCTTAATAAATTCAAAAAGAATATTTACTCCCTCATTTACTCCCTCATTTACTCCCTCATTTACTCCCTCAGAAACTATATTACTTTTAATAGTGATGAAAAAATCTTCTTCTCTGAAAATAAAATCAATTTGGTTTCCATTTTCCAAACAAGCATTTTTTATTCTTTTAATCCCTGTTCCCGCTTTTTCTACATAAATCGTCCTAGAAAGTAAATCGGCAATCAGTCTGTTTCTCTGTTCACTTTTTTTCCCGAAATCTTTTTTATCAAATAGCAGACCTCCTTTGTTATTTATACTAATTGAATTTTTCAATTTCTCTACCGCCACTTCATCACCGCCGAAATAATCGCGATGGACTATCGCATTGACAATTGCCTCGCGATAAGCATCTTCTGCATACTCGGGATATTCTTCTCTCTCTAATTTTTTGATCACAAACCTGACGGCAACTAGCTCACGAATGTAATTTACTGCAAATTTTATGTTTTCAATAATTCCACGATCAACTTCTTTTTTATCCAAAATTTCCACTCGCTGGTCATCTCCGAAATGGACACAACGAACTCGGGAAGTGTGAATATATTTGTGTGGCTCTTTGGCAAAAAATAATACGCCAGCATTCGTCATTCCTTCGAGTGTGAGAACTTTTAGGTTTCGTAAAATATCTTTTTTTTCAAGATTATTTGAAATCTTTGAAATTTTTAGGTAGTGATCAAATTTCTCGTCGTCGAAATCTCGAAAATCAAAATCATGGCAAATCTGTTCGTCAAATCTAATTTTTCCTCCTTTGACTGCCAGTTTCAGAATTTCATCTCTTTTCATTTTTTGCGAATTTGGTCCAACTCGCATATAAAATCCATCGGAGCAAGAATATGGCTTGTTTCCCCCTTCTTTGATTTCAATTTGCAGGATATTTTCAATTTCTTCAAAAACAAGGACAATAGATGGGTCACAATTATTAGCGATATCTTGAATTTGTGATTTCAACTTATTCGTAATTCTAGTCCCCTTTATTTCGCTATTGTCTGTAATTCCAAAATATATTTTCCCGCCGCTAGCATTGGCAAAAGAAACAATTTCTTTGGAAAAATTCCTGGCATCAAAAGACTCCTTGAATTCGACAAATTGTCCTTCGCCTTTTTGTAAAATAAATTTTAGTTCTTTTCTTGTTATTTGCTTTTGGTTTGTCTTTATTTTCTCTTGCATAAATTTGTGTTTGCGATTTATATTATTCTACTATGATAGCATTGTTGACTCTAAATTTTTTATCAACCCTCTCGTGTTCCCAAATTCCGCATAAGCCAGCCAAGAATGAATTTAATAGTTGAATTTTTCTTCTGTCATTTTTCCTACAGCAAATTCATATTGCTTGACGCTTAAAAATTTTAAGTCCTTGGTGAGTCTGATGATTATTCTCAATTTATCCAATTCCACACTTGCTTGTTTGAGATGTGGCAATTTGTTTCTTTCAGAATTTGCTTGAATAATCAATTTTAATAAATCAAGTATCGTGTTTTCAATTTGCTGACCCAAAACAAATCTTTGAGTTTTGGGAAATTTATTCACTGTCGGATAGATCCATAAAATTAATTCGTAGATTTTCTCAAAAATTGGGAGATTATTTAACATAGGATTGAAATAGGGTTAATTTTTAATTTAACAAAAACCAAAGTTTCAAATACCAAATACCAAATTTCTACACTCTACCGAACGCACCGAAAACCGACGCTCGTGTAGGAATACGACGGAGCATCGCTCAGAGTAAGCATGAACGCACCCGCACCCGCACCATCGTACCAATTGCCACCGCGTAGGAAGGCGTGGGTATTCCCACTCGGATATGCGGCGTCTGCATCGGTGTATAATCTGCCTGAACCGTAATTCGCATTCCAAGAACTGTTTGATGGTCGAATTTTATCATAAGAAAGTTGTCCGTAAGTATTGATGGCAGTAAATTCAATCCACTCCGAGGCCGGAGTTGCGTCATAGGGCATTTCTCCTGTCGTGCAATTGGCGCCAGCGCAAGCAATTGTGTCATTTGTCCATTCCCAGACATTACCCGAAAAATCCCAAATTGTCTCGCCGTTGGAAAGAGTGAATTTCGCCTTGGTGTCTCTGCCTGTGCCAAACTCCGGATCAGAACCATTGTAACTGGCGCTGTCTATGATTCCCACATTTCCTCGCTTCAGCCCACCGCCTGCCGAGACCAAGGATCCGATTGTGCCGTCTGCCCAGTTTGTCGCTTGCGCTTCCGCATTTCTGGCAATCGTCATCCATTCATTATTCGTAATCAAGTGTCCACCCGCGTCAGAGCATTCTGTGATGGCATCTGTTTGAGTGATTGAGACCCAAGGTGTGGTGCCCGCTTGCGAAATCGCATTGCTAGCTCCATCGTTTTTGGCTTCGTATTGCATCACACAAAAATCACTGGTGGAGTAAGTGGCGTTTCCCGGCACCAAAACATAGCCCACCGGACAAGATGACCCAACAAACGTGCCATTATTTCCATTGATACTATAATCATTTACAGTTGAACCGCTTCCCTCGTCCATCGGCCACCAACCAACCAAACCGTTTTCAATCGTGCCTCGGACATCAAGAGTGGAGACAGGCGCGGCCGTCCCGATCCCCACATTACCATTTTCCACAATCAAGCCGTAGTTATTCGTCGCGCCACTGGCAGAGAAATAGCCGCCGATGTTTGTGGAAGTTGTTCCGGAATTTGTGACAGCAGAATATAGACCATAAGTGGTATGGGAAGCGTTAGCGTTTGTACCTGATCTAGCCAGATTTAAAAGTTTGGAAACTCCGCTTGCTCCGCCGGCGGTGGAAGTGGAGGTAATATCTAGTCCTGTTCCCGTGGT
>JARGGI010000037.1 GCA_029210775.1 Patescibacteria group bacterium | reverse complement strand
TTGCTATTGTATAAAACCAAATGAAATTTTAAATAATAAGTATCTATTTTTTGTATTAAAAAGTAAACAAGACTTTATTCAATCACAAGCAACGAACGCTATTCCAGCCCATTTACCCACAGAGGTAATGGAAAAAATAAAAATCCCTCTCCCACCTCTCCCCATCCAACAAGAAATCGTTAAAATTCTTGATAGTTTTACAGAGCTGGAAGCAGAGCTGGAAGCAGAGCTGGAAGCAAGGAAGAAGCAGTATGAGTATTATAGAGATGAGATGTTGAGTTTTGGAGATAGGTTGGAACTTAAAGAGTTGGGTGAAGTTTTAGATTACGAACAGCCAACAAAATATATTGTTAAGTCTATTGAGTATGACGATATTTATAAAACACCAGTTTTAACGGCTGGACAGAGTTTTATTCTTGGTTATACCGATGAATCCAATGGAATATATAAAGCAAGTAAAGAAAATCCTGTAATTATTTTTGATGATTTTACTACTTCATTTCATTGGGTAGATTTTGAATTTAAGGTTAAATCTTCTGCAATGAAAATGTTGCGAGTTAAAAAAGATATTGCTGTGAATTTTAGATTCATATATTTTGCAATGAGATGTATACACTATGTTCCGTCAGATCATGCACGTCACTGGATTTCTCAATACTCTAGATTCAAAATCCCCGTTCCACCCATTGCAATCCAACAAGAAATTGTATCAATCCTTGATAAATTTGATGCTCTTGTAAACGATATTTCAATCGGTTTACCTGCTGAACTCAAGGCTCGCAGACAGCAATATGAATATTACCGAGGGAAACTTTTAACTTTCAATGAATATGTCCAATAACAACAAATACAATTTAGTCGCTGAAAGCACGCACTTGCCTGCCGGCGGGGCAGGAAGCACGGTTGTTGCCGAGTATGTGCCTGATAAAAAAAGAGTGGCTTACTATCAAAGTGAAGCCGAGCTTGAGCGTGCCTTTATTAAACAACTTGAATCACAAGGCTATGAATACTTGAAAATCATCTCTGAAAATGAATTAGTGCTTAACTTACGGCAACAACTTGAAAAACTAAACAATTTTACTTTTTCCGATGCCGAATGGAAAAAGTTTTTTGCAAGTGTTATTGCCAATCCAAATCAAAGCATAGAAGAAAAAACTACTACAATTCAAGAAGATAGCACAAAAATATTAAACCGAGATGACGGCACTTTTAAAAATATTGATTTATTGGATAAGAAAAATATTCATAACAATAGTTTGCAGGTTATCAATCAATACTCAACTGACGAAGGTCAATGTGCAAATAGATATGATGTGACAGTGCTTGTAAATGGTTTGCCTCTTATCCATATTGAATTAAAACGCCGTGGCGTTGCTATTCAAGAAGCGTTTAATCAAATTAATCGCTACCAACGAGAAAGCTTTTGGGCTTCAAGCGGGCTTTTTGAATATGTGCAGTTATTTATCATTTCAAACGGAACTCATACAAAATATTACGGCAATACTGTTCGCAAACAACATATAAAAGAAGCAAACGAGGGCAAACTCAAGAAAGGAAAAAGATCAAGCAATAGTTTTGAATTTACAAGCTGGTGGGCAGATGCAACCAATAGACCAATTGCTGATTTAATGGATTTCGCTAAGACATTTTTTGCCAAGCATACGATTTTAAATATTCTAACTAAATATTGTGTATTTACTACCGAAAAGCAACTTTTAGCAATGAGGCCATATCAAATTGTGGCGACTGAAAGAATTTTAAGCAGGATTGAAGTTAGCACAAATTACAAAAAATTAGGAACCGTAGGGGCTGGCGGGTATATTTGGCATACAACCGGATCGGGAAAAACTTTAACAAGTTTCAAAACTGCACAACTAGCTAGTAAATTGCCTTATGTAGATAAAGTGTTGTTTGTGGTTGATCGTAAAGATTTAGATTATCAAACAATGCGAGAATATGACAAATTTGAAAAAGGCGCGGCGAATAGCAATACCAGTACTGCTGTTTTAAAAAAACAATTGGAAAATTCAAACTCTCGAATAATTGTTACCACAATTCAAAAATTAGACAGATTTATAAGCAAAAATAAAAAACATACTATTTTTGATGGTCATATTGTATTAATTTTTGACGAATGTCATCGCAGTCAGTTTGGCGAGATGCACACGGGAATTATAAAAGCGTTTAATAAATATCATTTATTCGGCTTTACTGGAACGCCTATTTTTGCGATAAATTCTTCTTCCAGCGGGAGACCTGATTTCAAAACTACCGAACAGGCTTTTGGCGAGAAGCTTCACACTTATACAATTGTTGACGCTATTGCTGATAAAAATGTTTTACCATTTAAAGTTGATTATGTTTCAACCGTTCATGAAGCGGAAAATATTGAAGATGAAAAAGTAAAAGATATTGATCGCGAGGCAATCCTTGCCGCGCCAGAGCGATTGGAAAATATTGTCCGATATATTCGTGAACATTTTGACCAAAAAACGAAACGAAACAGTTTTTATAAAATACAGGATCGTAGACTTGCTGGATTTAATTCAATTTTTGCAGTTTCATCTATTGATGTAGCAAAAAAATATTATCTTGAATTTAAAAAACAGTTAGCCGACGAGCCAAGCGATAAAAAACTTAAAATAGCGACAATTTTTAGTTTTGGGGTAAATGATGAAGATTTGGATGGGATGATTGATGAAAATTCAGAAGATACAAGTGGTCTTGATGTCAGCTCTCGAGATTTTCTTGAAAGTGCTATTGTTGACTATAATAAAATGTTCGGCACTTCTTATGATACTTCGTCAGATAAGTTTCAAAATTATTATAAAGATGTTAGCGAACGAGTTAAAAAAAGAGAAATTGATATTTTGATTGTAGTAAATATGTTTTTGACTGGGTTTGATGCAACCACACTAAACACTTTATGGGTTGATAAAAATCTTCGTTTACATGGATTATTACAAGCATTTTCTAGAACCAATCGTATTTTGAATAGTGTTAAAACTTTTGGAAATATTGTTTGTTTCCGCAATTTGGAAAAAGCGACCAACGAATCTATTGCGCTTTTTGGAGATAAAGAAGCGAGCGGGATTGTTCTTCTTAAAGCTTACGAGGACTATTATAATGGCTACAAAGACGACGATAAAGAAGTTAGAGGATATAAGAGTTTGATAAAGGAGCTTTTAGAAAAGTTTCCAATAGGGAAAAGAATTGTAGGAGAGCAGAATCAAAAAGATTTTATTAAATTATACGGAGCGGTTTTGCGTACCCGAAATATCCTGACAACTTTTGATGAATTTGCGGGAAATGAAATTTTGACCGAGCGTGATATACAAGATTATCACAGTATGTATATTGATTTGTATAATGAATTTCGTAAAGGCACAGAGGGGGAAAAAGAAAATGTTAATGATGATGTGGTTTTTGAAATGGAACTTATTAAACAAATTGAGATTAACATTGATTATGTTTTGGGGCTTATTAAAAGATATCACGAAGATCATATCAAGAATAAAGAGCTTCTCATTGATATTAATAAAGCTATTAATTCCAGCGTTGAGCTTCGCAACAAGAAAGACCTTATCAATCAATTTATTGCCTCTCTTGATGTCCATTCAATCGTTGATGAAGAGTGGCAAAAATTTGTAGAAGAAAAGAAAATTGAGGAATTGGAAAAAATTATTAAAAATGAAAATCTTGACAAAGAAGCTACCTATAAATTTATTAATAATGCATTTAGAGACGGAAATATAGCAACAACTGGCACGGCTATTTCGAAAGTCCTACCACCTGTATCTCGTTTTTCGCCGACAGGTGAACGAACAAAAAAACGAGAAAGTGTTTTAAGTAAGCTAACAAGCTTTTTTGAGCGGTTTTTTGATATTTCGGGTGGTAAATTATAACAAAATTAAATAATTAATATGAAAGATATTATATGTCAAAATTGTAAAAAATTTTTCAAAGTTGATGAGGCTGGTTTTGCTGATATACTCAAGCAAGTTCGCGATCATAAATTTGAAGAAGAATTACAAGAGTTGAATATCGCAGAAAAAGAAAAAGAAAATGCCATAAGGTTTGTGGATCTTGTTTTGCAGGCGGGAAAATAAATTTAAAAATGCCAGTTAGCTAAAAGATCCTGAAACAAGTTCAGGATGACATTTTATAAAAAAGAAAAACCAAAATCCAAACACAAATGTGTTGTAGGGATAGACCTGTGTCTCTATCCAGAATATGCGACAAAACAAAATTCATTCCGCAATCGGGACAGACACACAGGTTCGCCCCTACGATATCAAATCCAAAAAAAGAAAAAAGATAATCTAGAGGCGAAAAATTCGGGGAAATAAACCCGTAGGGAACGAAAATTTTCGTTCCCTACAATATAATGATAAATATAAAAAAACAAAAAAATGAATAGCAAAAAAAGAAAAGCAAAAATAATTGCGACGGTTGGTCCAGCTTCTAAGGATCAGTCAATTATAAATCAATTAATTCAAGTCGGGGTTGATATTTTTCGTTTTAATTTG
>JARGGI010000036.1 GCA_029210775.1 Patescibacteria group bacterium | reverse complement strand
GCATTCCTGTTCCTCCTGGACCGCTTGAATCGTGTCCGAAAGAAAAAACCGGATCATCTTTTCCAACAGATGAATTTACGCCGAGTGTTCCGTCATTTGAATTTCCAGAGCGATCATAGATAGTCTGTCCCGAGCCTTCTTCAAAATTCCAATAACCAACAAGACCATATTCTTCTTGATTTGGTGCAGATTCCGATCCACTGTTTCCATACCAACCTAATACAAAATATGAACCAGTAAAAATCAAGCTAATCAAAACTGTAATAAAAATATATTTTTTTGTATTAAGTTTAATTTTCATTTATTTATAGATATCAAAAATTATCTGTCATTGTAAGCGGAGCGTGGCAATCCCGAAGTTAGTTTCAGAAAGTTTTTTTTCTGTCATTGCGAGCGAAGCGTGGCAATCCCGAAGTTAGTTTCATATAATTATAATATATCGTTTTGTGAGTTTAGACTCGAGATTGCTTCGCCATTCCTCCTTTCAATGACAAATGAAATTCAAATTTAAGCTTACAAATCTTCCTCTATCACCTCTTCTTCAACTTTCTCTGGCACAATAATTTCTTCTGGAACAACTTTAGGTTCTACTGGAAAAGTATTTGAAACTTCCCCAACTACTGAACTATTATTTTCTGATTCTGCGCATGTTGTAGCAGTTTTTTTGATTTGCTTCCAGTCTCCATTATCATCAATACTTACACACCAACCATTCATTTCAATCCAATCTTTTTGAACATCCTGTTGTTGATTGGAATTTCCTTGCCATCCAAGATCAATAAAAGTCATTACTTTTCCAGTTTCACTTGGAATTTTCTGACAATTAATCATCCTCAGAGTTTCTCTTTTTTCTTTTTTGTCTGATTTGTTATTATTTTCCTTATCTTCTTTTTCTTTCATTTCAACAATCTCAACACTACAACTTGTCACATTTCCATCAAATGGCTCAAGCGCTCTACCAACAACTCTTCCTGTGCCTGTTGCTTTCATTGCAACTCCTGGAACTGACGATGAAGTTAAGAAATCACCAATTTCAATTTCTCCATTTTCAAGATTTACTTTTGCTGGAACTCTTCCAGCAAGAGCGACACTGCGAGTTTCAGCCCAAATTTCTTCATTTTCATTTACAAGTTTTCCATATCCACCACCCATCGTGACAAATGGACTTGTTGAAACAATTCCCATTAACCCTGAATCATATTGAACAACTGATTTTTGAACAAAATAATTCTTCCTATCTTCCAATTTTACATTTCCATTTGTATTTGATACTGAAACTAAGTCTCCAGCCTCAGTTGATAAATCATTTACATAATAACTTTCAGAGACATCGGCACCATTTGTTGTTCTGGAAACTTCAATCCAATCTCCTCCATCATACATCAAAACAAGAGCGTCATTCGGATCAGTTAAAGCAAAATCTCCTGCCAATTCCAAATTTCCTGTTCCATCCTTTGCGGTCACAAGATAATCAATATCAAATCCCCTAATTACAAGTAGGTCTCCTTCTGCTCCACCATTAATAGTATCAATATCATCAATCGCAGTTCCTTCTTCATCAACTGTATGATAAGTTTGCGTAACAGTTATTGCATTTGAAGAAAGCGTTAAATTTGTCGCATTTGAAAAACTCAAAATTCCTGTGATATCTCCGCCAGTTGTGTTGACGGTTGGAAGGGCCCCTGCTGGCGTAACAACAGTTCCGTCATCGTTATAAGATAAAGTTGGAGAATTTATAGTGGCCATATATAATTCACTTCCAGATGTTCTTCCATAAATTTTATAACTTGTCGCGCCTGTTACAGCATCCCACAAAACACGATTATAGTTTGAAACAGAAAGAGTTGCGTTTCCAGTCGTTGTTGTTGCAGTCGCACTTGCAAGTGTTTCTCCATTACCATTAAGCGCAGAAATCCTATAACCATAAGTTGTTGAACCAGCCGTTCCGACAGGAGTAACGGTTATATTTGCAGGAGTTGAAAGTTGATTAAGAGTCAGATTTCCTCCTTGAGTTGCAATATTTCTTTTAACTGTCAAATCTGAATCTGTGGCATTAACACCACCAATCACAACATTTCCCGAAGTGTCAACCGAAAATACTCCACCACCTATACCAACAATCCTAAATCCATTTGTTGAATCTGCGATATCAATAATTACATCTCCAGTATTTCCAGTTGTCAATGTCAAATTTTCAAATGAATTTGAATCTCCTGCCACAATTGAAAGTGGTCCAGCTGAATTTATATATGAAGTTCCATTATTAAGAAATTCTAAATTATATTCCACGCCAACATCTCCCTCAACTTGAAGATCAAGCGGATTATTGATTTGCACAGTTGCACTGCCAATCTTCATTGAAGGAAGATTGGATCCAGGAATTGACCTTCCAAGTTCAACTCCTTTATCACCAAACATCACAAGAGTTCCATCAGCATCAACAAAATATTCAGCCATTCTGTTTGTCGCGGAAGAATTATTATATCGCCTTAATTGATCAATATAAAAAATTGGGGAACTGGTGTCATCATCTATAATGAACTGAATCCAACTTATTATATCTCTGCTTGTTGAAGTTATTCCAGAAATATCCCACTGCTCATATTGCCATTGATTAGCATTTTTGATTATGATATTATGATCTTCTGCCACGGCAACAGAATCTTTAAATTGAATAGATATTATCTGTCCTGTCTGTGTTGCTTTTATCCAAAAACCAATTTGATCTGTGCTTGACCAGTCTTCAGAGGTTATTGTTTTTTGTAAAGTATCTGTATTTGAAGAACCAGCTACAGTTGTAATTTTCATTGAGCCATCATTAACCTTTACTTGGGTTGTTTCAGTGGCAACTGCCGTGTTTACACCATCAGACTCAGTCCACTCCGTATCAGCAGCTGATTCCATATCATCTATAAGATTATCATTTAAAACTCCAATTGTAGTCAAAAGAGTATTTTCTAAAGTCAATCTGTCTTCATTTACAAGAGTGAAAATTGAAGTTCCTAAAGATTGAAGATCAACAATATTTCCTGTGCTTGCCTGTGTCACAATCAAAGCTGATGTCGTCGCACTTTCAGAAATATGAAGCTTTGCTGTTGGATTTACTGTTCCAACACCAATATTGCCACTTGCATCGACATAAAAATTAGAAGTTCTTGTATATCCAGTTTGAGAAGAGATTGTAGCGCTATTAGCAACTGTCACATGCGTTGCATCTGTATATGCAGTAATAGTGTCAACTGTGCCATCAGTCCAAACAAAGAATCTTCCAATATCTGCCGAAGTGAAAGTTCCCACTGTTGCAGTAATAGTTGTTGCTGATTTTGAAGCTGTGTAGGTTGAACCAGCAGTTGTGGAGCTTAATGTGCCAAGAACATCCAATTTTGAAGCAGGAAGTGGTGTGCCGATGCCGATTTCTCCTGAATCTGTTATTCTTAACTTTTCTGTTCGCGATGTTCCTCCAATTGCTGTTGTATTAAATCCTATATATGTTCCTTGTGCTGTATCAGTCCAATTTTCAGCAGCATTCATAAAAATTGCTACTTTACTCCAAGCCGAAAACCCCGTTGCCCCATAACCTCTTGCACCAAATACTCCTAAATAATCATCAAGTTGACTCGCTGTTGGTAAAGCTTGTGTGCCTCTCGCCGACGCGCCATAAAATGAACCTGCCATACTTGTTCCATATGCAGTAGTAAAGACTATCGCATTTAATCCGTCGTTTTGAATATCAAGATTATAAGCTGGATTCGTTGTTCCAATCCCCACATTACCCTGATCATTCACAACCATCTTTACCGCGTCAGAAGAATCATCAAGTCTAAAAATACTGTGTTTAGCGTTGATGGTTTGTGAGGTGCCATCTCCAAGAGCTGTGTCAATAGTAAGAGAGGTGTCTGAAGCGATGGCAGTGACAGTAGCATAAGTTGATGAAGCAGAACTGAGAGAAATTCTATCTCCTACACCAAGGTCAGTTGTGAATGTTGTACCAGAACCAGTGATTGTCGTTGAAGCATTAGCAGTTGTTGTTCCTACTATATTTATTTCATCTGCACTTTGTTTAACGGTTAACTTAGAAAGTTTGTTGGTGGTTCCGATGCCGACATTGCCACTTGCATCAACATAAAAATTAGAAGTTCTTGTATATCCAGTTTGAGAAGAGATTGTAGCGCTATTAGCAACTGTCACATGCGTTGCATCTGTATATGCAGTAATAGTGTCAACTGTGCCATCAGTCCAAACAAAGAATCTTCCAATATCTGCCGAAGTGAAAGTTCCCACTGTTGCAGTAATAGTTGTTGCTGATTTTGAAGCTGTGTAGGTTGAACCAGCAGTTGTGGAGCTTAATGTGCCAAGAACATCCAATTTTGAAGCAGGAAGTGGTGTGCCGATGCCGACGTTGCCACCGTCTAAGATCGTGAACACTTCTGTAGCTCCATCAAAAACATTAATTATATCCCCTGTTCCATCTTGTTGGATAGTGAGAACTGTCTGGTCAAAGGCAGTGTTGTCTGCAGTGAAATAGACTAGTCCTCCAGCTGCTGCTCCAACATTTGTGTAGGCATTCAATCCTATTCCTGTATTGCCTGTGTTTTCAATAAAGAGCGCTCCGTCAGTGGTGATTGTTGCTCCTGTGTTTCCGTTTTGATCAATGGAGAGAGAGTTTCCGGTGCCAGCATTTGTAATTTTGACATTATCTTGTGTTGCACCTGTTTGAGATTGTATATCAAACAGTCCTTCAGTTGCAGATGAAGTTTTGTTACCAGCGACAGTCGTGTGTGGACCTTGGGCATAAATTGCTGCGGTGACTGGCCCAATAATGGTGTTGTTGGTAATGGTGTTGTAGTCATTGTCTGAAATAGAACTATAAATTCCATATTTTGATTTATTAGCTTCATCACACAATATGGTATTCCC
>JARGGI010000035.1 GCA_029210775.1 Patescibacteria group bacterium | reverse complement strand
CTCGCTCAACTTGGTGAAGATCAGATAGTTGTCTGAGCTGTCTCCCAAAAAAAGAGAAATGATTCTGACTGAAAATATTTTAAAATTATAGAATTGGATTTTTAGAAAACATAAAAAAGACAAGAAAAGATTGTTTTTTAATTCTTCTTTTTTGTTTTTTTCTTTTTCTAATTTAAGTTGTGTTCTCTCAAGGAGTGAAAGAAATCTCATTTTGTTTTTTATCTTGAAATTGTAATATATCTAATTTGTATTGTTTAAATTATAACACAAATGAAAAGATTGTAATATATCTAATTTGTATTGTTTAAATTATAACACAAATGAAAAAACAAGACAATATCTTTAAAAACTTGTGATTTACATTCTATCATTCCAAGCGGATCATGGCAATCCCGAAACTTTACATCTGTCATTGCGAAAAAATAAATATTGAATTTAAAAATATAATTCTCAAAAATTCATCCTTTAAAAATTCAAACATTGTGTTTTCATTTTTATTTTCCAACAGTTCATATTTTTTTGCATAAGCTGTTTTTATTAAAACCAAAGATGGTAATTTATTTTTTAATTCTTTATTTTCTACCTTATTTATTCTTCTTATAAATTCATTTCCTCTAAAATAGAAAAATAATTTTGTCTCTTGACTATTCAAATAGCACGCTCCCCCATCTTCCAATTCAACGACATCCTCATTTTCATTTAAAGACTCTTTTACTTTCAAAGTGTCATTTTCTATTAAAGCCTGCTCTGTCTTTTGAATATACTGAAATTCATCAATTTTTTTTTCAACGACAAATTGAGTTTGGTTTGCAGATTTTACCTGCGATATTTTCTTGCTTTCAACTTTCTCAAGAGGATTTCCAAATTCTTCCACAATGATAATACTCCGACTTCCTTCAAATATTCCTTCAATAACGGCTATACCAATTTCAGTGTATTTTTCATTTAAAATATTTTCTCTATGTGATAAACTTTCCATTAAAGCCTTGTGAGCACCTTTTGCTGAAACAAAATCTATCGCCAAATTTTCTCCTGCATATCTATATTCATATCCAGTAGATTTTATAAAGTCCCAAGGCGTTTTTCCATTTGGACTGTTGTGATCAAAATATTGAAATTCAAACATATCGCTTGCTTTTTTCTGTGCCGCTAAAGATAGCTTTTCATTAATAAAAAGAACTGGCAAACCAGCTTCTGTTCGAGATGCATTTGTAAATCCTATCATCTCTTCTGATGTAATTGAAACAGAAGAAGCTATGCGAGCTTGGCTTATTTGAAACAACGCAAAAAACAAAATTATGACAAACTTTATTTTATTTATATTTTTGTTTTTGATTTTGATTTTTTGATTCATTTTTGACCATTATTATTTAGGTCACCCTTTTTGTTTTTGTTATAACAATGCTGATTTAAAGACAAAAAAAGGAGTGATCATTCACCCTTTATATCTTTATTTCAATTATTATACCTTAAGTATACACTATTTTTTACCTTTGGTCAAGGAGAGATTTAGAGTCTTTGCCGTAATCTCTCCAATCTGCCAAGAAGTAAACCCGCACTTATTTTTTGACGATACATTTTCAAAAAGCGACATTTTTTTTGATTTTTTATAATAAGGAGAATCACAGTCAAAATCAACTTTATAAATATTTGAAAAAAAAATATTATTTTTTTTAAATAATTTGTCAATTTGAATAATTATTTTTTCAGAAAGATCCCTTTTATCAGTCCAAGAAATTTTAGAAACAATATTCCCTTTTTTATCTTTCAATATTAAATTCACTTCACTACCAAAAATTGAAATTTGTAATTTATATGTCATTTATGATTATGTTATATTTTAAGATCTATATTAGATTAAATTACGAAATTCAATATGTTTGTTATGGTGAAGAACGATGGATTTCGTGCATTATTTCGGGATTGCCACGCTTCGCTCGCAATGACATAGGTTTGTCACGGCGAGGAACAAAGGATCTTGTGTTTGATTTCGGGATTGCCACGATCCGCTCGCAATGACAGAGAAGAATATTGTCTTTGCGAGGAGGAATGGCGTTGCAATCTCGAGTCTAAATTCACAAAACGATATATTATAACTTTATGAAACTAACATCGGGATTGCCACGCTTCGCTCGCAATGACAGGTAAAAAATATTATGAAACTATTTTCGAGATTATTCACTTCACTTGAGATGATATAGGTTTATCTTCCATATCTATTTCCTCTCCTTCATTACCATCTTCAACGATTGGCTCTGATTCTGATTTTTTGTTTTTTGAATCAATAATATTTTTTAAATTTTCAATTCTCTCTGATACATCTGATCCGTATGGATTATCAGGATTAAAAGATAAAGCAATTTCAAATTCATTTAAAGCTGTTTCAAATTCTCCTTGTTTTTCATATATTGAACCAAGAACATAATGAGTGTTTGGATTTTTAAAATTAAATTTTACTAATTGCAAAAACACGCCCTTTGCTTTTTCAATTTCTTCTGCATTGTAATAAATCATACCAATTTGAAAAGCATAAGATTCATTAATTCCAGTTCCAACACTAATTTTTTTAATCTCATCTACGGCTTTCTGATTTTCACCTTTTTTCTGATAGATTTGAGCCAGTTGTAAATTTACATCAATATAATTCTTTTTCACTTCCAAAGCTTTTTTGAATTCAGCTTCCGCAAGATCGTTTTCATTTGAAATTGCATATATTTTCCCTAACTCATTATGCAAAAGTGGATTAGTTGGCTCAAGTTCAATTGCTTTTTGATATTTTTCTACAGCCCTCACTCCTACTGCTGGAATTCCAAGCTCTGTACCAATTGCAACATATGTTGATCCAAATTTATGTTGATATATTACACTGTTAGGACTCAAATCTGTCGCATCACGAAGATTGTTAATCGCATTATTCGTTTCCGTGATGATCCTGTTAACATCCACTTCATTTTCTTGTTTTTGGTTCTCTTCTCTAAATGCAATCATTGCTCTCGTCATATAAACATCAGATAAATATAATCTATATTCTCCACGATATGAATTTCTTTGGACAACTTCCCTGTTCATTTGATTCACATTTTCATTCAACATACCCCATACTATTTGATCTATTAAATCATCATCGCTTAATATCTCATTTTGCTTGATTCTTATATTTTTGTAAGATGCATCTGCTACATAGAATTTAAATTGAAAATAAAAAGAAGAAAACAGAACCAAGGAGACAGATAGCAATGCAATAGAAAATAAATGATAAGCAGTTTCACTTTTTCTTAAATCAATTTGGATATAATTCTTTTTTGAAGATAGTTCATTGTGATATAAAACAATAATCAAAGTGAATAACCAAAAAAGAAATTTTGTAACAGTCAGTTCAATAAAAAATATTTGCAATAACAGGAGACTAAACCAACTTGCAAAAACGAAAAAGAAAGATTTATTTTTTCCTTGGATAAGGACTTGAAGTGACATCAAAATGGTAAAAATTAAAATGAGAAAATATGAAAAAGTTCCAAGAATTCCAATTGTTGAAAATTTTTCAAGAATTTCACTTCCTGCTTTATCAAATCTCAAAGCCCAAAATTTTGTGTCGTTAAATTCAATAGGTTTAAACTTTGAAAAATTATATAAGTATGTACCAGGACCAGATCCTAAAACCAGACGGTCTTTCAAGCTCTCAGTTAAAATCGTTAGGGAAGTTTTTCTGTCTAATATAATTTCTTTTGAAAAAACATCTCTGACATCATTTGAATTTTTATTTAAAAAAGTTGAAATAGCAGAACTTTCAAAATTTATATCATTATTATCTTTGTTTAGAAAAGACAAACTACTCACGGAAAAAACAAACGATACAAAAATTATAACCATAACCGCAAAAGAACTAACTCTTGTTTGATTTTGAATTAATTTTGGAATCAGTAGCAAGAAAATCAAGCAAAAAGCCAAAACAATCCACGAAAGCATAAAATCAATCAAAGCAAGCAAAAGAACTGATAACAAGATGAAAACAAGTGAAGCATATTTGAAAAAAAGAGATTTGGAATTATTTAGAAAATATAACGCGAATATAACAGACGGCACAAGATATACTCCAAGAGAACTTGAGAATGAACCGATTAAATTGAAATATCTAAATTGTGCTTCTTGCCATGGAATAAATTTAAATCCAAATGCGTAAACTACACTTACAAGGACGACTAAGAAAGAAGAGATGAAAAATATTTTCAAAATATTTTCAATAAATTTCTTTGAAAATTCTTTTGAAAAAACATTTACACCAGTAAAATAAAGCATAACCAAACTCACATATACCATTAAACTATCAGAAAATCTGCCATAAAATCCAATCAGTGACGAAACCTTGTCTACACTGAAGAATGAAGATGTCATAACCAAAATAATAAATATCAAAACTGAAAAATCAATCGCATTTCTTGCAATCTTTACTTTTCTGTCAATCAAAATCATTTTTACAAGCCAAACAATAAAAATTAATCCTGATATTGTGAATAATAAATTGCTTTTGTTAAATTCATAAATTTCAATTGTTAAGGGAAGTATAAATAAAGGCAAAGCAAAAACAAGCAAATAATATAATTTTTTGATGAATAATTCTAACAATAAGCTGATTTTAATTTCTTTTTCAGAACTTTTATATTCTTGATTTTCTTCTTCAGTTTTCTTGCTTGTTTTCGTGTTCAGTTTAAAACCGCTTAAAAGACTTTTTTTCTTAACTTCTGATTTTTTTTCTTCTAAAATAGGAAGTTCTTTTTTTAATCCTTCTTCAGGTTGTTTTCGCAAGTTGATGATATTATCTTCCATATTATTTCGTATTAATTATTATAGACATTATAGCATAATGATTTAATTATGTATTTTTAATCTTTATTATGATAACTCCTAATCCTTAAGGAATCCTGAATCTTCTTCGGAACGTTCACTATCTCAATCGTCCAGCAAGACCATTGTTATAATCCGCAAGAATTTCGTCTTGCGTTCTTGCATAATTATAAATTCGAACATCGTCAATTTTACCACTAAAAACATATAAACTAGATCCATCAGGTGGTGA
>JARGGI010000034.1 GCA_029210775.1 Patescibacteria group bacterium | reverse complement strand
CTCTAAATTATTAGTTGTTTATGGCTATAGTATTACATAAAACTAAGTTTTTAGCATTACATATTTACTATTATCCCAGGAATCATTAATCATGTCGCGCCTATTAATCAAGTTGGGGGGTAGATTAAGATTTTGTTGCTCTATGTTTTGATTTTATTATAATATATAGTTTTAAAAAGTATAAAATTAAACAACAATCCAACTGGAAAAATTATTGACATAGCTATCACCCTATCAATCAAAGTAATAATTATTCCATACTCTAAATTAAAATTAAGGATTTTTAAAATAAAACCTGAACCAGCTTCTTTAATGCCTAATCCACCCGGAACTAAATTTAAAATGTTCATAGAAATATTAGAAAATAGAGCTATTAAAAAATATGCGATATATGGCAAATCGTAATCAAAAAAATCTCCAATAATTTTTAATCTTAATGAGTATATAATGATAATAATAAATTCCAGAATAATAAGCTTGGATATTAATAATCTATTTTTTCTTATATCTTCTTTATTTTTAATAAATATCTGCAAGATTTTATTTTTTGTTTTTATTGATCCTTTTAATGATAGAACCATTGCGATAAAAATAACTAAAAAAAATATAATGATTTTAAGCAAAGAAATATGAAAATAAAAACTTGCAAGAATAAAAACTATAAACGATAAAAAAGAAAATAACATCAAGCTTATAATGTGTGTAACTATAATTATTGAGGAAAAATCTGAATAAGCAAGACCTTTTTTTTTAAGATAAACAGCACGCGCTACCACTCCTCCTTTTAAAAAAAGATAGTTCCAAAAAGTATTTATAATTCCCAGCCCGAGCCATTCAGTTTTTGACAAAGAAATATTATAATGATTTACGATTAATTTTGTTTTTAAGCCAAGCAATATTAAAGTTATTGATATAAATACAGACGAATAAAAAAGATAATCAAAAGTTATCTCTTTTATTTTAGAGATATTGGATATGTTATTTTTTGTAAAATAATATAATAATGAAATTATTATTATATAAAATACAATACGCAATACAACCCGTTTGCGATTTATTTTTTTATTGCCCATCTTTTTTATTTAATATAACAATAAAATATCCGCCAAATTTTCCCATTATTCCATAGGAATATTTTTTTTCTAAAAAATAAATTATGTCGGATATTACAGGTATGTTTAATAACTGTTTAAATATTAATATGCTTCTTAATCCCCGATAGCTGTTATATTCTATATCTTTTGGCAAGATTTTTTTAATATTTCTCAGGCTGTCATATCTTGTAAAATTTTTTGGCTTAAAAAAAATATTATTTAATCTCTTAAAACTATAAGGGTTATAAAATTCTAAAAATAATTTCCCGTTTGGCTTTGTTACTCTTGCCATTTCTTTCAAGGCGACTTCAATATTTTTTATATGAGCTAAAACCTTAAAAGAATAAACAACATCAAAATATTCGTCTGGAAAAGGTATTTTATTAACATCTGCATTTAAAACATTTAAATTTTTATTTTTAGAAATATCAAGCATTTTATCTGAGATATCAATTCCTATAGCTTCAAAAGTATATTTGTTTATTTCTTGCAATATAAGCCCAGTGCCGCAACCGACTTCCAAAACTTTTTTATTATTAACAAACGGTAATACTGTGTCTATCTCCAATTCATTAATTAGCGAAAAATATTTTTTAGTTCTTTGTCTGTCATATTTATTGCTAGTTTTATTATAATATTCTTTATTTTCTACTTTCATTTTTTAAAAATAAATTAATTAATTTATCGCAAATCATACTAATGTCAAATTCACGAGATTTTTTTTCTGATTCAAGGCCAAATTTTATAATATTATTTCTATTTTTTGTTATTTCTTTAAGATAATTTATAAGTTCTTTTTCATTATTGAAAATATACCCGTTTTTTCCGTGTTCTACTAAATCTCTTAAGCAATTATTATTAGAAACTATTAATGGTTTTCCCATTGCAAGCCCTTCTATCGCAGAAAGAGAAAGCCCTAATATCTTTTCTGAATATCTATAAGGAAAAACCAATAAATCACAGGATGCAATGACCTGCTCTATATTTTCTATATATCCTTTTATAATTATATTTTTATGTTTTGAAGATCTTTCTTTTAATCCTTTTTCTAAGTTTCCCAATCCTGCTAAAAATAATTCAATATTATCATTATTTAATTTCAAAAATGCATTCAACAATATATCGGATCCTTTATTATAATTTAAATGTCCAAAAAAACCAATTCTAATTTTTTTATTTATTTCACTTTTAGCATTATAAAATTTTAAAAGATCGACTCCCGGAGGCAGATAAAACCCCTTTTCTTTTTTTTTGTTATGTTTTAAATAGAATCTGTATAGCGAATTATTTGTGCAAATAACCTTTTCAAATATTCGGCAAACATACTTAGCCAAAAAACTATTTTTATAATTTAAATCTACGAATTGATAAAGAAGATATCTCGGTTTTCTTGAGCTGTAGCTATAAGAAAATATTATATTAAAACATTGAAAGACGATTGAAGTTGCAAGAAGAAGCCATAATTCAGAAATACCCGTTCCAAAAATAATTAAATCAGGTTTTAATTTTGCCGCTTTAATCGCTGATGATATATAAAAAGGATGTTTTACTCTTATTATATTATAATTTTTGTAATATTCGCTGTTTTTATTCTTATTGTCAAATTTGCAAGTTATTATCGTTAAACATGTTTTTTGTCCTATTTTTTCTGACAAATTCATAACAAATCTTAAAATACCAGACGGTCTTTTGAGTGGATAATAATATTTTATAATAAAGACAACTTTAAACATAAATAAAATTATGAGATATTATATCTCTGTTCCGTTAATATTTTTTGAGAGAATACGATTAGGGGTTATTATAATAGCCATTTTTCTATGAAAATATTTTCCAATAACGGGCATATTTCCAAGTAAAACTTCAAAAACCCTAACAAATGGCAAATAAGATGGCCTCCATTTTTTTTCGATTATCCTCCAATCATTCTTCTCTAAAAACTTTATCATTTCATTTTCAGTTTTAATATTTATATGTTCTTTTGAGCTTTTTAATAAAATATTTTTATGTTTTAAAATTTCAAATAAATGAGTTTTTACTGGAGTATATATGTAAAGTTTTACATCTTGCAATTGTTTCATATTATTAAGTATGTCCCGAAAAGTATTATCATATATATGCTCGCTAAAATCAGGCATTAATATTTTTTTAATTTTATTATCAAAAATCATTTTTGTTAAGTCGTCTTTTATAAACACACATTTATAATTAAGCTCGGGAAAATATTTTTTCTGCATTTTTTCGGAAACTTTAATTGCATTATCATCGAAATCAACGCCTATCATATAACATCTGCTCTTTTTTGCAAAATCTATGCAAGTTTTACCACTGGAAGATCCGCATTCTAAAATAACTTCATTTTCTCTTGGATTAACCCACTTTAAAAGAAAATGTTGCTTGTCACGGATATGACCGCTTTTGTTTTTTAGATAATCCAAAAAAACTCTTTCTAAGTCTCTATAATTTAATTGCAATAGTTCTTGCTGGGTATATTGTCTCATAGTTATTATAAATTTCTTATCAAATTAAAATATCTTTCTTTTAAAATGCCCCAAGTAAAATTATTTCTGACATAATTATATCCGTTTTCTGCGAGCGTTTTTCTTTTTTCTTTGTTATTTAAAGATCAATTATCTTGTCCGCAAATAATTTCGTATTTTTTACATCAACCTGAATTCCAGTTTCTTCATTTTTTACAATGTCAGAAATTGTTTTAAGATCAGAAGAAATGACGCAACATTTGCATAATAATGCTTCCACGAAAACCAATCCAAAACCTTCACAAAGAGTAGGATTTATAAATATATCGGCAGTGGCATAATATCTGGGCAATTCTGAATTTGGAATGCCATCGACAGAAATTATATTATTTTCTAAGTTCAATTTTTTAACTTGTTGCTCTAGATTATTTTTAAAAGGTCCGTTGCCAATAATAAGTTTAGCTATATGATATTTTTTTGTTAATTCTTTTACGCTTTTAGAAGTAATATCAATTCCCGTTAAATCAGAAATACCCCTACTTCTCCAATAATCTATGTAGAATCCATTGTCAACTCTAAGCTCTAAAACTTTTTTCTTTTGCAAAATATATTATTTTTATCTATCATCTCATCCAATATTCTTATTCTTGTTTTATATAGCCATTTATTATATTCTTCTCCTAAACAAGAATATCTTACCCTCGTAAAAGAAAAGTTTTTCCTTAAGCGTTTTTCCCATAATTCTTTTGGATAATAAATATTTATTTTATCAATATCCATAGTAATTATTTTTTAATTAATAAGCCTTATTTTTTTGATTTTGTATTAAGACCTCTTCTTCTATTAATTTCTGAACAATAATTTTTGATGGATTATATATTTCTTCTTTATTTTTTTTTCTATGAAACTCCCTATAATTATTTAAAAAATAATTAATCTCATCGCCATCAAATCTTGATAAGCACGCAGTTTCTCCAAGACCATATTTCCTTTCTGTTTTTTTCCTAAGAATCAAGCAAGGCTTGTTTAGATAATAAGTCTCCTCTTGAAGTCCGCCTCCGTCCGTAATAACAAATTCAGAATCAATAATTAATTCCATAAATGACAAATAATCAAGAAATGATTTTTTTAATATTACATTTTTGTTTTTTTCCAAATGAAAAAGAAGGTCATATTTTTTTAGCGTGAATAACGTATTTTTATGTAATATAAAAACAATATGATTTTTTTTTGACGCAATTTCAATGTAAGAAATAGCTTTTTCAACAAGTTTGCGATTATATAATGTTTCTTTGCGGTGCAAGCTCGCAACCGCATATAGAAATTTATATGGTTTTTTACTCGGATTTTTTTTCGTTATTTTTTTTATATAAGATAATGAATCAAAAACTGTATTTCCGTGAGTATTATATATTTTCTGGTTTTTATATTTTCTAATATTGTCTATCGCCAAATCAGACGGAGCAAACAAATAATCTGAAAATCGAGAGGTTATAATTCTAATAATTTCTTCGGGAAAAGGATTAAAAATATCATGTGATCTTAGTCCTGCTTCTATGTGGGCAACTTTCATGCCTGATAATTTAGCTAAAATAACGCCTAATAATGTTGATTCTGTGTCTCCATGCACAACAACTATCCCTTTTTTATTTTTCCACATATTTTTTTTGTCGTTTACACCTTTAATCAAGCAACTCATAAACCACGGAATAGCTTGAATGATATTTTCTAAATCATTTTTTTTGCTAGACAAAAAATAATCAGGAGACTTAGCATTAAATATTTTTAATATTTTAAATGTTATATCATAGTGTTGAGATGTGTGAATAAAATTATAATCAATATTTCTTTTTTCCAGTTCTTGTAATACTGGAATCGTTTTTATAAATTGCCCTTTCGTTCCTATTAATATATGGATCATAAAAATTAATTTTTATTTAAGCTTTATTTATAAAATATTTTTTAGTCAATTTTAACAATCTTCTTAATCTTCAAACTCTCATCTTCCTTGCCAGAAATTTTCACAAACATTTCGCCTATTAAGCCCAGTGATACTAATTGAACCCCAACCAT
>JARGGI010000033.1 GCA_029210775.1 Patescibacteria group bacterium | reverse complement strand
AATTCTTGGAGTGGGCAGAAAAACAAACAGTTCCAGTTTATGTAAGCGAATATAGCTATAATGGCTCTCATCCTGAAAAATGGCAAACAGTTTATGAAAAAGAAAAAATAAGTTTAAGAACTATGAATAAAGGAAAAAGAAATATTAACACAGAAATGGTATTTTGGAATAAGATTAAATTAACTAACCATTAATAATAAATAATATGAATGAAAGAAGGATTTAATTATTAAGAAAAAAAAATGACTATTGAAATTGGAGTTTTAATTGCGATTACAGTGGGAGTTGTTGAAGTCTTGAAAAAGGCAGATAAATTGCCTAAGAAATATATACCATTGCTCGCAGTTATCATCGGAACGCTTATCACACAGATTGCAAGTTTTGATCAACTTGGAGGTATTGTAACAGGACTAATTGTTGGTCTATCTGCGATCGGATTGTATTCAGGAAGTAAATCAACTTTTTTAAAGAAATAAATTAAAAAAGACAGAAACTGGTGCGAAAGTTAAATGTATAAACAGCCAGAAACCAAAGGCTACTACGATGGTTTAATTCCCTCGATCAGCCTTCTCAAGAACAGCATTGACCCCCTTTGCTGTTCTTTAGTTATCAACACTTGACATATTTTTTTAGTGTGCTATACTGTTAATATCAGATAAATAATTATATAAGAACCGATAATGTCTAAACATATTTACATAATAGTATTAGCTAAAGATAGGGCTATAATTAAGGTTTTAGACAACCTTCGGTATCCCTATATAGCATTTAGCTCACTCTCGTAGTGAGCTTTTTGCTGTTTAAAATTCAATCAAATTGAGCTTTTAGAGAACTGCTCAATTAAAAAAACATCTCTATAATAACCTGTCTTGTAAGCCTTGAATATTCCCGCTCTGACCGCCCACCTGTCAACGGGGACTTGCAAAGCTTATAAGAAGGAAGCAGGACATCGTATAATCAACTCTTGTTGTCAGAAATAGTTGCTTACAAGACTAAGGAGGTATGGAACTAACTGCTATTGATTGATACATAACAATTAACATAACTCTTGTATTGCAAGGAGAAGAGGTAGAAAATAACTTGACACAATTTTAAAATGTGATATACTGTAATTGTAAATAATAATATATTTATATGCAACAAATTCCTACGATTTTATTTGGACAAAATGACATATTAACAGATATGGGTTTCGTAAGAGCCTGTTGCACTGTTGATATGTCTTTTTGTTTTATTAAAATAATAAAAATTAAGAGAAAAGGATTTCCTGATAACAAAAGATTTTATTGCTATAATTGGAGTGTTAAAAAAACACTTGGGAAAGGAGGGTATCAAATTGTCAAACCATAGAATGTTTAGTTTTAGAATAGCAAACTCCGCAAAGTTTTTACAAATGCCGGTGGAGGCACAATTATTATATTTTCATTTTGTATTAAGAGCCGATGATGATGGAATTGTAGAAGCGTATCCGATTATGAGATTATTGGGAATAGCACCCGATAATTTCAAAATATTGGTCGCTAAAAATTTTATAGAAATATTGAACGAGGATCAGGTTATTGTTATACTGGACTGGTTGGAACACAATAAAATAAGAGCAGACAGAAAAGTGAACAGTATTTATATAGACTTGCTGAAAAATAGACATCCAGAAATATCGCTCGTTCAGCCAAAACCACGCACAGATGTGAAAGATAATAGCAAAAGACTATATGGACAGTCCACGGACAGCATAAGTAAAGATAAGTTAAGTAAAGATAAGTTAAGTAAAGATAAGTTAATACATATTGCTGCAACGCAACAGCGTTGCGGTAATAATATAAACCTCTTAATTGAAAAATTCAAATCGATAAACCCCAGCTATGATAGATTATATGCAAACACAACACAAAGAAAAGCACTAGAAAGATTGATAAAAAAATATACATCGGAAAAAGTAGGTGCGATAATAGACGCTCTACCAGAAATAGTAAATCAAAAATACGCACCAATAATAACAGATCCATTAAGTTTAGAAAAAAAACTCGGTCAACTTTTAATTTTCATTCAACAAAATAAAAAACAGAAAGGAGAAATTATTTTATGAAAATAATAACACTTTTTAGTGGAAAGGAATATTTAGTGGAAGACAAAGAAGCCGATGAGGTGGCAACGCATTATAATTCAAACGCCTTGCTAAGATTGAAAAATGGCGCAAGAATAAATCCGAAAGGAATTGAAAGCATTGACGATCTACTAACAGTTCCTTACTGGCAAGGATATTTATTAGAAAAATCCGGTAGGAGCTTCGTAAGAGACGGTCAGCGAGTAAATCTTGAAAAGAAAAATTTTTCTGAAATAGAATATAAGCCTCATCCGAAATATGAAGCGATGAAAAAAGCATTACTCGACAAAACAAAAATGCTTTCAGATAAACAAATGACAGAAGTCTCGGAAGAGATCTCAAGAAAGGAAAGAAGTGAGAAGTAGGGAGGTGAAAAAGCTTAAAAAAATATAGGGTAATTTAATTTTAACTTTAAAAGAACTATTAAAATCACTAATTTAATAATTTAATTAAAAACATAAAACTATGAAAAAAGAAAAATTAACAAAAATAGTAATCGCAGTAGTGGTCATTGGTGTAATTGGAGTAATGTATTCAGAATTACAAAGACAGAACAATATCAATGAAAGAGAGTTGGAATATAAACAAGAATTGGAAAACAGAAAATTAGATTTAAAGCAACAGGAAATAGAATTAGAAAAGAAATTAGAAGCTCAAAAGAAATATCAAGAATATAGAAGAGAGGAAAACCTGAATAATTGTTTAACAAGAGCATACGATATTTACTCAACAGACTGGAATCGTGTTTGCGAAATAATTAACAAAGATAATGATTGCACTCTTCCAAAATATAGAGCAGACGATTTATGGAAAGTAATGCAAAATAACAAAGATAATTGTTACAAGCAATATAAGTAGTTAATTATAAATAACAGGATCGTGAAATTGAGAAATTATTTTGACTTGTGGATAAGTGGGGTTGACATATAATTTAAAGAGATTATAATGAGAATATAAGTTAAGATAACCTTATAATTATGAAATGTAAAAATTGTGAAAAGATAGAGAAGTTAAAGCCAAGCGTTGATTTAAAAAGAAGATTTTGTTCTATTTCTTGTTCAAACAAGTTTAGGCACAAACAGGACAACGAGAAACTAAAAAATAGAAATGACGAGATATTAAATTTGTTTAGGAGCGGTAAAAGTTTTAAAACGATAGCCAATAGATTTAATCTTGAAATAGCAACCATAACTCTTATTATAAAAAAATTAAAAACAAAAGAAGATGAAGAAATTAAATGTTTATATGGGAAAGGTTGGACAGATATATTAAAGATTTCAATAAAAGCAAGAGATAAATATCTTTGCCAAAAATGTAGAGATGAAACAAATAATTTAGTTGTTCACTATAAAGACTTTAATACAAAAAATCATAATCCAAATAATTTAATTACTCTTTGTAAAAAATGTCATAGACAATTACACGGAAATAACTAACGAATATGCGAGATAAAATAAGACCATTAAGAAATAAAATACTCATAAACACTTGGAAAAATGAAAAGGCAAGTTGGGATATGAGCGAGATTGCAGAAGCAATGAACATTAATCTTAAAACTGCTTATAGAATTTTAAAAGAAGAAAGAGAAAAAGAACTATTTAACAAATTTACTCCAAAAAAAATGAGCAATGAAAACGAAGGAGATGATCACGAATTTTACGAAGATTGTTATGTCCCAACAAGGGACGCAGAATAAAAACAAAAGAAGGGTGATCTAATTATTAAAAAATAAAATGAAGATCAACAAATATTGGGAACCAAAACAAAAAAGAAGAATATATCGAACAAAAAAAAGAATTTTAGCAGAACAAAGAAAACAAGCAAAATTTATAATTTCATTTACAATTTTATGTGTTTTGATAGGAATGTTTTTAGAGGCAAAGAATAGTTTTGTAATTAACAACTCGGTAGTTTCTTCTCACGAAGTTGCTCACGACATCGTTATTCCACAACGGGAAGGAGAGGAAACCCCTCTCCCCACTGAAGTGGTTACTGCTGGAACATTAAGAGAAGTGACGGCTTACAATGCAGGAGATCCAAGTCAAACCGACTCAACTCCTTGCATTGGAGCAATGGGAACAAACATTTGTAAAAAGTTGGCAGAAGGTAAAAAGATTTGTGCAGCGAACTTCGTTAAACTCGGAACTGTATTAAATATCAAAGGTTATGGAGATTGTGTTGTAGAAGATAGAATGAACAGCAGGTTTAAAAATCGTGTAGATATAGCAATGGAAGCACACGAAAAATCAAGGGCAATAGCATTTGGTCTTCAAAATTTATCAATAACTATAAAAAAATGAAAATAGGAACATCAGACGATTTGATTTGTGAGGCATTTCAATATGCGACAGACAAAGCGATTAAAAAAGCAAAAAGACGAGCAGTTGACTCTTGTCAATATTCAGAGAAGCAGAGAGTAGAAAGGAACGATAAGGAGGCACTTGCTGAGGCTATAAGGAGATTTTAATAAAAATAATTTAAAAAAATGGAAAAAACAATTTACAAAAAAATATTAGAAGCACAAAAGAAAATCGGTGCAATAAAAAAAGGAAAAACAAATCCATTCTTCAAGAGTAAGTATGCTGACATCAATACTTATATTGACGAGGTCAAACCAATTTTAAACGAAGTAGGGTTGATAATTCTTCAACCGCTGACAATCAAAGACGGAAAAGTTGCGATTAAAACTATTATAATTGACATCGATAGCGGAGAAGAAGTAGGCGGAATTGTAAAACTTCCCGAAAATCCAGATCCTCAAAAAATGGGAGCAATTATAACCTATTTCCGAAGATACTCCATTCAATCACTTTTATTTTTACAGGCAGAAGACGATGACGCTAATTCAGTAAGCGGTGAAGATGTTGTTGTGGAATACGGAGAAAAAGAATGCCCTATATGCAAAAAAAGACACACTGGACAATATCCAAAATGTTTGGAATGCTGGAAGAGTGGAAAAGAACCGGCAAAAATAAAAAAAATAGTCAATGAAGAAGTTGAACCTTTTTAATAAATTAACATTAAAAAAATGGAAACAGAACAAATTAAAAAAGATGTAGAGCTGGTTTTATATGAAAACCAAGAAATAACAGTAAGCAATAAAGAAGAGTATTCAAGAGCTGGAGATATTTTGAAATTAGTCAAAAACAAAATTAAACAAATTGAAGATAAAAGAACAGAATACACGAAACCATTGCTTGACCAGAAAAAGAAAATTGACACCGACTTCAAGAATATGCAAAAGCCGTTGATTGAATTAACTAATAAAATAAATTCAGTAATGGTTAAGTGGAATATTGAAGAGCAAAGAAGACTTAATGCGGAGCAAAAGAGGATTGAAGAAGAAGCACTTAAAAAAGCAAAAGAAGAAGGAATAAGCGAGGTTGAAGTGGCAGTAGTCAATGAAGGGTTAAAGAGCAGTAAGGGCGATATAGCCACAAGCACAATGGTCGAAACTTATGATTTTGAAATTGTTAATGAAGAAAAAATCCCAAGAGAGTTTTTACAACCAGATGAAGTTAAAATTGGCAGGGCTATAAGAGAAGCAAAGGGTAAAATTAAAATAGAGGGAATTAAAATTTTAATCTCAAATAAAATAAAATCAAGATGAAAAGAAGATATGACATTACAGTAGAAATAGACGAAGACACGGTTGAAGATGTTGATATTGCCATTAAAGAAAAATTTAAGTTTGATTTTAAATTTAAAGTAATAGATATTCAGAATGTTAAACAAACAAGAACTTCACAGCAAAACAATGCACTGCACCTATGGTTTACTCAATTAGCAGAAACCCTAAACGAAAAGCATTTTGATATGAGGACTATTATACGCAATGACATAGATATAGAGTGGACGACATACACGATCAAAGAATATCTATGGAGACCATTGCAAAAAGCATTGTATGGGAAAA
>JARGGI010000032.1 GCA_029210775.1 Patescibacteria group bacterium | reverse complement strand
TTGATAATAAATGATTTAATTCAAATAAAGTTTGAGTTTATGAAAAAGAGATATATAATTGCTATAATTTTGATTTTGATAGTTGTAGTTGTTGCAATTTTTGGTTTTTCGCGAAAATCTGAAATCAAATATACAACAGCCAAAGTTGAAAGGGGAGAAGTTTTGCAAACAGTGTCTGCAACGGGAACTATAGAAGCTGCAACAAAGCTTGATTTAAGATTTGTAAATTCTGGTAAGATAAGTGAAATTAATGTCAAAATTGGTGATAGTGTAAAAAGGGGTACCGTTCTTGCGAATTTAGATGTAGTTCAGTTAACGGCACAGCTTTCAAGATCAAAAGCGAGTTTGAATGCTGCAAATGCAAATTTAAATAAAATTTTAAACGGAGCAACATTAGAAGATATAAGAGTGTCAGAAACTGCAGTTGAAAATGCGCAAATTGCTTTGGATAATGCAAATAGTAACTTGGTTGATGTGAAAAATAATACTGCAAAAGACATAAGTAATGCTGAGGCATCTGTTAATAGTGCTCAGGTGACTTTGGATAATGCGAATAAAAGTTATGAAAATACCGTAGCTTCAAATGAAAATAATTTAGCACAAGACTATGATGTTGCTTGGGATATTGTTAATTCTTCTTTATTAACTGCTTTTGATGCGCTTAATACAAACAAAACCACTCTTGCCTATGAAGATGCTCAAGACACTTTAAGTGTGCTTAATACTCAATATTTAAACAATTCATCACAAAGTAAGACTGTCGCACAGAATTCATATAATAGTGCAGATGATTTTGTGAATAGTATAAAAAATAATTTAACTTATGAAAATATTGATAGCGCTCTTGTTGAAGTTAAAAGAGCTCTTAATAGTATTAGGGACACACTAAGTGATACTGGAAATGTATTACAATCTACAATTACATCATCGTTACTTTCTCAAACTGAATTGGATTTATTAAAATCAAATATTTCGACAGCCAGAAGCAATGTTAATTCTGCGATTACAAATGTGACCTCAGCGCAGCAAAATATTTCAACACAAATTGTGACAAATCAAACCAATTTAGATTCCGCACAGTCAACAATTAATTCAGCTCAAAGCTCGCTTGATTTGGCAAATAAATCTTTACAAGCTATCATTTCTTCTTCTGAATCTAAAATTAATACCGCGAATAATGCTATAAAATCTGCCGAAGGCGCACTAAAGCAAGCTCAAGATCAGTTGGCGTTAAAGAAAGCAGGACCAAGTAAATCTGAAGTTGCGTTATATCGTTCTCAAGTTCAAGAAGCAGAAGCAGCGCTCAAATCTACTCAAGCGCAAATTGATGATTCAACATTATACGCACCGCGAGATGGAATTATAACAGAGATAAATGGAGAAGTCGGAGAGATAGTAAGTTCTGTAAACAATTTTATGTCCTTGATAACTACTGAAAATTTTGAAATCAAAGCTAACATATCAGAGGTTGATATATCAAAAGTGAAAATTGATGATGAAGTTGAAATTACTTTTGATGCTCTTGGTCCAGAAGAAAAGTTTACAGGAAAAGTAATTGAAATTGAACCAGCTCAAACAGAAATTTCAGGAGTTATATATTATAAAGTGACGACAATGTTTTCAGGTGATGCGAAAATAATAAAACCTGGAATGACATCTAATCTTGATATTATGACAGCCAGAAAAGAAAATGCAATTATGATTCCGTTCCAGGCTCTCAAGGATAGGGATGGTCAGAAATATGTGCAAATTCTTGAAGGAAAAATTGCAAGGGATATTTTTGTTGAAGTTGGTTTGAAGGGTGATATAAATATTGAAATTTTAAATGGATTAAGAGAGGGACAGGAAGTTGTAACTTTTGTGGAGGAATAGAATAATAATTTTTAATTTCTATTTTTAAATAATTAAATAAAACTATCTTTATTTGGAGTTTAAGTTACAGCCCTATTAGATTTTCTGACAGGGACTTTGATGAGAAAGCGGAATAGACTTGATTCCATCAGAGTACTCTGCGAAAAGGTGGAAAAGTTTAGAAATTAAGAAATTTTATTGAAGTTCAGGTTTTAATCTGTAAAATCTTATAATCTTAAAAAGTAAACTCTAAAGTTAAAAGTTTATTTTTTTAAATAAAAAAAACAGGGTGTAGTGTGCTACAACCCTTCTGTGTTTAAAATTTTGTTGTCGATCCCGTACCTTTACAATTAGGACATTGCTCTGTCTCTTTCGGTCTATTTCCTAATTTTAAAAATACTGTTTTTTTTGACACTCGTCCTATTCCTCCACACTTATCACAGAGTTTTACTTCATTATGTTCTCCGCAACCGCAATCGTTGTTTTTATCTTCTTTTGCCATGAATTTCATCTCCTTATTTTTTAATTTAATTTAATTTAAAATCTTATAAATGTTAACCCCGAGTGTTTAAAATAATAATTTTTGAAATCACAAAAGGCTCCACACGGAGTATAGAGCCAAAAGTATAACAATTTAACAATGTAGCAATATAAAAAAATATAATTTTATGTCATCTAAACTTATTTCTGTAAAAAATATAACTAAAGATTATCATTCGGGCGATGTGGTGACACATGTTCTTAAGGGCGTGTCTTTTGATATTGATGATGGTGAGTTTGTTTCAATTATGGGTTCATCGGGGAGTGGAAAATCAACCCTAATGTATGTCTTGGGATTTTTAGATAAATATACAAGTGGCAAATATTATTTTGAAGGTCAAGATACATCAGAATTTGACGATGATAAATTAGCAGAGAATAGAAATGAAAAAATTGGATTTATTTTTCAATCATATAATTTACTTCAAAGGACAACTGTTTTAGATAATGTTATTTTACCTACATCATATATGGTTAATTGCGATGTCAAAAAGGCTGAAAAGAAAGCAAGAAAACTTCTTAAAAGAGTTGGGTTAGGACATCGAATTGATCATAAGCCAAATCAACTTTCTGGTGGTGAACAACAAAGAGTTGCAATTGTTCGTGCTCTTATAAACGATCCAAGAATTATACTTGCAGACGAACCAACGGGAAATTTGGATAGCAAATCTGGAGAAGAAATTATGGAAATATTACAGAATTTAAACAAGGAAGGAAAAACAATTATTATGGTAACTCATGAACAATATACTGCAGAATGCGCAAGGAGAATCTTGCATATAAAAGATGGGAAAATTTTTAATGATGAAATTGTTAATAATCGGAGATTAGCAACGAATGGCGATTATAAGAAATAAATCTATGAATATTTTTCGGATTATAAAATTTGCTTTTGAAAATATTGCTGTCAATAAAGGACGGTCTTTTTTGACAATGCTTGGTATTATCATTGGTGTTGGAAGCGTAATTACAATTATGTCTGTTGGGGCGGGAGCGCAGAGTTTTGTGTTTGATCAAATTGAAAGTTTTGGATCAAATTTAGTTGGAGTTTTACCCGGAGCAAGTGACGAAGAAGGACCGCCTGCTTCAGTTTTTGGTGTAATAATTACAACTTTAACATATGATGATGCAAAAGAACTTCGCAAAATTCCGCATATGGTCGCTATTACTCCATATGCGAATGGAAATGCAAATGTATCATATTTGAACAAAACTATAAATGTATCTTTTTCGGGAGTGAGTTCTGAATTTATTGAAGTTGAAGATGCAAGTGTTGAGAAAGGAAGATTTATACATTCAGATGAAAATGAAAGTGTTGCAAAAAATGTTGTGCTGGGAAATGTAGTTGCACAAAAATTGTTTAGTGATGATGATCCAATTGGAAAAAAAATCAAAGTAAATCAAGAAAGTTTTACAGTAATAGGGGTTATGAAAAAAAGAGGATCTTCTTTCTTGACAAATCAAGACGAACAGATTTTGATGCCCGTAAAGACTGCTCAAAAAATTCTTCTGGGAATTAATCATGTATCAGTAATCCGAGGTAAAGTTGATCAAAAAGAAAATATTCCACTCGTAATAAATGAGATAAAAAAAATATTACAAAAAAGACATAATATTAAAGATGAGAAAAAAAATGATTTTTCTGTTCGTTCTATGGATCAAGCGCTTGATATTATTGGTAATGTGACAGATGCTCTGAATTTATTTTTAGGTGCTATTGCTGCGATTTCACTTATTGTTGGTGGTATAGGAATAATGAATATAATGCTTGTGAGCGTGACTGAAAGAACTCGAGAAATTGGCCTCAGAAAGGCTGTTGGCGCTAAGAGTGGAAGTATATTAAGTCAGTTTCTTTTAGAATCTGTTATTATGACTTTTGTGGGTGGATTTATTGGTATTATTTTTGGAATAATATTTTCTAGTTTGATTGCACTTATTGTAAATTATTTTGGTTATCATTGGGAACTATTAATCACGCCATTTTCTGTTCTTCTTTCTGTTTCAGTTGCTGTTATAATTGGTGTGGTTTTTGGATTCTATCCAGCGTATAAAGCATCAAGATTAAATCCGATTGAAGCACTAAGATATGAATAGAAACTGGAGTCTATATTTCAATTTGTAAACTTTACATATTTAAATCTGAACTCCGATCTGAAATTAAGTCTCGTTTGGAAGTGGAGGGAAATAAAAAAAGACAGACTTGGTTAGAGCGCTGTCAAGCTCTTTGATACGATCTACAAGAATAATTCTGTAAGCCCTACACATCCTAATGTGATTAAAGCTCCAAAATTATACTGGTAGGCTTTCTTGTAGTTTTCTTTTTTTTCGAATAGTACACTTGCAATAAAAAATGCAAGAGAAATTACAAGAAAAATTGTTGCTATAATATTTTTATCAATTATTTGTCCTCCTTCATATATTCATTTCTATCTCATCTGAGATAGGTCATAGCTAAACTATAACAAATTAACCTACCATATATATATTTATGTCAATATTTTCCTCAAAAAACTTAAAACTTGCTATTACTGGTCTTGTAGCGAATAAAACTAGAACGGCTTTGTCTGTTTTGGGTATTGTGATTGGAGTTGCAGCGGTGATTGTGATTGTTTCAGTAGGACAGGGTCTCAGAACTCTTGTGATTGGTCAAATTGATGCTTTTGGACCAAACTTAATGTCTGTTGAAATTAAAATTCCAGGAAGCGATTATGGGAATTCTATTCGATCTACTGCAGAAGGAGTTGTGATTACAACTTTAAAATCATCCGATGCAGAGGCTATTCGTGATAGAAAAAGATTTCCATATGTCAAAGCGGCATCTGGTTATTCCGCAGCGCAAGAATGGGCAAAATACCAAAGTGAAGAACAACAAGTTTTGATTATTGGTGCTGATTCATATTATCCGCAGATTGATGGACAAGTAAAAACCACCAAAGGCAGATTTTTTATGGAAAGTGAAAACAAAGGAATGGCTAAGGTTGCAGTGATTGGTAGCAAGATTGCTGAGGAGTTTTTTCCAAATACTGATCCTATTGGCAAAAATATCAAAATAAAACAAATTAATTTTGAAGTGATTGGCGTCCTTCAAAGCAGAGGAGTTGTTTTTGGCTTTAATATGGACGAGATGGTAATTATTCCAATTCATACTGTACAGAAGTTAATTCTTGGTGTTGATCATATTCTTGAAATTGGAATTCAACTTGAGGATCAGAAATATTTTCCTCAAGCAAGAGTTGAAATCGCACAACTTCTTCGACAAAGACATAATATTGATGATCCAAAAAATGATGATTTTCAACTTGTAACAATGGATCAAGCAATTGAAATTATCGATTCTGTGACAGGTGCCATATCTCTTCTTCTTGGACTTCTTGCAGCTATATCTTTGTTGGTTGGCGGTATTGGCGTAATGAATACGATGCTTGTTATCGTCACAGAAAGAACCAGAGAAATTGGTTTAAGAAAATCACTTGGAGCAAAGAATAAAGATATTTTATCTCAGTTCGTACTTGAATCTGTACTGATATCACTATTTGGCGGATTTGGAGGAGTGTTTTGGGGCATTTTAATATCATATGCAATGACATATGTCATTAATTCTTTTGGAATTGATTGGCCTTTTGTGATTTCATTTAGTGCGATAATAATATCATTTATAGTTGCAGCATTTTTTGGAATTATTTTTGGGTGGTATCCTGCACAGAAGGCGGCTAAATTAAATCCAATTGAAGCGTTGCGCTATGAATAAATTTTGCAAATTACCTTGAATTACGAAATTCAATATATTTATCACCCTGAGCTTGTCGAAGGGTGGAAAATGCTTCAAATTTAT
>JARGGI010000031.1 GCA_029210775.1 Patescibacteria group bacterium | reverse complement strand
AATTAATAGATCTTAACAGTTTCTCGATAGCTTTAATAATCGACAAGTTTGGAATGAATTTGTAACTCATTGCCACACACAAATTCCCCCGCAATCCGCGGGGGTTTTTGTTTTAACTCTCAAGGTCGCACCTCGACATTAATATAGAAATGTGTGATAATAATAATATCATATCATTTTGTTATTTTATTTTGACTTAAAAAAGCAATATTTCTATTGCAATATTTAATGGTAATAATTACTTTGAATTAAAATATTAAATATATTTGTCAAGGTGAGGAATGGCGTTGTAATCTCGAGTCTAAATTCACGAAACGATATATTATTACTTTCTGAATTTAATTTCGGGATTGCCACGCTTCGCTCGCAATGACATAGGTTTATCATCCTGTCTAAGGACAATAGTTCGACAAGCTCACTATGACAATGAAAAGTAATAGTTCGACAAGCTTGTGTCTGCAGACAGGTAGGTTTAATATGACAAATTTAGCTATTTCGTAATTCAGGATAATTATATTTTTAATATATTGTTTATGAAGTTGCAAGAAGAGAAAATAAAAAGCAAAAAAGCCAAAATTGCTGTAATAGGACTTGGTTATGTTGGGCTTCCAACTGCCGTTGAGCTATCAAAAGCTGGATATAGAACTTTTGGTATTGATGTAAATAAAGAGAAAGTTGAAGATGTAAATAATGGAAAATCATATATCTCGGATATTACTTCTGATGAGCTAAAAAAAGTAACTGAAAATCAAACACTTCAAGCTTTTGAAAATTTTGAAAAACTAAGCAGTAGTGATGTTGTCTTGATTTGCGTTCCCACTCCTCTTGATAAGAATAAAATTCCTGATGTTTCATATATCAAATCTACTTCAAAAGAAATTGCAAAAAGATTACATAAAGGACAACTTATAGTTTTGGAAAGCAGTACATATCCTGGAACAACGAGAGAAGTAATCCTTCCTATTTTAGAAGAGACTGGTTTGAAGGTTGGAAAGGATTTTTTTCTTGCTTTTTGTCCAGAAAGAATTGATCCGGGGAATGAAAAATTCAAATTTATAGATATTCCACGCGTTGCGGGCGGAATAACAGAATCATGCACAAAGCTTGCATCTGAAATATATAAAGGATTTATTCAAGCCGAAGTTGTATCGGTTAGCTCTCCTGAGGTTGCGGAAATGACGAAAATTCTTGAAAATACATACAGACTTATTAACATTTCAATGATTAACGAGCTCTCACTTTTGTGTGGAAAAATGGGAATTGACATTTGGGAAGTAATTGAAGCGGCAAAAACAAAGCCTTATGGTTTCACGGCATTCTATCCTTCTCCAAAAATTGGCGGGCATTGTATCCCTCTTGATCCATTCTATCTTTCTTGGAAGGCGAAGGAATATAATTTCTGGCTTCGCTTCATCGAACTTGCTGGGGAAATCAATGAGCAAATGCCACATTATGTTGTGACAAATGTAATATCTTTATTAAACAAGCAGCAAAAATCGGTAAAGGGTTCAAAAATTTTGATTTGGGGTGTTGCTTATAAAAAAGATATTGAAGATGCAAGAGAATCAGCAGCTTATAATGTTCTATCTGATCTATTAAAAAAAGGAGCTGATGTTAAATATTTTGATCCTTGTGTAATGGATTTCAAAGTCGGTGCAAATATATTGAAGTCAATTGAATATAAATCAGAAAAATTGAAAGAATATGATTTAGTTTTAATTCTAACGGATCATTCTGGTTTTGATTATGATGAAATTGCCAAAAAATCAAATTTGGTAGTTGATACGAGAAATGCCATTAAATCAAGACAACACAAAAATGTTTCTTGGTTTTAATAATTTATAAATATAAATTAGTATGAAATTTTCACTTATTGGAACTGGATTTATAATGCCTCGTCATGCGCAAGCAATAATTGAAACGGGTGGTGAGATATGCGAGATAATAAACGACAGTCAAAGCGAAACGGCTTGGAAAAAAATGATTGAGACAACAAAAGCAGATTGTGTTGTGATTTTAACGCCTAATGATCTTCATTTTGAAATGGCCTTAAAGGCAGTTGAATGCGGAAAAGTTGTTTTATGTGAAAAACCGCTCGCGATAAATTCTGAAGATGTAAAAATTTTAGAGAAAAAGCCAAATGTTTTTTCTGTATTGCAATTAAGGCACCATCTGATTGCAAAAAAACTAAAAAAAGAAATAGTGGAAAACAATAAATATGATATTGAAATGGATATTTCTGTATATAGAGATGAAAATTACTATAGTGGATGGAAAGGGATGAAGGAGAGGTCGGGTGGTGTTTTGTTTAATTTGGGATCTCATTATTTTGATATGCTCTTATATTTGTTTGGTGATGCCAAAAACATAAAAACAACTTTGATAGATGATAAAACAGGAGAGGGCATAATTGAGGGGGAAAATTATTCTTGCAAATGGATGGTCAGCACAGATGCAAAGCGCGACAATCAAAAAAGAGTTTTTAAGATAAATGGAACGGATTATAATTTTTCTTCCCAAGACAATCTTTCATTTGAAAATTTGCATAGATTTGTTTATGAAGATTTGTTAGATGGAAAGGGAGTAACTCCAAGTGAAGCACTTCAATCAATTGAATTGATTGAGAGATTATATAAAAATGAGAATTTATGAAAAATAAGATTTGGTCACATAAATCTGTTGAAATTCAGAATGGTGCAGAAATAGGAGAAGGAACAAGGATTTGGCATAATAGCCAAGTTCTTAGTGGTGCACAAATTGGAAAAGATTGTACGATTGGGCATAATTGTTTAATTGGTTCAAAAGCAAAATTAGGCAAAGGTGTAAAGATTGAATGCAATACTGATGTGTGGGATTTGATAACTTTGGAGGACTATGTATTTGTCGGACCTTCGGCAGTTTTTACAAATGATCCGAATCCAAGAGCTAAATATCCAAAATCTAAATTTCCAGAATTTGGCAGATGGGTTGAAACAAAAGTTAAAGAAGGAGCTTCAATTGGAGCGAACGCCACAATTATTTGCGGAAATAATATAGGGAAATGGGCATTTATTGGTGCTGGAAGTGTTGTAACAAAGGATGTGCCAGATTATGCGCTTGTTATTGGTGTTCCCGCAAAAATAGTTGGATGGGTTTGTGAATGCGGGAATAAGCTGGAATTTATAGGTGGAAAAGCTATTTGTAAAATCTGCAATAGAGAATATTTTAGCGAGAATAATGTGGTTAAATTTGCAAATAATTAATTACATTAAATTACGAAATACTTTGAATTACGAAATGCAAATCTTTGTGTCATTTTGAGCTTTAAGCGAGGAATCCCTTCAATATTATTATTGCAGTTTACATTGTTTAAGGGATTTCTCAATCGCTATCGCTCATTTCGAAATGACAAAAGGAGGCATTTAGTAATTCAAAGGAAATAGCTAAATTTGTCATAGTGAGCTTGCCTGTCGACAAATAGGCTTGTCGAACTATAATAAATTTAGTGTATTTGCCACCCTTCGACAAACTCAGGATGACAAGTATATTGTATCTCGTAATTAAAAGTAATTATTGTTCGAGCAAAGTCGAGAACTGATGCAATAAAACTTCTCTATTCGTTTCTGACTCAAATAATATCATTTGTTTGATTGGTTTGCTTAATGTGATTAACTTTTTACTATGAAATTCTTGGATTTAAAGCCTCAATATGAATCAATAAAGAGTGAAATAGACAATGCTATTAAAAAAGTCTTAGATAGCAGTATTTTTATTGGCGGACCGGAGGTTGAAAGTTTTGAAAAAGAAATAGCAAATTATTGCGGTACAAAATTTGCAATTGGATTAAATTCTGGAACTGATGCGTTATATTTATCTTTAAAAGCTCTTGGAATTGGCTTTGGAGATGAGGTTATTACAACACCATTTACTTTTATCGCAACTGTAGAAGTTATTGCTTCTTGTGGTGCAAATCCTGTTTTCGTTGACATAGATCCTAAGACTTTTAACATAGATGCAAAAAAAATAGAAGAAAAAATTACTAAGAAAACAAAGGCAATAATTCCTGTTCACATATTTGGACAAATGGCGAATATGGACGAGGTAATGAAAATCGCTAAAAATAATAATTTATATGTTATTGAAGATGTGGCACAAGCGATTGGTTCTGAAGTAAAAGGTAAAATGGCTGGCTCATTTGGAGATTTTGGATGTTTTTCATTTTTTCCATCAAAAAATCTTGGGGCTTATGGTGATGGCGGAATGATTGTGACAAACAATGAGGAAATTGCAGATAAAGTTAAACTTTTAAGAAATCATGGATCGTCTCCAAATGAAAAATATTTGAATTTAGTTTTAGGCGGAAACTCAAGACTTGATTCAATTCAGGCAGCGATTTTGCGAGTAAAGCTGAAATACCTGAACGAGTGGAATCAGAAAAGAAAAGAAAAGGCTGATTATTACACTTCAAAGCTTGGTGAATTGGATGAATCTATAATATGTCCTTTCATAGAAGAAGGTTATTCTCATGTTTTTCATCAATATACGATTAGAGTTGAAAATGGGAAAAGAGACAAGTTAAAATTATTTTTAGTTGAAAATGGTGTTCCTGTTATGGTTTATTATTCAATTCCGCTTCATCTTCAGCCAGTTATGAAATATTTGGGATATAAAAAAGGAGATTTTTTTGAAGCTGAAAAAGCTTCTGAAGAAGTAATGTCACTTCCGATTTATCCAGAGTTGAAAAAAGAAGAACAAGATTTTATTTTTGATAAGATTGAGGAGTTCTACGAACAAGGAAGGTAATTGTTGGATTGAAATTCATGAAATGTTTAAGCATATTGACACGAATAAATAATAAATATATAATAAATATAACGCTAATATTGTAATAAATCCATAGAAATTAACGCTAATATTATGCCAGAAATGATAAAAAGGCTTATTTTAAAGCCAATCTCGGATAAATTATCTAAAAGTAATAAGATAGTGATTATTTATGGTGCACGTCAAGTTGGAAAAACGACATTAGTCGAGCAGCTAATTGCGGAATTAAGTCTAAAAACCTTAAAAATAAACGCTGACGAACTTAAATATCATGATATTTTAAGTAGCCGTGATCTTGATAAGATGAAATCTCTGGTTAGTGGCTATGAATTACTATTTATTGATGAGGCGCAAAGAATAGAGAATATCGGAATTAATCTAAAAATTTTAGCTGATGGTCTTCCAGATTTAAAAATAATCGTAACCGGATCTTCTTCTTTTGAGCTATCTAACAAAATAAAAGAACCTTTGACTGGTCGGACATGGACGTACAACCTTTTTTCATTGTCGTTCTTGGAACTTTCCGCAGTTTGTAATGAATTTGAACTTAAAAGCCTTTTGGATAATATTTTGATTTTTGGTTCTTATCCTGGAGTTTTTAATTTAGAAAATATAAGCGATAAAAAGAAACTACTTGAAGAAATTTCATCATCTTATCTGTATAAAGATATTTTAGAGCTGGAAAGGATAAAAAAATCCGATAAAATTTACAAACTTCTTAAATTACTGGCTTTTCAAATTGGGCAAGAAGTATCTGTCAACGAATTAGCGGTGAATTTGGAATTGAGCCATGAAAAAATTAGGAAGTATTTAGATCTTTTGGAAAAATCTTTTATAATTTACCGTTTGTCCGCTTTGTCGAAAAATCCACGCAAAGAAATTGCCAAGAAGGATAAGATTTATTTTTATGACATAGGTGTGAGAAATATCGTTATCGACAATCTTAAGCCTCTTTCTGACAGGAATGATCAAGGTGCTTTGTTTGAAAATTTTTTGGTTTCTGAGCGAGTAAAGAAAAATAACTACCAAGAAAAGTTTGTGTCCGCATATTTCTGGCGTGCATATACTGGAAGTGAGATTGATTATGTGGAAGAAGAAGCGGGAAAGTTTAGAGCTTATGAATTTAAATATAGGAAAAAAACATCAAGAATACCAAAGAAATTTTTTGATAGTTACGGAAAATCGGAATTCAAAATAATAAATAAAGATAATTTCCTGGAGTTTATTATATAAAAAGAATAATTTGCCCGAAGTTGAAAAGGCAGTCGAAGAAGTAATGTCACTTCCGATTTATCCAGAGTTGAAGAAAGAAGAGCAGGATATCGTTGTTGGAAAAATAAAAGAGTTTTATGAGCTAAGATTTTAAAAACATGACAGGAAATAAATGTTAGGAACTTTTACAAAAAACACTTTGCTTACTTTTATTACTAGATTTTTCACGGTACTATTTGGATTAGGCACTACAGTGATAATAAGCAGACTTTTGGGCCCCGAGGGGCAAGGAATCTATTCTATGGCGATTTTATTGCCGTCACTATTGATAATTTTTGGCAATTCGACGGAGAAAATGATAAAATTATAAAAATGAAATTCAAATTAAGGCCCATATTTAAGGATATTTTTTTTACGCTTATTACTCAA
>JARGGI010000030.1 GCA_029210775.1 Patescibacteria group bacterium | reverse complement strand
CCAGCACGCTGAATACACAAAAACCCCATTTGAAAAAATGGAGCCAGCGCCTAACTTTGTTATAAGTTATAGGTTGTAAGATAAAGTGTCGGGGCGCCGAGGTATAGTTGGGAACAATTTCCTGGCGACTTGGGCGAGGATTTTGGATAATTGGGAGAGAATTGAAGGAAAGTTGGAGAGGGTTGCCGTCTTATTACGATAATTTAAAACATTTCACTAACTGACTAAAACTTGTCGGCTTGTATTTATCCCATTCTTCTTGCTTCACATAAAGCATTTTATACTCAACCTTTTTCTGTCTCTCGCTTGCGTCTTCGCACCATTGCGCCAATCTTTTTATCTTCTCAATATCATCTAAATCTTCCCGCCCTTTTGTTTCCACGATATAAATAGTTTTATTGTCCGTCTTGACGAAAAAGTCGGGATAGTAACTGGAAATAGCCCCGCTTGCGTTTTTGTAATCAATTTTGAAATGAATTTCATAATAGTTTTTGGCGAATGAAAGCACATCGCCCGCGCCTTCCAAAAAGTCGGCAAACTCAAGTTCAAAATCGCTATCGCCGACAATTTTATTAAATACGCTTTTTTTAGGAAATAAATATTTTTTATCATTAACAACAAATGGTCGAGCACTGCTCACTTTCAAATAATTTTTTATTTCTGTGTCTCCAACATCTTGCACTGTCAGATTGTTTATTTCCTTTTTAAATGTTTCCACGATAGTTTTTACCGCTTCCAGCTCTGATAAATTTCTCAAAATATTTGCATTATTTAGATCAACTTTTTCGCTAAATAAATCATCGCTGATAAATTCTTTTACTTTGCCGAAAAGTATGTCGTAACAACCAAAAAGACGCAGTTCTTTCATTATTCTTTGCGTAAAAAAACCAATGACACTTTGATAATTTGGCTCGATAGAACTATTTAAGATTGTTGTATGATGTAATTTATCATCAATTACTTCTTTAAAAACAATTTCTTTCTTTTCTTCTTCTGAAAATTGTTTTACTGAAATTTTTTCGTGCTTAAAGCCAGTAACATTCAACCAATTAAGATTTTTATATTCTCTTTGTATTCTCGGTGTTAAAACCGGCAATTCAATATCCAAATTTTCAATATTTTTTTTCACATTCCGATTATCAACTTCAATAACAGTCGGCGTAATCGGAGAGCCAGAACGATCCATTTTTCGTTTTTCCAGTTCAACACCTTCCGCCTTGATTGATTCCACAAATTCCATAAAGGCGGGCGTGCCGATAACGCTCACATATTCCTCGACATCTTGACCAAAAAACATTCGACGAAGACCGCGACCCAGTGTTTGTTCGGGTAATATTTTCGAATCAGAGCCATAAGGACGCAAACCGACAATTGTCGTTACATTTTTGACATCCCAGCCCTCTTTCAACATAAGAACGGACACGATCACTTTATATGGGCTTTCAATACTATCTATCTCATTGGCTTTTTTTCTCAAGTCTTGCAATTCCTTTTCTTTTTTCCCGGTAACTGTTTCCGATATTTCACCGCTTCTATTGGTATGAATAGTCAAAACAGCGCCTTTTAATTGCAAATAGTTTTTTTCTAAAAACTCCGCAACATCGTCGCAATTTTTTGTATCATCTGTCATTATAAAAAGAATTGATTTTTTGCCGGTCGGCTCAAGCTCTTTATATGTTTTTTGCCACTCTTCAACTCCCAGCCTGATATAATCCTCGTATTTTTCGGAAAATATTGAACTTTGTTTTTCTTGTAGCTTTGCCCTACTGGCCTGATCTGGCAAGACCGGATTTTTTACCACGCCTTGATGTATAGCTTCAACCAAAGGATAATCAGAGACAGTTTGCACAAAAATTTCACCGCGATTGTTTTTTGGCGTGGCCGTAACATCAATTTGCAAAGCTAATTTTTTACCCTTCTGTAATAGTTTGTTATGTATGTCTTCAATGGATTTAAACCATGCCATTTTTGGATCATGAATGTGGTGAGCCTCGTCGTTTATAACTATTAACTCATCGACATCTCGCACTATTTCGCCCACATCAACTTTTGAATCATTGGTTTTGCCGACTACTTTACTGCCCATAAAATAATCAGAAGTATCTTCATCTTCAAAACTCGCTTCATTTATATTTCCTTCATAAACCCTGTGGATATTGGTCAAAAAAATATTTCCCGATTTTGAAATCGTGCCTACCTCGTCTTGCAAATGTAATTTGATCTGAAAATCGTCCTGCCAGTTTTGCCCATTGTATCCATTATTCGGTAAAATCGGATCTTCATAAAATATTTTTAATCCCTCAAAATCCGCTTTGATCCTATCTAAAACAATTATGTTTGGCGTAATGAGTAAAAAGTTTTTTGAAAGCTCGGAATTTTCCTCATAAAGTTTATGGAAATATGACCAAGACAAAAGCAAACTCATTACTTTTGTTTTTCCGCTTCCAGTCGCCATTTTTATCACAAAGCGAAGCCAATCCTCATCAAACATATTCGGCGAAACTCTGCCAAGTTTATCAAATGGAATTAAATCAAATTTATTTCTCGCTCCCTGCACATCATAAAGCCAAATAATAGTTTCCACTGCTTCTCTTTGGGCGTAATAATACTGAAAAGCGACGCTTGCGCCGTCTTTGGCAAAAATTGTGTGCGGTTCTTTAAACCACCAATTCAAAAGCGCTTTTGAAGTTTCGCTCGCACCTTCATAATTATTTTTTCGCCACGCGGCAATTCGCTCCCTCAATTCCGGCACAAAAGGCGGCAAAAGTTTTTCATAACCCTCTTTTCGCAAATCCTCTTCAGCTGGAAACCACCTTATAGCTGGATCAAGTATTTGAAATTTGTCTTTTGGAAAGTTTTTGTGTAATGCCATAAAATTTGCTTAAATTTTAGCTGTGATTATATATTATTGACATTCTATTCAGATAGATTATAATGTAAGTGTCTTTCAGTTCTTCCATAGAACTGTTAGGGTTATACATCCCAGGGCCATCCTCTTAATTGAGGGTGGTTTTGTTTTTAATCTTTCTTGCGATGTTTTAAATCTTTGCCCCAAAATTCATTAATATCTTTTAAATCGCAGTAGCCGTCACCGCCAGTTTTCAACTCACGAGATATATTGTCTTTTGAAGAATAGATATAAACCTTTTTGCCTCCATTCCTTATATAACTTACCAGCGCCAAAAAATCCGCATCGCCGCTGAACAAAACAGCTATGTCGTATTTGCTCATATTGTGTATCGCGTCAATAGTCATTTCCACATCCATATTCCCTTTTTCTATTATAGACTCGCCATTCTCGCTTATAACAGAAATTCTCTTTAATTCTTTTTTTCTTACTATAAAACCAAGCCCCTTTTTAAGATAAATGAAAAATCTGTGCTTTCCGTCTAAATTATAATCTCTCGTTCCGTCTTTTGGATAAGCGTCATAATAATAAATCTCAACTTTGCCGACGTTAAAATTTTTCCTAAAATAATTTTTAAGATTTTTATACTCAATAAACTTTTTTGCGGACTTTACAGCATTCCAAACATTTGACGCGTCAATAAAAACATAGACTGCATTTTGATTTTTTGTATTATTTTTTGGAAAGTTTTTGTGTAATGCCATAAAATTTGCTTAATTTAGTTATCCACACTTACTATTGACGAAAAACAGTCTTTGGTATATCATTGTTATAGAAGTATGTAATAATAACTTATAAAATGCTGTGGTATTCCTCCGAAGAATTCGGAACAAAAGCTACAAATAAACCATTATATAAGACACTACTTCTAACAAAATCCTCAATCATTTGATTGAGATTTTTGTTTTGGATATTTTTCATCCCAAATATCTTTGAATAATTCCTTGCCTGAACCTAAAAGATTATTTTTTAATATTTGATAACATTCGTTACCCAATTCTTTTTTCTCTAAGTATCTTGCCAGAGCTCCAACAATCCAATCAACGATTTGAATATTAACATTCTGCTCTGAATCAATCATTTCAATCTGCACAATAGACTTGATAGACATTTGTGGCAATAATCTTGCCTTTAATATCTCTTTAAACTCTGATCTTTTAATTCCTTTTAGATGTCTTTTATCGCAAAAAACCCTAAATTCTAAATCATTTATTGGCAAATACATCTCCAATGCTTCTCCTATAATATTAGTGTATAAATGACCACTTTGTAATTTATCTTTTTTATAATAATTTTGTGGGATATTTTTTCTCAAAAGATATGTAAAATAAATACGCACATCCAAGTCAGCAATAAATTTTAAAGTTTTTAGCCGAAGGCTGTCATCAATTTTTATTTCTGAAAATTTAATTTCTGGTTGATAGCGAAGTTTGCGAGGAAATTTAGTTCTTTGCCATGACCGAAATTGTTTTTCTGTTCTCCTAGAATCTCCAACGATAAAAGAAGCAACGACAAAATATTTTTCATCATTATGTTTTGTAAACTGACCACTTTCATCAAGAAATATATGAGCCATAAAATTTATTCAATAATTTTACCAGTCGTTATTGTTATCTCCAAAAACAACAAAACCAGGTGAGCAAAACTCAATGAAACTAAAAATGGTATATTGTATTTTATTGGCAAATCTTTGTGTATTACTTCCTCGTTTCTAATTACCCTATTATTATTCAATGCCGTCACAAAATCCCTACTAACGCCAAACTTTTCTCGTTCATTTTTATTGTCTATCAAGCAATTCAATTTTCCTCTTGGTTCTTTCTCTTTTAATTTGTTGTCAAGATTTAAAATGCTATCTAATAATGTTAATGAATTTTTTACCAATCCATCTGCACTTTTGTCCTGATAAGATTTTTCTATTAATTCTAACGAGGAAATTAAGTTTGAATATTTTTTGATTGGCAACTCTTTAATCAACCATCTTGGAACTAATTTTTCTTCCTCTTGTTTGCTTTTTAAAATAACTCTTGCGGAAGTAAAAGCAATCTTTTTATAATACAAACTTCCCGTCAACTCATAATGGTTATCCTTTTGAGATTTACTGAACGGACCAAATTCATAAATTACGCTATTTATCCCAAAATTCATTTCATTTTTTCTTATTCTAAAACCACCAAAAAATTTAAGAAAATTCGATATAATTTCGTTATTAACTTTAATTTTTGAAAATAAAGCTACGCAGTGAGCAATCCATTCGATTATTTTATTCTCTTCAAAAAAATTATCTAAATGATTAATTTCTTTTTCTAATTGTTCTATTTCTATTTTGTTCATTTTTAATTTTTTAAATATTAACCTCCACCACTTTAGTCGTATCATTCCCAAAAATATCAATCACCTTAATAGCAATTTTCATTTTGCCTTTTGGCGCCTCTTTGAAAGCGGAGGTTAGCTCAAGCGATCTGTCTTTTTTAGTTCTGAAAGATTGCCATTCGTTTTCAAAGATATAAGATCCTGTCCACTCTTCAACTTCCTCTCCGGTTTTTTCGTCAATCGTTTTAATAATCTCTTTCTTACTTTCAAAACTAAAATCAACCGACCAATAATCAATCCAGTCCGTCCATTTTTTTGTCAAAACTTCTCGTTCAATAATATCGCTTTCTTTGTCTTTGGAAATTTTAATCACTTGCCCATTTTCAATAACAACCTTGCTTCCGCCAGACTTTAATTTTTCTTCCACCTCACCAGTATTGTCTTGATTATAGAAAACCGAAAAATCAGTCAGCTCAATTGCTACTTCTTTAACATTGCCTCGCCCGTGAATTACTGGCTTTGCTTCAATATAGGCGACATCATAAAATTTCACTTGTCCTTTTTCTATCGCTCTTTTATCAAACACTTCGCGCGGGATAACTTTGAATTGCACATCAATGCCCAGTTTTTTCGCCGATTCAAAATCCAGCCCCATTTCATAATCAAACCCCAAAACATCGGCTTTGGTGATTTTCTTTTCCTTACACTCGCTGATTATTCTTTCCAAAAAATCATTGGTAATAGGCGTATCAATTGATCCGACAGCGACTAATCTGTCCCTTTTCTTACCGACAAAAGTATTAAACGAATCCACCGGCTCGGCTTTGTATGCCGAAAGAATAAGTTTGATAAATTCTTTTTCTTTATTTTCTTGTTGAATTCTTTTTTCTTCTTCACGCAAATTTTCATTCACAGTCAAAAACTTTTCTCGTTCGTATTTGCCAATATTCAAAATCTCAAACGCCCGAAAATCTTTGCCGGATTTTTTAAGCTCTCTTTGCACTCCGATCATCCTTTTGCGAGTGGTGTGAATGGAAAATCTGCCCAAATCCGAACCGATCCATTTCCTACCTAGTTTTTCCGCCACCGATAATGTTGTACCGCTTCCGCAGAAAAAATCGGCAACAAGATCACCTTCGTTAGAAGATGCTTTGACAATGCGTTCAAGAAGTTTTTCGGGTTTTTGGGTTGGGTATTCAGCTCTTTGTATTGGAGCAACTTCATTATCAAACCACATATCAGAAACAAGAGCCCCTTCACTTTGTTCTAAATATACTTTTAATCTATAGCCACTTGGTGTTTTATATATTCTTCCCTTTTTCCAAAAATCTTCCAATTTTTCTAAAGAATATAGCCATTGTTCGTTCACTCCTCTAAATTCAAAGGATTTCCTTTGCGAGCTTCTTTGAGATCCGCCCGCTATTAATGCAACTGTCTGATAATAACCTTTTCCGTCTTTGTCATTTTTATTATACATTTTTAACTGATCTGCTGTATAATTTTTATAAACTTTATTAAAAATAAAATTATCACTCTTTGTATAAAAGAAAATGCTATCATACTGGTTACCAAGACTAACTGATTGAGCTTTAGGACTGTTCAATTTTTTCCAAACAATTTCGTTTTTATAATTATTTTTACCAAATAATTCATCTAAGACAATTCGTGTATAAGAATTTAACCTATAATCACAATGCACATAAATACTACCGTCATCAGCCAAAA
>JARGGI010000002.1 GCA_029210775.1 Patescibacteria group bacterium | reverse complement strand
AAGGTGGGGGGTCCGGCGCTACCGGCTCTGGCGATAAGACCGGAGTCAACGCCACTCCGACCATGATCTCTGATACCACCATTCTTACGCCGGCAACTGATCTGGTCACGGGTGCCTACTTGAACAATACCGCTCGTATCCGTATTGCGGCCAATGATGGTAACTCTGGCAACTCAGTTGGCTTTGCTGATTCCGGTACCTTTACTGTCGACACCACTGTCCCAGCCTATACTTCTTACGCGGTAAATATTGATTCCAATACTAGCCCCGAACTCTCAATGAATATCAGTGCAACGGCTGGACAGACTGCAACACAAATGAGATTTTCTTCCAATTCCAGCTTAACTTCTGAAACTTGCGCAAGCGTCGCTGTTGCAAATTGGGAAACTTATGCAACAACAAAATCTTGGAGTGATTTTGCTCCAGGTCCAAACGGTTCCGTGATGGTCTATTGGCAGTTCAAAGATGCTTATTGCAATGTGATTTCAGGTTCAACTTCAACGCCAGAAATTCCACAAAATATGTTAATAAATGACATTGCAACCCCTCCTGCAAATTCATATCAAGCAATACTTTGGTGGAATATCGTTTCTGATCCTGGAAATTTTAAACAATATAATGTCTATAGATCCACAAGTGAAAATGGAATTTATGAATTAAAAGGAATAATTACAGATCGTTTGCAAAATTATTGCATTGATGAAGGAGTTGACGCAGACACTGATTGTGTGGATGGCATAGGGCTTGGAGGACTTGATCCTCTTGTGGAATATTGGTATCAAGTTACGGCTGAAGATAATAATAAAGGAACATCAGGATATTCTACAAAAGTTCATGTTATGCCAGATGGATCTGTGACAGGAGAAGGGAATGCCGTTGATAATGTTTCTCCAAATATAAGTTCTGTGTCAGAAAGTTTAATAACAACAACATCTGTTGACATTAATTGGACGACAGATGCTGATGTAAATAATGCTTCTTATTCTGTTGTGAAATATAGCACAGATGCTTCATATAACCTTGTTGCTGGAGATCCGACAACATTTACGACAGGTGCTCACACTGTTTCACTTTCAAATCTTTCTGAAGGCACAACATATAACTATCAAATTCTTGCAACTGATGAGGCTGGAAATTCAGCTTTTCCTTTCCCAGGATCATTTACAACTTTGAGCACCGCTCCAACAATTACAAGCGGACCAACTGTTATTCAAGGAATGACCACAGCCACTTTCTATTGGCAGACAAGCGAAGCATCAAATACTCAAATCAATTATATCGCATCAGCAGATAATACTGTTGATCCTGCAACTGGAACAACAACAACTTTGCAATCTGATATGGTTACCGACCATTATGTATCTTTAACAGGACTAACAGAAAACACAACCTATACATATAATGTAATTTCCTCTGATTCTGCTGCAACTCCAAACACCCTTACTTATCCTTCTGCTTCTCCATACTTACAATTTACAACTCTAACTGAAAAGACAGATATAATTGATCCTGTGATTACAAACAATAATGTAGTAGCGACGGCAACAACATTAACTTTCACATGGGATACGACAAGTGATGCTTCCTATTCAATTGTGGAATATGGAACGACTGATTTATTAGGTTCTACTGCTGGAACCCTTGGTCTTGTAGAATCTCATAGCGTAGAGGTTACTGGTTTAAATCCAGGAACACTATATTATTACAGGTTAGTTTCTGCAGATTCTCAGGCTAATCTCGCAGCTTATCCATCAACTACAACTTCATCTTCTGTTTCAACTTCAGCTTTGACGATTCCGAATCCTCCGTCCGCTGCTGTAAGCAAAGACACTATTATATTCTCATGGGCAACAAATGGACCTGCAACTTCACAAGTTGAATATAGTTTAAATGGTGATCTTTCAAGTTCATCTACTACAACGCTTGATTCAACAAAAGTTACAAATCATATTGTTGAACTTTCTACAAGTGCTCTTGATACAGGAGCGACATATTACTATCGCGTAATTTCGCAAGATGGAGCTACAGTTCCAAACTCTGTATATTCTCCTTCAGTGTCTCCTTATAGCAGTTTCGTAACTCTTTCTACAAATGCTCCTACGGTTGATTACAATGTGACTTTGGCAGCTGATATTGATTCATTTAGTACGGCTGATATCGCATTATCTTCAACAAGCTTACTTGCTTCATCTGGAACAATTCAGATTGCAGACGAAAAGATAAGCTATACTTCCAAGGATGATGGCACTAATATTATTAGTGGAATTTCAAGAGCGCAATTCAATACCACAGGAGCAGCTCATACATCTGCTACAGGAGATTTTATTGTTTCAACTTCTGGAAATTCCGCCTCTGTTTATCTTAGTTCTTTGAAAGATTCATGGTTCTCTGTTATATATGAAGCTTCATCGTCGCTTCCGTCATCATATACAAATGAATATGCTTCTCCAACTTTAGTAACGACACCAACTCCAACTATGCTTACAATTCCAGGACTATCTGTTAATACTAAATATTATTATAAACTTAAAGCAAGAGATGTCTATGGAAATGAAACCATATCGACTCCTCATTATTTCACAACCACATCTGATATTTCAGTTCCTTCTACAATCGTTCTTGATTATACAAATTCACAAACAACAGCAACTTCAGCAGAGCTTACTTGGATATCTCCAGGAGATGATGCAGACATTGGCACGGCATCAAGTTATGACATTAGATATTCAACAACTGATATGACTCTTTCTGATTGGGCAAGCGCAACTCAAGTTTTAAATGAGCCAACTCCAATAGTAGCAGGAACTTCTCAATCAATGACTGTTACTGGTCTTTCTCCTGGCACAACATACTATTTTGGGATTAAGGCAGCAGATGAATCTTCAAACGAATCCTTGATTTCAAACATTGTTCAAATTGACACTCCTTCTCAATCAGACACTACTGCTCCAGTTATTACTTTTACGCCCGCAACAGATATAGGAACCCCAACTACAACAACCGTTACTATTACATGGTCAACAGATGAAGACTCTTCAAGTTTGATTGATTTTGGAACTGTGGCTTCAGCAACTTATGGCACAACTCAAGGAAACTATTCAGAACTTGTGAAAAATCACTCCGTAACTCTTACAGGTCTTGTGCCAAGCACTGATTATCAACTAAAAATCAGATCAATTGATTCATCGGGAAATATTGGAATAAATCAAGACGCTGTAAATAATATATTTTCAACTGCTTCAGCATTAGCTGGAACTAATCCAAATATCACAGATGTAACTTCAACGGTTCTCAATGGAACTTCAGTTAGAATAACTTGGAACACAGGGGTTAACTCAGATTCTGTTGTGGGTTATAGCGTTTCTCCAAGCAAGCTATATTCTATGGAAGAAGGTAATGCCTCTCAAGTAACAAGCCACAGTATAACCTTAACAAACCTTTCTCCAGGAACTACATATTTTTATAGAGTAAAATCAAGAAATGGTGATCAGCCTGATATAGATGATAATGCTACAAACGGTTACACTTTTACAACCACATCAGGCGCAGATTCAATTCCTCCAGTTATTTCAGATGTAACGGTAACAGGGGCAGATGGAGTTTCTGCAACCATTACTTGGATAACAAATGAAAATGCTAATTCCATTATTGATTTTGGAACTGTTTCTTCGGCTCTTACTTCATCACAAGGAAACTCAAAAGAATCTGTTACAACTCACAGCGTTTCCTTGGCATCTCTGACAGCATCAACAACTTACTATTTTCAAGTCAGAAGTGTTGATAGTGCTGGAAATGAATCCACTGATAATAATGGTTATACTTTTGATACAACATCTGGAGAAGTAGTTGAATGTCCTCGTTGTGGAGGAGGATCGTCTGTTGTTTTAGACACAACTGCTCCGACCATTACAAACATTGTAGTGAGTGATATTACCACTACTTCTGCTACTGTTAGTTGGAATACGAGTGAGTATGCTGATTCTTTTGTTGAATATGGAGAGACTAACGGTTATGGCAGTATAGACGGATCACATAGCGAAAGTATTCAAACACATTCTATTGTGATTCTTGGTCTTGATTCTGATAAAACATATAACTATCGGGTTTCATCCAAAGATTCCTCTGGTAATCTCGCCCAAAGCGACAACCTTACTTTTAAAACACTTTCTAAAAAAGATGAGCTTACTCCAGAAGAAAAAGAAAAAGAAAAAGAACAGCAAGAAAATCAAGCAGAAGAGATTCAAAAGAGAATAGAAGAACTCGTAGAACAAGGAATGGATGAAGAAACTATCAGGTCAATTATAGCAAAAGCAACTCAACCACCAGCTATAGATGCTCAAGGTCCGGACATTACAGATATTACTAATTCTTCGGCAAGTGTAAGTTGGAGAACAGATCGCAAATCAAACTCTGTTGTCAGGTTCAAAGTTAAAGAAGAAGGCATTGATCCAGAAAGCTCACTCTATCTCAAACAGTATGGAAGTTTTACAACTTTAGACACGGATCACAAAGTAATTATCTCAGGACTTCTTTCAGGAACAACCTATCAATATCAAGTTCAATCTTCAGACATTCTTGGAAACACAGGAAAATCACCATGGCAGGAATTTACCACCAAAGTCATTCCAAATATCTATGATGTTATAGTTTCAGATGTGACTCTCAATTCAGTTATCATCAATTGGAAAACAAATATAGTTTCATCTTCTAAGGTGGAATATGGAACAACCATAAATTACATTTCCAGTGAAGAAGACAAAGATAAATCAAAAGTAGCAAAACATTTCATTAAGCTTAATAACCTTCAATCAGGAACAACCTACCACTACAGAGTAAGAGGGATAGATGATAGTGGAAATGCCGTTGTTTCAGATGATTATACTTTTACTACTTTCACTCTTCCTCAAATAGAAAGCTATACTATTGAAAAAGTTGAAGATACTAAAACAATCATCAAATGGCAAACAAATGTAGAGACAGATTCCACTATTAAATATACAGATATCAAGACAGGCATCGTCAAAAAACAAGGAGAAGATGCTCTTTCAACTGTTCATGTCTTCACTCTCAAAAGCCTTGATCCAGGAACAGAATATTCAATTCAAATCCAAGGAAGGGATATTTATGCCAATCAGGTCATATCGCCAGAACTTAAACTTACAACTCTTGTAGATGAAACTCCAGCTGAAATCACACAAGTTCGGACAGAAACAGCTATATCATCAGGAAAATCAGATATAGTTCAAACCATCATCAACTGGAAAACAAATGAACCAACCACGTCGCAGATCCTATGGGAAGAGGGGATTTCAAAAGAAGATAAACCTCAAAACTCAAGCCAAGAAGATACAAACTTTACCACTAATCACATTTCAATTATAACAAGCTTCAAACCAGCTTCTGTCTATCGTTTCCGTATTGCTGGAAAAGATAAGTCAGGAAATTATTCTGAATCTCAAGACTTCACCATTTTAATTCCTGAAAAGAAAAAATCTGTCATTCAAATCATTATTGGAAACTTTGAAGACACCTTTGGTTGGGTGAAAAATATGGGGTTATAGAAAAATGTCATCTAATTAAGCAACATTTACAAGAATGTATATATTTGTCATTGCGAGGAGGAATGGCGTTGTAATCTTGAGTCTAAGTTCACAAAACGATATATTTTACTTTACGAATTTAATTTCAAGATTGCCACGCTTCGCTCGCAATGATAGATGTTTGTCATCTTGTCCGAAATGTAATTGCAATATAAATCACAAAAACAATCTTTTAAAAGGTTGTTTTGTTATTTCATTTGTGTTATAATTTAAATAATAAAAAATAGTTATAGTTATAGTTATTTTTAATTAAATCACCTTGTTAAAATTGGTGTTTTTTTATATTTTTGTGTTATAATATAAATGAGCGACTTTAAGTAGCTGTTTTAGGGTTATAAAAGTTATGTATAATTTAAATATGTAAACAATGAAATAAGTTCATTACCTTATGTCATTTATTATAAAGATAGAAAATGCAAGTGTTATATATAATGAGGGTTTGATAAATCAATCCGTTGCTATTTCTGACATTAATTTAGAAATATATCCTCAGGAATATGTTATGATTTTTGGTCCTTCTGGATGTGGAAAATCAACACTTTTGAATTTGATTGCAGGACTTGAAATTCCTACAACAGGCAGAGTTCAGCTCAAAGAAGAAATTATTAGCGAAATGGATTCAGATCAACTTTCAAAATTTCATTGCACAAAAATCGGAATGGTTTTTCAGTCATATAATCTTCTTACAAGTTTATCTGTAAGGGATAATGTTATTTTACCTCAAATTTTTCTTGGAAGTAAAAATTTCAAAGAAAGAAAAGAAAAAGCAGATGCTTTGTTGAGAAAATTTGGAATTTTTGAACATGCAGATAAAATTCCTTCAGAGCTTTCTGGTGGTCAACAACAAAGAATTGGAATGGCAAGAGCATTAATTAATGATCAGCCGATAATTCTGGCAGATGAGCCAGTTGGTAATTTGGATTCAAAATCAGCTCAAAATGTTCTTAATATATTGAAAGAGCTAAATGAAAAAAACAAAAAAACGATAATTATGGTTACTCATAATCCAGATTATCTTGAACAAGCTCACAGAGTCTTTTATATGAAAGATGGAAAAATAACACATGAAGTTATTAACAAAAAATCTAAGCATATTAAAAAAGAAACAAGTCAAAAAGAAAGAGAGTTTGATCTTTTGGCAAGATCTTTTCCTGGGCTTTCTGAGGCGCAACTACATACTTTAATGATTCCATTTAAAGCAAAGGTTCTTTCGGAATATTTATTAACTTCAATGAATATTGATCAGATTCAAAGGATAGAAGAATTTATCAGAAAGAGAATGATGGGAAAACTTGCAAAATTTGAATTTAGAATGATGCTTGATAGATCATTTGAAAAAGGAGGAGTGGGGTTAGATGAAAGAACTGCTTCTGGTTATTCTTATGAAACAGAAAAAATTATAGAAGGAGCAAAACTTCTTCAGAGAGATTTGAAAGAAGTTGCATCAAGATTAAATATGGAAGAAATGAGATTGAAAACAAAACTTATTACAAAATATTTAATTCGTTCGTTTATTAAAGTAATGGAAGATCAACAAAAAAGAAGACTTGAACATCTTGTTGGCATGAGATTGAAAAATGAAATAGGAGCTGAAATATTTAGCAAGGTATTAGACTCTCCTTTTAAAAAAGGCGGGATAGGACTTGATAAAAGAGTTGTAAGGAAAATATCTAGAGATTTGGAAATAATTTTGCTTGTAAAGTTTGGAACAAAAGTTGAATGAAAAAATTAATATAAAATAATTCACATGCAAGCGTTAGACATTTTACGATTGTCAACAAGAGTTTTTAAAACAAATAAACTTAGAACAAGTTTGACGATTCTTGGAATTGGAGTTGGAATTGGTACAATTTTATTTCTTGTCTCTTTCGGATTTGGATTACAAAAAGTTATATTGGAACAAATCACAACTTCTGATGCCTTGTTAAGTCTGGATATTTATACTGAGTCATCTTCAATAATTGAATTGAATAATGAGAATTTGGAAAAGATAAAAGAAATTCCAGAAATTGCTGAAGTAAGTCCAATAACTTCAATTCCTGCGCAAATTGAAATTGACGAACTGAGTAGCGGAACAACGATAAATGCTGTTAGCTCCTCCTTTTTTAAATTGTCTGGAATACAAGCAGATGAAGGAGAACTGTTTGATTCAGGAGAAAGTACCAAAGCTATAATTTCATCAGCTGTTTTAAAATCTTTTAATATTTTAGAAAGCGAAGAAGCAATTGGGAAAATAGTTTCAATTAAATTATATTTATCAAAAGATAAAGAGAAAACAGATGGTAACATTGAAGAAGAGGAGGAGGTTAGTCTGATGAGTGATTTTGAAATTATTGGAGTGATAAAAGATGAGTACAATTCATATTTATATGTTCCCTCATCAGATGTAAGTCATTTAAATCTTCCAAATTTTTCTACAATAAAAATCAAAGTAAAAAATAAAGATGAATTGGAAAATGTTCGAAATCAAATGATAGAAATGGGATTTAGTGTATCTGCCCTGTCAGATATTATTGATGAAGCTAATAAGATTTTCCAAGCCGTGCAAATTATCCTTTCGCTTTTCGGTGCGGTAGCTTTGATTGTTTCAGCAATAGGAATGTTTAATACTATGACCATCGCTCTTTTAGAGAGGATTCAAGAAATTGGAATTATGAAGGCTCTTGGAGCATCTCGTGATGATATTTGGAAACTATTTTTAGTTGAATCAGTTATCATTGGTTTCTTAGGAGGAATAAGTGGAATTTTAATTGGTTTTATGGGGGGTAAACTGTTTAATTTTGGAATTAACAAATTAGCAAGTTCTTTGGGCGGAGATGCGGTTAATTTATTCTATACTCCAAAAGAATTTATAATAATTATTCTTGTTTTTTCTACTATAGTAGGATTTATGACAGGCCTATATCCTGCGAGAAGAGCTTCTAAATTAAATGCGTTAGATGCTTTGAGATATAAATAATTTTAGGTTATTGTGGTTTAATTTGTATTTGCTATAATTAAATTAACAAAAGTATAATATTAATCAAAATGGATAAAATAAAAAAAATAGCAGTAGTTGAGGATGAAGCTGCTATAATGGATATTTATAAAATAAAATTAAAACTTAGCGGATATCAGGTTGTAACGGCAGAAAACGGAGATGTCGCAATAAAAATTATAAAAAAAGAAAAACCAGATCTTGTTTTACTTGATATTCTTCTTCCAAAAAAGGATGGTTTTGAGGTTTTGGATGAAATTAGGAAGTCAGAAGATGAGAAAATAAAATCTACTCCAGTGATTATTACTTCAAATCTTTCAAATGAAGAAGATATTCAGGAAGCTAAAAATATTGGAATTGTAGATTATGTAATCAAGGCAAAAAGTACTCCATTGGAAATTATAAAAAAGATTGATAAGTTTTTTAATAAAAAATAAATTTTATATCTAACAAAAATAAAATTATAATTATGATAAAAATGAAACAAAAAAAATTTAAAAAAAATTCCTATCTTGAAAAATATGAAAGAGACTTTATTTTATTTGGATTATTTGCTTTTATAATTCTTTCGGTCGTTTCTTTTGTTTTTTTAATGCCAAAGATTTATGGTTTTTATGATAATATTTATTCTAAAAATGAAAGTTCTCAAACTGGTAAAAAATATGTAGAAAAAAGAAACATTACTTCTGAAGTAAATTATAAATCAGGAATTGAATCTTTTGACAAAAAAAATTATTCCGCAGCCTTGTTATATTTTGAAAAAGCGTTAGAGTCTGAACCAAATGACTTAAATTATCTAACTGAACTTGCAATCACGAATTATCGTCTAAAAAACTATAATGACGCAATAAGAAATTATACAAGAATAATAGCTCTTGATAAAAATAATAGCTCTGCATATAATAGTATTGGAAATATTTATTGGATTTTAAAAGATTATGATCAAGCTGAATATTATTTTAAGAAAGCCATAGAGATTAATCCAATTCTTATTTCTTCTTATAATAATTATGCTTTAATGCTTGAAGAAAGGGGTGAAAAAGATCGTGCATTGGAGATTTTGAATCAAGGAATAGAAGAAAATTCGGATAATTCTGAATTAAAAATAACTCAAAGGATAATAGAAGGAAAAAAATAAACAAAAATAATAAAAAAAATGAAAGAAAACACAAAAACAAAAGCGGATATGCTTTTTGAAGTTTCATGGGAGACTTGTAATAAGGTTGGGGGAATTTTTACAGTTCTCAGTTCAAAAGCAAGATATATGCAAAAACATTATAAAAATGGATATTGTCTTGTTGGTCCTTATTTTACTGACAAAAGTAGACTTGTATTTAAAGAAGAACCGATTCCAGAACTATATAAAACAATTTATAGTGAATTAAAAGAAATAGGGATAGTTTGTCATTTCGGATCATGGCTTGTCGAAGGAGAGCCAAAGGTTATTCTTCTTGATTTTAAGGATTTTTGGCCAGAAGTTAATGATATCAAAAAGGAAATGTGGGAAAGATTTGGACTAGATTCGTTGGGCAGTTCTTATGGATTTGACGAACCTGTTGTTTGGAGTTGGGCCGTTGGGATTATGATTGAAAAAATGAAAGAAGTTCATCATGATAGAAGTATTGTTGTTCAAGCGCATGAATGGCTTTGTGGAGCGACAATTTTATATTTGAAGAAAAGTAATTTAAAAATTTCCACAGTATTTACGACTCATGCAACTACTCTTGGAAGAACAATCGTTGGTCATGGAGAAGATTTATATTCTCAAATAGATAAAATTAATCCAGCTGAACAAGCATATAAATATGGGGTTCAAGCAAAACACAATATGGAAAAAATATCTGCTGAACAAGCTAATGTATTTACTACAGTAAGTCAAATTACGGCAATGGAAGCAAAATATATGCTTGGTAAGGAAGTTGACATAATCTTACCAAATGGTCTTGATATGACAAAATTTCCGAGCTTTGAAGAAACTGCATTAAAACATAAAAAATATAGGAACAAATTAAGACAATTTGTTTTGTATTATTTCTTCCCATACTATAAAATCAATCTTGAAAATACTCTATTTTTCTTTACAGCAAGTAGATATGAATTTCATAATAAGGGTCTAGATATCTTTATAGACTCATTATCTAAGCTGAACGAAAAAATGAAAAAGAATAATAGCAAAAAAACAGTGATTACATTTTTTTGGGTTCCGACAGAAACATCTGGCATAAATCCAGATATCATTGAAGCAAGAGAGGCATTTAGGGATCTCAAAGATTTATTAGAAGAAGAGGAGGACGATATTAAAGAAAATTTACTTTATGCGATTTCCTCTGAAGAAAAAATTAATGAGAAATCTATTTTTGAAGAAGGTTTTATTCTTGATATGAAAAGAAAGCTTCAGAGGTTAAAATCTAAAAATGGATCAGCTCCACTTTCAACACATAATATATCCAATCCACAAGACGATTCAATTTTGAAAGCTTTTAAGGAAGCAGGTTTGGAAAATCGAGAAGAGGATAGAGTCAAGGTTATTTTCTATCCAATATATTTAACTGGTGCTGATGGACTTGGCGATCTTGACTATTATCAAAGCATCCAAGCATGTCATCTTGGTGTTTTTCCTTCATATTATGAGCCATGGGGTTATACACCCCTTGAGACAGCAGCCTTAGGAGTTGCATCGCTGACCAGTAATTTATCAGGATTTGGAAAATATTTCTATGACGAGTTAAATGACAAAAACTTGCCAGGCGTATATATCCTTGATATAGAAAATCAAGAAAAAGGAAAAATGATCGAAGGTTTTATTGATATTCTATATAAATATACACTATTTTCAAAGAAAAAAAGAATTGATAATAAAATTCAGGCAAGAAAAGTTGCCTTTTCGGCTGACTGGAAAAAATTTGTAACTCATTATATAGAAGCACATAATCTGTCGATCAAAAAGCTTAATGAAAGATAGATTGCTTGTCTTGTTTAAATTACAGCTCTTTGTCAAAATGTGTGGTGGTTGAAGTATAGAAGTGGAGCAAAAGCTAACATGACTTTAGTTATGTAGTTTTATATTAAAGAAAATAATAATTTATAACTGTCATTCCGGTCGTAGCGAAACGAAATATGACAAGGTTCTTTGAATTACGAAATTCAATATATTTGTCACCCTGAGCTTGTCGAAGGGTAGAAAATGCATCAAATTTATCATAGTTCGACAAGCTCACTATAACAAATTTAGCTATTTCATAATTCAAGGCAAGGTTGTTTTTTTATAGTCTAAAGTTGTTTTGAGAATGCCCTGCATCTTGTGGGGCATCTTTATACGCAAATGCGTAAAGCCAAACAGACATCCTACAAGATACAAAGCATCCTTGTTAAATCGCTCTTATCTGGGAATTGATATTTGATAAGATTTAACATGATTAAGAGGGATCTCTTGACTCTTACTGTCGTCACCCAGGATTGACATCTAAAAACAGTTTTATAATATCATTTTTGATAGGAGCGGTGTGAATTGTTAATTTATCAATATAATTCTACCACTTCTTTAGTTATCCACCACAGTTATTAGTGTAGAGCCACATTTTCCTTGACAATATTTTTATATTGTATATAATAAAAATTACTTGGTATTCAAGTCAACAATTCAATTTATGATTCAAACAATCATCAAATAAGAAAGGATGTATTTTATGCCTGCAGTGTTTGCTGTTTAGGCTTGTTTTTGTGTCTTTGAAATTAAATTTCAATTTTTTATTTAATTTTTTATATAATTTATTAACAAGTTTATTTTTTTAATATATGTCTATGCCAACAACAAAAGAAAAGACAAATCTAAAAACAAGCAGAAAATATTTTCATGAGACGGGAGAACCAATGGCTCCGCCCTATCTCATAGAAGCTCAAATTACATCTTATAAATGGTTTATCGAAAAGGGCTTGAAAGAGTTGTTGGAAGAGGTTTCTCCTATTATTAGTTTTAATAAAGACATAAGTCTTGATTTTATTGATTATTATCTTGATACTCCAAAATATAATGAGGAAACTTCAAAAAAGAAAAATTTATCTTTTGAGGCGCCACTTCGATGTAAAGTGAAACTTGCAAGTGAAAAAGATAAAATTAAAAAAGAGCAAGAAATTTATTTTGGAGAGTTCCCCTTGATGACAGATCGTGGAACTTTTATTATTAATGGTGTTGAGAGAGTTGTTGTAAGTCAACTTATTAAATCTCCTGGAATATTTTTTAGTGTTTCTTCTGAAAAAGAAGATAAAAGATATTTTGGAGCAAAATTAATTCCAACCAGAGGAGCATGGCTTGAAGTTGAAACAGAAGCAAGCGGTGCTATTTTTGTTAAAATAGATAAAAAGCGAAAAGTAGCCGTTACTTCTCTTTTGAGAGCTTTCGGACTTGGATCAGATGAAAAAATATTAGAGCTTTTTTCAGACAGTGATACTGGAAATATAAAATTTATAAAAGAAACTATAAAAAAAGATGTTGCAAAAACACAAGGCGAAGGATTTATTGAAGTTTATAAAAGAATAAGGCCAGGAGATCTTGCAACTGCTGATAATGCTAGGCAACTAATTGAAGGAATGTTTTTTAAATTTGACAGATATGATCTTGGAAAAGTTGGAAGACATAAGATAAACCAAAGACTTGATGCTAATTTGGAAGATACTGTTTTAAATAGAGTATTTCAATTAAGTGATTTGGTTTTAACAATTAAGGAAATAATAAGACTTAACAATACTTTAAATGCTAAGGGAGATGATATTGATCATCTTGGAAATAGAAGAGTTAGAACAGTTGGAGAACTTGTTCAGGAAAGATTTAGACTTGGCTTTATGAGAGTTGAAAGAAATATAAAAGACAGAATGAGTACTCTTGATATAAACACTGTCACGCCTTCTCAGCTTATAAATACTAGACCTCTTATTGCAGTGATTAGAGAATTTTTTATGTCTTCTCAATTATGTCAATTTATGGATCAAGTAAATCCACTCGCTGAACTTGAACATAAAAGACGACTTTCTGCAATGGGTCCTGGCGGACTTACAAGGGAAAGGGCTGGATTTGAAGTTCGTGATGTGCACCGTAGTCATTATGGAAGAGTTTGTCCAATTCAAACTCCAGAAGGACCGAATATCGGTTTGGTTGGTCATCTTGCTCTTTATGGAAAAATTAATGATTATGGATTTTTGGAAACACCGTACATAAAAGTTAAAAATGGAAAAGTAACAGATGAAATAATATATTTAGACGCTACACAAGAAGAAGAATCTATTATTGCTCATGCTAGTGTTCCATATGATGATAATAGCAAGAAGTTTGTGCAAAAAGAAATTCAAGCAAGAATTAAGGGAAATCCTGGAATTACTGAAGCGGAGAAGGTTAATTTTATGGATATTTCTTCAAATCAAGCTATTAGTGTTGCAACATCTCTGATTCCTTTTCTTGAACATGACGATGCGCATAGAGCTTTGATGGGTTCGAACATGCAACGACAAGCAGTTACTTGTATTTCATCTCAGTCTCCTATAATTGGAACTGGACTTGAAAAAAGAACTGCAATTGATTCTGGTCATGTTGTGCTTGCACAAAAAGATGGAGAAGTAATTGAAGTTGATGGATCTCATATAAAAATTAAAAATTCTGACTCCAAAGTTGAAAATTATGATTTATATAATTTTGTCAGATCAAATGCAGCAACATGTATGACTCAATACCCAAGAGTTAGAAAGGGACAAAAAATAAAGAAAGGAGACCTTCTTGCTGATGGCTCTGGAACTGAAAATGGAGAAATTGCCCTTGGTCAAAATTTAAAAGTAGCTTTTATGTCTTGGGGAGGATGTAATTTTGAAGATGCTATAATACTTTCTCAAAGGGTTGTTGAAGATGATAGGTTTAGTTCAATTCATATTGAGGATTTTTCAATTGATGTTCGTGACACAAAGCTTGGTCCAGAAGTTATAACTAGAGACATTCCTAATGTTGGAGAAGAAAAACTCAAAGATTTAGATGAAGATGGAATTATTAGAATTGGAGCAGAAGTAAGATCTGGTGACATTTTGGTTGGAAAAATTACTCCAAAAGGAGAGAGTGATTTAACTGCAGAAGAAAGATTATTGCGGTCTATTTTTGGTGAAAAAGCAAGAGATGTGAAAGACACTTCTTTATATTTGCAACATGGGGAACAGGGAAAGGTTGTAGATGTTAAGATTTTTTCAAGAGAGCAAGGAGATAAACTTTCCAGTGGAGTGATAAAGAAAATTCAAGTGAGTGTTGCACAACTTCGAAAAATTCAAGTAGGAGATAAATTAGCTGGAAGACATGGAAATAAAGGTGTTATTTCGACAATTCTTCCAATGGAAGATATGCCATATCTTGAGGATGGATCTACAGTTGATATAATTTTGAATCCTCTTGGAGTTGCATCTCGTATGAATATAGGGCAAATTCTTGAAACTCATCTTGGTTGGGCGGCAAGTAAATTAGGATATAAAGTTGCTTGTCAGTCACTTGCTGGTGTTACAGAACAGCAGATAAAAGAAGAACTAAAAAAAGCTGGACTTCCTGAAGATGGTAAGGTTCAACTTTTTGATGGAAAAACTGGTAAAAAATTTGATAATAAATCAACTGTTGGAATTACATATATATTGAAATTAAATCATCTTGTTGAAGACAAGATTCATATGCGTTCAATTGGTCCTTACTCTCTGATAACACAGCAACCACTCGGAGGAAAAGCTCAATTTGGAGGTCAGAGATTTGGAGAGATGGAAGTTTGGGCGCTTGAGGGGCATGGAGCTGCAAATACTTTGCAAGAAGTGTTGACCATCAAATCAGATGATGTATTAGGAAGATCAAAAGCATATGAATCAATTATTAAAGGTGAATCTATAAAAAGCCCTCATATACCTGCTTCATTTCATGTTTTAGTTAATGAATTAAAGGCTCTTAGTTTGAATGTAGAACTTGTTGGGGCAAAGCAAAAAGAAGAAAAAGAAGAAAATGAGAATGATGAAGATAGAGAAAATAAACAAGAAAAAGAAGAAAAAACGGCGATAGAGTAAAAATAAAAAACCAAGATAAATTTTTTCATTTGTTATAAACATTAAGTTCTAAATATATGTCAAATATAGGTACAAAAGTTGAAGATTTTGAAGCCGTAAAACTCACTATTGCTAGCCCTGAAAATATTTTGGATTGGTCATTTGGGGAAGTTTTGAAACCAGAAACAATAAATTATAGAACGCAAAGACCTGAAAAAGATGGGCTATTTTGTGAAAAAATATTTGGGCCAACAAAAGATTGGGAATGTTATTGTGGAAAATATAAAAGGATAAGATATAAAGGAATTGTTTGTGACAAGTGTGGTGTAGAGGTTACAAAATCTATAGTAAGAAGAGATAGAATGGGACACATAAAATTGGCCGTACCAATATCTCATGTTTGGTTTTTAAGAGGCGTCCCTTCAAGCGTTGGATTAATACTTAATATGTCTATTCAGGAGCTGGAGAGAGTTATTTATTTTGCAAGTTATTTGATAATAGATGTTAACGAAGAAGAAAGAAAAGTGATTTTTGATCAAATTGAAGCTGAATATAAATCAAAAGTAAAAAGTGGAAAAGAAAAGCTAACTATTCCTCAAATTAATGAAATTAAAGAGGCAAGAGACAAGGCAAAGGAAGAATTAAAAAGTATCAAAAGACTTAAGGTTATTTCTGAAATTGAATATAGAAATCTTTCTTTGAAATATGCTTCAGTTTTTAAGGCGGATATTGGAACTCAGGCAATTAAACAAGTTTTGCAAAATATCGATTTGAAAAAATTAGCTCAAAGACTTGAAAAAGAAATAAATCAACTTCCAAAAACATCTGCTCAAAGAAAAAAAATGATGAAAAGATTGCGTCTTGTTCAGGGTTTTGTGAAAGCGAATATAAAACCTGATTGGATGTGTTTAACTGTTATTCCAGTTATTCCACCAGATCTTAGACCAATGGTTCAGTTGGATGGTGGGAGGTTTGCAACTTCTGATTTAAATGATTTGTATAGAAGAGTTATAAATAGAAATAATCGTCTAAAGAAACTTATAGAGCTTGGAGCGCCTGAAGTTATCTCAAGAAACGAAAAAAGAATGCTTCAAGAAGCAGTTGACGCCTTAATTGATAATTCTGCCAGAAGAGGGCAGGCAACAATGGCAGCCACTGGAAAAAGAAGACAATTAAGATCTCTTGCAGACATGCTTAAAGGAAAACAGGGGAGATTTAGACAAAATCTTTTAGGAAAGCGTGTTGATTATTCTGCTCGTTCAGTAATTATAATTGGACCGACATTGAAACTCAGTCAATGTGGACTTCCAAAGAAAATGGCCTTGGAGCTTTTTAAGCCTTTCGTAATGAAGGAGCTTATTGAAAGAGATTTTGCGTATAATGTGAGAAGTGCGAACAAATTAATTGAGCAAGGAATTACAGAAGTATGGGATATTTTAGAAGAAGTGATTCAAAACAAGGCGGTGCTTTTAAATCGTGCTCCTACTTTACATCGTCTTGGTATTCAAGCCTTCTATCCAGTATTGATTGAAGGAAAAGCAATTCAAATTCATCCTATGGTTTGTAAGGCTTTTAATGCGGATTTTGATGGAGATCAAATGGCAGTTCATCTTCCTCTTACAAAAGAAGCACAGCGAGAGTCACAAGAAATTATGCTTTCTTCAAAAAACTTGCTAAAGCCAGCAACGGGAGAACCGATTGTGGTTCCTTCTCAGGATATAGTTTTGGGTTGCTATTATATGACAAAGATTTTGCCTGGTGAAAAGGGCGAGGGAAAAGCTTTTAATTCTTTTGAAGAAGCAGTAGTTTCTTATGAGCTTGGTTTAATCAATCTTCGGTCAGAAATCAAACTGAAAAATAATTCATGGAAAAATTCTTCAAGAAAAAATTCAAACAATAAAAAGGAGTCTCTTATTAAAACTTCCGTAGGACGTATAATTTTCAATCAGTCTTTGCCAGAAGAACTTATGTTTATGAACGAGGTTATGGATTCAAGTGCTCTGAAAACTCTTATTGCAAATTCGTTGGAAAAAATTGGAGAAGAAAAAACGGTATTATTGATTGATAGCATAAAATCTCTTGGATTTAAATATGCAACTAAATCTGGATTAAGCTGGGGAATGGATGATGTAAAAATTCCGAATATAAAGAAAAAACTTTTTAAAGAAGGGGATAAAAAAATTGATGAAATCAGAGAACAATATGATGAAGGATTGCTTACAGAGAATGAAAGAAGAATAAAATCAATTGAAGTTTGGAACGAAATTAAAGACAAAATTTCTCAGGAAATTCCTAAGACCATTGGAGAAGAAAGTCCAGTAGCATATATGATTAACTCAGGAGCAAGAAGTAATTGGGCTGTTATAACTCAGATGGGTGGTATGAAGGGTTTGGTTGTAAATCCATCTGGAGAAACAATTGAACTTCCAATTAAGAGTAGTTTTAAAGAAGGTTTTAATGTATTGGAATATTTCATTTCTACTCATGGAACAAGAAAAGGAATGGCAGATACTGCTCTTAGAACTTCGACAGCAGGCTATTTAACTAGAAGACTTGTTGATGTTGCTCAAGATGTAATTATTCATGAGATAGATTGTCATGATACAGAAGGAACAGAGGTTATTGCAAGTGAACATTTAGATATTGGTAGAACTGTATCGATGAGATTGAGAGGAAGAACAGCTCTTAAAGATATAAAGAGCTCTAAGAGTAAAAATGTTATTGTAAAAGCTGGACAGCAGATAAGTAAAATTGATGCAGAAAAGATTGAAAAAGAAGGAATAGAGAGAATTTGGATTAGAAGTATTATAAAATGCAAGGCCAAAAGAGGAGTGTGTCAGAAATGTTATGGATATGATCTTGGAAAAAATAAATTGGTGGAAATTGGTCAGGCTGTAGGAATTGTTACAGCACAAGCTATTGGAGAGCCAGGAACTCAGCTTACTATGAGAACATTCCATAGCGGAGGTGTTGCTGGAAAAGATATTACTCAAGGTCTTCCTCGTGTTGAAGAAATATTTGAAGCAAGGCTTCCAAAAGGCAAGGCATTAATTTCGGAGGTTGATGGAAAAGTTCAAGAGATTGAAGAAACACAAGATTCAAGAATTATTCATATTAAATTCAAGCCGACAGCAGAAGAGATTGCTGAAAACGAAAAGGTGGAAGATGTTAAAAGTTATGTAATTGACAAGGATACTTCAATTTTAGTCAAGAAAGATGAACTTATACTTGCCGGACAACAGATAGTAGAAGGACATGTTGATATTCACGAGCTGTTTAATTTGAAAGGCATTGAAGAAATTCAAAAATATATCACAAAAGAAGTGCAGCAAGTTTATACTTCTCAAGGAGAAGGAATAGATGATAAGCATATTGAAATTATAATTAGGCAAATGCTTTCAAGGGTAAAAATTAAAAATCCTGGAAATACGAACCTCTTGATAGGTGATATTGTTGAAAAAGCTCAACTCCTTGAGGCTAATGAAATTATTGAAAATGAAAACAAAGAAAATAAAGAAATAACTGATACTATTAAAGATTCAGCAACTGCCGAACAATTGCTATTAGGAATTACGAAAGCATCTCTTACTACAGAAAGCTTTTTGTCATCTGCTTCATTCCAAGAAACTGCCCGAGTTCTTATAGGAGCAGCAACTACTGGAAAAGAAGACAAACTCAGAGGATTAAAAGAAAATGTTATTATTGGAAGATTGATTCCTTCCGGAACGGGATATTTCAGAAATATTGATCGAAAAGAGTGAAATGAGATTATAAAAATTTAAATATAATAGATGGCCCATTATCGGGTCATTTATTTTATGTCTTTCGAGATATTAATTGCATTTATAAAATTGATTAATTTTACATATATTTACTATTAAGCCTAATTTTTAGACTCGAGATTGCTTCGTCGTTCATTCTCGCAACGACAATGTTTTTTCCCTGTCATTGCGAGCGAAGCATGGCAATCCCGAAATTAAATTCGTAAAGTAATAATATATCGTTTCGTAATTCAAAGTAAAAGAAAAAAGGTGACTCACTATTGGAATTACGATAGACGGCTATACAGAAACGAACATATTGAAAAATACAGCCAAACCACTCAAGAAAAAAATGTTGATTTAAATAAATCATTACTGCAAGATACAAACGAATTCAATCATAAACTGGTGAACAGGTTAATATGGTATAATACGAAAAGATACCACTGGAGTTTAAATTTAACATCCCCCATAGACTATATGATAAATAATAATTTATTGTCCAGAATGTGTTGGACTAATACATTTTTTTGCCTCAGAAGCTTTTTTAAGCTATAATGATATAGTAAATAAGTTAAGAGAAACTAATATATGACGAGAAAAAGAAGAAAAAAAAGAGGATATGACGGTTCAAAATTTACATTTCCAGAAATTGAAATAAGTGCTGAGATAAAAAAAGATGTACTCGGCATATTTCTTTTTGTTTTAGCTTTGATAAGCATATTAAGTTTTATGAATTTAGCAGGTGGTTTTGGAATAAATTTAAGCAAAATTGTAAAATTATTATTTGGATGGGGTTTTCTTTTAGTCCCATTTGCTTTAGTTTTGTGGGGATTAAAAACGATTAAATCTGAAGATATTGTTGAAAGTAGAACTTCTTTTTTAGGAATGGTAATTATGATTTTTTCTGTGCTTTCTTTTATGCATATTTTTATTATTCCTGAAAATATGTTTGAAATTGCAAAAGCTGGTGGCAATGGTGGAATTATCGGAGCAACTATTGCTTGGTTATTGGTGAGTCTAATTGGAAAGTGGGGAGCGCTAGTTATTATTTTTGCGCTTTTTTTAATTTCTTTGCTTTTAACACTCAATGTTTCTTTTGTGGATTTATTAGGTAAAATAAGGATTACAAAAAATAAGGAAGATTTAGTTCAGAAAGAGGATGATAATAAGGAATATAATAAAGAAGAAGATGAAGAAGACATTAAAATTAATATGTCAGTAAGAAAAGAAGAAGAAAAAGAAGAGAAAGAAAAAAAGAAAGGAATGCTTTTTTCTCTTACAAATCGAATTAAGAAGAATAGGAAAAAGCCTGAATTTTCTGTTAAGTCAATTGGGGATGAGGATGATATGGACAATGAGGAATATGATAAAAATAAAGACATTGAAGATGATAATATAAGTGATGAAGAAAATAATTTTGAGAATGATTTGAATAAACCTATAAAAACAATAAAAAATTGGGAAATTCCACCCCTTGGTTTATTGGAAGGAAAAGACAGCGAGCCAACAAGTGGAGATATTAAAGCTAATTCAAATATTATAAAAAGAACACTTTTAAATTTCGGTATTGAGGTGACGATGGGAGAGGTAAATGTTGGTCCAACTGTTACTCAATACACTCTAAAACCGGCAGAAGGAATTAAGTTAAGTAGGATAACTTCACTTCAAAATGATTTAGCACTTGCTTTAGCGGCAAGATCATTGAGAATGGAAGCACCAATTCCTGGAAGATCATGGATTGGCATGGAACTTCCAAATCAATCTGTTGCTATGGTAAGGTTAAAAAATATAATAAATTCTTCTGAGTTTAAAACTAAAAAATCGGATTTAAGTATTGTTTTGGGTAGAGATGTTGCAGGGAATGCGATTCTGGCTAATCTTGATAAAATGCCCCATCTTATGATTGCTGGTTCAACGGGAAGTGGAAAAACAGTTTGCATAAATACTTTAATAGTAGGTCTTCTTTTTCAAAATTCTCCTGAAATGCTTAAATTTATTATGGTGGATCCAAAAAGAGTTGAACTTACTCCTTATAATGAAATACCTCATCTTCTAACTCCAGTTATTACTGATCCTGAAAAAGCGGTTAATTCTTTAAAATGGGCAACTACCGAAATGGAAAAAAGATATGAAACTTTGAGCGATCTTGGTTGTAGAAATATTGAATCTTATAATAATGCCGTAAGAACAAAATATAAGCAGAGAGACCTATTGCCCTATATTGTAGTTGTTATTGATGAATTAGCTGATCTTATGGCGACGCATGGCAGGGAAGTTGAGGCTGCAATTGTAAGACTGTCTCAGATGGCAAGGGCTGTAGGAATTCATTTAGTTCTTTCAACTCAGAGGCCATCAGTTGAAGTTATAACAGGACTTATCAAAGCAAACATAACTAATAGAATTGCCTTTCAAGTTGCAAGTCAGATCGATTCAAGAACAATCCTTGATATGTCTGGGGCAGAAAAACTTCTTGGAAGCGGAGATATGCTTTATCTATCTAGTGATTCAAATAAACCAAAAAGAATTCAAGGAGTTTTTATTTCCGAAGAAGAAGTGAAAGAAGTGGTAGAATTTTTGAAAGGTCAAAAGGAAGAAGAAGTAGAATATAACGAAGAAATAACAGAAACCAGAAAAACTCTATTTGATTCATCATCTGATTCAAGTGATGTTGATGATGATAAATTTGATGAAGCGGTTGAACTTGTAAAAAAGGCAGAAAAGGCTTCTGCTTCGCTTCTTCAACGAAGACTTAGTATTGGGTATGCACGCGCTGCTCGATTACTTGATTTGATGGAAGATAAAGGGATTATTGGTCCTACAAATGGAGCAAAGCCTAGAGAAGTTTATGTTACGGTGGAAGAAGATGAGTATGAAGAATTTGAAGATGAGGAATCTGAATAATAGTCAATAAAAATATAATTTTGAATAAATATGCTGACTAGATTTAAAACTAAAAAAATATATAGTAATATTACTGTTGGTGAATATCTAAAAAAGAAAAGGGAAGAAATGGGGATTTCTATCAAACAAATTAGCGAAAAGTTAAAGATAAGAATCAGCTACATTGAAGATCTTGAAGAGAATAATTATAACAAACTTCCTCCAGATGTTTATGTTAAGGGTTTTGTCAAAAGCTATTCTAAGTATGTTGGATTTGATCCAGAAAAAATGGCAAGATTATATGGCACAGAAAGAGCAATTGGAAACAAAATTGAAAATAAGAAGAATCCAAAAAAGAAAAAGAAAAAGAAAGATTTGTTTATTTCTAAGTATGTAATAATAACTCCAAAGATATTAACTGTTTTCTTCAGCTTATTTTTTTTACTTATAATTGGTTATTATTTATGGTATCAGATAAGTTCTTTTAATTCAGTGCCATATCTTTTTATTTCAAGTCCAGTTGAAGATATGATATCAGAGACATCGGAAATTGAAGTTGCCGGACAAACAGAAAAAGAAGCAGTCATAAAAATAAACGGTGAGGATGTTTTTGTTGATTCTGAAGGATATTTTAGTGAGATAATTTTGTTAAAACCTGGAAATAATATTCTTAATATTGAGGCCGTGAATAGATTTAATAAATCTGACACAAGAATTAGGAATATAATTTATAAAAAAACATTTGAATCTGTCCCAACTAACATAAATAAAACAGAAGAAGAGCAAAAAGATATTGCGATAGAAGAGAGTTTAGATTCAATAGAAAATATTGAATTTATAGGACCATAGAGCATGGTTTCAATATGTTAGAAAAAGTTAATTAATTTATTAGAATAAAATTATGACAAAAGAAGATACAAAAAAGGATAATACAGAAAAAACAGAAAAAGAAAAATTAGTAAAAGAGGCGTTAGACGACATTAAAAGTAGATTCGGTGAAGGGTCAATAATGAAACTTGGAGAAGCAAGAGCAATGGATATTGAATTTATTCCAACAGGATCAATATCGCTTGATATTGCTCTTGGAGGAGGAATTCCAAAAGGAAGAATATTGGAGATTTATGGTCCAGAATCAAGTGGGAAAACAACCTTGTCTTTGCATGTGGTTTCAGAGTTACAGAAAATGAAAGGAACCGCTGCTTTTATTGATGCTGAGCATGCGCTTGATCCTGAATATGCCAAAAAAATTGGAGTAAAAATAAATGATTTAATAATTTCACAGCCAGATAGCGGGGAACAGGCTTTAGAAATTGTTGAAGCTCTTGTTAGGTCTAGTGCGGTTGATTTGGTTGTAATTGATTCTGTTGCAGCTCTCACGCCAAGAGCCGAGATTGAAGGAGAAATGGGAGCTTCTCATATGGGTCTTCAGGCAAGGCTTATGAGTCAAGCTCTTCGAAAACTTGCTGGAATCGTTCACAAATCAAATGTAACTGTGATTTTTATCAATCAAATAAGAATGAAAATTGGGGTTGTGTTCGGAAATCCCGAAACAACTACAGGTGGGAATGCTCTTAAATTTTATTCATCTGTCAGAATTGAAGTTAGAAAATCTGCGCAAATTAAACAAGGTGAAAATATAATAGGAAATAGGGTAAAGGCAAAAATTGCGAAAAATAAAATTGCTGCGCCGTTTAAAACTACTGAATTTGATATTATGTATAATGAAGGAATTGCTTATTATGGAGATGTTTTAAATACTGGAGTCAAATATGAAATAATAAAAAAGGGTGGTGCTTGGTATAATTATGGAGAACATAAACTTGGACAGGGATATGAAGCAAGTAGAAAATTTTTAAAAGAAAATCCAAAAATAACAGAGGAAATTATCAAGAAAATTAAAGAATCAGTTAAAATTGAGATTGCACAAGGATAATTAAAATTACCTTAAATTACGAAATTCAATATACTTGTCACCCTGAGCCTGCCTGTCGGCAGACAGGCTTGTCGAATAGTGGAAAATGCATCAAATTTATCATAGTTCGACAAGCTCACTATGACAAATTTAGTTATTTCGTAATTTAAAGAAAATCAAATAAGCCAGTCTAGTGCTTGTATTAAATTATTTTAGAATAAAAAATATACCAATCTTTGAATTGGTATATTTTTTTGATTTGAATTATTGTTATTTTGAAACATAAGGAAGTAATCCCATAAATCTCGCTCTTTTGATTGCGTTTGCAACATGTCTTTGATGTTTTGTGCAAGCACCAGTTCTTTTGGGTTGTAAAACTTTGGCACGTTGACTTACAAATCTTCTTAGTGTTTGAGGGTCTTTATAGTCCACATTTCTCTCCTTTTCAATGCAGAAAAGACACTGTTTCTTTGGTTGTATAATATTTTGATTCATAGTGTGATTTTATTATATTATTTATCATTTTTAGAAGGGGATATCTTCTATTTTTATTTCTTCGTCATCGGATGAACTTTTAACTTCAGATTGTTCTTTGGTTTGTTTTTGATCTACATTGTCTTTATTTGATCTTTCTTCATTTTGTTGGAATGATTCTTCTCCTTGAGACTTTGTTCTTGGTCCCATTTGCATATTTTCAGCAATAATTTCAGTCTTAGATCTCTTTACTCCGTCTTGTCCTTCCCAAGTTCTTGTTTCTAATCTTCCTTCAAATAAAACTAACTGTCCTTTTGAAAGATATTGACCGCATATTTCAGCAAGTTTTCCCCATGCAACAATACTATGGTATTCAACTTTTTCTTGTCTCTCTCCGCCATTTGTGTTCCATACTCTGTTAGTAGCGACTCCAATTGAAGCAACTGTTTGGCCATTTGGGGTAGTCCTTGTTTCGGGATCTTTTGTTATTCTACCAACTATTATTGTTTTATTGAAATTCATATTTTTAAGTTATCATTTAAATTATTTAAATAAGCTTAAAGCATTGTATCTTCAAGAATTTCATCAAGTTTTTCTTCCAGATCCTCAAGTCTTACTTTCTTTTTCTTATCTAAAGTCTTGTCTTTAGATTCAACTTTTTCTTTTTTGGTTTCTTTTTCTTTAACAACTTCCTTTGGTTCTTCTTTCTTTTTCTCAACTTTTTCTTCAATTTTCATTGGAGGTTTAATTTTCGAAATTGCCATTTCTTCTTTAACTTTAAGTTCTTTGGTTTTAACTTCTTTTTCTTCAATTATTTCTTTTTTTGTTTCTTTAGATTTCGTTAATGTTTCTGCTTTAGGATCTTCAACTCTTTTTTTCTCCTCTGAAACTTTTATAACCCTTTCTTCGCGCGTTGTTCTTCTTGCTTCTTGAACATTATCCTTCTTTCCTTCATTTTTATCTTGTTCAGCTTTTTTTCTTGCAAAAAGCTTTTGAAGTTGTTTTAGGTTTTCAGCATTCATTGGATCTATTTGCAACATTATATATCTTAAGATATTATTATTCATTCTTAAATAGTTGTCAATTTCTTTTATGCTTTTTTCTTCCGCAGAAAAATTAAAAAGACAATAAAACCCAAAACGATTTTTTTTTATGACATATGCCAATTTCCTTTTTATAACTGGTAGTCCTTTTAACTCTTCTGAATCTTCTTCTTTTGAAATTTCTGTCTTTAATAAGAAAGGGTGATCAAGTAAAGTTTCAAGTTTTTTTCCTCCTAAATTTTCAACCTCTTTTTCAATTTCCAAAAAATTTGATTTTATTTCCTTGCCTGTCATTGTTGAGGGCAAAATATAAAGTATTTCGTAATTTTTCATTTATTATTTCGTTATATTAATTAAATTTGTTTAATTTGACACAAAAAACACAGATATATATGGACCTTTGGATGTATAATCTATGTATACACCATATATCTTTAAGTGTTTTTATATTATCATAATGTTTTGTTCTTGGCAAGGGAAGGAGGTTTATGTGTAAAGGTGAAATAGAAATGTCCTCTTTTAAATTATTTAGAAATGTTCTATTTGGACAGTTGATTAACTTTATTAGAATATTGGAATTTTCTCCTGGGATGGTTTGCAGATTTAACGAGGATGCCCTGCAAAACGTTGGGTATCTTCAAAACAAATAATATCATATCTTTTAATTTTTTTTTAAACATAGTAATATACTTATAATCCATGGTGATATATATAATCTATCTAATTAAACAACTATATATCTTATCACATAATTATCACAGAGAAGGAGGTTTATATTAATATGCTAACATAAAATCATAAGAGAAAATAATTTTTAAAACATTTTTTATAAATAGCTATTTTTAGCGAAAAAAAATATTTTTTTCATCTTGTGCAAGTGATAGCATAATAAAGGATTCTTAAATCTTACAAATAAAACCCTATATAACATTTATGATCATATATGTTTATGGTCGAAATTTTTTGTTGTATCTTTTGAAATATTATCTAAATATGACAATATAACAAATCAACAACTTCACTCTAAAAAATGTATAACTTTTCTCACGGCCGTGAAAAAAGTTATACATGTCTATATTTTATATTCAATTACATCTCCATCTTGGACAATATATTCTTTGCCCTCGGTTCGGAGAAGCCCTTTTTCAACAGCGTTTTGCCAAGAGCCAGAATCTAATAATTTTTGCCAATTAATGACAGAGGCGCGGATAAACTTTTCTTCAAAATCACCGTGAATAGCACGACCGGCCTCAGGAGCGGTGGAATTTTTTTTGACTGTCCAGGCGCGAGTTTCGTCTTCACCTGTTGTTAAAAATGTTATTAATCCAAGTAAATTGTAACATTTGGTTATTAGGTCATCTAAGCTGGAAATATTTTCATCTAATTTTGTTTCTGCTTTAAATTCTTGAACTTCTTCAGGGGAAAGTTCTGATAGGTCTAGTTCAAATTTAATGGGAATAAAAATTTTGTTTTCAATTTCAGGTAAGATTTTTTCTTTATCTATTTTTTGGTTTTCATTGACGTTCACAATAAAAAAAACTGGCTTATTTGTTAGAAGTTGAAGTCCCTTGATAATTTTTCTTTCGTTCCTGTTTAATTCAACAATATTTGCAAATTTTTCATTTTCAAGCGCCAGTCTATATTTTTCAAGTACGCTTTGAAGTTCAATTGCTTCTTTTTTTCCTGCTCTGACATCTCTTTTTATTTTTTCTAATCCTTTGTTAATTGTTTCTAGATCAGCGAGAATGAGCTCAAGATTAATTATTTCCATGTCATTTTTTGGATCTGTTTTTCCACTAACGTGAGTGATATTACTATCTTCAAAACCGCGTATAATATGAACTATCATATCCACTTCTCGAATATTTGAAAGAAATTTATTTCCAAGTCCCTCGCCCTTATGTGCGTCTTTAACTAGTCCAGCAATATCAACAAATTCAATAGCCGTTGGTATTATCTTTTTACTTTTTGAAAATTCAGACAATATTTGCAATCTTTCGTCGGGAACTTTCACAATCCCAACATTTGGGTCGATTGTGCAAAATGGATAATTTGATATATCAATCTCTTTTTTTGTTAGAGTTTTGAATAGTGTTGATTTGCCGACATTAGGCAGTCCTACTATTCCTACAGAAAATCCCATAAAATTAGTATTAAGTGGTTATTTATATTGAGAAATATTTTTGTCAGGAGTAAGTTATGAAGCAACACTAAAACTATGTGTAAGGATATTAATTATAGGATTGCCACGCTTCGCTTACAATGACAATTTATATCTTATGTCCTTTTAAAGCTTACTTTATAATTATATTTAGGTCAACAATAAAGTAAAAATGTAAAAGAAGGAAAAATATAATATAATATTGAGATTTATTTTTAGTTTTTATCTAAAAAAACAAGACATAGAATTTTATCCATGTCCTTTGTTATTTGGATCTTTTTGATATATTTCTTTATCATTTTTTTCATCACTTCTATTACCAAGAACAAGATATGCAACTGCAAGCAATCCTATAACTGCAAATACAGCTTCAAATTTTGGTTCGTCTGCATTATTATTTTCTTGGTGCTTAGGTTTCAAGAAAGAGTCATTATTTATCCAAAAAAACAATATTGCTGTGATTATGAGTAACACCAGGAATATAGTTTTAATTTTTTTTATTTTTCTTTTCAATTCAATCTCTCCTTGTAATGCTGATTATAAGATTACCAAAACTGATTTTTATGTCAATAATCATAAATATAATAAGTTTACTCTTTTAAAATCTTGAATTTCTGCTATAATAAAAGCATAAAAATTAACAAATAACTATGATTGACTATTTCGCACAATTAAACCAAACATTAGGTATGTATACAGGAATAAACATTGCTTCATATGTTGTTGCTTTGATAATCTTGATTGTCTTTTTCATTCTTGCTCAAATTACAAATTTTCTATTTAACAAGGTATTTAAGTTTTTGACAGTAAAAACAAAGAATGATACAGATGACAAAATTATGAAAATATTAAATATGCCAATTTTCTACTCAGTCGTTCTCTTGGGTGTTTATCAAGCATTTAATTACATTGGTATTCTTACAAGATATTCTGATGATTTTTCTCTAATAATCAAATCCATTGCGATTTTAATTTGGATTTATGCAATATCAAAGCTTGTAAATGTGATAATTTCTGAACTCGGATTTAAATTTGCTGAAAAAACAAAATCCACACTAGATGACGAACTTATGCCTCTATTTCAAAAATTAAGTAATATAATTATCTTTTTTGCAGGCATAATGTTTTTGCTTAAAATGTGGAATATAGATATTACTCCGCTTTTAGCTTCAGCTGGAATTGCAGGATTTGTAATTGCCTTTGCAGCTCAGGATACAATCTCGCATTTGTTTGGTGGAATTTCAATTTATTTTGACAAGCCTTTTAGAGTGGGAGATAGAGTTCAGATTGAAAGTGGAGAAATTGGAGATGTTCTTGAAATTGGGATAAGATCAACAAGAATAAAAACTTTTGATGAAACTGTCGTTGTAATCCCAAATAATATTATTGCCAGTTCCAAAATTATAAATTATAATCAACCTGCATCAAAAATTAAAGAAAAGGTGACAGTAAAAGTTGCCTATGGTTCTGATATTGATAAAGTTAAAGAAACTCTTCTTGCTGTTGCAGAGAACATTGAAGGGGTTGAAAAAAAACCAGAGCCTTCCGTATATTTTACTGAATTAGGAGATTATGGATTAGAATTTTTGGTAATAGTTTGGGTTGATAGTCCTAAGAAGAAATTTTCCGTAAAAACAAAAATTAATGAAGAAATTTATAGAAGATTTAAAAAAGAGGGGATAAAAATTCCATATCCGACGCAGGAAGTAATTATTGGAAAATAAAAATGCAAAACAATTAGTAATTACTCAGTTATTCTAAAAAACGTTTATCCTAAAAATCTGTCATTGCGAGCATCAGCGAAGCAATCTCAGAGCTATAAAAACAAATCAAAAGTTATTTTACATTTTATCGATAGAACGAAAGCAAGAGATTGCTTTGTTGCTGATGCTTTTCGTAATAACAAAGAAGGTTAGTAGCCACAATAATTAGAATAATTTTATCATCTTAATTTGTCATTCTAAATTATTATTAATTTTTTTATATGCAAGCAGTAATTTTAGCAGCTGGAAAGTCAACTAGGACATATCCTTTAACTTTAACCAAACCAAAGCCTCTTTTGAAAGTGGCGAACAAAACCATTATTGAACATAGCCTGAAGCAACTAGAAAGTTTTGTAGATGAAGTGTTTATTGTAGTTGGATATAAAGCTGATATGATTGAAAACTTTTTAGGAAATAAGTTTGGAAAAATTAAAATTAACTATATAATTCAAAATGAGCAATTAGGAAACGCAGATGCCTTGAAGTTAGTTAAAAAGTTTATTAAAAGCAATTTTATTTTAATGTTTGGGGATGATCTTTATAGTAGAAAAGATATAAAAAACTTATTAAAGCATAAAAATGCGATACTTGCTCAGAAAGTTAATAATCCTGAATGTTTTGGAGTTTTAAAGACAAAAAATAATTTTTTTTGTGAAGTAGTTGAAAAACCAAAAAAATTTGTTTCAGATTTAGTAAATATTGGTTGTTTTGTTTTTTCAAAAAATATTTTTAATGTTCTTGATGAAATAAGTATATCTGAAAGAGGGGAATATGAGCTAACAGATGCATATAATTTGATGGCAAAAAAGGAAAAAATTAATATTGTTCAAGTGGAAGATTATTGGCTTCCCATTTCATATCCGTGGAATATTATAGAAGCAAATGAATTTATTCTAAATAGAATAAAATCTAAAATAAATAAGAAAACCAACATTGAAAAGGGAGCAATTTTAAAGGGAAAAATTATTATTGGGAAAAACACAATTATTAAATCAGGAAGCTACTTAGAAGGACCTGTGATGATTGGTGAGAATTGCGTAATCGGTCCGAATTGTTATTTACGTGCTTTTACGGTTATCGGAAATAATTCTCATATTGGTCAAGCGGTGGAAATAAAAAATTCTATTATTGGCGATAACACGAATGTCGCACATCTTTCTTATGTCGGAGATTCTGTCATTGGTGATAATTGTAATTTGGGAGCGGGGACGATTACGGCTAATTTACGTCACGATTGGAAAAGTATAAAATCTAAATTAAATGAAAATTTAATTGATTCTGGGAGACAAAAACTTGGTGTTGTGATCGGTGATAATGTAAAAACTGGGATTCATACTTCATTTTATCCAGGAGTAAAAATAAGTCCCAACGTATGGACATTACCAGGAGATATAATTAAATCAGATTTAACTAAAAACTAAGAAAAAACAATGAAAATAGTCATAGGGTTTGATGATACAATTTTTGATACATATAAACTAACCCAAACGCTTTTGAATAACTTAAAGAAAGCTGGATATAAATCTGCTGAATTTAAAGAAATTTACAAAAAAGCAAAAGAAAAAAAATCAGATTTTAATCAAAAAGAAATTATTGATTTGCTTATAAATCTTGATTTTGATAATAAAATGGGAGTCACAGCAGAAATCGCGTCGTTATTGAAAAATTCTGAAAATTTTATCTATCCTGATTTTTATAAATTTTTTAATAATTTCAATAAAAAAGACCTAATTCTTCTTTCATTTGGATTAACATCTCTTCAAAAGAAGAAAATTAAAAATTCAAAAGTAAATAATTTTTTTGATAAGATATATATAACCGATAATAAGATGGAAAAGCTGGAATCAATTTATAGAAAATATTCAATAGAAAGATTGTTTTTTATAGATGACAAGGCTTCTGAAATTGATCAAGCAGAAAAATTGTTAACAGGGATAGTGACGATAAAAATTGAAAGACTAAGGGGGGTCTATTCTATAATAAAGTCAGAGAAAACAAATTTTGTAGTGAAAAATTTGTCACAAGCAGAAAAAATAATTAAAAAATTAACAACGAAAGAAAAATAATGAAAATAGTTTTAGATTTTGATGATACAATTTTTAATACATATGGATTAATGCAGGAATTTCTAAAAATATTTCTTATAGAGGGTTTTAATGAAGAACAATTTTGGGATGTTTATAGACAGTGTAAGAAAAAAATAGGTGATTTTGATAAAGATATTTTTGTAGATTTAATTTACAGTTTAAAAAATTTTAATAAGGAAGAGATAAATAAAAAGATTGATTTTATAATCAATAAATCAAACGAATTCGTTTATCGGGATTTTTTTGATTTTGTTTCAAGTTTTAAAAAAGAGAAACTTATTCTATTATCTTTTGGAACTACTGAATTTCAAAAAACAAAGATTGAAAATTCTGGAATTTCAAAATATTTTAGTGAAATTATAATTACTTCAAGAAATAAAGCTGATGATATGGAAGAAATTCAAAAAAAATATAATGGAAGTATAGTTTTTATAGAAGATAAAGCGAAAGCCATTGATGATGTAAAAAAAAGATTACCAAATGTTATAGCAATGAAAATGATAAGAGCACAAGGAGGACACACAGAAACAAAATCAGAACTTACGAATTATATAATTCAGGATTTAAATAAGCTTGAGGGTATTATAAATAATTTAAGAGATTAATTTATGAATAAAATAAATGAATCAATTTTTAAAGCATATGATATTCGGGGAATTTATCCAACTCAACTTAATGAAGAGTTTGCTTATAATTTAGGCAGGGGATATGCAACTTTTATTTTAAGAGATAATCCCAAAGCAAAAAATATTGTTATTGGATCTGATATGCGCCTTTCTTCTCCAACTTTAAAGAAAGAGCTAATTAGAGGATTAATTGAGAGTGGTTTAAATGTGGTTGATGTTGGTTTGGTTAGTACGCCTACATTTTATTTTGCTGTCGGATTTTATAAATATGATGGAGGAATTCAGGTTTCAGCATCTCATAATCCAAAAGAGTATAATGGTTTTAAAATGGTAAAAAATAATTCATTGCCAATTAGCAAAGATACGGGAATTATGGAAATTAAAAATATCATTTTAGAAAATGATTTTAGAGCAAGGAAAGAAGAGGGAGAAATTATTAAAAAAGAAAATATTTTACAGGAACTTGTCAGCAATCAACTGGCTGATATAGATATTACAAAAATAAAAAAATTCAAAATAGTTGTTGACGCGGCAAATTCTATGGGGGCTCTTGATATGGAAGAATTTTTTAAAAAAGTTCCGGCGGAATTAATAAAAATTAATTTTAAACTTGATGGAAATTTTCCTTCTCACGAGGCGGATCCTCTTAAAGAAGAAAATCTTGAACTGTTAAGGCAAAAAGTCATTGAAAATAAAGCTGATTTTGGCGTTGCAATAGACGGCGATGCCGATCGGTATTTTTTTGTTGACGAAAATGGTAATTCTTTAAGGCAAGAAATATTGCGCGGTATTATGGCGCAAATAGAGCTTGCTGAAAATTCAGGAGCGACCGTTGCTTATGACATTAGGCCGGGAAGAATTACCAAAGATATGATTGAGGAGATGGGCGGAAAATCAATTGTTACGCCGGTTGGACATTCTTTGATCAAAGAAATAATGATAAAAAATGAGGCGATTTTTGGAGGAGAATCTTCGGGGCACTATTTTTATAAGAAACCTTACGGCACTTTTGAAATGCCGGTAATTTTAATGGCGAAATTTTTGGAGTTTCTTTCTGGGAAAAATATGGCATTTTCTGAAATCGTTCAGTCATATAAAAAGTATTTTCATTCGGGCGAGATAAATTTTAAAGTGGCCAATGTAGCGAAAAAATTAAAAGAAGCGGAGGAAAAATTTAGCGACGGCGAGATAAATAAATTAGATGGCGTAACTGTTGAATATTCCGATTTGTGGTTCAATTTGCGCGGGTCAAATACAGAGCCTTTGATTAGATTAAATTTGGAAGCGAAGACGAAGGAGTTGATGGAGAAAAAAGTGAAGGAAGTGGCGGAGTTTATTAAGAAGTAGGTTTAGAAAAAACAAAAAACCATAGAAAAGTTGATTAATAAATATAATCTGAGATTTAAAAGTATATTTTATTATCAATTTAAGTTATGAGAATTAAATTAACAACAAAAAAATGATTCCTAAATAGAAATCATTTTTTTTGTTTAATTGTGTTAATACAAAAAGTGTTTTTCTGTATTATTTTTTTTAATCTTTCTATGTTCTATTTTTTATTTGAACTTTTGTCAAACTATTATTCCAAACCAATTTATTTATTAACGCAAAATTTAAGAAAGTGGAAAAAAATATTCCCATAAAGGCAGACAAAATATAATAAAAACCCCAAGATATTCCTATTTTATAAATTGCAAAATTAAACAGCATAACACCTAAAGATATTAGATAATAATAAACAATTCTTCGCATAGTTTCATTGTGAGAATTAGATCTGCGATCATTGTAAGTGAAAGCATTGTTCCATAGAAAATTATTAAGTATTGACGCCAGTATTGCGATTAACCATGCTAAATTTTCACCTAAATAAAAATATTCAACAAGAACAAACAGAAGTCCCAGATTAACTATTACTCCACTTCCTCCAACTATACAAAATTTTGTAAATCTCAATGTTTGTTGATTCATAATGCTTATTTTTATTGATTCCAAAGATTTGGCAATTTGTCAGCGTATAATGCCGTTCCGAACCATCCCCAGTTCTGTTCATAATAATTTTTCGGATCGTTCCAATAGCTTTTTTCTTCATCTTCAAAATATTTTCCTAATATTTTCTCTTCGTAAATTTCTTGAGCTGTTTCGGGATTAGTAATAATAAAGTATCCTAAATTAGTTCCATAAGACGCAGTTGATTCATAATTTTCCCAATGCTCGCCATCGTGACTATAAGAAGCTGATATTTTTTTCTTTTCCAGCCATTCTTTATTTAAAAATTCTAAGGATTCTAAATATTTTTTAGCGCGTGGTTCTTTATTCCATTGATAATCAAGAGCAATTCTCCATGGCGTTCTAATTGCGTCATAAGAATAATCCCGCGAAAAATCTCCAAGGTGCTCGGCGGATATTATTTCTTCATCGGGATTTATAGCGCACCAATTCGGCGGTAGTCCAATGCTTTTATTATATCCCAATAAGGATTCGGAACTGTTATATAAAATATCGTAAGAAGTGTTCACTAACTCCATCCAATTATGCGAAGGATCAATTTCCGCGAATATGCGATAAGCGTAAGGAGCTAAATAAGAAGGATTTATAACAATATCTTTTTTTGTTGATGTCCAATTGCCAGCGGTTAAATAATGTTTTTTTTGAATTTCTACAACTTCGTAATCCCAAATGTCGCTTATTATTTTTTTAGCTTGTTCTAAATATGTGGCATTATCCCATTTTTTGTAAGCAAATAATAACGCTAAGGCAATATCTTGATCAGCGTCTGTTGCTGTGCCTTCGTCTCTTATTCCCCATTTGCCATCATCATCTTGAATCCATGACCAAGCAAAGAGATTGCTATTTGTTAATTTTAGATTTTCATTTGTCCAGCCAAGAACATTGTCAAAAGTTTCTTTATCGTCCATCCAAACCGCTCGCAACATAGCGTAAGATTGCCCTTCGGATGTGGTGGAATTATTATTGTAAGGATCAGTTATTTTATTTTCAGAAGTTATAAAATGGGTTTTGTAGCTTTGCCAAGATTCTTCAAGGATTTGTTTTGGATTATATATTTTCCAAACATTTACTCCCCAGCCATTTGACCAAAACTTTTTTATTGGTCTTGAATAACTAAAAGACTCTTGTAAAAGTTTAGAATCCATAGTTTTAAGATCATTTTCCATCTGTGGAGTTGAAAGGATATAATCAATGTTTTGCCAGTTATTTTTCAAAAACGAATCTCTAATTTCGGGATCTTTTGCTACCTTCCAATACCAATGAGCTTTTTTATAAGGAATAGTGGTTGCATAGCTATCTTTTAGGTCTATATAACAATAATTATCAATAACTATCATTCTATCGTTCGTAATATTTGCTTTTGACCAATTTAATGCTTCTATTTGACTTATAGTTTGGTTTGATAGATATAAATTATCTTCTTCTGTCAAAGAGCTTTTAATGCTTTTACCCTCATTTATTAAATAACAAGAAAAAAACAAAGACAAAAACAAAACAAGAAAATATCTTAATTTAACATTGTTTATTTTCCCTATTAAAAAATAAACAAACGATCCTACATTTAAAGCAAGAAATGGAATAAGACCAATAATGTAAAATTCTAATACTAATCCTCCTCTTATTAAATAAAAAATATAAGAAAGTGACAATAAGGCAGTAATCATGTAATATTTTTTCTTTATTCCTATTAAAAGGTTTATAAAAATAGTTATAATTCCTAAGAGAATCGTAAGTATATCAGCATTAAGCCATCGTCTTGGCAAATCTAAAATCATTTCCCCTTCTCTTGTAGCTTGCCAAATTAAAGTTTCAATTAAACTTACATGTTCTCCGCCTGAGTCAAATATTGAACCCATCGGAAATAGTTCTCCTTTTAAAAAGGCATAGAGAGGATATGAGGAACAAATTAATCCGAATAAAACAATCCAAAGAATAAGCCCTAATCGCTTGTGTTGTTTATCAGTTTGAATAAAAACCAAATATAACATTACTGGCAAGAAAAAAATCCCACTTTCTTTTGATAATACTGATAAAGCAAAAGTTATAGCGCTGAAAACTATTATTAATAATCTCTTCTTAAAACAAAGAATTAAATGTAGTGACATTAAAAGCCAAAACACCATAATATTATCAAGTAGCACTCTTCTTTGAAAATAAATTCCCAATGGAGACAAGGCAAAAATCAAAGCAGAAAAAAACCCGGCATATATACTTCCAGTCATTTTCTTGGCTATCTTAAAAAGAAAAAAAGTTGAAAACAAATGCAAAACCAGCATTAAAACTCTGCCTGAATTTATTGATATGCCAAAAGTAAAAAACCCGCCTGTTAGTTTGGTCCATAAAGCAATCAATAACCATCCTGCAGGAGAATGGTCATACCAGTAAGTATAATGCGATAGTGTTCCTTGATTTAATACTGCCCATGCTTGAGACATATATGTTCCTTCATCATTTGCGTAGTAAGGAAAGTTAAACATATTATATCCGTGAGCTATTCCTGAAATTAACAATAAAATAACAATAACAAAAAACTCCTTTCTTTTTATAATAAAGTTTTTTATGTTGTTTAAGATTAGTTTAATTTGCAGTTTCATAAGTTTTTTCTAATATAGTTTTCTCTGAAGAATAAATATTTCTATGAGCTCCCAAATGTTTTGTTTTTTCCCAATTATTTTTTCCAACAATTTGTCTTAATAATCCTCTTAATGCCGAAATTCCCAACATCCATTGATAAGGAAAGAATGTAATAACAAAAACCAAAAAAGTTAAATAATTAAAACGCAATTTGTATATTTTAATAAATTCATATAATCCTATCAAGCTAATAGTTAGTTGAATAAACAATAAATATACTGGCAAAATAAGAATTATGGTTGATAAAATCGGTAATTTAAATTTGAACATCATAAACAATGATACTGGAAGCATTAGTATCATTATGGCTTGTAAAAAAGGAATAAGCAAGATATAAACAGCTAAAAGCTTTTGAGATAATTTTGGATATTGTAGCCAGTCAAATTTTAGAAAAACTTGCAGAAAACCCTGAACCCAGCGGGTGCGCTGTTTTATAAATGATTTTATAGTATCAGGCGCTTCTTCTCTTGTCGCGTATAAATCATCATAAATAACCATCGTCTTTATTCCTTTGGTGCTTAAACGAATTCCAATGTCAGCATCTTCCGTCAAACAATTTTCATCCCAGCCATTAATTTCCTTTAATATTTTATGTTTAAAAAACACGGAATTACCGCCTAATGGCACCATTCCAACATCAGCGTGAAAATGCAATCTTGACTTGAACCAGAAGTAATATTCTAGAACATTATGAGAAGAAAACCACTTTGAGCTGTAATTCATTAGCTGAACTCCACTTTGTATTATTCCGACATTTTTGTTCTGAGCCATAACTGTATTAATAACATTAAAAATATCAGGGTTTACTTCATCTTCGGCATCATAAATTGTAATTACTTCATTTTTAGCTATCGCAAGTCCTTTATTTAATCCGTGAGGTTTGTTAATTGGCTTATCATCAAAAATAACTAATTTAATAATATCATCATTTATCTGATTCATTTTTTGTCTTATTTGATGAATTGTCCCAGTATCTGTTTTTTCGCAAATAACAATAATTTCCATCAGGTTTTTAGGATAATTTATATTATAAAGTCCCTGAATTGTATTGCCAATTACTTGTTCCTCATTGCGAGCTGGAAGCAAAATAGAAAATGATTTTTTAGGTTTTAAAAATTTCTTAGGAGATTTATTTCTTTCCATTCTCTCCGGTGTTTCCCAAATATACAAAGTCATATAGAGATTCATCAGACATTGGACAGACATTAAAAGCGAGATAGCTATATAAAAATCTATTAGTAGTTTAGAAAAATTAATTTGTTCTAAGCCAATAGTTCCAATGCTAAATAACAAGCATTCTAAAAATATGCTTGTTATAATAAGTAATAATATCTTTTGTGATTTTTTTAAACGCAATATAAAAGAATTTATTATAAATTCTTTTATATCGCTAAAACCAATTTTTGATTCGCCAAATTTACGATCAATAAAATCTACTGGAATTTCTTTAACTTTTGCCTTAATTCGGATAGCTTCATAAAGGAAATTCATTGAAAAAGAATATCCAGTCGCATTTAGATTTTCTAAATCTATTTTTTTTATAATCTTTGCAGAGATACAACGATAGCCAGCGGTGCAATCCTTAATAGGATACAATCCAGCAATAAAGCGGGCAAAAATATTTCCAACTTTGCTATTTAGTTTTCTGACTATTCCCCAATTATTAGGAATAGATCCTCCTTCAACATATCTTGAGCCGATAACAAAATCATATCCATTTTCTACGGCTTCCAAAAATCTTGGAATGTCTGATGGATTATGAGAAAAATCAGCATCCATTTCAAAAACAAAATCAGCTTTGAGTTTTTTAATAGCATAATTAAATCCGCGAATATAAGCTTTTCCCAGACCTTCTTTTTTTCCGCTCAATAAATGAATTTGACAATGGGGGGGGCTAATAGAATATTTCTTAACTATTTTTCCTGTTCCGTCAGGAGAATTGTCATCAACCACTAAAATACTCATCTCGAAATTTTTAATGTCTTTAAACACATCTAAAAGAGCATCTATTAATTTAGTAATATTTTCTTTTTCGTTATATGTCGGTATAATAATACAGACCTTTTTACGATGAATCCTTTTTTTCTTGTTGTAAGTCGGTATGACAACTGATAGTCCTTCTGACATTTTTATAATAATTAAATCATTAAACCAATTAAGTATATTATCATTTAGTTTGATATAGATAGAAATAAAAGCCCATCACTTATATTCTTCTCTGAAGCTAAACTAAATAACAATGGATTATAAATTAAATAATTAATTTTGTCAAATCATTGACTTGCTTGCCATAATCTGATATTTTAAATTTATATTTATAGATAATTAAAAACTAACAAAACTATTATGATCGGAGCAATTTTATGCGGAGGATTTGGAAAGAGGCTGAGGCCTTTGACTGATCGCATTCCCAAGCCGCTTTTGGAGATTAAAAAAGATTATACAATTTTAGACAAGCAGATCTTACAACTTAAATATGCTGGTATAAATCAGGTAGTTTTGCTTTGCGGATATCTGCACGAAAAAATTCAAGAAAGATTTGGAAAAAAATGGAATGGCGTTGAAATTAATTATTTAATTGAAGATGAGCCCAAAGGAACTTTATATGCTATTAATAATTTGCTTGATAATTTTGAGAGCGATGATTATGTAATTAGAAATGGCGATGTAGTTTGCGATGTGAATATTAAAGAAATGATAAGTCAACATAAAAATAAGATGCTGATGTATATTACACCTCTCATTTCTCCTTATGGTATAGCAGAATTATCGGGAAATAAAATTATCGGATTTAAAGAAAAGCCAAAACTTGATCATTATCTTAATGCGGGAATATATATTATATCAAAAGACATTAAACCTATTTTTTCTAAACACAAAGAAGGTTCTGTCGAAGAACTGTCTTTTCCAGAAATTGCAAAATCTGGATTGATGAATTATTACAAGGAGGGTGTTTTTTGGCAATCAGTTGATTCAATAAAGGATTTACAAAGAGTAAATGAGGAATATTTAAACAAAGAAGATAAGCCATGGGGTTATGAAAAAATTATTGTATTAACTGATAAATATTTAACGAAAGAATTGTATTTGATGAAAAATGAAGGAACATCTCATCATAAACACGAAAAAAAGGATGAAACAATGCATATAACTTCTGGAGAGGTGATAATTAAATTTGATGATAAAGAAGTTAATATAAAAGAAAATAAGACAATTAGAATTGAGCCTTGTACACCACACACAATTTTAGCATTGGAAAATACAATACTTCAAGAATATTCAACTCCGCATCCTAATGATACTATACGAATAAAAGATAAGTATAAGAGATAGACAGAGAATTATGAATTGTCATTGCGAAGGAGTCGCAACGACTGAAGCAATCCCGTAACTGAATTCTTTGCGCATAGTCATGGGATTGCTTCGCCTGCGGATTCGCAATAACAGAACGCACTATCTGTGGATAACTGGTCTTGACGGTAATCTTAATTTGTAGGATAATAACAAACAGGAGTAATAAATTTTAAAAGTAGGCAATGTCAGTAATGTTTAGAAAAAATAATACTGGATTTCTCACCCCTTGCTTTTCTATTTTACATTTATTGTTTATAAAAAGATAACCTCGATAAGAGGTTATTTTTTTATGGGCAATAAAAAATTTTGCCTTAAAACGAAAATAAAAATTATTAGAAAAGGTGGAAAAAATATGAGCGGAAATTTTATAAAAGGGTCGGAATCGGAAGGTGTTGTGATAGTAGATTGTCATCCTACTGTTGAAAGCATATGTGCGATTTGTTCAATGCAATGCGAGGAAGGTTGCTCTGAATTTTTAAATGGGGCTGATAAATAAAAATAGTAAAAACAAAAACAGAGGAGGAGAATAAATGGCGTTATTTCTAACGGAAGATGGAACTATACATGTTTTTGGATCTGGACTTCTTGTTAAAAGTAGGGTTCCTGATATTATACTAACTCTATGTGGATATTCTTGTACAGGAAAATCGTGTTATTCCAGTAATCCTGGATGCAAGATAGAAAAAATATTTCCAGAGATACCTTTCAAACACTGGAATCAACTATTAGGGCTGATGGATGATTAACATTCACAAAGCCCTATTTTTATTATCATTACTTAGTTACTACAACTTTCTACTGGATAGCTCAATGTTTTTGACATGAACCAAGATATTTATTCCAACTGTTTGTTTAAAATAATTTTCTTTTGAAATTACAATAGGCTATAGATAGAAGACTGAAGATAGTAGTTTTTCTATTACAAAACCAACCCAATTTTTTCTTTCACTTCTCGCATAGTTTCTCTGGCTATTTTACGCGCATGGTCGGCGCCGATAGCTAAAACTTCTTTGACATATTCCGGTTTGGATTCCAATTCTTTTCGCTTGGCTCGGAATGGGGTAAAATAATTAATTATGTCATCGGCTAAGGCTTCTTTAAGTTGCCCGTATTTTATAATCCCTTTTTTATGCTGAACTAGAAACTCTTTATAATGTTCCGGCTTGCCCAGAATTTTTAATAACAAAAATAAATTCTCCGTAGCTGGCGTCATTTTTCCAGTCGTGCCAATATCCGTCACAGCTTTTTTCATTTTCTGCTTTATAATTTCCGGCTCGTCATTAATCCCGACATAGGACTTCGGTCCGTGGGATTTGCTCATTTTCTTGGTTGGATCAATTAGGCTCATAATTTTTGGAGTTTCAGTAATAATATCTTTCGGTTCAGGAAAAGTTTTGCCAAACTTATTATTGAAAAAGCGAGCAATTTTTCTGGTAAGTTCAATGTGTTGAATTTGATCCTGTCCAACTGGAACGCCATAAGCTTTATACATTAAAATGTCCGCCGCTTGCAGAACGGGATAATCAAACAAGCCCATATTGATATTTTTTTCCTGATCCTGAGATTTGTCTTTAAACTGTGTCATTCTTTGTAATTCCGAAATTGGCGTGATTGTGTTGAAAATCCATGTCAGTTCCGTATGCTCTGGAACTTGAGATTGCACAGTAATTGTGCATTTTTCAGGATCAAGACCAATTGCCAAAAAATTAAGAGTCAAGTCCATAATCTGCTTCTTCTTTTTTTGAGGGTCATATTCTCCTGAAATTGAGTGATAATCAGCGATAAAGAAAAAACAGTCATATTTATCTTGAAGTTCAACAAAATTTTTTAGAGCTCCAAGATAGTTGCCGATATGCAATTCTCCCGAAGGCTGAATTGCGCTGAAAATTCTTTGTTTTGTATTCATAGTTGTGTTATTATTTATAATTTATTATAGCTTTATATTAAAACTTTATCAATTTTAAATAGGGAAGGGGATTTTGTTTAAATCCCCTTAATTTTATTCAGTTTAAAATAATTATCACTTTTGCCAGACATATCTATATATTTTGTTTTTTTATATTTTTTTTTGCATTTTATACAAATAAAATATATTCCTTCAGATATCACTCCATTTTTGTGTGTTTCAAGTCTTGAACCACATCTATGATCTAGACAAAAAATATCTTGTCTGGAGCTAAATTTTAGTAGAAAATATTTTTCAGTTCCCTTCTTGATTAATATTTTTTCAAGTTTATTTTTGCATTTTGGACATGTATAGAATTTTTGTTTATTAATTACAATTCCTAAATCGCAATAAGGGCAAAAACATTGATTATTTTCAAGGGACATTACTATAGATTGTTTCATTCTTCTTTCCTCCATACTAAAAAACAGCCTTTAGACTGTTTTGAATTTGCTCAATTATTCTAAAATATAAGAAAACGCTAAAACAGCCTAAATGCTATTTTGGCTCCACCAATTTTTCGACAAGCCTGCCTGTCCGGTAGGCAGGTTCAGAATGACAATTGATGTTATATTTTTTCTACTCATAATTATAAAATAGCTTAGAATAAAAATTCTGTCAAATTTTTGAAATCACAAAAGGCTCCACTATGGAAAGTGGAGCCAACAAACAAATTTTATGACATCCTAAATATATAAATATTAAAACAAGATTTTACAATCTCAACATATTTAAATCCATATATGTTTTTGTGTTTTACACCTCAATCACAACTGGCAGAACCATTGGTCTTCTTTGAGTTTTATTAAATAGAAATTGTCCAATTTGATCTCGGACATTGTCTTTTATATAAGCCCAATTAGAATTATGTTCTGCTGATGCTTTCTTATTCACAATTTCAATGACTTTTGTTTTCGTTTCATTTATTAATTCTGTGGAACCTTTCATATAAATGAATCCTCGAGAAATGATATCTGGAGAGCCGATAATCTTTCCTGTTTTACTGTCAACGATAATAACAATTGTAAACATTCCATCCTCGCTCATTTGTTGGCGATCTCTAATAACAACATTTCCTACATCGCCAACTCCAAGTCCGTCAACCATAACATAATTTGAAGGTATTTTTTCTTTTGTGATTATGGCACTATTTTTTGTCATTTCAATCGCATTGCCATTACAAGCAACTATGGTGTTTGAAGTAGGAATTCCTAAATTTTCTGCAATATTTGCATGGAGCCTAAGCATATAATAGTTTCCATGAATTGGTATAAAGAATTTAGGTTTAATTAGGTTTATCATCATTTTTAAATCTTCAATTTGAGCATGTCCTCCAGCATGTACATCCATCATTTTATAGTGTACGACACTTGCTCCTTGTCTGTATAGTTGATCTTTTAGGTTTTGAACTGTTCTTTCATTTCCAGGCACAACAGAGGATGAAAATATAACAGTGTCATCTTTTTTAATTTGAATATGTCTGTGTTCCTTATTGACGATTCTCATCAGAACTGCTTTTCCTTCTCCTTGTGCTCCGGTGCACATAAGAGAAACTTTGTCATTGGGATAGTTTTTCATTTGTTCTGGTCTTATAATTGTTCCTCTCTTAAATTTTAGATATCCTAACTTATTGGCAATTTCAATATTTGTTTTCATACTATAACCATCAATAGCAACTTTTCTATCATATTTTTCGGAAATGGTGATGATTTGTTGAATTCTGCTGATGAGCGATGAAAATGTTGCGACAATAACTCTCCCTTTAGCTTTTGAAAGTATATGGTCAAGAGTTTTTTGAATCTCATGTTCGCTTACTGAGTATCCAGGATTTTCAGCTCCAGTGCTATCTGACATTAAGGCTAAAACATTTTGTGAACCGAGTCTCGCAATCCTTCCAATGTCCGCAGGCTTATCTGTTGTCGGGCTATGGTCAAATTTGAAATCTCCTGTGTGAATCACAAGTCCTTCAGGTGTATAAATCGCAAGACCCAAAACATCTGGAATATTATGATTCACATGAAAGAATTCAACCTTGAAATTTCCAAGATTAATCTTGCTTTCAAAGTTTACAACAGTTATGTTTAATGAACTTACATTCGGATAGTCTTCTTGTTTTTTCTCGATTATCCCAGCAGTAAGCACAGCTGTGAACATTGGAGGGTTACCAAGTTTTGGCATAAGATGAGGAATTGCTCCGATGTGATCCATATGTCCGTGAGTTATAAAAACTCCTCTGATGTTTTTTTCTTTTCCTTTGAGATAATTTGTATTGGGAATTATATAATCTATTCCAGGCATATCTTCTTCTGGAAATTGAAGTCCCATATCGACAATAATAATATCTCTGTCATATTCAAAAAGAGTCATATTTCTTCCAACTTCTTCTAATCCGCCAAGTGGTATTATACGAAGTTTTTTTGTCTTTGTTTGTTGAGTGTTCGCTCCAAAGGAGTGTGGTGATGTTTTTCTTTGCTGTGTCATTGGTCTTTGATAGTGTATTGAATGTCTTTCTTGTTGTGTTGTTGTTTCTTTTTTTTGTATCATTTTTTTATTTTATTTAATTTAATGAATTAATTAAAAGTTATAAATAAAAGTCATAAAACTTTTGATTTATAAACTTTAAATTTGTGATAGAGAGAGCTTGAGCTTCCAAGGGATTGCTCTCATAGCGATTTGAATATTGAGTCTGTCCCGCATTTAAATTGTGGGGATGGGGAGAGTCGAACTCCCACGATATTGCTATCACTGACACCTGAAGCCAGTGCGTCTGCCAATTCCGCCACACCCCCTGATTAATTTATAAAAATAACTTGCAACTTATAATTTGTAACTCATAACAAATTATTTGTCATCCTAAATTTATTTTATTATCTTTCATCTGATACGCCAAATCTTGTGAAATATATCGAATCAAAACTTATTAATAGGACAGATTCTGAATCAAGTTCAGAATAACAGGCAATGTTTATTGACTGATTCTATAAACATGCAAGAATATTAGTAGTTTCTCAAAGAGAATAAAAAAGCATTAAAATCGGGAGGGAAATTTTAGAAATAATAGATGAATTATTAGAATATCAATTATCAGACACTCAAAGGGTGGTAGATATTGAAAAAATTATAAACATCATCATATGTATAAAAGAAACATTGTCAATTAAGAAAGAATGTTTTTTGATTAATTGTGAACAAAAATTAGAAATTAATGTTTCTAAAGAAAAGGGCAAAATTAAATGTCAAAATGAAGTTTTGGTAACACAAAATTATCTGAAGTTATTGTTAAAAAAACTAAAAATTTTACTTAATACTTCAGAAATAAATATGTTTAAAATAATAGAACAAGAAATAACTAACAAAGATAATTTTATGTTTGACAGGTTTTGTTATTTATTGTCTAATTTCAAGAAGATAACAATGCATGGCGAATAAATAAAGATAAACTATATTTATTTTATTATCTCCTAATTTCTTCCACAATCCCAAAAATATTTTCTTTACTCTTCTCTACCCCCGGTTGGTCGCAGGGGTTGACTCCACGCAGTAGGGCGGAGTAGAAAGTGAAATAATGAAAGAAGGCCATAAATTGTCCAATTGAATATGGCGAAAGTTCGGTGAGTTCAAGATGAATGGCTGGGATATTATTATCAACAACATCTTGCCAGGTTCCTTGGAACTCGGCTTTGATTATATCTTGCAAAGAAAGATTGTTTAAAGTTTCCAAAGTTATATTTCTACACTTAATATTTTTCAAATCGTCAGGAATTTCTATCGTTTCTGGTGTAAGCAAGGGCTCGCGTCTATTCAATGAATTTTTGGAAAAATTTTTGACAGTAATAAAAAATCCCAGCGAGTTTTTTCTTCCAGAAATAAGTCGTTGCAGAGTATGATGCTGGTTTTCTGGCGCTTCACCGCCATAAATTGTTTGTCCAACTTCTTTTTTACAAACACTTTCGTGATAGAGCTGGACAATGAGATTATAAAAACCGAATAGTTTTTTTGAATAGATTGATAAGAACAGTTCAGTATATCCTATTTTTTCAAGTTTGTCAAGAGTCAAGGCGATTTGAAGTGCTATATTGTTTTTTAAGTCTGAATTTATATTGCACAAAGCATACATATCTTTTCCTCCTTCAATCATTTTTTCAGTATCAATTTCAACAATCTCAGATGTGGTAAGGGCTGATTCTGTAAGACCTGTGTATCTGTCAGTTATATCAGTTTTAGGATAAAAAGAAACATCAAGATTTTTTGCTTTTCGAATTTGATTCAACGCACCGTCATTATCTTCGGTGATAATTAAAATTGGATAATTCTGAAAAGCGAAATAATTTGCCAAAACTTGAATCCTTGTTCCTGATTTACTCGTTAAAATAACGAGAGTATTTTCAGGAGAACATTTCTTTTTTAATTCTTGAATATAAGCCGGATCTTCAGTATCCAGTAAATACACATTTTTGTCATATATTTCTCCAAGTGCGCTATAAATTCCTCGAAAATTTGAAATCGCCCCGCCATTTCCTTCCACAATAATATTTTTTTTATCTTGATATTTTTCTCTCAACACTTTTAATTTTTTCAAATCAGCGGTATATTGCGCGAATTTTGGTGTGGGAGTGTTTTTTATTTTCTCAATCTTTTCTACAAATTCGGGAGAAGATAAATCTATGGCGGAATAAGTGAGGTTTAAATTGAGTTTTGACATAAAATTATACTGCTAAATTGTTTAGTTGGTAAATAATTTATTATTCCCGCACTGAAATTAATTCAAGTATAAACTCTGGCGGGAATCCAAGTGAAGTATCACTATTTTAGAATATCATTATGACAATCTATCGTGAAAATTATCACTAAATTTATTTTTAAAGTTTTTATTTTTAAATAATGCCTAATGACATTTTATCTGAATCTCCGCCTTCATGGAGATGACGAACAACGTGTTGACATATTTTTTAATTGTAATAGTTTTGAATTAGTTTCAATAAAACTAAATTGCTTTATAAGATAAGGTGATTAATAAAAAATACAGATTTGGAGGGAAATTAGGTTGAAAGATAGAGGTATATTAATAGGTTTAATATTCGGAACAGTCCTTATGGTATAGCAACAGTGAAATTTTTTACTGAAGGAAGTGTATTTTCTTCTATTGTTGCTGGAATGCGCTACTTATGTATATGTTAGTTGGTGCTGGAATAGGAGATCAGAGATTACTTGGCAAACCGAAGCCAGCAAAACTTGTGGATAAAGGTAAATACATAGTATTTTCGCCAAGAATTGAAGATCCTGAATCTATAAAAGGAACACTGGTATTGCCACTAAGAAAAGAAGGGAAAAAGGGTTCAGAAGTAATAATTGTCTTCTCGTTTGAGCCAGATGATTCAGCTATATACGATAATTATGCCATTGGAGAAAGAATGGTTATACGATAAAACAAAAATTGAAACATGAACTCTTATTTTTTAGAGTTCTTTTTTTCTATTTTTTTATAAACAACAATCAAAATTTTAAAAAATAATTTTAAGAAATATCTAGTTTAGGCTTGTCTTTCGGTAGGCAGGTCGGAGACGCTGAACTAATTGGAGATAATAATAATTACTTAAAATTAATTTTGGGATTATTTGGTCGGCATTTCTTTCACTTTGCTCGTTCAGCCTCCTTACAATGACAGAATATAATAAAAAACCTAAAAAGCTAATTTATTTCCAAACCCTCTTTGTTTTCATATACCAATTTTCAATTCCATTGAATCTGTCTGAAGGAATTATAATGTTTTCAAGTTCTGTGCCTTGAATTGATTTGCTGTGTAAATATAAATATTTAGGGCTGTATAAGAAAATTGCTGGAATGTCCTCAATGACAAGTTCCTGGAATTTTCTGTATTTTTCTGCTTTTATTTCTTTATCTGTTTCGGATCTTGTTTCTTCCAAAAGAGTATCTACCTCCGAATTGTCATATAAAGAAAGGTTTAATCCAGTTTCTTTTTTTTGAGAAGAATGCCAAAAAGCAAATGGGTCTGGGTCGTAATTGAGAATTTCTGCGAAAAGAAGAGCTTCATATTCGCGAGGTTTTATATAATTATCTCGGAGATCATTTGTTTGAACATTTTTGATTTCAACACTAACACCGATTTCTTTCCACATTTTTTGAATCATTTTTGCAATTTCCAAAAGCTCTGGCTGATCGTAAGTTACAATGGTGAATTCAATTTTAACATTTTCTTTCTCTCTTATTCCATCTTTATCAGAATCAATCCATTCTGCTGCGTCAAGTGTATTTTGAGCGTGTTCTATTGCGTAGTCATAAGTTTTTATATCGGGGTTATGTCCTAACAGTTGTGACGGAATTGGAGAGTTTGATGGACTGCCTTCACCTTTTAGAATTTTTTCTATTAGTTTATTTTTATCAATAGCATGAGCAAGGGCCAGTCGTACCTTTTTATCCGAAAGTGCTATGTTCTTTGTTTGATTAAAAAAGATTGCAAAGTATCGCGGAATTTGAAGTTGGTATATGATTGAATTTTCATAATCAGCTATTTTTTCTTTATTTTTTGGAGAAAGATAGTTTATTCCTTTTATCTCTTTTCGATTGAAAGCTGATATCGCATCTTCTTCTTTTTGAAAAAATCTGAATACTAATTTTTCTAAATGTGGTTTTTGAGAATAGTATTCATCGTTTATAATAAATTCAATAAAACTAATTTTACCATCTTTTTCTTTTGCAAATTGGCTGAATTTATATGGACCCATTCCTATTGGTCTTAGATTATATTCAGCATTAAGGAAATTATTTATTTTTATAAGTTCCCATAAATGTTTAGGCAATATTCCAAATGTAAGGTTGTTTAAAAAAGGAGAATATGCGTTTTTTAAAATAAACTTTATTGTGTAATCATCTATTTTTTCTGTTCTTATTCCTGTCCAATTTGCTCTGAGAACACTGCCATATTCTGGATTTTGTATTACTTGAATTGTGTATATAATATCATCTACTGTGAATTTTTCTCCATCATGCCATTTTACATTTTCTTTGATGCGAAAGATATACTCCAATTTATTTTCTGATATTTCATAGTTTTCGGCTAAATCATTAACTAAATTTCCTTTTGAATCAAGTCTTAGGAGGCTTGAGTATATAATTGACGAAAGATCCGAGTCAATATCATTTGTTTGAGATAGAACAGGATTAATAAATCTTGGCTGTCCCACCATTCCTTCTATATATTCACCACCTATCCTTGGGACTTCCTGAGTGTTTTTTATGTAATGAGAAAAACCTAAATAAGTGCTATTAATAACAATTAAGAACAACAAAAAATAAACAAAAGCTTTCTCTTTTTTGCTTAATACACGAAAAACTTTACCTATTTTTTTTACTAATCCTTTTTTTTCTTTTATAGTTTTCTATTAATTTTTATGTTTTAACACAAGACAAGGACTTTTTCTTTGGTCTTGATTAACTTTGTATTAAACTGTAAAAGGCTGTTCCTAAAAACAATATAGCAAGGATTACTGTTGAAATAAAGAGAAATTTATCAAATCCTCTTTTTGTTTGATATACATTTCCGCCACCACCAAAAGTTTCACTAAGTCCTGCTCCTCTGTTTTGAAGAAGAATTGAGAGAATAAGAAGTACTGATATAACTATTTGAATTGTGCCAAGTATTTTATCCATATATGTATTATTGTTTAAAATTAGCTTTATATTGTTTATTTTTCCGAAAAGGTTCCAATAAAGATGTTAACAGCGCTGATTACAATCATACCCCAAAATGCTGCCGATAAGCCTTCTATTATCAATTCTTGAACGAAATAATCCAATAAAAGAAGCATAGCAATATTTATTGCAATTGTAAAGAGACCAAATGTAAAAAATATTATTGGCGCTGAAATAAGTTTCAGTATAGGTTTTACAAAAAAGTTTATTAAACCTAATAAAAACCCAGCTGTTAGGAAAGGGACAAGATTGTCTTTTTCAGAAAATGAAATGCCTGGAACTAATTCAACTGCTATATAAATTGCGATTGAATTTGTTAGAATGTGGATTATAAGTTTTTTAATCATGGTTTTATTTTTAATTTGTTTAAAAAGATTATAGTTATTTATATTTAGTAATTATGTGTTTGAATTTATCATTTTGAATGAAGACAGGAGTTAAGAAATTTGTTAGTGGATAAAGCGCGTCTTATAATACATTTATATATATGAGTACTTTATGCTTATAGATTTTTTCATTTTACATCTGCTTCAGTCGGAATAGTAGAAGTGTATAGCTTCTGATATTCTCATTCTATCATAATTTTATAATTAAATAAATGTATTAGTATTTTATACTTAATACCGCTCCCCCTTGATTTATTCTGAAATTGTGATACAATTTTAGACAGTTTATTTATCAAACAAAATATGACAAAAGAAAAAATAATCATAAGAGGAGCTCGAGTTCATAATTTGAAGAATGTCAATATAGACATACCAAGAGAAAAATTAGTGGTTATAACTGGTCCTTCTGGTTCTGGAAAATCATCGCTTGCTTTTGATACAATTTATGCCGAAGGGCAGAGAAGATATTTAGAGAACATTTCAAACTATCCGAAGCAGTTTATGAATTTTATGAGCAAACCAGACGTAGATCAAATTGAAGGTTTGTCTCCAGCGATTTCGATTGACGATAAGAGCGCTGCCAAAACTCCTCGTTCAACTGTTGGAACAATGACTGAAATTTATAACTATTTGAGAATATTTTTTTCATCTGTTGGAGAAGCACATTGTACAAAATGTGACGGAGAGTTGAGCAAACAAAGTTCTGGAAAAATAGTGGATATTATAAATGATTTTCCCAAGGATTCTCGTGTTATAATTATGGCCCCAGTTTTGCAAAAAGAAATTACTAATTGCTATTCTTTGATTAAAAAATACGATAAATCTGGATATCAAAGAATTAGGATTGATGGTGAAATAAAATTAATAAAAGAAGCGTTAAAAGATGATATTCAAGAAGACAAGCCTCACGATATTGATATTGTTGTGGATAGGTTTTCTTTTTCTGAAAACAAAGTAAGTTATGAAAGCATTTTAGATTCCGTGGAAACGGCTATAAATCTTTCTTCTGGTTTTGTTGTGATAAACTATTTTTCTTTGCAGGAAGATGAAAATAAAGAATTTTTCTTTTCAAATCATCTCTATTGTAAAAATTGTAAAACCACTTTTTCTGGCATAGAACCTAAACTTTTTTCATTTAATAGTCCCTATGGCGCTTGCAATAATTGTACTGGTCTTGGTGTTAAGCTTGAGATAGATTTTGATCTTATTATTCCTAATAAATCTTTAACTCTTTTAGAGGGAGCAATTAGGCCTTGGGCTAATTTATTGAATAAATGGGATGAATATGTTGCAGTTTTGAAATATATTAATAAAAAATATAATGTTAACATAAACATCCCAGTTGAAAAAATGAGTAAAAAAGATTTAGAAATAGTTTATTATGGACCTAAAAAAGCAGAGAATTTTAAAGGAGATGTTTTTCTTGGAGCTGTCAAAATTCTTGAGCAAAAATATTATGAAACAAATTCTGAATATATAAGAAATGAGCTGGAGAAATATATGACAAAAAAGCTTTGCCCAAGTTGTTTTGGAGACAGGCTTAATAAGGATGCTCTTGCTGTAAAAATTAATGGAAAATCAATTAGTGATATAAACAAAATGACCATTTCTGAAGAGATTGCATTTTTTCAAAAACTGCTTAAGTCTCATCAGGAAAAATCAAAACAGATAATTGAAGAAATTATAAAAAGACTCAAGCTTCTTGAAGATATTGGACTTGAATATCTTTCTCTTTCAAGATCTTCTGAAACTCTTTCAGCCGGAGAAGCAAGAAGGATAAAACTTGCAACTCAGCTAAGCTCAAAATTGCGCGGAATTCTTTATGTTTTAGATGAGCCGTCAATAGGTCTTCACAGAAAAGATAATAATAAATTGCTTGATGCAATGAAAAAACTCAGAGATCTTGGTAATTCAGTTTTAGTAGTTGAACATGATGATTTTTTCATTCGAAACGCTGATTGGATTATTGATATTGGTCCAAAGTCAGGAGAATCTGGTGGAGAGGTTGTTGCACAAGGAACTCTGAGCCAAATTATGAAAGTTGAATGCATTACAGGTTGCTATCTTTCTGGAAGAAGAAAAATTGAAATTCCAAAAAAACAAAGAAAGGGAAATGGTTATGAGATAACCATAAAAGGTGCCAGCGAAAATAATTTGAAAAATATTGATGTTAAAATTCCTCTTGGCAAATTTGTATGTGTGACAGGAGTTTCAGGCAGTGGAAAATCTACACTCATAAATGATATTCTTTCAAAAGCCTTACTTAAAAAACTTCACAGAGCTCAAAGTGAGCCAGGAAAATATGAAGCCATAATTGGTGACAGAAAAATAAGCAAAATAATAAGTATTGATCAGTCTCCGATAGGAAGAACTCCGAGAAGTAATCCCGCGACATATACTGGAATTTTCACTCATATTAGAGATTTATTTGCTGCAACAAATGAATCAAAAAGTAGAAAATACAAAGCAGGACATTTCAGTTTTAATGTGAAGGGTGGAAGATGTGAAAATTGTAAGGGTGACGGAGTGACAAAAATTGAAATGTATTTCCTACCTGATGTTTATGTTGAGTGTGAACAGTGTCAGGGTAAAAGATATAACAGCGAAACTTTGGAAGTGGAATATAAAGGGATTAAAATTTCAGAAGTTTTGGATATGTCTATAAAACAAGCTTTAGGCTTTTTCAAAGATATCCCTGTTTTATATAGCAAATTGTCAGTTCTGAATGATGTGGGACTTGGTTATATGAGATTGGGGCAAAGCGCTACAACTCTTTCTGGGGGAGAAGCTCAAAGAATCAAGCTTTCCACAGAATTGGCGAGACCAGTAAAAGAAGGAAAGACCTTGTATATTCTTGATGAACCAACTGTAGGACTTCACTTTGAAGACACAAGAAAACTTCTTGGAGTTTTGAATAAATTAGTTGACAGAGGAAATACAGTTCTTGTTATTGAACATAATCTTGAAGTGGTAAAATGTGCTGATTGGATTATTGATCTTGGTCCTGAAGGAGGGGACAAGGGTGGACAAATTGTTGCCGAAGGCACACCTAAGCAAGTTATAAAAGTTAAAGAAAGTTGGACAGGGAAGTATTTGAAAGAGGTTATTTAGATTTTGTTATATTTTGTCATTGTGAGGGCGATTAGTCCGTGGAAATCCTGAATTTAGTTTTGGGAATTATTTTAGAATAAAAAAATAAACCCCTTAAAAAAATGAAAGGGGCAGGGATTAATTCTATAATTAAGTTTAAATGGCTTTAGAACGCCATTGTCGTTAATGACAATGGTTCCAATTTTCATACTGTTAAAATCCTCAATTTTTTCAATTGGGATCCTATAATAATGTTGATCTACTAAATTAACATCATTATATGGTGTTGTGGCCATATAGCAAAGGTTGTTTTCAATATTGATTATTTTTAATTATCGATGGTGAATCCTCTGGTGGCATATAGCTTCTATCAAACGCACTCATTTCTTCTAGCAATCCTCCTGTTAATTCGGCAATCACAAGACATGTCCCAAATATTGAAATTAGGACAAATAGAAAAACCATACTATAATAAAACTCTTTTCCTTTAAGTTTTTCGAAAAATATGACCCTCGCTATTGCTACATTTAAAAGAACAATTATTCCTATTATTCCCAAAAGAATAAATATTATTCCAGCTATCACTTCAAATGTTATTTAGAGCATTTACCTTGTTCTTCCATTTGTTTATTAGTCAAATTTTTAATTTGCAAATTGCTTTTTTTAAAGCAGTCTGTCTTGTAAATTTTTACAAAAAATTAACGGCTTATCCTATCAAATAATCAAAAATATGTCAACTTCAACAATCTTAGAAAAACAAATCCTCGCGACCGTTGTTTATTATGATATTTTGAATTATCCTCTCACTAGCTTTGAGATTTTTTTTTATTTGATTAAGGATTGTCATTGTAAGGAGAAATCGTCGAAGCAATACCAAAATAATATGCATATGAATTTAAATACGAAATTGTTACGGTCATTATCACTTCCTTATACAAGTGAATCTTTCTCAGAAGTTATTGAATTATTGAATATCAGCGAATATCTAAAAAATAATTTAGATCAGAACTTTGGGTTTTATTTTTTAAAAGGACGAGATGAAATTGTTGAGCAGAGATTAAATCGAAAAAAAATTTGGGATAGTAAATGGAAAAAATCGAAGAAGATATTTTGGATTATGCAAATCGTGCCATTTGCAAAGTTGGTTATGGGAAGTGGGTCTTTTTCCCTTGGAAATCCCAGAAAAGATTCGGATGTAGATTTGATGATTGTTGCAAAAAAGGGGAAAATATGGACTGTTCGAACATTTTTTACTCTCTTAACGTCTCTCTTGAGAGTTAGAAGACATAAAAATAAAACCGAAGATATGATATGTCTGAATCATTATATTACTGATAAGTCTCTCCGAATTCCATTTGAAAGTCTTTATACAGCACAGCTCTATTATCACATTTTGAGCATTTATAATAGTGATAAAGATAGAAAATTATTTTTAGAATTTCAAAAAGCAAACGAGTGGATGAAAAAATATCTTGAAAATTATGAATTTTCAGAAATTGAAGGATTGAGAAGCATCAAGAGAAGCAAGGTGCTTTCTTTAATTGCTAAAATTTTTGAATTTACTTTATCTGGAAAAATGGGGGATTATTTTGAAAAGAAAATGTCAGAAATTCAAACAAACAGAATAAAAAAAGATCCTCTTAATATGAAAAAGGGTGGACGAATCACGATTAGTAACGAACAGCTTGAATTTCATCCTGATTCGCATGAAAGTCACATCATTCCAGAGTTTAATCAAAAAATGAAAGAATTGGGAATTTTTGAATTTGCCAGTCAAAAAGATTCGGGATTAAATGTATAATCAGGAATAATAGTATCGTCAAAAATGTTCTATCAAATTTAGAGAGTAATTCTATTACACTCTTTTTTTATTTCAAATTAATATGAAAAAATATTTGTATTTTATTAAAAGTTTTCTCTTGACACTTTTTATTAAACGAATATAATATTATTAGCACTCAATAAGTCAGAGTGCTAATAAATTAATAAATTTAATAATTTACTTGTTATGCAATTCATAAGGCGCAAGTAAAAAGAAAGGGTAAGTTTATGAAACTAAGACCTCTTGGAAATAAAATTATTTTAGAGGCTGCTTCAAAAGAAGAAGTGACCAAAAGCGGGATTATTATTCCTGATACAGTTGATAAAGAAAAACCGGAGCAAGCAAAAGTTCTTGCTGTTGGTTCAGGAAAAATCAACAAAGACGGAAGTAGAAGTAAGGTTGATGTAAAAGTTGGTGATACTGTATTATTTTCAAAATATAGTCCAACAGAGATTAAACTTGATGACAAAGAATATTTAGTAGTTTCTGAAGAAGATATAATGGCAGTTGTTGAATAACAATAAACAAAAAATAAGATTGTCATTCCGAACTCGTTTTAGAATGACAATCTAATTAATTAATTAATAATAAAAAAATTATGGCAAAAGATATAAAATTTAATGAGGATTCACGGCAGGCAATCAAAAGAGGGATTGATAAAGTTGCTGACGCTGTGAAAATTACACTTGGTCCAAAAGGGCGAAATGCGATTTTGGATAAAGGCTATGGTGCTCCGACAATTACAAATGACGGAGTGACAATTGCAAAAGAAATTGAGTTGGAGGATAAGTTTGAAAATATTGGAGCTGAACTTATCAAAGAAGTTGCTTCAAAAACAAATGATGTTGCTGGAGATGGAACAACTACTTCAACAATTTTAACTCAAGCAATTATCAGAGAAGGATTGAAATATGTTGCAATGGGAGTTAATCCTGTTGGAATTAGACATGGAATTGAGGCAGCTGGGAAAGAAGTTATAAAAGAGCTGAAAGCGAATGCAAAAAAAATTGAAGGTAAAGAAGAAATTGCTCAAGTTGCTTCAATTTCAGCAGAAGATAAAGAAATTGGGGGTATGATTGCAGAGGTAATGGAAAAAGTAGGCAAAGACGGAGTAATTACTGTTGAAGAATCTCAAACTTTTGGAATGAGCAGTGATGTTGTTGAGGGTATGCAATTTGATAAGGGTTATATTTCTCCGTATATGATTACTAATACGGACAAAATGCAAGCTGATTTTGAAGATCCGTATATTTTAATTACTGATAAAAAGATTTCATCTTTAAATGAAATTTTGCCAATTTTGGAAAAAGTTGGTAAGCAAGGAAAGAAAGATATTGTAATTATTGCCGAAGAAGTTGACGGTGAAGCTCTTGCTACTTTAGTCATTAATAAAATTCGAGGAACATTTAATTCTCTTGCAGTTAAAGCTCCTGGATTTGGAGATCGAAGAAAAGAAATGCTTTCTGATATCGCAGCACTTACTGGTGGAAAAGTTATCACAGAAGATCTTGGTATTAAATTGGAAAATGCAACAATTGATATGCTTGGTCAGGCAAGAAAAGTAATTTCAACAAAAGATAACACAACAATTGTTGATGGTAAGGGAAATAAGTCTGATATTGATGCTCGAATATCTCAGATAAGAAAAGAAATCAATGCGAGTGATTCTGATTTTGACAAAGAAAAACTTCAAGAAAGACTTGCAAAGCTTACGGGAGGAGTTGCAGTCTTGAAAGTTGGAGCTGCTACTGAATCAGAATTGACATATAAAAAGCATAAAGTTGAAGATGCTCTTGCTGCCACAAAAGCTGCTGTTGAAGAAGGAATTGTTGCAGGTGGCGGAACTGCTCTTGTAAAGGCTGGAGTTGTTGTGGATAAGATGGCTTTGAAGGTTCATAGTAAAGATATTGCAGAAGAATTCAGTGCAGGATTTAAGATTCTCATTAGAGCTCTTGAAGAACCGCTTAGACAAATTGTTCAAAATGCAGGAAAAGAAGAAGGAGCCGTTGTTGCAAATATTGTAAGAAAATCTGAATTAAAAAATAAAGGTTATAATGCAGTTTCTGGAGTTATGGTTGATGATATGATCAAAGAAGGAATTATAGATCCAGTAAAGGTAACTAGATCGGCTGTCGAAAATGCAATTTCAGTTTCTGCAATGCTTTTGACAACAGAAGTTGCAATTACTGACCTTCCTGAAAAGAAAGATTCTCAACCAATGCCTCCAATGGGAGGAATGGGTGGTGGAATGATGGGGATGTAATTTTTAATTTATAACATTAAACCAAAGACAGTCCTTTTTATAAGGACTGTCTTTTTTATTATATTTGTAAGTCCTATTAAAAAGAACTTGCTGAGGCTCTTAATAATTCTAACTGTCTCTTAAGGCCTTGATTAATATTTATAACTTTTTTTGATAAAATAATAAATTTATGATATTATTCTATAAAATGGATATTATTAAATAGTTATGAATAATCAAAATTAATTAATAAAAAGAAAGGAAAAACATATGGAAACAAATTTAATTTTAATCGTGCTTTTGGTCATCATTGTGGCAGTAGTATTGTGGTTTGTGATGATATACAACGCTCTTGTTAGATTGCAAGTTCGAACAAATGAAGCATGGAGCGACATTGATGTGCAGCTTAAAAGAAGATATGACTTAATCCCAAACCTCATCAATACTGTGAAAGGTTATGCAACTCATGAAAGAGAGCTTTTTGAAAAAGTGACAAAGGCAAGAGCAAACGCAATGAATACTCAAAATCCTGAGGCAAAAGCAGGAGCGGAAAATATGCTTTCTGGAGCTTTGAAAAGCTTGTTCGCGGTTAGTGAGAATTATCCGCAGTTAAAAGCCAACGAGAATTTTCTTGAACTGCAAAGAGAGCTTTCTGATACGGAAAATAAAATTCAGGCGTCAAGAAGATTTTACAATGGCAATGTGCGCGATCTCAACACGAAGATTCTTGTTTTTCCCGATAGTATTGTCGCTGGGATTTTAAATATTAAAAAAAGAGAATTTTTTGAGATTGAAGAGCCGAAAGAAAAAGAGACTCTGAAAGTGGAGTTTTAGGACGCGTCTGAAATAAAATAATTTATAATATGGCTAAAATAGATAAACATTTGTTTTGGGATGTTGATTTTGAAAATCTTGACTATAAAGAGAACGCTGATTTTATTATAAAGCGGGTTTTGTTGTTTGGAGATAAGAAGGATTATGATATTTTAAAGAAACGTTATCCGTATGAAAAAATAAAAGAAGCGGCTTTGAAAATTAATTATCCCGATAAAAAAAACGCTAATTTTTGGGAGCTTATATTTAACTTGTCAGTTAATAAAAAATGTACGAAAAAGTCATCAATACAAAAACAAAGTGCGTTTTGGAATCGTTAGACAAAATAGAAATAATTAAAGATTTCTATTTGGCCGGCGGGACTGCTTTGGCGTTGCAATTGGGACATAGAAAATCAATTGATCTTGATTTATTCTCAAAAAATGATTTTTTCACGAAAGAATTAAAAACCATTTTAACGCAAATAGGGAAATTGAAAGTTTACTCCGAAGAAAAAAGAACTTTAAACGCAAGCATAAACGGAGTTAAAATCAGCTTTTTGGGATATAAATATAAAATGCTGTTTCCTTTAATCAAATACGGCAAGAATTTAAAATTAGCAAGTGCCCAAGATATTGCTTGCATGAAGATAGACGCAATTTCAAGCAGAGGAAGCAAGAAGGATTTTATAGATTTATATTTTCTGCTTAAAAAATATTCTTTGAAAGAGATTTTATCTTTTTTTGATAAAAAATACAAAGAGATAAAATACAGTCAATTGCATATTCTGAAAAGCTTGATTTATTTTCAGGACGCAGAGCAAGATCCAATGCCATTGATGCTTGAAAGTGCGGATTGGGATAAGATAAAAAAGGAATTGCGAAAAAAAGTAAAGGAGTTTGTTGGGTAAATTGAATAAATTTGGAGCTTTTTCGCTTTCGTTTCGTTGCCGAAAGAAAAAGAAGTGCCAAAAAGTTTTAGAGTTTAGTAAAATATGACATATTGCTGTTATTAAGAGGGAGACATGACCGTGGCAATCCCGTAACTATGCGCGCAAAACTGTCATATAAAATTTATAATACAAAAATGATCACAAAAGATATTGCAAAAAAAATAACAAGAATTTCATTTTCATTTCTTTTTGTTTTTTTGGTGTCTTTTTTTGTTTTGTCGACTAATGATGTTTCGGCTCAATGTGTTGATTATAATTTAATGCAACAAGGAGATGGAGGAGCTGATAATAACTTGGATCTAGTTGGATTTGATGCTAGTGGAGATCCCGTAACATCTTTTTTTAAGTTTACTCCTGCAGCTGATATGTTGATTAATAAAATTAATATCAACCTAAGCGATAATAGTTGTTTTACTTCAAGAAATAAAGTTAATGTTTATATTAGTTCAAATAATTGGGTTATAAATACGATTGACCTAGAAGTTGATAATTGGGCAGGTGGTGTTGTTGGAAATAATATTTTAGTACTAAATGGCTTTGTGTCTTTGGTTGCGGGAACAACTTATGAAATAAATTTCGAACCTATAGATCTTGGTGGAGGATCTGGTGTATGCAAAATAAGAACTGATACGAATGGGCAAAGAACCTCTTCTTATATTTTTCCATTAACCTCTAGTGATGTTTGTGTTGTGGGAGTTTCAGATTCTTGTCTTTGTGCTTCTTCTCCTTCTCCCTTGCCTTCCATTCTTTCTTATTATAATTGGACAGCAGCTATTTTTGGAAATACATGTACTCAAGTGGATGCTTCTTGCACAGAATATGATGATTGTGAAGTTTCAGAACCTAATACAAAATTATATAATCCAAACGGATTTTTGTCTGTTTCTCAAAAATGGAACCAATATATGGATTATCCCGACATTGAATTGATGTGTGCTCCACCTTCTTTTTGTGGAGATGATGTTATCCAAGCTCCTAATGATGCCGGAACGGGCGGACCTGCAAATGACGGTAATGAACAGTGTGATGGAATAGATAATAATGCATGTTTGGGATATGGGTGTGATACAGATTGCACATGCAATACTTATTGTGGTGATAATATTGCTCAAATTCCAAATGATATTGGACTGGGTGGTCCTGCAAATGATGGTAATGAACAATGTGATGGAACGGATGCTACTTTTTGTGGAGGATTAGGCTGTTCTTATTGTAAATGTAATCCCGATCCGTTAGATTGTACTTCTCTTTTTGATAATTCAGGAGGATTGGTTCCTTGTGGAAGAATAACTGATAATCTTGATACTGTTTGGAATGAGACAGAGTCTTGCAATATTTGTCATAGTGTTGTTTTAGCAAGTAATGTTATTAATTTTTTGATGGAATTGATTATTCTTATAACAATTTTGTCTATTATTGTTGCGGGATTTATTCACGTTAAAACTGGTGGAGATTCAAATTTGCTTCTATCTGCAAAACAATATATGAACAAAATTGTCTTTGGATTTGTTGTTGTTTTTGTTGCATGGACTATTATTAATACTGGCATGGTTCTTTTTGGGTTTAATGATCCTTTAGGAGATGGAAGTTGGGCAAGATTTGATTGTAATTTGAATACAGTCCCGACTTTTTGTGGTGACGGAATTGTAAATGGATTGGAGGTTTGTGATTATAATGCTCCTGCTCCTTTTGGAATTAGAGATTGTGAAGATACATTTTTTGATGGAATGCCTGCGCATTGTACTGGGGTTCCAGTTGCTGGAACACAAAACTGTAATCAGTGTTGTTCAGGTTGGGAGGCTTGCACTGCTTTGCCACCAACTCCAGTTGGAGGAACCTCTTCTGCTTGTGATTCTACAAGTGTCGCAAGAACTGGATATGCTTGTTGTGAACTTGTTGGCTGTGGAAAAGATGGATGCAATTGTTGTGGTAGGGGTTATACTATAGGAATGCCTGGACCATATGTAGTTGTTCAAGAAATGCGACCTTGCGGTGGTGTTGGTGGATATAATTGTAGATTAGGTCAGGATCCTGCTAATCTTCAAAATTGGTATTTAAGAACAAATCACACGACTGCGACTTTTAGATGTTGGAAATAGTCTAAATTTATGTTAAACAAAAAAAGAAAAATTATAATTTTAGGATGTATAGTATTAATTTTACTATCTGCCTTAGTTTTTGTGCTTATTTTTAAAAAAGATAGCTTGGTAAATAATGAAAATGAAAAATTAGTAAATAAAAAAAATTTAACGATAGAAGATGATTATAATGAAGATATTGATGAAATTTTACAAGAGCTGAAAAACATTCATCCGGAATTTACTTCTTCGCAATTAGAATTCTATCTTGAGGCAGCAATAAATAATACAAATTATTCCAATCTATGCAAAAGAAGAAGCGATCACAGTGATTGCGTTTCTTCTGTGGCCTTTATAAAAGGCGATAGTAGTGTTTGTGGTGAAATTGGAGATCAAAAAATGATAATTGAATGTGCAGATCCAACCGTACAAAGAATTGCAGCAAAGAGAAATGAAAAATGTCAGTTTTCAGAAGGTAGTGATTTTACAAATTGTTTGAAAAATATTTTTTTAGTATATAGGAATCCTGATGATTGCTCAAATCTAAAACCTGAAAATATTCAGCAAGCTTGCAAGGATATCATTTATTATGAAACAGCATTCATAGGACAAAATAGAGAATTATGCAAAAACATTATAGATGAAAAATTAAATCAAATTTGTAATAATAACATAACTGATAAATCTCAGAATGCTGACAATGATGGACTCTCGGATTATGAAGAAACATCCATATATAAAACAGACCCAAATAAAACAGATACAGATGGAGACGGATATTCAGATGGTGATGAGGTAAAAAATGGTTATAATCCTCTTGGGGAAGGGAAGTTATAATAATAATTTAATTTTTAATTTCAGTTTGTATGCCAACTTTATACACCCAATCAGACAGAAATACTCGCAATACTTACATTTTAATGTCAGTGTTTTTAGTCTTTGTAATTACAGTAGGCTGGGTTTTTTCTCAGGCGATGGGGTCAAGCACGATTTTATGGTTCGCTGTATTTTTTAGTATTTTGATGAGTGTTGGAAGCTATTGGTATTCTGATAAATTGGTTCTTGCGATGAGCAAGGCAAAGCTCGTTGAATTTAATGACAATAAAGAACTTTATCGTCTTGTGGAAAATTTGTGTATCACAGCAGGACTTCCGCTTCCTAAAATTTATATTATAGATGACACCGCGCCGAACGCTTTTGCCACAGGAAGAGATCCGGAGCATGCCGTGGTGGCAGTGACGAGTGGACTTCTGCAAAAATTGGATCGCAGTGAATTGGAAGGAGTTATCGCTCACGAGCTTTCGCATATTGGAAACCGGGATATTTTACTGGCGACTGTGGTTGTTGTTTTGGTTGGAATGGTTGCGCTTTTGGCTGACTTTTTCAGGCATTCTCTGTGGTTTGGAGGAGGAAATAGAGATAATAAAGGAGGGGGAGGTTGGATAGTAATTGTCGCGATTTTACTTTCCATTTTAGCCCCTCTTTTTGCGATGCTAATCCAGCTGGCGATTTCTCGCAAAAGAGAATTTTTAGCCGACGCTGACGGCGCGCTTTTAACTCGTTATCCAGATGGACTTGCAAGTGCCCTTCAAAAAATTTCCGGAGACTCGGAAAAATTAGAAGTCGCCAACCGCGCTACCGCTCATCTTTACATTGCCAATCCATTTAAAGGAAAGAAAGTAAATAAAATGTTTATGACTCATCCACCGATGGAAGAAAGGATAAGTGCTCTAATGGGGATGGAAACTAAAAGATAAATTTTATAATGATTATTAAAATATAAAAAAATAATACATATTTAGCTGATATATGTTTTTTAATTTAAGACAGTAAGTGGCAGAGGCAACAAAGCAGTCATTGAGAAATACATAGAGAAGCAAGGCAGAAAAGAAGACGCCAAGCAGTTAAAACTCTTCGAGCTTTGAATTACAACTTGACGCCCTGTGGTCTCCGCCTCGGAGCCACAGGGAGATTCACTAAAAACTAATCAAAACCCATGATTAAAAATCTAAAATTTGCAAGTTTGGTCACACTTGGTATTCTCTCTGGATTCGTTTTTACAATTTTAGCTTCGGCAGCTTATTTATTGGGCAGTATTAATGCTCCTTTTTTAATTGGTGCGACAATTGTTTTTAATTTCTTGATGTGGATTATCGGTCCGATGATTACTGATTTTATGATGAGATTTTTTTATAAGATCAAATTTTATTCCATTGAAGATATACATTCTCTTTATCCAGAAACGGCGAGTTTTTTGAAAACGATTTGTCAAAAAAATAATGTTAAATCTCCCAAAAAAATCGGAATTATTGATGATGACAATCCTACTGCTTTTACATATGGTTCACTGCCATCAAATGCAAGACTTGTTTTTACAAAGGGTCTTTTTACATATCTTGAAAAAGATGAAGTGGAAGCGGTACTGGCTCATGAAATTGGTCATATTGTCCACTATGATTTTGTAATTATGACAATTGCAAGCACTCTTTTGCAAATTTTATATGAATTGTATGTAATTTTTACAAAATCAAAACAAATAAGAAGGAACAAAAAAGGTCAAGTGCTTGTGTATATCGGATTACTATCCTATGTTTTTTATTTCATTGGAAGTTATGTGATTTTATATTTATCTCGAGTTAGAGAATATTATGCTGATGAATTTGCAGCAAAAAATATTAGCGATCCAAATAAACTTTCAACTGCGTTAATCAAAATTGCCTATGGTATAGTTGCAAAGGAAGATGACAAAAAGTCTGGAAGACTCATGGAAAGCACAAGAGCTCTGGGAATTTTGGATGTAAAATCTGCCAAAGGACTTGGTTTGGCATTAAAGTCGTCCGACACAAATGAGACAATTAACAAGACTATGGCGTTTGATTTTGTGAGTCCATGGGCATTTGTTTTGGAGTTAGGATCAACTCATCCGTTGACCGGAAAGAGAATTGAAAGACTTGGAGAAGTTGCTAAATCTATTGGAAAGGAAAATATGTTTAACATCAGAGCAGCTATAAATAATATGACGATAGATAAAGAAAAATTGTATCATGGATTTTTATTAGGGGTTTTCGTGTTTTTTCTTCCTCATTTTGCAATCTTGTTTGGATTATCTGCAGTATTATTAACAGGAGGATCTATGAAGATTCTGTTCATATTTTTAGGTTTGGCATTTATAATTAAAGCGTTATATATGTTTCCAAATAACATCGCCGAGAAAACAACAATTAGAGAGCAGATGGCTGATATCTATAATTCTCCTATTAGAGGGAAAAGAATTTTGCTTGATGGAAAAATAATTGGAAGGGGACAAGCAGGTGCAGCTTTGAGCGAAGACTTAATGTTTCAGGATAACGGCGGTTTGGTTTTTTTAGATTATAATTCAAAGCTTGGAAAACTTGGTGATTTCTTTTTCGCACTGACAAAAATTAACAAATTGATTGGTCAGCAAGTAATTGCCCAGGGATGGTTTTTTAGAGGAATCGGACAAAAAGTTTCTTTGAGTTATTTGGAACTTGAGAACAAAAAAATAAAAAGTCATCCAAAATTGTGGGCTATTATAGTAGGTGTAGTTCTTATATTTTTAGGTATTTAATTTCTTCAGCAATAAAGATATGGATCAATTTAAAGAAATACAAAATAGCAATCAAAAGATAATTAATAAAATAGTAATAGTTGGTTCATTCTTGTTTGTTGTTTTATTTGGAAGTTCTGTTTTTCTAATAGCTATCCAAGCAGAAAAAACAATATCTCTTGAGGACGCTCAAAAAATTGGCAATTGGGAATTTCCAGATAGTGACTATAACCTGAAGAAGGCAACTAAAGAAATTATATATGGTATAACACTTGAAACGGTTGAAATCAAAGATGAAAAAAGTGGCAACGATATTTCAATTTTGCATATGCCAACGGGATTTGAAAGTAAATATATGATAAAAAATTATGGATCTACAACAGGTGAAAATTTAGATTATGATTTTCTTGAAAGATATATTGATGATAATTATAATGAGAAAAGTTTTGAGACAATTATTCTTGGAAACCAAGAGGCTTATTATTCTATGATTGAAACAGAGTCGTATAAACTTTTAGAGAAAAAGGTAGAGGGGTTGGTTGGAACTTTAAGATGTGGAGAGGTCGATGGCTCAATCGTTTTTTTAATCGTAAATAGTCCTAGGAAATATGATAATCAAAGGGCATTGGAATTTCTACAGACGGCTAATTGTACCGATTATGTTGTTGAAAAAAAAGATGAATCCAGTTTAGTCACAGAGAGTAACAATAAGACTTCTAATATAGTTGAAGAAGCGACTGAGATAAAGCTCAGAAAGGAAGACAGTGACAATGATGGCTTGTCTGATCTTGTAGAAATGACGATAAATACAGATAAAAATAACCCCGATACTGATTTTGATGGATATACTGATTTTGATGAAATAAAAAATGGCTATAATCCTCTTTCAAAATCTCTAGGAGATAAATATCCATCAGGAAATTATATTAATTTGAAAAATGAAATAAAAATAGTTGATGAAGAAAATTATAATGAAATTTTTAATGAAGAATAAATATGATCGGTGATTTAATACTCATTTTTATTTTTGCAATAATTTGGCAAAAAATTTTGAAACTTAAAAAAGAAAATTTCAGGGAGTTTATTTTTGAACTCTTTATTTATTTTTTCGTGTTTTTTTTTACAATAGTGTTTTATAAATTTTCTTCATTTTTACTTTCTTTCATTTTTGATTTCGGACTTTTTCCAAGTATAGTTGGAGTTTTTGCACTAAGTTTCGTTTTGATATATTTGCCAATTCGTTTTTTTATTTATTATCTATCAAAAAAAAATAAATTAACTTTTGAAAGAAGGCAAAAAATAATTGAAAAAGAAATTAATTTTCTTGAATTTATAATCCAAGGAGAGCGAGATTTTCAAAAGGCATTTATAATATTTTTTACAATAAACATAATTATAATTTTTACATTGCTTAACAGTTTTATTGATGTTTTTACGCATCAGAAAATTTTAGACTATAGTAATGAGAAAAAAATTGATATTAAAGCGGAAAAAATTATACAAGGCACACAAGGATCATCTCAGGGAATGGAAAATATTTCAGAAACACTTCATTTTCTTCGAATCGTTGATCCAAAGGCATATGAAAAAATTGTAAACAATACAAATCAATTCTATTTCTCTCAAAGAAGTATGAAGCCCGTTCTTGCGATGGCGCATATGCCAGAAGATTATATTGAAATTGATCCAGTTTTTTCTAAACCTTTTGATTCTCTTGAGGATAAAATTTATTTTGCATCTCTTTTAGTCCATGAATCAGAGCATTTGAAAAATTTTAGGCATGACGGAGGATTTCTTATAAATTCACTAAACTACGCTTTGTTAAGCACAAAATGTAATCCTTTAACGAATTATCAATACTTTTCTGATATCAAAAGATCAATTTTTATGTTCGGTGACGAATGGTGTGCGCAGGTGAGTGAAGTGAAGTTTTATAAACAGTTTAATATAAATTACAAAAAAGATTGGATGAAGCATTTTGAGGATAATTAGATTTAAGTTTTTGTGATATAATAAGATAATAATTGATTAATTAAAAACATGAAAAATTATAAAAAAATTGCGATATTATCATTTTTGTTGTTGGTAGTTTTTTCTTTTTCGGGTTGTTCAATTAAGAAAATTGAAGATATAAAAGATAATGCTGTTCCAAAAGTAGAAAAAAAAGAAGAAGTAAAAAATATTGATACAGACAAAGATGGCCTACTTGATAGTGAAGAAAAGGAATTTGGAACTGATATAAACAATGCTGACACAGATGGAGATGGATTAACTGATTTTATAGAAATTAGAAATTGGAAAACAAATCCACTTGAATCTGACACAGATGGTGATGGTTATTTTGATGGACAAGAAGTTGAAGGCGGTTACGATCCACTTGGACCAGGACAACTTGATTTAGATAGTGATGGACTTGGAGACGCTGATGAAAAAAAAGCAGGAACTAATCCTGAAAATCCTGACACTGATAATGATGGATTTAATGACAAAGAAGAAATTGATTTAGGAAGAGATCCATTGGTTGCGGAAGTTGAATAGGAAAGTTTAAAAATGAAATTAATTATTAATGACTCAACAATATAAACTTATCTCCAAAATAATCTCACAAAACAAAATTCTTTTTGTGATTTTTTTGGTTATTGGAGTTATTCAATCAGGACTCGTGCTTCTGATTCCATATTTCAGTAAGCTTCAAGTTGATCAGTTGGAAAATAAATATAGCGATTTCTTTGGTGTTTTTTCTTCTAGTCCTGAATTTATTTTTGTATTGATAGTTTTTCTTTCAGTTATTGTGAATTTGTTAGAGAAAATATTTGCATCAATTTCGAGTGTATATAATAAAAAAATTGATTATAATTGTTCAGTAAAACTTGAAAAAGAATTGTATAATTGTATTGAAAAATTTGATGCTGGATTTATGAAAAATCCACGCAATAGAAGAATAGTGAACAGTTCTATAGATGTTACATATTTAGTAGGAAGACTTTTGAGTTTTGCTTCTAGTCAAATAAATATCACGGTTGCAGTGTTTGGAATTTTGCCAATTGTTGCCTATTTCAGCCCAAGTATATTTATTGTTTTGCTTTTTTCAGGTGTGGTTCAAATTATTATAATTAACAGTAGAACAAAAAAAGATATTATGTTAAATGTTGTCAAAGAAAGGAAGCTGTCACGATTTTGGGAATTACAGAATTTAATTTTTTATGAACTTCAGAATATTACGAACATAGATAGTGACAATTTTGTAATGAAAAAATATTGGGGACTTCGAGAAACCAGGTATAATCTTGAGAAAAAGGAAGAGGAAATATATGGAAAATATTCAATATTAGAGTCATTGGCTCAAAATTTTGCCTATATATTCACAGCTCTTTTTGCAGGTTTTCAGGTTACAAATGGAAATATAACTATTGGTAGTTTTATAATGCTGATTTTATATATCTCACTTTTACAAGGAGTATTTCGAGATATTTCTTCAGTCATTCCTGATTTAAATAGCATCTTAATTAAGTTTCATAAACTAGAATTTTTCATGAATTTGAAGCCAAGGCTAAAATTGGATAAAATCAAAAATATAAATTATCCAGTATATGGTGATATTTTATTTGAAAATATTGATTTTAGTTATCCTAATTTTTATAAAGAAGAGCGTGAGTATATAAAAAGTATCGTCAGGAAAGAAGAAAATCTTCAGAAAAAATCTTCATTTGTCTGGGAGTTTGGAGATTTGTCTGAGTGGAAGCAAATTCTTTCAAAGAAAGGTGGAAAAATGCCAATAGTTTTAAAGAAGATTGGTATTAAATTTAAAAAAGGAGAAATTACGGCGATAGTTGGTAGAAATGGAAGTGGTAAGACAACATTGGTAAATTTGATAACGAGAAATTATGATCCAAAAAGAGGAAACATTCTGATTGGAAATAATAAGTTGATAAACATTGAGCCAAAATATGTAAAAAAATATATAAGCATAATTCCGCAAGAACCATTTATGTTGGAAAGTTTTTCTATTCGTGAAAATATTTCTTTCGGTGAATTTGAAAAAGATATAGATGAAAAAATTTGGAAAATTTTTGAAGTTTTAGATTTAAAAAATGAAATTGAAAAATTACCCAAAAAGCTTGATGCAATTATTGGAGATGATGTGCAGTTTTCAGGTGGACAATTACAACTTCTTTCAATTGCAAGGGTTTTGATTCAAAATCGATCGATTATCATTTTTGATGAAGGAACAAATCAGCTTGATGCTGAGCATGAGGCAAAGATTGTGGATATTTTAAAAAAATTAAAAAAAGAAAAAACAATTATAATAATTACTCACAGAATGACCACCGCCCGCAAAGCTGACCAGATTTATGTGATTGATGGCGGAGAGATCATCGAGGAAGGCAATCACCAAAAATTGATTAAAAAGAAAAAAGGATTATATAAAAAGTTTTGGGACTTGCAAGTGGTGGAATAGAAAAAATGTAAAATTATTGTGAATAGTTTGACATTTATAAAAAAAATGATAAACTATGAATACTTTAAGTAAATGTATGAACAATTTTTCCCTAAAATCAAATAATATCTACACAAGTCGAATTTTTGGCTGTGTTGTTATGTTTGAAGTAAAGCCTGTAAGATAAGTGGATTGTTTTTTTATTGCATTTATTTCGCAAATCATTTGTAAAATATTAGCGAAATAACAATAAAACAATATTCTGTTTAGCAGGTTTTTTGATTTGAAAAATGGTGTCATTGCGAGGGAATTGCAACGAACGAAGCAATCTCATGACTACGCGTAAGGAACTTAATTTTGGGATTGTTACTTCGTCCTGCAGGATTACTTGCAATGATAATAGTGCTTAGTATTTTATAAAATAAGTTAGAATTAATAAATTCAAATATATGTTAAAAAATAATATTATAATGAAAAGCAAACCAATTGAGGGTTCTCTGGTAATTTTGAGCAAGGTTTCAAAAAAATTTGGAACGGAATTGCTTTTTTCTGGAATTGATTTGGTGGTGAATAGCACTGACCGGATTGCTATTGTTGGTGCGAACGGAATGGGAAAAAGCACTCTGGTAAAAATTATTATGAAGCAGGAAGAAATTGAGAGCGGAGATGTTCAAAATAATAAGAATCTTATTATTGGTTATTTGCCTCAAGAAACACATTGGAACTCATTAGATAATACAATCTCAGAAGAAATGATTTCTGCTGATGAAAAAATTTATAAGTCGATTGTTCGCAAGAGGGAGCTAGAAAATTTAATGTCAGATACAAAGAGTTCGGATATAGATGAAAGAATCAACGAATATGGTGAAGTCGTGCATGACTTTGAAAATAGAAGAGGATATGAATATGAAGAATATGCAGAAGAAGTATTGGGAAAATTTAACTTTCCTGAAAGTGAGTGGAAGCGAAAAGTGAGCTCTCTTTCTGGAGGAGAAAAAACTAGATTAGCTCTTGCTAAAATTGTTTTACAAAAACCAAATATTTTAATATTAGATGAACCAACAAACCACCTAGATTTGGATACAATTGATTGGTTAGAAAAGTTTTTGTTAAATTGGAATGGAGCAATTCTTGCTATTTCTCATGACAAGAGATTTCTTGATTTGATTTGTAATAAAACATTCGAACTGCAACGAGGAGGACTTGAAAAATATTTCTGCAATTATTCTTCATATCTTGAAGAGAGAAGTGAACGGGAACAAAGGAAGTCAGAAGAATATAAACGACAGGAAAAATATTTAGGAAAACAAAATGAATTCATTGAACGTTTTAGATATAAAGCAACTAAAGCCAGCGCTGTGCAAAGCCGTATTAAAATGTTAGATAAACTTAATAAAGTGCAAAAACTGGAAGAGAACAAGAAAAAAGTAAAAATTAAATTTAATATTTCCAAAAGATTACCGCAAAAAGTTTTGGAAATTGAAAATCTTTTTGTGGGCGGAGAAAATTTTCCGCTGGCAGTTTTTGAGGGGAAGTGGGTGGTTGAAAAAGAAAATAAAATCGGCATCATCGGACCAAATGGAGCGGGAAAATCAACTTTTCTCAAGACTTTAATTGGTAAAGATAAATCTATTGAAGGAAAAATCAAATTTTCCACTGGAGTTAAAATTGGCTATTACGCTCAAGCTCATGAAGAACTTGATCCTCATAAAAATATTTTAGAAGAAGTAGAATCAAAGGTTAAAGAAGGACAAGAAAAAATAAGAACTGTTTTAGGAGCGTTGCTTTTTTCCGGCGAAGACGTCTTTAAAAAAATATTCTCTTTAAGTGGAGGTGAAAGAGCAAGGGTGGCTTTAGCTGAATTGATCTTGAGCGAAGCGAATATATTAGTTCTCGACGAACCAACAAACCATCTTGATATTCAAAGTAAAGATGCTATCAATGAAGTCCTAAAAGGTTTTGGTGGACCAATTATCATCGTCTCTCACGACCGTTCAGTTTTGACAGAAGTATGTAATATAATCTGGGAAATCAAAAACAACGAAGTGAAGGCGTATCTAGGAAATTATGAGGATTATGAAGAGAGAAAATAATCATACACTGGTGACGGACACCTGTGAGATGCCCGCCACCTTCAATACTATTCTCTTTTGAATCACGAAATAGCTAAATTTGTCATAGTGAGCTTGTCTAAGTAAATTCATATTGATTAGTAATATTTCTTAAGACTTCAACCCTTCAACAAGTTTAGGGTGACAAGATGAGCGACTCAGGGCGACAAGTATGTTAAATTTCGTAATTCAAAATGATGATGTATGAATGAAAAAACGAAAAATGGTGTTGAGGGTTATTTCTGCTTTTTTTCTTCGTTTTGTTCGACTTGTGGTTTATTTAGGGCCTCATGACTACCATTTTATTTTTGTTAAAATTGTAATTTAAGTACCATTTTGGATCTTTTATTTTTCTCTCTTCGTATTTTTTTTGTTTTATAAAAAAACAAAAGAAAGAAGAACAGACATTTTAAAATTTGTCGATATGTGAAAGATATAAAATTTTATTCTTAAAGAGCTCTTTTCAACTAACTAAATTTATGCTATACTAGACCTATAAATAATTTAAAACACTAACAAAAAAAATGAAAAATAGAAAAGAAAAATATATTTTGTGGTATAACGAAGTAACGAATACTGATGTTGGTCTTGTGGGAGGCAAAAATGCATCTTTAGGTGAAATGTATCAAAAATTAACCAAGAAAAAAGTGAGCATTCCGAATGGGTTTGCTTTGACGGCGCATGCTTACAGACATTTTATGAAAGACTCAGGTTTAATGACTGAGATAAAAGAAATTTTAAGCGATCTTGATACGCATAATATGAGAAATCTTTCTGAAAGAGGGGAAAAAGTCAGACATGCGATTATGGCAGCATCGCTCCCAGAAGACTTAAATGAAGAAATCACGAAAGCTTATGCAGAAATGGAAAGACAATACGGAAAAAATGTTGATACAGCGGTTCGAAGTAGTGCTACGGCAGAAGATTTACCTGATGCTTCATTTGCGGGTCAGCAGGATACATATTTGAATATAAAAGGAATTCACAATGTTTTATATGCTACAAAACAGTGCATTGCTTCACTTTTCACAAATCGTGCGATTTCATATCGTGAAGACAAGGGCTTTGATCATTTCACAATTGCACTTTCAGTAGGAGTTCAAAAGATGGTTCGCTCTGACAAAGCAATAAGCGGAGTTATGTTTTCAATTGACACAGAGTCTGGATTTCGTGATGCGGTTTTGATAAACGCTGCTTATGGGCTTGGTGAAAATATTGTTCAGGGAAAAGTTACACCTGATGAATTTTATGTCTTTCAGCCAACGCTTAAAAAGGGATTTAAACCTATCATTGAAAAAAATCTCGGCTCAAAAGCATTAAAGCTTGTTTATAGTACTGAAGGGAAATCGTCTACAAAAAATGTTTCAGTTCCGATAGAAGATCGGAAGAAGTTTTGTATAAAAGAAGAAGAAGTTCTTAAGTTGGCCGAGTGGGCTACGATAATTGAAGATCATTACAAAAGACCAATGGATATGGAATGGGCTAAAGACGGTGTAACTGGAAAATTGTTTATTGTACAAGCTCGTCCTGAAACCGCTCAAAGTGTTCGTGATGCGAATGTTCTTGAGGAATATATAATGGGTAAAAAAAGTAGAATTCTTTGTTCTGGTGCAAGTGTTGGATATAAAATTGGAAAAGGAAAAGTTCATGTAATAAAAGATGTAAGCAATATTGAGGATTTTAAAAAAGGAGAAGTTTTGGTTACAGAAATGACTGATCCAGATTGGGAACCTATTATGAAAATTGCTTCAGCAATTGTGACGAATTCTGGAGGAAGAACATGTCATGCTGCAATTGTTTCTCGAGAACTTGGAATTCCATGTGTTGTTGGAACAAGAATTTGTACAGACATTTTGAAATCTGGAAAAGATGTGACAGTAAGTTGTGCTGAAGGAGAAGAAGGATATATTTATGATGGTCTTTTAAATTTTGAGATTAAAAAGACAAATTTAAAAGGATTAAAAAAACCAAAAGTCAAGGTTATGATGAATCTTGCAGAGCCTGATCAAGCGTTTACACAGTCTTTTATACCCAATGATGGCGTTGGTTTGGCACGAGAAGAGTTTATTATTAACAACACCATTAAAGCTCATCCACTTGCGTTAATGGCACTTGATGGAAAAATAAAAGGAGTCAGATTAGATAGACAAACAGTAAGTAAAATACATCAAATAACAAATGGCTATAAGAGTAAAACTGAATTTTTTGTTGACAAACTGGCGCAAGGAATCGGAAAATTGGGAGCGGCTTTTTATCCCAAAGATGTTATTGTCAGATTTTCTGACTTTAAAACAAATGAATATGCAAACTTAATCGGAGGAACATATTTTGAACCGCAAGAACAGAATCCGATGATTGGCTGGCGCGGCGCTTCAAGATATTATGATCCAAAATATAAAGAAGCTTTTAAGCTTGAATGTGAAGCGATTAAAAAAGTCCGCGAAGAGTTTGGGTTAACGAATGTGATTGTGATGATCCCGTTTTGTAGGACTATAGAAGAAGGTAAAAAGGTTCTTGCGGTAATGAAAGAAGCAGGACTTGAAAGAGGTAAAAATGGTCTTCGTGTTTATGTCATGGCCGAAATTCCGGCAAATATAATTCTTGTTGATGAATTTGCAAAGATTTTTGATGGATTTTCAATCGGAAGTAATGATCTAACTCAACTTACTTTGGGAATTGACCGTGACAATGGCGGAGCAATTTCTCATATTGCCAATGAAAAGAATGAAGCGGTAAAAATTCTCATCAGACAACTCATTAAAGGAGCTCACAAGAGAAAAAGAAAAGTTGGTATCTGTGGACAAGCACCTTCAGACTTCCCAGATTTTGCAGAATTTGTGGTCAATGAAGGAATTGATAGCATTTCTTTGACGCCTGACACGGTTTTGAAGACAATGATTTATTTAGGAAAAAAGGGGAAAAAGGGGAAGAAGAAATAATTTTTTAGACTCTTAAGTTATAAATTTCTGAAGTTTACTCTTTAGAGTATAGTGTTTTGGTGGTACAAATTCTTATGTTTTAGATTGATATTAAATAATTTTATTTATTTTTAAAAAAGAAAGGAATAAAAAATATGAATTATGAAATGTCCAACTTACAAGAACAAAAAAGAACTAATTCTGAACAGAAAAGATGGGAAGAATTGTATAGAAAATATTCAGAGTATGATAACGAAAAAGAAAGAATAAAAAGAGAAAAGGGTAAATTAGGTTTTGGGGATTTACAAAAATTAAATCAGATTATTTCAAAAGAAGAAATAGATGAACTTAAAAATTTATCAAAAAAAACAAACGAAAACGAGGATCCAACAATTCGTACTTTTGCAGAAGAAATAGAGCTTAAAGAAATTAGAGAAAAAGAATTTCATTCAGGAGAAGGAATTATAGAACTTAGCGAAGATGAAAAACTAAGAAAAGCTGAATTGATGGAGAAATCATCATTTTATTTTTCAAAAGATAATATATTAAAACAAGTTGAAAATATGGAAGATTGGGATAGTGTATAATGATAATCATTGTACAATTCAAATTTTTTTGGAGTTCAGGTTTCAACCTGTAATATTTTAAACTTGAAGTATTGCAGTGAGGAATTCAGTCCGAAAGATTAAGGATAACAAAAAAATATGACCATTCACGACTTTATCAAAAAAAGAAAACATTTAATCTGGTGGGTGAAAGATTATGATAGCTTAGATCCTGAATTCATCGTGGAGGCAACTTTGAATTATGGTGATTGGAATGATGTGCAAGCGCTGATTAAAATTATGGGTGTCAAAAAAGTGGCGAAGATTTTCCGTGCTAAATCAAAACCATCCAAGATAGGACGGCAGAATTATGATATAAAAACAAAACATTATTTTACTCTCTATTTTAATAAATATGCATAAAGAAATATTAACTGAAAAATAACTTGTGAAGATGTGTTAAAAATGCCCGATCTATTAACTCTATCGGCAATGAAGGCCTATGCGTTGGGACGAAGAGCAAAATGGAAAGATTATGTGGATTTATATTTTGTCATCAATGAGCACTATTACATAGAAAAAATAACTAAGAGAGGTAAGGAGATTTTTAAAGAAGAATTTAACGAGAGAATATTCCGTGAAGCCCTTTCTTATTTTGATGATATAAATTATAAAGAGAAAATTGAATTCTTGACGGGATTTGAAATAAACGAGAAAAATCAAAAAAGGAATTGGTGGAATTTAATTTGAGTTAAAGGAAAACATGAATAAAAAGATCCTTACCCTTTGCATCATTCATCAACATCCCCAAATTTTACTTGGGATGAAAAAGCGCGGGCATGGAGAAGGGAAGTGGAATGGGTTTGGTGGAAAGGTTGAAGAGGGGGAAACAATTGAAGAGGCGACAAGAAGAGAAATGAGAGAAGAGTCGGGAATCGAGGTTGAGAAAATAAACAAATTGGGTGTTCTTGAATTTATATATCAAGACGGTTCAGGAAATATGGAAGTGCATATATTCTGTGCAAAAGAATTTACAGGCAGTCCGATAGAAAGCGAAGAGATGCGACCAAAATGGTTTCATATAGATGAAATTCCATATAACGAAATGTGGCCGGATGATAAATATTGGTTGCCGATGTTTTTAAGTGGGAAAAAATTCAAAGGAAAATTCTTTTTTAATGAATCAAATGAAATTATTGATTATTATCTTGACGAGGTAATTTAAATAGATAATTCATTATGTCCCGATTGGATTATTTAGTGTATTTGCATTTTTATTATAAGAGCTATAATAGTGACGATATAATTTATCAATATTATATGGATATAAGAAAATTTCTAAAGAAACAACATAAAAGCGACTTTCCAAAAAGAACTAAAGAAGAACTGCGTATTATTGCAGATCTTTCGAATAAAAAATTGTTAAGAAGATTGTCTGATGCGGAAAAAGTAGAATTGAATAAATTATGTTATGAAAGAGATCCCGTGTTTCCTAAAAAGAATATTAAAGAAATAAAAGTAAAATTTGGGAAAGCTTCTGCGGAGATAGATGATTGATTTGAGATTGTTCGTCTTTTTTGCTGATAATAATTTATTTCTATGTTAAATAAAAACTTAACTTGCAAAACAGGATTAAAAAAAGTATTATCAAAAAATCTTTTTTTGACAATGAAATGAAGCTTTGTCAGAAATTGGCAAAAGAAAATAAAGGCAAATGTGGATGGGGTAAATGTAAAGATTGCGGTGTGTCGATGCTTTTGATTAAATTATGCAAAGGCAGGTTAGTTGAAGATAAATCTGAAATTAAAAAAATCAAAAATGAAATTATAGGAATTTAGAAATTCATATGCGCAAAGTAGAGTTTGCCAATGATGAATATTATCACATTTACAATCGTGGTGTGGATAAGCGCGATGTTTTTTGTGACGAAAAAGATTATGCGAGGTTTTTAACTGAAATAAAAGAATTTAATACTATTGAAGCCTTTGGAGGATTATATACAAAATATTTAAGAAATAGAAACAAAAAAATTGATAATGGAGACTCGGTCTCCAGCGTGGAGACCGAGTCTCCATTATCAATTTTGGCGTTAGTTGAAATTATCTGCTATTGTTTCAATCCCAATCACTATCATTTTATTTTAAAACAATTAGTTGAAGGTGGAATTTCTAAGTTTATGCATAAAATAGGTGTTGGCTATTCTATGTATTTTAATCAAAAATACGATCGTTCAGGCGCTTTGTTTCAAGGTAAATTTAAAGCTAAACACATAGACACCAACGAATATCTTCTTTGGCTTTCTGGATATGTGAACGGAAACGTTGAAATTCATAAGATGTCTAAAGTCAGAAATTATAACTGGTGTAGCTATCCAGATTATTTGGGATTAAGATGTGGAACTTTGTGCAATAAAGAAATTATTTTGTCACAATTTAAAAATTTAGAAGAGTATGAAAATTATGTTAATATAGTGATTGACGAATCTGAAAAAAGAAAAGATTTAGAGAAATATTTTATTGAATAATTTTAATTCTAAAAAAACTAAGCTTCTGTGATCATAATGAATATGGACTCACAAACTCATAAAATTCCGTTAGCTGATCGAATGCGTCCGAAGACGTTGGTGGATTTTGTCGGGCAGGAAAAGCTTTTGGGGAAGGATAAAATTTTACGGAAAGCGATAGAAGCTGACAATATCCCTTCTATTATTTTTTGGGGTCCGCCTGGGTCGGGGAAAACAACACTGGCCTTTATTATAGCTCAAACTACAAAGGGAGAGTTTGCGAAATTGAGTGCGACCATAAGCGGAGTAAAAGAAGTTAGAGAAAAGATTAGAATAGCGGAAGAATTAAAAAAAGACGGGAAGAAAACTATTATGTTTATTGATGAGATTCATCGTTTCAATAAATCTCAACAAGATACACTTTTGTCTCACATTGAAAATGGAACAATAATTTTAGTTGGAGCTACAACTGAAAATCCGAGTTTTGAAGTTAATAACGCTCTTTTGTCGCGTTGTCGTGTTTTTGTGCTTGAAAAACTTGATCCAGAACATATTGAAAAAATACTGAAAAATGCTTTAGATGATAAAAAAAGAGGACTAGGTAATTTAAAAATTACTATAAACGACAAGGATATGAAGTTTCTGGCTGAAATATCAGACGGTGATGCTCGTGTGGCGCTTAATGCTTTGGAATTTGCCAGCGACATAAATAAAAAAATGGATCAGAAAACAATCCAAGAAGCGCTTCAAAAATCTTTAGCTTATGACAAGAATGGAGAGGAGCATTATAATGTTATCTCAGCTCTTCATAAATCAATGCGAGGCGGTGATGCGGATGCATCGTTATATTGGCTTGCAAGAATGATTGAAGGAGGGGAAAATCCGCTTTATATTGCAAGGCGTCTAATTAGATTTGCTTCAGAAGACATTGGAATTGCGAATTCATTTGCCCTTGATCAAGCGGTTTCTGCTTATCAGGCCTGTCATTTCATTGGTTATCCAGAGTGTAGCGTTAATCTTGCACAAGCTGTTGTTTATATGGCAAAGAGCAAAAAAAGCAATGAGCTTTATAAAGCTTATGGAGAATCAGTTGATGATGTAAAAAAATATGGTAATCTTCCTGTACCATTGCACATTAGAAATGCGCCCACAAAATTGATGAAAAACTTGCATTATGGAAAAGGATATAAATATTCACCAGATTTTGATTATCAAGAAAAACAGGAATATTTTCCTGAAAAGATAAGAAAGAGAAAATATTTGAAATAGCTACAGTTATATGTTATAATAAATTTATAAATATATAATAAAGAAGAGAATAAATCTAAAAACCAAAAATTACGATAAATAATTTTTTAACATAGAGATATGGACATCAATCTGAATCAAATTGACTCTGAAAAATTAAAGTCTAATAGTGATAATACAGATGTAAGCATTATTAAAGAAAGAGACAAAACTATTAATTCCTTGGACTCTTCAGAAATAAATACCAATGAATCTGAGAATATAAATCAGACGCACATATTTAAAGACGATGTTTTTAGTAGCGAGAAACTTATGGGAGTTTTTGATTTATTGTCTTTGTCATATAAGATGTTTATTGAAAGATGGAAAGGTTTTTTAGGATTGTCTTTAATATTATTATTAGTTATTATACTTTCAAATGTAATTATAGGTTTTATTATAGTTCTTTTTGCTAAGAGTGTCGTAATGATGATTCTAACAGCAGTCTTGATTAGTATTATATTATATGTTCCATCTTTTTCTATAGTTATCTCAATTATCAGATTATTGAATGATAAAAATGCTAATATAATAGATTTAATAAAGAATTCAACAAATAAAATTAAACCTTTCTTTTTTGCAAGCTTTTTGGGAATTTTTGTTGTGATGGGTGTTTTAGCAGTTTTTCTTCTTATTCCTGGAATTTTGTTTTTTATAACTTCTTACTCAGGGACACTTTTTTCTAACGGAGAAGTTTCTCGAGCTTTATTGAATGTAATTATTTGGGTTTTAGGGTTTTTAGCAATAATTACAATGTTATTAACAATGTTATTAATATATCCTGTCAGTTTAGTTGTTGTGATTTTTGCGGATTTTAATGTAGTTTTAGACGACGTATCTCCATTAGAGTCATTTTCTATTGGATACGAATTAATAAAAAAGAAGGTTTTATCAATCCTATGGCGACTTTTAGTTTTGTACTGTTTGGTTATATTAATTTTACTTGTTTTATTCTTCTTGACAGGTGTTATTGCTTCCATTTCACCGTTTTTAGCCATACCCATGTTTCTTTTGTTAATATTATTCTATTCTGTGCTTGTCCCGGTTATGTGTTTATTTATGTATAATCTCTACGAAAATTTAAGAGTCATTAAAAGGGATAAGATAGGTAGAAATAATTTACAAAATAATAAAACCAAGATAAAAGTGTTAGCAATAATTGGATTCATATTTATATTAATATATTTTGTTGGATTTTCATATTTCATATTTAGTACGGAAACATTAATTCCGGATTTAATCGGAAATGATAATAGTCGGGAATATGACATGACGCGTCAATATGACAAATTTAGTATTCAAAACAGTTTAGAGGGTTATTTTACTAAAAATAATAAATATCCTGAATCGCTGAATCAATTAGAAGAGGAATATAGAGATCCTGAGACAAATGAATTGTATAAATATAGGCAGTTGAACGATGGAAGTGATTTTGAGGTTTGTATTGAATTTGAGATGAAGGAAAAAGATTGTTTTAATTCATTTGTTCATGGTTCTCAGTTTGATAAAAATGTAAATAAATCAGAAAGTAAAACAAGTGGAAATGAAAATGAAATCACAATTATTGAAAGAGACAAGCAAAGAGTGTCGGATTTAAGAAACTTATCTTCTATGATTATAAAATATAAAATAGAAAATGGTAATTATCCAATTAGTGTATCTGCTTCAAAATTAAACGAGAGCAATGGTGTGGTGACTAAAATCAAATCAGCAAACGAAGAATCAAATCTTCCACTTGATCCGAAACATCCAATTTATTATTATGGCTATACCTCAGTAGACGGAAAAAGTTTTGAGTTATCAGCTCGCTTAGAAAATATAGATGATCCAAGATGTGATTCGAAAATAAAAAGGGATGAAAAAATTTGTATTTATAAATTATAGAAATAGAAATCATTGCACATAATTACGAGATTATTATAGTATCTTACAAAATCTCTCACAATAACAAATAATTTAATTCTAAATTTATGAAATGTCCAAAATGTAGATTAGAAGAACTAAAAAAGGCTGAAATAAACGGAGTTAGAATTGATTGCTGTGAGTTTTGTGGTGGAATATGGTTTGATAAAGATGAGCTAAAAACTATTCGCGATCATCGTGATAAAAATTTAAGTTGGCTAGACTTTGATTTATGGGAAGATAGGAGTAAGCTAATGGTTAGTGGAAAGTCAGTAAATTGTCCCAGGGATGGGAAGCATCTTTTTAAAATAAAATATGGAAACACAAATGTTATGGTTGATATTTGTCTTGATTGTCGTGGAGTTTGGCTTGATAGAGAAGAGCTTGATAAAATTATTGTGGAGTTAAAAGAAAAGATAAATTCCGAAACAATCCCTGAATATCTGAGTGATCTTGGAAAAGAAATTTCTCAACTTTTAATGCATCCAGACAGAGCTGATGTTGAGCTTAGGCACATAACGATTATTATGAAAATGCTTGAATATCGGTTTCTTGCCCAACATCCAAAAATCGCTGAGATTATTTCTGGTTTGCCAGACTAAAAAATATTATTCATCTAGTTATGAATTTTAAAAAACTGCCAAAAACCATTCTCATTTTCACCCTTATTTTTTCGTGGGTATTTTCTGGGTGGCCGCAGATATGGCAAAATTTTCAATTTCCGGCGGAAATTGAAAAAAGTATAGCTGCTGACACGGGAGTAAAAACGGCTGTAACGGCTACTAATGCTTCTTGGACATCTGGATGGAACACCACCAGTTTGAGCGGCAATGATGCCAGTATCGCGGTTTACAGCAGTTTGGGGACGGCAGTTGGAACATTATCAGATTTTACTTTGAATGTTCCAGCTGACGCCCTGTCAATTGACGGAATTAAAGTTGAAATTGAGGCGCAAGAAAATAATAATTCTTGTGATGGCTATCTTAATACTTATTTGTCATGGGATGGAGGGTCTGGTTATACTGCTGCTTATCGCAGCCCAGATTCTGGTGAATTATCTATGAATTTTACATTATACACTGAAGGAGGAACAACGGATACTTGGGGGAGAGCTTGGTCCGCAAGCGAATTTAGCAATGCAAATTTTAAGGTCAAAATAGAGGGGTCCAACAGTAAAAGCGGTAAAAATATTGAAATAGATTATGTCTGGGTGACTATTTATTATACTCCCGGTTCTACCCCTCCAGTTGCCAGTTCAGTCAGTATTGATGGCGGAGCGACAAGCGTTACTTTAATTGAAAATACTACGAAAACTATTACTTGCACAGCTACGGTTACAGACGAAAATGGCTATGCGGACATTACCTCAGTTGAAGCAAAGTTATACAGAACGGGAGTGGGCGCGGGAGTAGCTGATAATGATAATAATCATTATACCTTAACGGGTGACGCTAATTGCATCCCTTCTGGCGGTTCAGGAAATACGGAAAATTATACCTGTGCTTTTTCTGTCCAATTTTTTGCGGAACCGACTGACGCCAGCGCGCCTATTTATTCAGCTGATAACTGGACTTGTCAAGTGACTCCTTCGTATTCTGGAGGACCCGGAACCGCAGCAACGGATACAATTGAAATGGGCACTCTCAATGCCTTAAATGTAACAGCTAATATCAATTACGGAACCTTGGGACTGGGAAATAATTCTGGAGCTTCTCCTCAAACAGTAACTGTTACAAATACAGGAAACACTTTGATGGATCCGCAGGTTTCATCTGCCGCAGCAATGACTTGCACAATCGGAACAATCCCAGTTGCGAACCAGGAATATTCAAACGCAACTTTTACCTATGGTTCTGGTACGGATTTATCAGCCACTCCAACAACTCTAAATTTATCTCTGGCAAAACCAACAACAACAACCCCCGTCACGGATAATTCTTATTGGGGGATAGGAATACCGGGCACGGGCGTTGGAGGAAGTTGCACGGGCTCTAATACTTTTACAGCTATTGCGGGGTCTTAGAAAATGTGTTATAATATTAACAAGTAAAGTTAATTAAATAGCAAAATAGCAATTTTTCATTGAAAATTATAACTTTTTATATATTAGGATGGACTAAATAATAATTAATAACATAAAAAATAAAAAACATGATGAAAATAAAAACAAAAAGAGTTTTTAAAAAAGCGTCTAAAAAAATGATAGTCGCGACGATGATTCTTGGACTTGTTTTTTCTTCTGGTAATTTTGCATCAAACAAAACCATAGAAAAAGCTCAAGCAGATTCTTCTAGTACTTCCGTAACTATCACAAACGCGCTGCCTGTAGCTAGCGCAACGAGCATTGACAGTGCTGCCGCAAATGTAACTTTAACTGAAAACACCACTAAAACAGTATCTTGCGTGGCTACAGTTACGGATAACAATGGCTATGCAGATATTACTTCAGTTGAAGCAAGATTATATTTAACAACAGCAGGAGCGGCAGGAGCAGGCGATTCTGATGTTCGTTATATTCTTACTGGCGACACCAACTGCGTTCCTTCTGGAGGATCGGGCCTAACAGAAACATATACATGTAATTTTTCAGTTCAATATTATGCCGATCCTGGCGCATGGACATGTCAGGTAACTCCTACTGATACTGTTGGCGCTGGAACTGCTGACACTGACACGATAACAGTAGACACACTCCTTGCTTTGGATGTGACCGCTTCAATTGGATATGGTTCTATGGGGCTTGGAACTGACACTAACACTTCTCCTATAACGGCAACGGTGACAAACACTGGCAACGCTATAATGGATCCGCAAGTTTCATCTGCGGCGGCAATGTCATGCACCACCGGAACAATCCCAATCGCTAATCAAGAATATTCAGCTACAGCAAGTTTTGACTATAGCACGGGAACAGATTTATCAGCCACTCCCACAACATTAAACTTAACATTACCAACTCCAGAAGATACTAATACTCCCGTTAGTGCTGGCTCTTATTGGGGGATATTAATACCGGCAAATGGTGTTGAAGGAGCATGCACCGGATCAAACACTTTCACCGCTGTTGCTGGAACATAAGGAGTTCAAATGATTAATGTTTGTTAATTATTTTCCATAAACTAACCCTCTTTAATAATATCAAAATTAAAGAGGGTTAGTTTTTTATAGAGTTAGATTATTTCTTAAACATATAGGAATTAGACTTCTATGATTTGCTTTATATTATAAAATGTGGTATATTTTGAATAGCAGTTAAATTTTTTATATAATGAAATATATTTAATAATTTTTTAAAAATATGGAATTTAAAAAAAATTTCCAAATTTTATCAATAATTGTTGCAACGCTAGTTTTTTCAGGAAATGCAAATGCGGGGGGATTTGGAGTTTCACCGCCTCAAATTATTGCCGATAATTTATTAAAGGGTTCTGTGTATGAACAAATAATAACTCTTGTTCAAAGCGAACCGGATGAAGATTTGCAGGCAGAGGTGGTTTTTGATGCTCCTGAAATTGAAAGTTGGATTAGCATTGACCAAGGGATGTCCTTTATTATACCAAAAGGAGGACAACAATTTCCGATAAAAATAAAGATAAGCGTTCCAGAAGATGCTCTGATGGGAAAATACAAGGGTTTTATAAGAGTAAATACATCGCCGGCAAAAATAAAAGAGGTTAAAGAGGGCTCAAATGTTAGTATTAACTATGGCGGAAGAATTGATCTTGATCTTACGGTTGGCAATAATGTTATTGAGGAATTTGAGGTTTTGGCTATAACCATGAAAAATATTGAAACTGGATGGTCTCTCTTAGCTTTTGTTAAAATCCAAAATACCGGTAATGTTCCTGTAAAACTTGATAGAGCTACTTTTGATTTGTTTGATAAATATAATGCTGTTCGCCTCGGATACGCACAAACGGAAGAATTTGAATCTGTATCTCCATATTCAGCAAAGGAAACTATGATGCAATTTCCAATTGATTTAAGGTTGGGTCTTGGAGAATATTCTGGAACAGTCAAAGTCTATAAAGATGGAAAAGTTGTTAAAGAACTTCAAACTCCTTTCAGGGTTGTTGAAGCAGGAACTCTTGATTATTCACCTGAAGGAATTATTAAAGATGATAATAAAAAAATAGATTTTGATAAAAATTTACTAATAGCTCTTTTAGCTCTTATTTTGGTAATGGTTGTCGCAGTTGTTATAATAATCAAGAAGAAAAATAAGAAGAGATCAGCGAAAAACGAGAAAGAAGAGGAAGAAGTTAAAGAAAATAATGCAAAAGATAAAGAAGAAAAGGGCGGAGAATAAGAAGAATAAATAATTTAAAATGCTGCATTATTTTATGATATTTAGAAAATATAGGAAATACAAAACAGAAACGCTTATTTTTCTTTGCGTTTTTGTTTTTTTTATTTTTTCGTTTTATGCCAGCATTGAAACAATAAAAGCCGATTCTTCCGCGACTAGTGTTACAATTATTGCTGACAGCCCACCACCACCTCCAAGCGGCGGAGGCGGTGGTAGAGGCACAATACCAGTTCCCACTCCTGTAGCATCTGTTGTTTTTAGCGGCAGAGCATATCCTAAAAGAACTATAACTCTCTTGAAAGACGCTCAGGTTGCGGCTACGACTATCGCTGATCCTGGCGCAAATTTTCAAATAGATCTTAGCGGACTTTCTCCCGGCAGTTATATTTTTTCCATTTACAGCGAAGACGCGGAAGGCAGACGGTCAAGTTTATTTACATTCCCAATAAGCGTCGCTCAAGGCGCTACAACTAAAGTCAGCGGGATCTTTATTACACCTACTATTGATGTTGATAAAAAAGCGGTAAAAAGGGGCGACAATATCGCTATTTTCGGACAGAGCGTTCCTGAGACGGAAATAACTATTGAAATAAATTCAGACCAGCCGTTTTTTGGTAAAGTTAAAACTGATAAAGACGGAGTTTATTTATATAATTTTGACACCTCGGTTCTTGAAATAGATCAGCATTTTACCAAGTCCAAGGCCTCATTAAGAGGAGAAATTAGTCCTTATAGCCAAACGGTTGGTTTTTTAGTCGGCACGGAAACAATAGAGAAAGACAATACTGGATGTGGCAGGGCGGATTTGAATTGCGACGGCAGAGTAAATCTGGTTGATTTTTCCATCGCGGCTTATTGGTATCAAAGACCGATCAGTGCTAACTTCGCTCTTATAGAAACTGATCGATTAAATAATGACGGTAAAATTGACTTAGTTGATTTTAGTATTATGGCGTATTATTGGACGGGGTAGTCTTGAAACATGAAACTTGAGGCGCGAAATGTAAAACACAAAATATGAAACAGGAAACTTACCATGAAAAATTAAAAAGGGAGATGGATGAATATGTTCATCTTGTTTATGCTTTAACCAAAAAATTTCCTAGAGATGAATTATATGGCGTTGTCTCTCAACTACGAAGATCAATGCTATCAGTCATTTTAAATTACATTAAAGGTTATGCCAGAGGAAGAGAAAAAGTCCACAAAAATTTTCTTGAGATTTTTTATGGTTCATTAAAATAATCAAAATATCTTTTATATTTTTCATTGGTTGAAAAATATATTTCCGAAGAAGATTATAAAAAAGCAATAAATTTAGCCGAAAATATCGGCGCAATGCTCTGGGGTATATTAAAAAAATTAAAATAAGTTTTATGTTTCAAGTTTTATGTTTCAAGTTTAAATGTTTAGTGTTAATATTTATGTTTTTTAGTGTGTTGAGCGAAGCGAAGGCGGCGGAGTTGTTTTTTGAACCGCGGGAAATAAGCACCACTATTAATTCAGTTAAAAAAGTTCAGATTTTTATATCCACTGAAAAAAATGAGGCGATTAATGCTATTGATATAAATATAGAATATCCCGTTAAATTTTTGAAGCTGAAAGACTGGAGCAATGGCAATTCAATTATTAATCTTTGGATAAAAGAGCCGAAAAATAATAACGGGATATTTTCTTTTCAGGGTATCATTCCAGGAGGATACAGCGAAGAGAAGGGATTATTGATGGTTTTATATTTTGAGAGTTTAAAAGAAGGGGATGCTGAAATTGTGATAAAAGACGATTCTTTGGTTTTATTAAATGACGGCGAAGGAACTGAAGCAAAAACTCTATTTTCTTCCGCGAAAATTATAAGTAAATTTTCAGAAGAAGATACGCCAATGCTGAAGTTTACTGAAAATATTCCACCCGAACCGTTTACGCCGATTATAACTCGTTCTGATGAAATATATGCCGGCAATTATTTTTTGATTTTTTCCACTCAAGACAAGAATTCCGGAATTGATTATTATGAAATAAGCGAGGGGAATGAGCTGTTCAGGATCGCGCAAAGCCCCTATCTTTTAAAAAATCAAAGGTTGAATGAAGAGATAAAAGTAAGAGCTATTGATAAAGCTGGTAATATTAGAACAGAAATTATTCCCATGGAAAAAGCGGAAACAGATGGAGATAAATTTAAAAAAGAAATATTATTTTTTAGCATTTTATTATTATTATTAATAATTATTATTGTAATTTTTGCGAAATATCTTTATAATAAAAATAGAAAAAGAAAATAGAAATTATCCCTTTGAACCACATTAAACTATATTCCATCACCAAGCTTGCCAAGCAATTCTCCCTCTCCCCGCGGGAAGAGGGAAAATTGCTGAGTAGACTTTAATGATAGATAATAATTCGGGAGATTTTAAAATACAATGTTTAGACAAATACATAAAACTTAATTATGAAAATAAAAACAATAATTTTGATTTTTGCGTTATTTATCGCACAGCTGTTTTATTCTTCTGAAAGTTTAGCAACGGGTGCTTCTTTATATCTCTCGCCTGCTTCGGGATCCTATAAAATAGGGCAAAGTTTTACGGTCAATGTTTTTGTATCAAGCGCAGAACAAGCAATGAACGCCGCACAAGGCACTATTTTGTTTCCAACAGACAAGTTAAGCGTAGTATCAATTTCAAAAAGCGGTTCTGTCGTCAATTTATGGACGCAGGAGCCGTCTTTTTCTAATAGCGCCAGAACGGTAAGTTTTGAAGGAATCGTTTTAAATCCTGGCTTTACCGGTTCGGCTGGAAAAATGATTTCCATAAATTTTACAACCAAAGCGGCCGGCGATGCCGTGGTCAGTTTTTCGTCGGGGTCTATTTTAGCGAATGACGGCAAGGGAACTAACATTTTTTCCGGTTTCAGCAACGCAAGATTTAATATTGAATCGGTAGTTTCTACTCCAACTCCTCCTGTTTCTACCACTCCCTCTTCAAGCGCCAAAACTCCGCCCGCTCCGATAGTTTATTCCTCAACTCATCCTAATCCGAATGAGTGGTATAATAATGAAAGTCCGAAGTTTTTATGGGCGATAACAAATGATATAACCGGAGTAAGTTTTTTAATTAATGATCAACCCTTATCAAATCCTGGTTCTATCTCCGATGGCTTGGTTTCGGAAAAGCAATTTAAAAACATTGAAGATGGTATCGGATATTTTCATCTTCGCCTTAAAAATGTAAGCGGCTGGGGAGCTATAAGCCATTTTAGGTTTAATGTTGATACAAAAGTGCCAACTGATTTTATAATAAACTTTTCTTCAAAAGAAGAACTTTTAAAAGAAGGGCTGAAAGCAAAATTCTCAGCCAACGATGATCTTTCGGGAATAAATCGTTTTGAAGTAAAAATAGATAATTATGAAACGCTACTTTTTCCGGATAGTGAATCCAAGACTTATGATTTGCCCATTCTTGATCCGGGAAAACATAACATTGCTGTAAAAGTTTTTGACAATGCCGGAAATTTTATCGCGGATTTTAAAGAAATTGAGATTAAAGCCCTTGATCCTCCTAAGATAAAAGAATATTCATCAGAATTGACCACAAACAGCTTTCTTGTTGTTAAAGGCAGCACTTATCCAAACGCCTCTTTAGAAATTTGGACTCAAAAAAACACGGAAATGCCTGTTTCCCATAAAATAAATGCTAATGAGTATGGAAATTTTGTTTTTATTGAAGAGCATAAATTAGAAACCGGGGTTTACAAACTATGGATAGAAGCCGTTAATGAACTTGGACTTAAAACTGAAAAATCCAAAGAAATTTTTATTTCAGTCCAAGAATCTAATTTAAGCAAATTGAAAATCATTGTAAAAGATTTGATGGTTGTTATTTCAGTTCTTATTAGCTCGCTCTTATTTCTATCTTTCTTTGTATTATTTATGATTAAAAAAGTAAAGTTATCAAAAAGAAAACTAAGAAAAGAAGTTCACGAGGCGGAAGATATCCTGGAAAAATCTTTTAGCGCTCTCTATGAAGATATGGCTGAACAGCTTGAGAGTCTTGAAAAAATCGGCTCTAAGCGCAAATTAACTAAAGAAGAGAAAAAAATTAAGAAAAAGTTTAAAGATAATCTGAAAATCGCTGAAAATTTCATTAGAAAAGAGATTGAAGATATAGAGAAAGAGATATAATAAAATTTCTAAAATTCAAATTTATTTACCGCAGAGACGCGATTAATCGCGTCTCTGTTTTGTTTACAAATTACAAAAATAGTTATATATTTAATTTATTATTAGTTATAAGTTATCGGTTATAAGTTAATTTGGAGAGGTCGCATAGTGGTCGTCCAGTCATTCGACGGACAAAAGTGCGCCACCTTGGAAAGGTGGTAGGCTGTCAAAGGTCTCGAGGGTTCGTCCGGCATACGCCGGACGCCCAGCGAATGCTGGGAGAATCACTGTTAATTTTATACATTATGTATTATGTTTATATATTGATAAGCCTTAAAGATAAAAATTTTTATGTTGGTTCATCAGAAGATTTAATAAGAAGAATAAATGAGCATAAAAATGGCAAGGTTAAATCAACAAAAAATAGATTACCAGTAAATTTAATTTGCTATGAAGCGTATAATTTTAAAGAAGAAATGCTCGCCAGAGAAAAATATCTGAAAAGTAGCGATGGCAGAAAGGATTTAAGAAAAAGATTAACTAAAAGTTTAATTGATTAAAATTGGAAATAAACATATTGGAGAGGTCGCATAGTGGCCGAGTGCGCCACCTTGGAAAGGTGGTAGGCTGTCAAAGGTCTCGAGGGTTCGAATCCCTCCCTCTCCGCCAAATAAAAAACTACATACTTTTTTGTATGTATTTTTTATTTTGATAAAAATGTTGGGATTCAAACAGGGAAGGGGTTAGAGAATTTCTTTTGGTTAAATGTAATTATATCGAGTAATCATGTGAGATAAAAAGCAATTCCTTCGCTTCGTTTCACCATGGACCCAATGATAAATAAAAATTAATCTTCAATTTCCTAATATTTCAAAACACGCGCTTATGTGTTTTTATTTTACAAGTAAAGTTAATTCTGTTAAAATTAAAATAGGTTAATAATTAACTTTAAATATATGAAAGGATTTAGTGCAAATATTGAAAAAGACACCTTAAAAAACGATAATTTTCGCAAGGTGTTATACACATCAAAACATAGCCAGTTAGTTTTGATGAGCTTGAAACCAAATGAGGAAATTGGTATGGAGGTTCATTCTGAAAATGATCAATTTTTCCGTTTTGAAAAGGGGATTGGAAAAGTGATTATTGATGGAAACGAATATGAAGTTGGCGATGGCTCTGCAATTGTTGTGCCTACTGGCGCTGAACATAATGTTATCAATATGTCAGATACAGAAGATTTGAAACTCTATACAATCTATTCTCCAGCGCATCATAAAGATGGTGTCATTAGGGCTACAAAGAAAGAGGCAGAAGACAACGGAGCTGAGTTTGATGGAGTGACGAGCGAATAGGACATTTTAGGATCATAATAGTATCTAACAATTTATTTTCAATAATTTTTTTCTAATAAAGAATAGTTCTTTTTGGGTTGCTTATTGTTTTTTGTTTATTTGGATAAACTATTTAATTACTGAATTTATAATTTTCTTTATTTCATTTATTGGTATTGAAAAGCTGATATTATTTGATCCTATTACTGTAGCGACATTAACTCCAATAACTTTCCCTTCTAATGTTACAAGTGGTCCGCCGGAATTTCCGGGATTAATGGCAGCATCGGTTTGAATTACGCCTTCTAATTTTTCGCTTCCTATTGATCCTGATGCAGTGAGATCTCGATTTAGTCCTGAGATTATTCCAGTGGATACGGAATTACTATATTCTCCAAGTGCATTTCCTACGGCAAAAACAGATTGTCCAAGCTTGAGAGAGTCTGAATCACCGAATTGAACATGTGAAAATCCACTCCCTTCAACTTTGATTATGGCTATATCAATTTTTTCATCTTTATAAATTACGATAGCTGATTTTTGACTTCCGTCAGAAAGAAGAGCTGTATATTTTGCTTCTTCGTCATTGACAACATGCTTGTTTGTTAATATATAACCGTTTTTATTTATCAGAAATCCTGTTCCTGCTCCCACTTTCTTTTCTTCAGTTCCTTTTTGTCTATATCTTGGAACTTTGATGTCAAAATCTTGAAAAAATGGATCATCTCCGAAAGGATTGATATAAACAATTTCAAGTTGTGGCACATCTTTTGTTATAACAATTGAAACTACAGTTGGGGTTATTTTTTGCACTGCTTCAGTCAGAATTTCGTCCTGTGACTTTTGCTTAATAATTTCTTGGCGAATAATTTCTTTTGGCTTGTTTTGAATTTCGGCAAAAGCTTCCATTAGGCTATCAAGCTCGTTGCTTGATTTTTTTGATTTTTCAACTAAAGCGTCAAATTGTTGTTTTGAAACCCATTTATTCTCAAACGAGTCTAATTTATTGTTTATATTTTGTAATTTTTGATTTTGATCGTGGTTATAAAATGAAAAACCGGTCCACGCAATAAGATTAAAAAAAGCAAGTGATAAAACAAGAGTTATTATTTTTTTATTTGGATTTTGCATATTTTTATTTAAAAATTAGATTTTTTTTAGACAATAATATTATAAAAAATAAAAAAAATATGTCAATGTTCAGAATCAGTTTATTTTGATAGAATATAGGTGATGTTTTGAAAGTAATCAACGAAACCAAATCACTGAGAATAACAATTTAATAATTTAACAATTTAATCCTATGTCTTTATCAGAATCTGAAATAAAAAATTTAAAAGGTCTTTCTATCACTGAAGTTAAAGATAGATTAAAAAAAGATGGCTATAATGAGCTTCCATCTTCTGAAAAAAGAAATATAAAAAAAATTATTTTTGAAGTTTTTAAAGAACCAATGTTTTTGCTTTTAGTTTTGGCAGGATTGGTATATTTGTTATTGGGAGATGTTCAAGAAGCAATTTTGCTTTTAGGATTTGTTTTTGTTGTGATTGGGATTACTGTCTACCAGGAAAATAAAACCGAAAAAGCGTTGGATGCGTTGAAAAATATGTCGAGTCCTCGAGCATTGGTTATTAGAGATGGAAAACACTCAAGAATTGCAGGGAGAGAAATTGTCATTGATGATATTATAATTTTAAATGAAGGAGACAGGGTTCCAGCCGATGTGGTGATTTTGTGGGAAAGGAATGTGCTTGTCGATGAATCTCTTTTAACTGGAGAGTCAGTGCCTGTCAGAAAAAATTCTGCGGAAAATGAAGATGAAAAATATAACAAATTAGAAAGGGACGATCTACTTTTTTTATTTTCAGGTAGCTTAGTGGTTCAGGGACAGGCGATTTCTCGCGTTGTTGCAACTGGAATTAAAACTGAGATGGGAAAAATTGGTAAAGCTTTGGAGAGCATCAAGGATGAGCAAACGCCTCTTCAAAAACAAACTAAAAAAATTGTTAGAGATATTTTTGCTATAGTTGTTATTCTTTGTCTTTCAATTGTCTTGTTTTATGGATTTCAAAGAGGGGACTGGCTTACTGGGATTTTGTCAGGGATTACTTTGGCGATGGCAATGCTTCCAGAAGAATTTCCAGTTGTCTTGACGATATTTTTGGCTCTTGGCGCTTGGAGAATTGCTCAGAAAAAAGTTTTAGCAAGAAAAATCTCAGCGGTTGAGATCTTGGGAGCAGCAACTGTTTTATGCGTTGATAAGACTGGAACTTTGACACAAAATAAAATGTCCATCAAAAAGATTTATAATGGAAGTGAATTTTGTGATTTGGAAAAAGATAATAAAAATAAGTTATCAGAAAATTTTCATGAGCTTATTGAATATGGAATGTTGGCGAGCAAAAAAGATCCGTTTGATCCGATGGAAAAAGCATTAAATGAATTGGGAAAAAAGATTTTATATAACACAGAACATGTTCATAAAAAATGGGTGCTTGAAAAAGAATATCCTCTTTCAAGAGAATTGCTTGCTCTTTCTCATGTTTGGGGAATGAATGAGAAAGATGGTTGCACGGTTTCGGCGAAGGGAGCGGCAGAAGCTATAATTGATTTGTGCCATTTTGATTTAATTAAAAAGGAAAAGATAATGAAATGCGTTGACAAGATGGCGCTTGATGGTTTGCGAGTAATTGGCGTTGCAAAGTCTTATTGTGAAAATGAGAAACTTCCTTCCTCACAACATGATTTTGACTTTGAGTTTATAGGATTAATTGGACTTGCTGATCCTATTAGAAATTCTGTTCCAGATGCAATCAGAAAATGTTATAGTGCTGGAATTCGCGTGATAATGATTACTGGGGATTATTCCTCAACTGCTCAAAATATCGCCAAACAAATCGGACTAAAAAATTCCGATCAAGCAATTACGGGAGCTGAACTTGAAAAAATGAATCCATTTGAGTTGCAAGAAAAGATTAAAAAAATAAACATATTTTCCAGAGTTGTTCCTGAGCAAAAATTATTTATTGTGAATGCGCTTAAATCAAATGGAGAAATTGTGGCAATGACTGGTGACGGAGTGAATGACGCTCCAGCTCTCAAATCTTCACATATTGGAGTTGCAATGGGAGAGCGAGGAACTGATGTGGCAAGAGAATCTTCTGGGCTTGTTCTTCTTGATGATAATTTTTCAACCATAGTTGAGGCGGTGAAAACTGGGAGAAGAGTCTATGATAATTTGAAAAAAGCGATGGCTTATATTGTAAGCGTTCACATTCCAATTGCTGGAATATCATTTTTTCCAGTTTTATTTGGTTGGCCGATTGTTCTTTATCCTGTTCACATTGTTTTTCTGGAACTTATAATTGATCCAGCTTGCTCAATTGTTTTTGAAGCAGAAAAAGAAGAAGAAAATATAATGAAGCGGTTTCCAAGAAATCCTAAAAATTCACTTTTTGGTAAAAATATATTATTTTTGAGTTTATTGCAAGGATTATTTTCATTGTTGGCAGTGGCTTTGGTGTTTTTGATAGCGCTTAAAATTGGACAGACAGAAGGAGAGGCAAGAGCTTTAGCATTTGTGACTTTGATCATCTCTAATATATTTCTAATTTTAACAAATCGTTCTTGGTCAAAGAATATAATTTCTTCGTTTAGAAATAAAAATAAAGCTCTTTCGGCAGTGCTTTTGGGTGCGACACTTTTTCTTTCTGTCGCTCTCTATTATCCGTCACTACGAGATATTTTCCATTTTGATTTTATGCATCCGCATGATATAATAATTGCTCTATCTGCTGGAATCTTAAGTATTATTTGGTTTGAAGTTGTAAAATATATTTGTATGAAGAAGGGTATAGAGTTGTTGAGATAGTCCTTAGCATAAAAAATTTAAGTTTAGTTTCAAATCATTATTGTTTGGTTTATGAAAAAAATAAATTTTCGTAATAAAAAAACATTTCTTTTCTTTGGAATAGGAATGATAGCAACGATATTTGCCATTTTAGCAATAAATTTTTATATTGGGCAAAATAGTGATTCTTATATTTTTCAAAATATAAATGACTTACCAGAGACAGAAGTTGTTCTTGTTTTGGGTGCAAAAGTATATGACCAAGGTGTTATGAGTGGTATGTTTCAAGATCGCGTTGAGACCGCATTTGATTTATATCAAAATGGAAAAGCAAAAAAAATTTTGATAAGCGGTGATCACGGGAAAAAAGATTATGACGAAGTAAATACGGCAAAGGACTATTTATTGAAAAAAGGAGTTGAAAGTGAAAATATTTTTTTAGATCACGCAGGCTTTGACACTTATGACAGTTTATATCGAGCAAAAGAAATCTTTGAAATCTCATCAGTAACAATTTCCACACAGAATTTTCACTTACCAAGAGCTGTTTATATTGGGAAGAGACTTGGCATAGAAACTTATGGTTTTAGCGCTGATAGAAATTTGTATGCTAATATCGGTTATAATAAAGTGCGAGAAATATTTTCAAAAGTAAAAGCTTTTTTGAATGTAAATTTTCACACTAAGCCAAAGTTTTTGGGGGAGAAAATTCCAATTTCAGGAGATGGTAAAAACAGTTGGGATATTCAAGATGATTATGAAATTTTAGAGGATGAGAATCAAAATGATGATATAATTTTTAAAGATTCTTTAGGGGAATTACAAAAAGAAAATAATATTCCAGTTTCAAAAGATGAAAATGAAAATTTGCTTCTTGATAATGAGGACATCAAAGACGATCCAAATGATAGAGAAACTACTGAAGAAAAAAATGTTTTGCTTGATGTTCCTTTTTCATCTCAAGCTCCATATGGAAATTGGGATGATCCAAGAAAACAAGATGGCTGTGAAGAAGTGGCAGCGATTATGGCTATGGCGTGGGTTGATGGCAAAAAACTTGATTCAAAATATGTAGACAGTGAAATTGATAAAATTTCTACATATGAAGTAGAAGCTATTGGAACATTTCACGATGCTTCTGCTTTTGATGTTTCAGAGGTTATTTTCAGAGGTTATTTTAAATATGATAATATAGAAGTTAGGTATGACGTTGATAAAGAAGATATAAAAAAAGAACTCCTTCGTGGAAATCTGATTTTAGTTCCGACTCATGGTCAATTGCTTTATAATCCCAACTATACGTCACCAGGGCCAGTAACGCACTATCTTGTCGTTATGGGATATGATTTTTCCACAAGTGAATTTATAACAAATGATCCAGGCACAAGAAACGGAGAAAAATATCGTTATGATGAGGACATTTTAGAAAATGCTTTACTTGATTATCCAACTGGTTTTCATAAGAAGATAGAGAAAATTAGAATTGCTATGATTGTAGTAAAGAAATGAAACAAGGAGGTTCAACCTCGATAGCAAGATAAAATAAATAATATATGTATAACTTTTCTCACGGTCGTGAGAAAAGTTATACATTTTGTAGGATGGAGCAGATAAAGAGATAAAGAGATTTGATAAAGATCTGAATTATTTGAAAAAAAAGATTTTAGAACAAATATACTTGCTTAGTAGACAGTTAAAATAACAAAAAATTTTGTATTTACAAATAAATTAAAATGAAAAATTTCTGGAAAAAAATAAATAAGCCGATTTTTGCGTTGGCTCCGATGGCAGGATATACAAATTCTTCTTTCCGTCAGATATGCAAAGCTTATGGTACGGATGTTGTATATTCAGAGCTTGCGAGTGCAACAGCTTTGAATTTTGAAGGAAAAAAAACAATTGAATTTTTGGGATTTGAAAAATCAGAAAGACCATATATTGTTCAACTTTTTGGAAATGATCCGAAATATTTTAAGAATGCTTCAAGGGTTATAACTGAAAAAATAAAACCAGATGGAATTGACATAAATATGGGCTGTCCGGCAAAAAAAGTTTTTTCAAATGGAAGTGGTGCGGCGCTTATGAATGATATTGAAAAAGTAAGAGAGATTATAAAAGAAACTCTAAAAGGAACAAATCTTCCCGTATCGATTAAAATCAGAGCAAAAGTTGGCAATGTGACAGCATATAAATTTATAAAAAAGATAAAAGATTTGCCGATTTCAGCTATTATGATTCACGGAAGAAGTTTGAAGCAAGGATTTGCGGGAGATATAAATTATTCTCAAATTAAAAAAATAAAATCTATTGTTTCGATTCCAGTTTTGGCAAATGGAGGGATAAATAATCCTGAAGACGCAAAAAAAATGCTTGAGAAGACTGGAGCTGACGGCATTGGGATTGCAAGGGGCGCGCTTACAAAACCATGGCTTTTTTCTCAATCAAAAGAACTTTTAAAAAAAGGGGAATATCAAGAATTTGGAATTGATGAAATCAAAAAAGCTGCCACAAGGCACGCCAAGATGTCGTATAAAAGCAAGGGAAAACATGGAATTGTGGAAATGAGAAAATATCTTCTTTGGTATTTTAGAGGATTTGAAAATGCAAAAGAAATTAGAAAAGAATTGGTGAAAGTTGAAAGTGTGAGGGACATTGAGAAAGTTTTGAAAATGATATAAAAAATAGGCACAATTTCTTTTGGCCTATGTTATTTGTCTTTTTCTATCTCAGTAAACATCGTTTCATCAATTGCTCCGATGCTTATTAATATTCTTATGTCAGAAATTATCGGGGAAACGAGGTCTGGCTTATTTTTGTTTTGCTCTAAAAAGTTAACAAGTTGATCGGGATTTCTGAAAATTATATTATCAAAAATTAATGGAAATCCTTTTGGCATATTATTCTCTCCTTTTATTTTAAAATTAATTTTATAATTTTGTTTTTAATAATTTTATTATAATAAATTATTAAGGAAACAGCAAAAAAATCAGGCTCTATACTAATAACTGTGGTGGATAACTAAAGAAGTGGTAGAATTATATTGATAAATTAACAATTCACACCACTCCTATGAAAAATGATATCAAAAAACTGTTTAATTTGCTAAATTTATGGATTGACAGGTATGAGACAAGAGAAAGGGAAATAATAGTTAAGGCTCGCAATCCCAGAAGATATTGTCTCTGTCCACATTGCACAAAAAGCACAAGCAAGGTTCATCAGTATTGTAAAAGAAAAATCAAACATAGTATTTTTGAAAATAGACAGATTATTATCTCGTTGACCCAAAGAAGATTCTTTTATAATAAATGTCAAAAAGCATTTTCCAAAAAAGGTTATTGGAATTGATAAAAAAAGAACAACGAAGAATTTTAGAAAGATGTTGGTTGGCAAGATGACAAGAAACATCTTTGAGCTATATTAAACAAGGCACGGGTGTTTCTTTTTCAACCCTCTACTCATCTTTGAACGAGAATAAAACAGAAGATATCAATTGGAAAAAACTTTGATTAGATGGAAAGAATATATCTTAAATTATTTCAATAACTTTTCTACCAATGCTTTTACTGAAGGATGCTATACAAAAGTAAAAATGATTAAAAGAATGCCTTTCGGTTTTAGAAATATTGAAAATTATATAGCCAAAGTTATGTTAGCTTTTGCTCCACTTCTATACTTCAATCACCATACATTTTGACAAAGAGCCAAAAATCATAGAATGATTTCTATGATTTCTGAAGCATCTTTGATGACATGGGAAGATCTTTTATTTTATCCAATTTTTTTTGATCTCTTTTTTTTCATATACAATAGCCTGAGTATTACTGTTTTTCCGTCCATTATTTCGTGAAAAACAATAAAACAATAAATGCATCCTGCAACGGAAAGCGAAAGTGCAGATATAATAGCCTCAAGGCTACTTGATGGTGTGACTATTGATAACCACCAATAAATTGTCACTCCAGCTATAGCTAATGGCAGGAATAAAAGAACGGCTATATCAACAAGAATGCCAATTTTCTCCTCACCACTAAAACATTTCATCTTATTATCATCTTCTCTTTTTTGTTTCTAATTATACTATAAAGACTCTAAACAATATGGCAAATATATTTACCGATTAAATTTTATTCCCTCCGGTCAAAATTTCCGCTTTTGGTTTTAATTATCAAATTATCTCCTTCTTTAATAAAAAGAGGAACATTCATCTTCATTCCAGTTTCAAGAGTGACAGTTTTTGATCCTCCTTGTGCAGTATCGCCCTTGACTCCAGGAGGTGAATCGATGACTTTCAAACTTACTTCTGCAGGCAGGAGAATATCAATTGGTTTGTCATTAAATTTTTTTATTCTCACAATAATTTCTTCTTTGAGATAATTTATCGCATCTCCAATTTGTTCTTCTGTAAGTGGAAATTGATCGTATGTTTCTTGGTCCATAAAATGATATTCATTTCCATCTTCATACAAAAATTGCGCTTTTGATTCTTCAAGAGTTATTTCTTCAACTTGGGCCGAGGATTGGAAGTTTCTTGTTAAAACTTTACCAGTCAAAAGATTTTTCATATTCACTGTTGCCATTGCTTCTCTTTGTTGTTTAGCTCGAAATGATCGGTCAATAACTTCATACGGCTCATTTTCAATCAAAATTGTAGTGCCCTTCTTTATTTCCTTAAAAGCGATTGTAGACATGTTTTTACCTTTTATAAGTTATTATATACTTAAAGGTATAATATTTCTCTGTTTTTGGCAAGGAATTAACATAATTTTAATCACCAAGAGCATCTCCTTTGCTGATTTTCCTAAGAAAAAGAATATATATGCATTTCTTAGTATATATCGAGTGGTTTTATCAAAATTAGCATTATCAAATTATCATATCACAAAAAAGTGTTAATAATTCTATATATTAACTTATCCACACTTCAATTTCTCATTTTTTATTTAGTTTACAAATTTATATAATCTGATATACTGATAATACTTAAAACATCAAAACTTAACAAAATAAAAATAAAAACATGGAAGAATCAAAACAAAATAAAATAGTTCTTTTGCGTCAAATGATTGAGAACGCAGAGAGAAATATTGTTGCTGCAAAGCAAATTTTGTCACAACTTGATGACAGCTCAAGAAAAAAATCAAGTGATTCAGAGGCAAGTCAGATTATTGAAGGATCTTTTGATGGCGAAAAAATGGTTGGACTTGATGGAAAGAAATATCCAATTCCTGTCAACTATGCCAGTAAGTCAAAACTTATAGAAGGGGATTTGCTAAAACTCACTATTACCGAAGATGGATCTTTTCTCTATAAACAAATAAGTCCAGCGGATAGAAGGAAAATAATTGGAACAATAATGAAAGATAGTAGCGGAAAATATTATGTTGCCTCAGAGGGAAGAAAATATAAAGTTCTTCTGGCCTCCCTGACATATTTCAAGGCAAAAGAAGGAGATGAAGTGACGATTGTTGTGCCAAGAGAAAAGATCAGTAAATGGGCTGCAATTGAGGCAGTTATAGAAGACACGGATAGAGTTGAATTGTTTGAAGACGAAGAAAAGCCGAAAGAAAACAAAAAGAAACCAAAAAAGGTTGAACAAGACATAGAAAATGAAGACGAATTAATTGAAGACGAATGGAATCCTTCCGTTGAAGATATAAAAAAAGAAGCTCAGTTTGAAGCGGAACAAGACGATGAGATTTCTGATGATTTATCATAAACAATATAGACATTTATAAATTATGATATTAAAATATAAGCTTTTGTCACAAGCTTTATTTTAATGCCCTTATAATTAGTCTTTTTACTTTCAAGTATGAGCGAAGTATTATATCGAAAATATAGGCCACTTAGTTTTGACGAGGTTGTTGGTCAAGAACATGTCATTAAGACTATTAAGAATTCCATAAAAAACGGGAAGGTTGCTCATGCATATCTTTTTTCTGGTCCAAGGGGAATTGGAAAAACTACGATTGCCAGAATACTTGCTAAAACAGTAAATTGTAAAGATCAAAAAGACGGTAACCCTTGTAATAAGTGTGAGACCTGTCTTAGTATCAATCAAAGTAGTTTTTTGGATATGGTTGAAATTGATGCTGCAACTCATACGCAAGTTGATAAGATGCGAGACATAATTGAAAAAATAAATTTTGCGCCATCAGTTGGAAAGTATAAAGTATATATAATTGATGAAGTTCATATGCTTTCTAAAGGTGCGTTTAATGCACTTTTAAAAACGCTTGAAGAACCTCCGAAACATGTCATTTTTATTTTAGCAACGACTGAAATTCACAAAATTCCAGCAACAATAATTTCCAGGTGCCAAAGATTTGACTTTCATCGTATGAAAGTTTCCGAGATAACAGAATGTTTGTCAGAAATTGCGAAAAAAGAGGGTGTTAAAGTGGAAAAGGGCGTTTTAGATTTTATTGCTATAAATTCAAATGGGGGATTGCGAGACAGTGAAAGTCTGTTTGGACAAATTCTTTCAATTGAGGATGGCGATATAACACTCAGAGAAGTTCAGGAAATTCTTTCAGTGGCTGATATTTCAATATCAATTGAAATGATAAATTTGATTATTGATAAAAAATATGATCAGGCTATTAGATATATAAGCAAAATGACTGACGATGGTTATGATCTTGAACAATTTGCAAAATCAATCATTGAGTTTGCAAGAAAGCTTATGCTCATTAAAATCAGCCCAGAAATGGAAGAACATTTTTCATCTGAAATGACTCAAGAGCAAATTTCAGAACTGAAAAATATTGCACAAAAAACAACAATATCGCAATTGATAAAAATCATTCGCACATTTATAAAAGGCAAAGAAGAAATTAAATCATCAATAATTCCGCAACTTCCACTGGAGCTTGCAGTTGCTGAAATTGACATTGAAGACAAAGATTCATTGACAGAAGTAAAAAAAAATGATTATAATGATAAAATCGCTCAACCAATCAAAAAGATAACAGAAAAGGTTTCTCAGCAAGTCAAGCAATCTGGTGATTTTGTGAAAAAAAGCATAGGACTTGAAAAGAAAAAAGTAGAAGCCGTTATTTCCATTCAAGACGAAGAAATTAAAGATGAAATAGAGATACCGAAAGAAGGTAGCATTAGCATTGAAGATATAAAAGAAGAATGGTGTGAAATTTTGGAAGAAGTGAAACCTTTTAATCATTCTTTGACGGCTTTTCTGAAAACTTGTCAGCCAATTAGTATGAAAGATAGTGAAATTCTTGTGTCATGTAAATATTCTTTTCACAAAGATAAACTTCAAAAAGTTGAGAATAGAGAAATTGTTGAGAATGTGATAAAAGAAATTTTGAAACAAAAAGTGTTTTTGAAATTTATAACTCACGATGAAGCAGAGAAGATGGGATATAAAATCCAAGAGGTGAGTTTTTCAAAAAAAGAAAAGAAGGCCAGGGGTGAAGACGATGATCTTGTTGATTCTGCGCTTGATATGTTTGGTGGAGAAGTGGTTTAACATATAACATGTAATAAAAATATATTATTTTGCTTTTTTTATTGCGAGGAGCGAAGCGATGTGGCAATCTATCTCTGTCATTGCGAGGAGGAACGACGAAGCAATCTCGAGTCTATAAATATAAAACTTTTTCTTACTTGTGTCTGTCATTGCGAGGAGGAACGACGAAGCAATCTCGAGTCTAAATTCACAAAACGATATATTACAGTTTTATGAAACTAATTTCGGGATTGCCACGCTTCGCTCGCAAAGACAGGGGAAAAACATTGTCATTGCGACTGGAACGAAGTGCAACGGAGGAATCTCTCTAATTTCACAAATATATATTCGGGGATCGTCTAATGGTAGGACACCTGGTTTTGGTCCAGGCAATCGGGGTTCGAATCCCTGTCCCCGAGCAAATAATTTCTGTAAAAGCAACCGACTTCTGTTAGTTGTTTTTAGTTTAATATTAGCTAAAAATAACAGGGATGAGAATTTATTACATTTAGTCCTGTTTCCGTTAAAATTGTGATTTAAAAAATCCCTCTAACATTAGTGAATATAGTGGTTCGAGTCCCGTTTCTGTTTGATATAAATTTATTCTCAATTCATTATCTATATTTAGAAATATTATTTATATATACCAAACTTTGTTTTACTGTTATAATATAAAAAATAAAATAAAAAAAATATGGAAAACATTAAACACACTGAAAAATTTAATAAGGAGCTACTTCTAAAACTTATTTTTAGTGCCGTATTGGCTATTTTTTGGGTTGTTTTTTTGTGGAATTTTTGGCATAAAGGAATATATGCTTTAGGCTTTAATGCTACGGCTTTTGGACTTCTTTTTTTAGGTTTATTTGTTTGGGTGCTGTATAAAAAAGGTCAATACATAAAGCATGATTTGTTTTGGATTATTCCAATGGTTTTAATATTTTTAAGCTATTCAATATATGATAATCCTTTTTTAAAAATCATTAGCATATTGATTTTGCCCGCAATGTTTACAATTTTCTTCATCCAGTCTTTTTTAACTGATAAAAAAACTAGAATATGGGATTTTGAATTTATTTTAAAAGTCATAAATAGATTTTTCACTTTTCCAAGAAGGATTAATCAAACGGTTAGGCTTTATTTAAACTTAATTATACCTGCAGGCAAAACAAAGAAAAATACCATATTCAGAATAGCTACGGGTATAATTTTATTTTTAATAATAGCGTTAACTGTTTTTATACCGCTTTTATCATCAGCTGATGCAATTTTTGCTGATAAAATGCAAGTAGTTAATGATTGGTTTTTAAATATTTTTTCATCGATTTATGTGTACAAATTGCTTACAGTTATAGTATTATCTGTTTTGTTTTTTTCAGTTTTGAATGCCTGGAGTAGAAAATTTGATTATAAAGAAAATGATGGCTCTGATAAAAATATTGATCCAATAGTTTCGGGCATTGTTTTGGGCGGAGTTTTATGTTTATATTTATTATTTTTGTGGGTGCAAGCTAATCGTTTATGGATTGGCGTATTGCCTTTTGATTTCAAGGAAACAGAAAGCTTGGTCAAAGGCGGTTTTTGGCAATTACTTTTTTTATCTATTATTAATATTTTGATTTACTTTTTTGTTTATAGAAAAACCTCATTATTGGTTCAGCAAATATTAACAGCATTTACTGTTGCGTCATTGTTTTTGCTCGTTTCAGCAGGATATCGAATGGGCCTTTATGTTATTTATTACGGTTTTAGTTATGAAAAGTTTTTTGCTTCATATGCAGTTATTTATTGTGCCATCTTGTTTGTTTGGCTTATAATTAAGCTGTTTAGCAGGCAACGGGCAAATATATTAAAATTTGTGATAGTTTTATTTCTTTGGATGTATGCAGTTGTAGCTATTCTGCCTGTTGAGCAGTTTATATTACGTACCAATATTGCCTTGGTTAATATTAAGGATTCGAGAATTAGATTATTTGAGCTGACCATGTTGTCTCCAGATGTGCTTTCTTTAATTAAAAAATATGAAAGACAGGGGATGTTAAAAGAAAATTCTGAATACCTTCCTCGTGAAATAGATGATAAAAATAATAAGGATTTTGACTGGGGTCCGTGGATTGAAAATCAAGAAAAATTAATATTGGATAAGGCTTGGTATGAGAAAAATCTAACGAATTTCGTATTTGAGGCGTATAACAAAAAAAGTATTTAGAATAGATAATTATTATTAATTTTTGAAGCCAAATTAAATTGTTAATATAAAATTTATGTCAAAAAAAAGAGTAATAGTTTTAGTAGGATTATTTGTTTTTATTTTGTTAGTCTTTTTTATTGTAGTTATTTTAAAGTCTTCAAATGAAAAAAAGAAATTAATAGAGAATAATAGACCCGCGAATAGTGATAATGTTTCTGAGCAAATTATGAATTCTGAAGAAATTTTAAAAAATGTTGGAATTTTAAAGAATAAATTTTCTTTCTCTAAATATGAATATAAAAAATCAATTTATAAACCAAGTATACCGAGTTCAAAAATAGCTTTGAATGAGTTATATAATTTAAATAATTTTGAAAATAAATCAGCTTATCAAAGCTTAAATCCAATTGTATTTTCTGAATCAAGAAAATTGGCTCTTAAGAATAATAATTTTTTTATTGCACAAAACAATGATGATTTTTTCAGAAAAAACCCCGAGGACAGTTCAATAAGAGTTGATGATTGGGTGGATTTGTATAGCGATATAGGAGGACCTTCAAAAGAATTTAGAGCACCAGAAAATTCAGTTTTTATTACTTCTGATTTTATGTTGCATATATATCACAGACTTTTAGAGAAAGAATTCGAATATATTGAGCAAAAAGAATTTTATCCTCGTTTACAAGAGATAACGCATAATATGCTCGATATTTCAATTGATAAATATAATAATTCAAATTTAATTAGTGAGAAGGAGAGTTATCAAAGACTCATTTCCTATTTTGCAGTTCCTGAATCTATTATTAATTCTTCTTATGATTTCTATAAAAACGAAACTATTGCTGATGATAGTTCTGATTCCAAAGAAGCTATTTTGGCAAATTTAGACACAATGAAAGATGAAATTCCAAGTGTTTCTTATGATTTAGCAAGACAGGAAATTGAATTGGTTATGATAGCAGAAAGCGCACAGCTGTCTCCTCTTTTTGGAAAATATCAATCAGAACAAGGCTTGAGCTTTATGGAAGATTATACACAATATGGTCCAAGGAGTCATTATGCAAAAAATCCAGTATTACGTAGTTATTTTCGTTCTATGATGTGGTATGGAAGAGTGAATTTTCTTGCTAAAAGTCCTGAACTTACGCAAGATGCAATAAATATTGTTTTGTTAATGAATCAATTAGAATTGTTAGATAAATGGCAGGATATTTATGTGCCTACGACATTCTTCGTAGGAGAAAGCGATGATCTCGGTTTATATGAGTATCAAAAAGTATTACAAGATAATATAAATATTCCTCAAGGAGGTGAATTTGTTACAAAAATTCAAGAAGATATTATAAAATTAAAAAATCCACAAATAATGTCTTCCTTGGTTGTTGGAGAAGAAGTATTAGATAGCACAAAAGAGGAATTACAAAATCAAACTAAAGGTTTTCGTTTTATGGGACAACGCTTTACTCCAGATGCTTTTATATTTTCAAGTTTAACTCAAGGTGATGAAAAACCAGACAAAAAAACTGGTGAACGTCTTCCGAGTATGCCAACAGCATTAATGGTAATGACATCCTTGGGAAACAAAACTGCTGAAAGTGAATTAGCAGATTGGATTGTAACTGATGCTTTAAAATCAAAAAATGTTATTAATGATAGAATATCTGATTTAAAAATATATTTTAGCGGTATTTCAGAAGAGACGATGACACAAAATATTTATTGGAGCTGGCTTTATACTTTACAATCACTTTCTCAGGAGGATTTAGATAAAGATGGATATCCAAACTTTATGAAAAATGAAGACTGGAATAAAAAGAATTTACAAAGTTTTATGGGCTCTTGGACAGAGCTTAAGCATGATACTCTTCTTTATGCAAAACAATCATACGCAGAATTAGGTGGAGGTGGAGATGAAGGGGGGTTGCCTCCTGTACCAAAAGGATATGTTGAACCGAATATTGAATTTCTTGATAGGTTAATTGCTCTTTTGGATATGACAAAGAAAGGATTAATGCAGAGAAATTTACTTGATCAAGAATTTCAAGGCAGAAATGAAAAGCTTGCTGATTCATTACGATTTTTTAGAAAGATTGCGATCGCAGAACTGAATAATGAAAAGATATCCGATTTAGATTTCGAAAGATTAAGAAGAGAGTCGGGTAAGTTGTCTTCTGTAATTTCTCCGCTTCCAAGCGAAGACCGAACTGAAGATCTTGCACGTTCAGCTTTGATTGCTGATGTACATACTGATGGGTTAACTCGTCAGATTCTTTATGAAGCTGATGGAATTCCTAATTATATTTATGTTGCTGTAAAAGATTCAAATGGAACAAGATTAACAAAGGGTCTCGTATTCTCTTATTATGAATTTAAAAATCCATTAGAAAAAAGATTAAATGATTCTGATTGGAGAGAATGGGTTTATAAAAGAGATGAAGGTCGGATGCCAGTAATGCCTGATTGGAATAAATCGTTAATAAAATAAATGAAAAATAAAGTTTTCATATTTTTCATTCTTATATTAATTGTCCCGCTATATATTATGATAGTGGGCAATTTTTCTTTTGAAAATTTTCAAATAGATACAAGTTATAAAGGCAATCTCAACAAAGATATTGATAAATCTGAAAAAAAGTTAAGTAGTTATTTCAAAAATAAGAAAGATTATGACAGTGCATTTTTGAATGTTTTTGAAATTAATAAGAAGGAAATTAAAGCTGGAATAACCTCACATCATTTTTTGGCGAAAAATCTTATTGCAAATTTTTTTTCAGGAATTGATGGAAATGAAATTAGAAATATAATTCTCATAGGACCAGATCATTACGGAGAGTTAGATAAAAGTAAAATTGATATTGTGACTACTAAACTATCATGGGACACTCCTTTTGGTCAGATGGATTCCAATTTGGAAATACAAGATAAATTATTGACTTTTGATTATATAAAGGAAAATGATTCAGTTTTTCGGAATGAACATTCAATTTATACCTTGGTTCCTTTTATAAAAAAATCATTTCCAAAAGTTAGAATTGTTCCTTTAATTATAAAAAATAACAAAGATTATAAAAAATATATTGATGTTGGTAATGATATTAAAATGGTTGTAGGTGAGGGGGCATTGATCATTATTAGTAGTGATTTTTCACATAATGTTTCGATTATTAATTCTCAAGAAAACGATTTAAAAAGTATTGAAAGTTTGAAAGGCCTAAATGAAGAAAATATCGATAATGTAAATTCTGATTGTAGGGCTTGTTTAGCGATTCTTTTAGGATATTTAGAAGATGAAGAGTTTGATTTTTATTTAAAAGATAATAAAAATAGTTCAGATTTTGGAAGTCAGGATAAAACGGTTACAAGTTATGTTAGTGGGTATTATATAAAAAGTAATATAACAACATTTTTGTTATTATTTAAAAATTTTATATAATTGGCTATCAATAAGTTATAAAATATATAAGAATATAATAAAAAAAATGTAACGGTTTTCAAACCAACAAAACAAAATTTATTCTGCGATTAGGGCAGATACATAGGTCCGTCACTACTGCGACAAAATAATCGCTAATATTTGCGTTTTTATATAATGTAAGTTTTGGAATTGTCCCGCGTCTTATATTATATAGGGTGGCTTTTGATTAATAGTTAAAATATGTTATAATATTAAACATAAGCAGAGAAAAAGATCTTTGACAATATTTAAATATATTTAATTAATTAATTTTTAATCATAATTTTTTAAAAGAAAGGGACAAAAAAATGAAACAAAATAAAAGGGGAATTTTGGTGCTTACATCAATGATTTTAGCAATCGGTTTGATGTTTGGATCACAAGCCGTAAGAGCGGCAGACGGAGACCTAAATTCCACAGGCGGGATTTTATTAAAAGACACCAATTCAAATGGTAAAATTGATGAAGTGCATATCACAGTTGATTATGCAGTTGCTTCTGCCAGTGCAATTGATCATGCCACTGACGAGGCAACAACAATCGGTAAATTTATAGTTACTGATTCAACTTCAAGTAATGCAGTTACTATCAGCTCTATTTCGTTTGTGAGCGGAGATGGAATAATTGCGATTTTTAAGTTGGTTTTAGATGAGACTGATACAGATTTAAGTGCAAACACATCTGGAACAGCCTTGAATGTTGTTTATAACGCAACTGATTCAGATTTGAAAATTACTAATGGCACAACGAGTGTTAGTGTGGCTTCAATTACAAGCGATGTCGAGGAAAAAGATGGCGCTCACCCGATAATTTTGACAGCTAAAGATCAAAATGGAACTTCTTTGGATGGTGCTACGAACATTTCGTTAGATGCAAACATTATTATTACTTTTTCTGAACAGATGGACATAACCACCATTAGCGCAAATGATGAATGGTCAATTTCTCCTAACCCAGGAAATTGGTCAATGCCGTCTTGGGATGTTTCTGAAAAATTTGTAACATTTGAAAAGGTTGGTAATTTTGCTTCTGGAACAGTTGAAACAGTAACACTCATTGCCCCTTTGGCAGTAGGTGGGGTCAATAATGCAGATAAGGCGCTTCAAAATACTCCTGACGATTCTGTTGTTAGCAATCCGTTTACTTTTACAACAACAGGTGGAACTGTTGATGAAAAATGTGATGACGAAGACGAAGATGAATGTGATGACGAAGACGAAGATGATGACGATGATGAAGATAATGAATGTGACGATGAAGATGAGGATAATATTACACCTCCAGATGGAGCAGTTGCTGGTCCAACAACGCCAAATTGTCATTCTGGAGTAACTCTTTATAGAATGCCAGGAAGTCATAAGGTTTATGTGATTAAAAATAAGAAAAAACATTGGATCAAAACTGCAAAGGAATTTGAAAAAAAAGGTTATGACTGGAAAAAAATTCAAGAAATATCAGCTGAACTTCTTGAAAAATATCCCGATGCCGAGCCTCTTGTTTCTGATCTTTTGAGAGCAATCGGAAGCAATAAAGTATATAAAATCAAAGATGGAAAGAAGCATTGGATAAGAACTGCTGAAGAATTTAGCGCAGCAGGATATAATTGGGACCAAATTAAAGAAGTATCTCCTGAGGTCTTGGTTGCTTATCAAGATGCAGTTTCATCGGATCTTCTAAGAGCAGTGGGTGATCATAAAGTATATAAAATCAAAGATGGAAAGAAGCATTGGATAAGAACTGCTGAAGAATTTAGTGCAGCAGGATATAATTGGGAAGATGTGCGAGAAGTGATTGCAGAGACTTTAAAAAGTTATCCTGATTTAGATTCTGAAGCTGTTTCGATAAAAATTGTAGATGCTTTGGTGTTAAGAGTGAGAAGCGATAGCTCAACTGCAGGTGCTGTTTTAGACACCGTAAAAAAATCAGAAGTCTATAAATTCATTGAAAAGAAAAATGGATGGTATAAGATTAAAACTAAATCTGGCAAATCTGGCTGGGTTTCAGGTTCTTATGTAGAAGAGCAATAGAGCAAAGTTGAAATCGTATTTATATAAACCCCAGGACTATTCTTGGGGTTTTTGATTGAGAAATTAGGTTAAATATATTATAAAACTAGTGAATTTAATATTTGCATAATTTTTTAAAAGTTATATTATTAAGTTAGTTTTAAATATAAATTAAACGTATGAATAAACTATTATTAATTATAATCACAATTATTATTATGGCTGGTCTTGGAGCTTGGTGGTTAAACTTTGTTTATAAAAATAATAAAGTTGAAGAAGTTGTCAAGGTTAATAATTTTCAAGAGTGTGTCAAGGATGGTAATCCAGTGATGGAAAGTTATCCGCGTCAATGTCGAGCAGGCAAGAAAACTTTTACGGAATATATAGGAAATGAAAATGAAAAAGCAGATCTCATTTTTCTTGACTATCCGCGTCCAAATCAAGCTATCAAAAGCCCTCTTGTAATTAAAGGACAGGCGAGGGGATTTTGGTTTTTTGAAGGTGATTTCCCTGTGGTCTTAACTAATTGGGACGGATTGATTATCGGTGACGGAATTGCTCAAGCTCAAGGCGAATGGATGACGGAAGAATTTGTACCGTTTGTGGCTGTTATTGAATTTGAAGTTCCTGAATATAAAAACAATGGGACATTGATTTTGCAAAAAGATAATCCGTCGGATTTACCAGAAAACGATGATGCGCTGGAAATACCTGTTTTGTTTGAGAAAAACGGAGAAATCGTTCTTCCCTTAAACTCTGACTAAGCTTTGGTGATTGCCCGAGAAAGCAAAAAATGTTCTATGGCCGGAATATTAACTGATAAATATTTTTATAATGAAAATTCTAAAACTTAGTGGATTTATCTGTAAAGAATGCCTGAACTTGAAAAAGATGGTTGTAATCCAGCGTGCGTGGTCAGCGAAGAAACGAGATTAACAGAGGTGAATTGGAGATATATGGGGTTGGTTCCAGATTCTAATTAAGTATTGTTTATCAATTCGAACGGCAAAAGGAGTCAAAGGACTTTTTTTGTATACACTAAATTATATTAAATAATTCTGTGAGACAAAGAGAAATTCCTCCATCTGAAATGACATATAAATCCCGCACATGGTAAAACAATAAATGTAAAAAACATTCCTTTGAAGTTTTATATTAAGAATATCGTTTGACTCTGTTTTTGGTTTTTGTTTCATAAATTGGTAGAAGGACTGTCCTTATTAGATACATAACAATTGTTTATAATGCAAAATAAAAAAAGGGCAGTGTTAAATAAGCTTGATGCTTGTTTTTTCACTGCCTTTTTTCTTGATTTTAGGCAAATTAGGGGTATTACCTATGTATCTCATCTTTTGCATAGACATTATACACAAAATGATATCTTACTGAAATATAAGTTGAGGAGTTGATTGTTATATGATAATTTTTTTGGATTTTTTTTGTTTTCTCCTGTGGAAAACTTTACTGGTTGCTTGTTTAAAAAATTGTTATACTAAAAATCCAGCACTAAATTTTTCAAAGCAAAGTATAAATTACTTTGAATTACGAAATTCAATATATTTGTCACCCTAAGCTTGTCAAAGGGTGGAAAATGCATCAAATTTATCATAGTTCGACAAGCTCACTATGACAAATTTAGCTATTTCGTAATTCAAAGAAATTAGTAAAATTTTGAAAATTATATAACTAATCAATTAATCAAAATTATGGAAAAGCTATTACAGAGGCAAATTTGTCAAAATTGTGTTATAGCTTGGAACAAAAACAAAAGAGTTATGGTTGGAGCCTTAGGAAACATAAAAAATTGTAGATTTTGTTCAAAAAGCAGGAGTTGTACTGAATCTAACAGTATAGATATAGATGAGCAAAAAATTAATGATTTAGTAAGGCTTGCAATGATAAAGATGAAAGTCTCAGAAGAAAAGGCAAGAGAGATGGCAAATTATGCCGTTCAAAAAATAAGAAGATAGTAAAAATAAAAACAAATGATTTTTTCTATCTTAAAAACTTTTCAAAAATTTTTATACAAAAACAAATGTGTAATTGGTTTTTGTTTTTTTATAAAATTAATCTCTATTACCATATAGACTATTAATGTCATTTATGCAATATATAAAATAGAAAGGCGGTGAGAAAATATGAGAGGTTTTATAAATTTTATAAGAGAGCAAGGAGTTGTTGGTCTTGCTGTTGGTTTTATTTTAGGTGGAGCTGTTTCAAAAGTAGTTGCATCACTTGTTACTGATATTATTAATCCAATTATTGGAGTTGCCCTCGGGACAGCAGGGGGGCTTGATAATGCAGTTCTACAAGTTGGTTCTGCACAAATTTTATGGGGGAGTTTTGTAAGTGTTATTATTGATTTTCTAATTATAGCTCTTGTTGTTTATTATGGAGTAAAGGTCTTGAGATTAGATAAAATGGACAAATCGAAAGAAGAATAAAATTACAAATAATTTATTTTCAATTATTATAGCTATTATTAGATAATATTTCGTATTTTTTAAAGGGTCTGTGATAATTATGTGATAATCTCCTATCTAATGTGATAAGATATCTAGTTGTTTAATTAAATAGACTAAATATATATCACCATTGATGATAAGTACATTATTATGTCTCAAAAAAAAATAAAAGATATGACAATGTTCGTTACGAGGATACTCAGCGTTTTGTAGGGCATCTTTATAACGAAAACGCGCGAAACCAAACAAATGCCTCGCAAGATGCAGAGCATCCTCATTAAAATCAATAAACACTTTGCAAATCATCCGTGGCAAAAAATTTCAATATTCTAATAAATTAATTTAAATGTCCAAATAGGACATTTCTATTTAACCTTTACACACTAATATAATCCCTTGCCAAGAAAATAAATTTATTATAAAATTACTAATGTGGATTACAAATAGATTTTTCAAGTAAAAAAACAGTTTGTTCTCTATTTTTTTTAATCTAAAATATTTAATAATCAAAATGATAAAAGTTGAGAATTTAGTAAAAAAATATGGTGACTTTACAGCTTTAAATGGAGTTTCTTTTGAGCTCGTAGAGGGAGAAGTTGTTGGTATTTTGGGTCCAAATGGAGCTGGAAAAACAACTTTACTTCGAATTCTTGTCTCATTTCTTGAATCAACCTCAGGAAAAGTTACTGTTAATAATATGGACATTAGCCAACCATTATTACAACAACAAATCAAAGGTAAAATTGGATATCTACCAGAGCAAGCTCCATTATATGAAGATATGACAGTTAGTGAATATTTAATTTTTGTTGGAAAAATGCAAGGAATTAGTTCAGATGAGATTTATGAAAAGCTTTCCGAAGTCATTAATAAATGCGGACTGAGAGAAAAGAAAAACGCAGAAATCTCGACTTTGTCAAAAGGATATCGTCAGAGAACTGGAATTGCGCAGGCACTTATTCATAATCCTGAAATTGTAATTCTTGATGAGCCGACCACTGGACTTGATCCAAAACAGAGGATTGAAATTAGAGATTTAATAAAAGAAATTGGTAAATCAAAAACTGTGATTTTATCTAGTCATGTTCTTTCTGAAGTCAAAGCAACTTGTTCAAGAGTTTTGATTATTAATAAAGGGAAAATTGTTGCAGACGGGACTCCTGAGGAACTGGAAAATAAAGGTGGAGCAGACAAAGCAACTATTCACATTGAAGTTGACAAAATAGGAAGCGGACTAGTCCAAAAGCTTGAAGTTATTGAGGGGGTTAATAATATTGAAATTATTGAAAACAGAATCATTATAAATTCAAATCTTCAGAATGATATTAGAAAAGAAATTGCCAGAATTATAATTGAAGAAAATCATGGATTGTTGGAACTTGTCAGAAAACAAATTGATCTTGAAGATGTATTTATCAACTTAACTAAAGACGATGAATAAAGCAATTACAATTGTAAAAAAAGAACTAAATTCCAATTTCAACTCTCCACTCGGATATATTGTTGTTTCTGTTTTTCTTGTAATTTCAGGGTGGATGTTTATTCAATCATTTTTTATTTTTGGGCAGGCGTCGATGAGATCCTTTTTCAATCTTTTACCAATTTTGTTTATGTTCGTTCTTCCGGCAGTAACGATGTCTTCTTGGTCAGAAGAAAAAAGAAGTGGAACCGTTGAAGTTTTGATGAGTTTTCCAATTTCAACTGTGAAGGTTGTCATTGCAAAATTTTTGTCTAGTTTTGTTTTTCTTTTGATTATGATTGTCTTTACACTTACAATTCCAATGATGATTACAAATCTTGGAACTCCTGACAGGGGAGTGATGTTGGCAGGTTATATTGGCGCATTATTCCTAGGTTCATCTTATATTGCAATTGGACTTTGGGTTTCTTCCATTACAAAAAATCAAATCATTTCATTTCTTGTGACCGTTGTGATTATATTTGTTTTTTATATAATTGGAAATTCTATGATTTTAGACACGATGCCTTCTGTAGTTGCAAGTGTTGGAAAGTTTTTGAGTTTTGCAACTCATTTCGATTCAATTCTGCGTGGGGTTATTTCGCTTTCTGATATTTTATATTATATTTCTATTATTATATTTTTCTTATTCTTAAATGCGAGAGTGGTAAGTTTAAAAAATTGGAGATAATAAATAAATTATGAATAAAAAAATCCTAAATTCCTCAGTAAGTTCAGTTTTAATTTTTCTATCTTTTTTGATAGCTATTAATTTTTTAGTTTCGCAAAATTCGGTCTATTTTGATTTAACGGAAGAAAAAATTTATACCACTTCGGAAGCATCAAAAGATATACTCAAAAATCTGAATGATGAAGTTGTCGTTAATTTCTATATTTCAAAAGATTTGCCATCTGATTTAATCACAACAAAAACACAGCTTTTAGATTCGATGAATCAGTATCAAGATATTGCAGGATCAAAACTAAAGGTTTCATATATTGAGCCAGAAAATACTTCTGAAAAAGCCCAAGAACTTGCAGAAATTGGAATTCCTCAGCTTCAATTTAATGTAATTGAAAAAGATAAATATGAAGTTAAACAAGGATTTTTTGGGGTTGAAATTACTTCTGAAAAAGATGGTGAAATAAAAAGAGAAGCAATTCCAATCATTCAAGCGATTAATAGCTGGGAATATGATTTTATCTCTGCAGTCTATTCAGTCTCAAGGGATTCGCAAGAAACTGTGGCATTTTTAACTGGACACGGTGAAAAAGATGTTCAAATTGAAGACCTGAAAAAATCTTATGAAATAGCTGATGTTCAAATTGAAATTGAAGGCGATAATAAAGGTTTTTATATTTCAAAAAATAAAACAAATGAAGATGGAGAAGAACAGGTTGAAAAGGAATATATAACTCCATTAACTTTAATCATCATTGGACCTGAAAAAGAAATTATAAGTGAAGAAATTTCAGTTATTGATGAATTTATTTCTAATGGTGGAAATGTAATTGTTGCTTCTGAAAACATTGTTCCTGATGTTCAACAAAATTTAAACGCAGTGCCTGTTGAAAATAATTTAAACGAACTTATAAAAAAATATGGAATTGAAATTAATTCTGATTTAATATATGACAAATCAAATTCTAATATCACATATCAGCAAGGATTTTTCTCAGTTAGCAAGCCATATCCGTTTTGGGTAAAAGCTGTTCAAGACAATTTTGAAAGCCATCCGTCGCTTTCTGGAATTCAATCAGTTACTTTTCCATGGGTATCCTCTTTAAAACTATCTGAAAAAGATGAATATGTGGCAAAATCTTTATTAAGCTCTACGAATCAAGGAAAAACAATGTCTGATAGTTTTAATTTATTACCAGATAGTAGACTTGTTTTTTTAGGTGGATCAAAAAAGACAATTGCAGCGATTTCTGAATCTAAAGAAGAAAACTCACAATCTGGAATCTTGTTTGTGGTTGGAGACTCTGATTTCGTAAGTCCTAACTTTTCAAAACAAATTCCTGATAATATCACATTTTTTATGAATCTTGTTGATTCGGTTTCAAACTTAGTTAATCTTTCTTCAATTCGATCAAAAAACATTATTGACAGGCCATTGAAAGAACTTGATGAATCTGAGAAAAATTATTGGAAGTTTGTTTCAATTTTTGCTGGCGCAATCTTGATTGATATTTACGGAGTTTTTAGGATTATGAGAAGAAAAAAGAGAGCTAAATAGTTTCTCGTTGATTTTTTATGTAATTGTTATAGAATAAACTTTAGAGGTGAGCATTAATGAACGGAAATACTGTTAATAAAATTGCAAGTGAAGTTGAAGGGGACAAAAATAAGTTAATTTATTTGATATAACTTATTCCTGATGAAATATTAAATAAAAAAATAACTCCTCAAAACTATTCTAAAATTCTTCAAGAGTGTTTAAATATTGACAAAAAATTATTAGAAGAGTTAATTGATTTATGTGAAAAAGGTTTGAGTGGATATCCTGTAAAAACGAGAAATCAAAAGAATTTTTTAGAGAAAATTCGTCAAGAAATTAAATCTCAATTTAATTGTCGAAATTAAGTGATCTATAAAAGATCGCTTTATTTTTAAATTTAATATATTGACATATGATTATAGTTAAGGTATAATTTAATGTCTTTTAAATTTAGAGAATATTAGTATGTTCTAAGCAAAGCGAAGAATCTTGTTCTTAATAGATATAGAACATTTTTATTAAATTTTTCACTATGTTTAGATGATAAGTTTTAAAGACACGTTATTTGACAATTTGATATAGAAAGAATAAGAGGAGATGGAAAAAGTGAAAAGAAAGATATGTTTATTGATTGTTTTGGAGATTTTTTTATTGATTTCTGTGATTTCTGTTGCTCAAGCAGTTGTTCCGTTGACAGTAGATGTGAGATGTAATGGTGGGGAATGTGTTATAAATAAAATACCAAATGGGTTTGTATTTTACGCAGATCCTGATAGCGATTTAACCCTTACTCCATTTGTGGAAGGTGGGATTGGAAACAAGAGATACAGATGGGAAAAAGATAATAGAGTCGTGCTTGATTCTAGATTTCTTCAGACAGTTGTTACAAAAGAAGAAGAATATCTTCTCACTGTAACAGATGATGGAGGAAGTATAGAAAGAATAATAAAAATTTTTCCCAGATCAAAAAGGGATTGCACAATTACTCTGTCACCCATTAAATTAAATGATAAAGTAAGTGTAAGGGAAGAAATTAGAGAATATGCGATAGGAGATACTTTTAGTTTGATAATTCCATATACCACTACTGGTGAGTGTGATATAAAAATTAAATGGGATACAAAGGATAGTGGAATTATTATTAAAAGTCCAAACTCCAAGACAACTGAAATAGAAATAGGAAGTTCAGCAAAGACTGAAAAAAAGATAATCAAAGCAACAATTTCAGATGGTAGCAAATCTAAGGAGAAAGAGATTAACATAACAGTTGTTCGAAATTCTCCTCCATCGTTTAAATTAGATTTTGACTATCCTGAATCAAATAGTGACTTTGAGGTTTATTTGGAGGAATTAAAGACTGGAAGTAATAGTAATGAAAATAATGATTTCATTCAAAGCTACTATGCTGAGCTTAAGAACAATAATAATGTTCTTATAAGTAGAGTCAGTTGGACCAGAAGAAGTTATGAGGAAAAAATTCCTATAATCAGAATGAAAACAAAAGGAATGGGATCTCATAATCTCACAGTGACAATCACAGATTCTCACGGTGCAGGTTCAACTTTAACAAAGGATGTTGAAGTTTTTGAAGGAAGCAACAAAAAAACTCCTCTTGTTATGAATTCTCTCCCGAATAGAATTGATTGTAAAACTGGAGAAGAATGTAAAATTAATGCTTGGAAAGTTTTTGATCGCTATAATAGGCAAGCGAGTTTAAGATTTTATGACAAGACTAATAAAAAAACTCCTTTAACGAATTTAAAAGGGGGATATTGTGAGAGTCCTACATGTATTCATATCTTTGAATATCAGGGAACATATATAGTTGGAGTTGAAGCTGGTTATCTTAATAGAAAAGGATTTAAAGAAATTACTGTTGTTGTGACAGACAATGAAACTAAATCTGATATAGCTCCAAAACAAATTCTAACCCCAACTTCAACGAGAACACCGATTCCTTACCAAAAAATAACTTCTACTCCCGAAACTCCGGGAATGGAGATTTGGATGGCAATTATCATGATAATCGTGGCAATCGTTTTCCAAAGAAGGAAAAAATAATAAAGCTTAATGACTCGTCGCTTGCGATTGGTCATTTTTTATTTGATAGAATTTTGTTTATATTAGATTTCAAAGCATTGACAGAATTGCTTATGCGTGATATATTATAAGTAATAATTATTAGAGGTGATGTTAGTGGAAGGTCCAATAAATGATGAAAATGGAACTAAACCTCCTAGTGTTGTTGAGGTTAAGCATATTCAGGATTCGGCAGAGTTCCGAAGGAGAATGTTGAGAGCAAGAGAAGCAAATCTAAAATCAACAGCTCGGAAGCAATAGATAAAAAACGCTTCTGATTTTTTTGCTATAAATTTAAGGTATCTATTTGTTTAGGAAAATTAAATATACAAGTTGATTTATAAGTAATTTAAGTGTAGAATTAGGTTATGATTAATGAAATAATAATTAATATCATTGCTATTGTCGCGGTCCTATCTGTGTTGTTTTTTCTACTAAAAAAACCAATTTTAGATTATTTTTCAAATTTTAGCGAAAAGATAGCCGAGAGAAATATGAAAATGATTGAAGAGAGAAATCGGGAAATTCTTAAAGAAGAAAGAGAAAGAATTTCAGAAATGAATGATGAAAAAATGAAAAGGAACGAACAATATATGGAGGGCAAAAAAGATGCAATTAAAGAAATGGTGGATAAAATTGATTCTGAACTAAGGGAATCCCAGAAGAAAATTGAAAACACTGAAAAAGAAAGAATCGGTGAATTTTCAAAGATGAAAACGATTTTAGAGGAGCATAAAATTATTACTGGAGAATTAAAAAATTCAACTGAAAATTTGAAAAAAATACTTTCCAATAATCAACAGCGTGGAAAATATGGAGAGGAAGTTGCAGAGAATATTTTGAAAATGTTGGGGTTTGTGAAAAATTTGGATTATACCGTAAATCTCAGACAAGACACAAACGCAAATCGTCCTGACATCACAATCAAACTTCCAGATAAAACGAAGATTAATATTGATGTGAAATTTCCATATTCAGCTCTCCAAAAACTTCAAGAAGTTGATGATGAATTGGAAAAGAAAAAATATCTTGATCAGTTTAAAACTGATGTTAGGCAGAAACTTAAACAAGTAACAAGTCGGGACTATATTAATCCCGAAGAAAAAACCTTAGATTTTGTGATTATGTTTGTTCCTAATGAAAGTATTTTTAGCTTTATTTGTGACAAATTAAGCGATATTTCAAGTGAAGCTTTGGAAAAGAAAGTAATTATCACAGGTCCATTTTCTTTTGCTGCAATTGCACGAATGATTAAGCAGTCATATAATAATTTCAAAATTCAGGAAGACTTGCATAGGGTCGTTGGATTAATTTCAAAATTTAAGCAGGAATTTTCAAAATATAATGATGAGTTTGATAAATTGGGAGATAGAATAAATTCAATGTCAAAGCAGTATGATAGCGTTTCAAATACAAGGACTAGACAGTTAATAAAAGTAGTTGATCGAATTAGCGAAGAAAATGAAAACATTAATGGTGATGAGGAAAAGAAATTAATTGAATAACGTTATATATGAAAGCATGGAAAACAATAAAATCAGAAATAGCTTTTAAATGTAAATATTTGAAAATAGTTGAGGAAGATTTTTTTGGACCTAGTGGTAAAAAGCATAAATATTTTATATTAAATAGAAAAGATTACGTTATAGTATTAGCAAAAGAGGGCGATTATTTATATCTTATTGAGCAATATAGATATACGACGCAATCAAAAATGATTCAAGTTGTTGCAGGAGCTATTGAAAAAGGAGAAACTTCACTTAGAACTGCTAAGAGAGAATTAAGAGAAGAGGCAGGAATAAAGGCAAAAAAATTTACTAATCTCGGTTGGTTCTATGCTTATTATGGATGTTCAAATCAAAAAGCATATGTCTATCTTGCAGAAGATTTGGAGTTTGGCAAGCAAGAGCCAGATGAAATAGAAAAAGATGGTGATATAAAAGTTAGAAAGTTAAAAATTTCAAAAATCAAAGAAATGATTAAAAATAGGAAAATAAAAGATTGTGATACTCTTTCAGCATTCAGCCTCTTTATGTTAAAATGTGATAATAAATAAATTATTAATAAATTAATTTAAAAAAAATGGGAATTAAAGATTCAATTAAGGGAGCTTTTCAAAAAGGCGCAGGTAAGGTCGTTCAAAGGGCCTCAAAGACAAAAATAGGGAAGAAGGTCATAGACAAGGCTTTGGAAAAACATTTGAAAGATTTACCAGAAGGACAGCGTGAAATGGCAAAGAAAGCAATGGAAAATATGCAGAATATGAGCATAGATGAACAAAAAGATATGGAAGAGAAAATGAAAAAATTATTAGGCGGAAAAGAAAATCCAAGTCCCGGAGAGATGATGGGTATTATGAGGAAAATGACTCCTCAACAACGAAAAGAATATGAAGATTTAGCTCGAAAACTAATGGGCATGTAGTCTTATAATTTTAAAAAATATGAAGTGTCCTGATTGCAATAATAATTTAAAAAAAGTCAAAGTCAAGAATGATTATGGAATTATAATTAATCTTGATCAATGTTCTGTTTGTGGTGGAATTTGGTTTGATAATGTTGAATTATATCCAATTTTAAAAGAAGAAATTGAAAGAATTGAAAATTTAGATATAGAGAAGCTTCAAGAAAATGTGTTCATATATAACGATGAAAAAAAGTGTCCTGTATGTAAGACAAAACTTCAGGAGTTTAAAGACTTTAATTTTCCAAAACAATTGGAAGTTGAGTATTGTATAAAATGTAACGGTTTTTGGATGAATAGGGGAGAAGCCACAGATTTTAAAAAATGGCAAAGTAATAAAAGAAATAAATCAGAAAGTGAAGAAAATTTAAAATTTAGAGATGACATTAGAAAAATATTAGGAACTTGTGAAACCCCAAATTATAAATCATTAGGAGAAATTGGCAAATTTCTCTCAACTCCTTTGAACACGCGAACAGGACATCTTAATATGAATGGTGATAAAAAAATGGATAATTCCTATAAAGCTGTTACAATTGTTTCTGACATTTTTCAATTATTATTGAGATTGTTTTTAAATCGTATTTAAAGCGAATGAAAAAAGATATTAATAAATTTGTTGTTATATGTGATTCAATTCGGAGCTTACATAATGTAGGCTCTGTTTTCAGAACTTCAGATGGAGTTGGAATTAGTAAGGTCTATTTATGCGGAATAACAGGAATTCCTGATACACAAAAACATGAACGGCAGATTTCAAAAGTTGCATTGGGGGCTCAAAATTATATCTTATGGGAATATGCGAAACAGTCATGGAGGGTTGTGGAAAAATTAAAAGAAGAGGGTTATCAGATTGTTTCACTTGAACAAACAAAAAATAGCATTGCTTATACAGATTATAAACCAGAATTTCCTATTGCTCTTATTGTTGGCAATGAAGGCAAGGGCGTGAAAAAATCACTCCTTTCAAGATCTGATGTTGTCATTGATATTCCCATGAAAGGAAAAAAAGAATCTCTCAATGTTTCGGTCGCTTTTGGAATTGTTGCCTATTGGATTGGAAAATTTAAATAAATTATGGAGGTTGAACCTCGATAGTTAAGATAAAAATAAAATGGAAAAAAGTAATTCACAAAAAATTATAGAAAAAACTAGAGATGATTATGATTTGATTGCCAAGGAATGGGATTTAAGTAGAAACAGGGCTTCTAAATTAAAAACAGATTTAATATCTGATATTAATCTCGGCGATAAAGTTTTAGATATCGGTTGTGGGAACGCTCTTATGGCACCTTTTATTTTAGATAAAGGTGCTTTGTATTTTGGTTTAGACATATCAGAAAAACTTATTGATATTGCGAAGGATAAATATAAAAAAGAGGTTAAAAACGGAAAGGCAAGTTTTTTTGTTGGGCAAGCAACAGAACTTCCGTTTGGTGATAAAGAGTTTAATTATGTAATAAGTTATGCTGTATTTCATCATATTCCGTCAAAAAAACTGCAAGAGAAATTTTTTCAAGAAATTAAGAGAGTGTCTAAGCCAAATGCGAAAGTAAAAATCATAGTTTGGAATCTTCTGAGTGATTGGGCGAATGAGAGGTTTGATATTGAAAATCAGTTAGCTGGAGAAAAAAGTGGAGATGTGATTGTTCCATGGAAAGCAACTTATGGAAAAGTTGTGGAGCGTTATCTTTATCAATTTTCCAAAGAAGAACTTTTATCTTTGGTAAAAACAGTGGGATTTAAAAATATAAAAATAGATTATTTTACAAGAGCGGGAGAATGGAAAGAAAATGCGGAAGAGCTGGTTTTGGAGATGGAATGAAAGGAAATATGAGGTGGACTAATACAAAATATTACTTTTCCTAACTTCTTTTGATAAGATATAGATATAACAAATAATTTAATAAAAATAAAAAAAATAAAGTTGATAGTTTTGAGCATTGTTATGTTAATTATTGTTGTGATATTACTCCCGTTTATTCTTGGTTTATTTACGAGAGACATAGATCCTATTAATGATTCTGATTTGAACCTGCAAGTGATTTCAATTCCTGACAAAGATAATGCTTATTTTGATTTGATTAAGATTAAAGATGTTTTATACAAACCGAAAGGAAAGGAAAAAGAGATTAAAGATATGATTGAAGGCAGGATGTGGGATGAGAAATTGGCGGAAGAAATTATTTCTAATAATCAAAAAGCTTTTGAATATTTTTCCGAAGCTTCGCGCAAGCCAAAATTTCAAAATCCAACACTGTCTAATCCAGAGAACATAAATCCAAGTATGGTTTTTCCGTCATTATCTTTATGGAGAACGATGTCGGGATATAGCTTAATTAAAGTGTTATATCTATCAAAACAGGGTAAAGAAAATGAGGCAATATATGAAGCATTAAGCTCTGTGTATATCGGGCAAAAAATTCAAGAATCACAAACTGTTCTAATTGAGTATCTTGTCGCGATGTTTTTAAAAGAAAGAGGCCTTGAGGCTGTGCAGAATATTTTTGCTTCATCAAATTTAGATTCTGACGAATTAAAGAGGTATGCTCAAAGCTTGGATCAGTTCTACAAAAATGAAGACGGATTTATTTCTATAATCAAAGGTGAATATTACTATCAGTATTCGATTATTGACGCGCTTGTAAATGGCAATACTGAGATATTACAAACTCATACAGGAGAACAAAGCTGGGATATATCGCAAAAATTAAAAAATAACTATTATTTTATGCCGAATAAAACAAAAGCTCTTTTTGCCGGATATGCAAGAAAAAATATTGAAAATGCAAATAAATTTTGCAATAATATTCAAAATGTTGATATTCAAATGCAAGTCCCATCTTCGTATTTAAAAGTTTATTTTTCTGAAAATCTTATTGGCAAGGTATTTCACGATATTACTGCATTAAGCTTAACTTCAGCAAATGCAAAAAAATGCAACGAAGACTCTTTAGTGTCTGCAACGCAAGCTTTGATTGCGATAAAAGCATATAAAAATGATAATGGTGATTATCCAAATTCATTAGAGCAATTAGTTCCTGACTATTTATCATCTGTTCCGCTAGACTATTTTGATGGAAATCTTTTAAGATATTCTAAAGAAAATAAGATTTTATATTCAATTGGCAAAGATTTAAAAGACGATGGCGGAAGCACGGGGGATAATTGGAAGAAAATGACAGATCCGACTTTCAAGATTAATTTTTGAAAAAGAGTGATAAGAATTATATTCATTGATTGAAATAAAAAAAGATGAAATTTTAACTTTCGTCTTTTTTAAGATATTATGTAAATTTAATTAGGGGCTGCTGATTTTCATCTAATTTTTATAAAAAGAGATAAATTTAGAAATACCCTATAAAGTAATTTAGCTTATTTTAGCTATTTTTCAAACCACTCCCAGCCTCCCCTTATCCAAGGGGAGGAGAAATCTGAGAAAATTAGCAGCCCCTAATTATATTTTTCTTACCATATACCCATCCTCCAGTCTATATCCTAATTTTCGATAATAATCTCTAACACCCACGCCACTGATGACGGCGATTTTTTTTAGACCAAATTCCTTTTCAGTAATTCTTTCTGCTTCATGGATTAATTTTTTACCAAGTCCAGTGTGTTGTGTGTGTTTTTTATTATTTGATTTTATTGGTGTTAATTTACCATAAGTATGAACTTCGCGGATAATAGTGGCATCTTGTAGGACGGGGATAATAGTTTCCCCCTTAATAAAGGGCTTGCCTTTCGGATAGGCGGGGATTGGGGGTATTTCTGGGTGAGAAGTTGATTGAGTTAAGTTTTGAGATTGCCACGTCGCTTCGCTTCTCGCAACGACAGACTTATTTACTCTTAATCGCAACAAAGAATAGATATGCATTCTTTTTTTATCTTCAAAACTTAAAAATATTTCTTTTCCATTTGAAGCATCGTAATCTTGTCGGAATAGTTTTAAATCTTTAACCATCTCTTGTCCTTTCTTTAAGAAGTGGGGATTTTGATTCCGAATTTCTCGACATCTAATACATTTGCATTGCCAATTTTCTTCTTCAGATTTTTTCTTTAAAACTTGTCTTAAATTTGAAACTTTATTTCCAGCAACGATGCTTGTTGAAGGGATGTCGCGGATCAGGCGAGTGATGCGAACATAATGGGGGATTATTTTTTTTATTTCAGATAATAATTCTATTAATTTTTTGTCAGAATACGGCTTATATTTATCGTCTTTATACCATTTATAAATCGGCGCATTTTTGACAACAACACACGGATAAATTTTTAGCATATCGGGCTGAAAGTCTGGATTAGAAAATAGCTCTTTAAACATTGCCAAATCTTTTTTATAATTTGAACCAGGCAAATTGGGCATCATATGATAATTAATTTTAAACCCCGCTTCTTTTAATAATTTAGTTGCTTGAATAATTTCCACTCGACCGTGTCCACGCTTGTTTAATTTTAAAACATCGTCATAAATACTTTGCACTCCCAGTTCTACCCGTGTCGCGCCTAATTTTCGCATATTAATTATTTCTTTTTCATTTATATAATCAGGACGAGTCTCAAGTGTCAAACCTACAATTCTACATTTTGATTTTACATTAATTTTTTGGTGACTTTCGAGCGATAAAATCTTTAAATTTTTCTTATTGTTAAATTCATTACATGCCCTAAAACATTCTTTTATAAACCAAGTTTGGTAATTTTTGGGTAAGTATGAAAATGTACCTCCCATAACAATAAGTTCAATTTTATCAATATCATGACCCGTAGCTTTAAGAGACTTAAGTCTTGCTGAAGTTTGTTTATACGGATGAAAATCAGTCAAAATTGCCCGCATTACCGCCGGTTCGTTGGAAAGATAGCTTTTGGGCATATTTTTTTCGTTCGGGCAAAAAACGCAAGTACCGGGACAAGGATACGGTTTTGTCAAAACGGCAATAACAGCTACACCAGAAGAAGTTCGGATGTTTTTGGTTATAAGAATACTTTCAATTTGTTTTAAAATGTTATGATGAGCCTGTCGAACCATAACATTCTTCGACGGACTTAAGATGATATTATTTTTAACCATTTCTCTAAAAGTCTTTAATAATTCAATATTAGTTGGACAAGGCAAGCCAAATTTTCTTGATGCTTTTCTTTTAAGTCGTGAAAGAAATTCCAAAGACAACTCTCGTTTTTCAGAGACTTTTTTATTTAATTCGCTTATGATATATTGATTGACATTCATACATAATAAAGTAAACTTATTATATAAGTATAGTATCTTCATCTTATTTTATCAAGAGATAAAAGAAGGAATTTTTGATTATTATAAAAGCTTAATTTTTAACTCATATCATTATGAAAAAAATAATTTCAACTGATAGGGCACCAAAACCCATTGGTTCATATTCACAGGCAGTTGAGGCTAATGATTTTGTTTTTCTATCAGGACAAATTCCACTGAGAAAAGATGGTATTATAGTTAATGGAGACATTAAAGATCAAACAAGACAAGTGCTTGATAATATCGGAGAGATTTTGAGTGCATCTGGTTTGAGCTTTGAAAATGTTGTGAAAGTTACAATTTATCTTTTTGATCTGAGTGATTATAGGGAAATGAATGAAGTTTATATTAAATATTTCAAAAAGGACTTTCCAGCAAGAGTCACTGTGCAGGTCTCTGAACTCCATAAAGAAGTTGCTATAGAGATGGATGTTATCGCAGTGAAAAAATAAATAGAAGATTTATTTAGATAAAGTAGATTTTTAAAACTATCATTAATTATTATTTCTGGTAGTTTTTTTATATTTATAAATATGTTATAATGTAAGCGTATTAATAGTGAAAAATAAACAAAATAAATGATAGCAGACTATATTGCAAATTTGCCTGCAAATATAATAAAAGGAATAATCAATTTCTTTTATATTTGGTATGTAAAGGGTTCTGAATCTTTTTGGGATAAGGAGATTTATTTTATAAAAAAAGTTGAAAGTGATATTGGAGTTTTAATAAATTTGAGATTATTGTTCCAGCCGATTTTTGGAGATGATTCATATATGGGGAGAGTGATAGGTCCTATTTTCAGAATGGGTCGTGTTTTTATTGGTTTCATTATTGTTCTGGTTTCAATTATTATAGCAATTATTATTTATTTGATATGGATTATAACTCCTCCTGTTACATTTTTGATGGTAGCTTCGAATTTATTATATTTGTTTTAACAATTATCAATGCCTTCTAAAAAACAAAAAAAAGAAGAGAAAATAAAAGTAGAATTACTTGTATGTTCTTCGTGCAATGGAAACAAAGTCTTTGAAAATGGCGTTGAATGTACTGCCTGCAAGGGTGCTGGTATTTTTTTGCATGTTGGTAATAATGGAATATATTATTGGGAAGAAAGACTTTCTGGTTTTTCTCCTACTTTGCGTTCGATTTCGCGATTAATTTACAAGTTTTTAAATTTTTTTATATATCTTTTTATTATTATTGCTTTTTTATATGGTGTTTATTTCGTGATTATTAATAACCCAAATTTTATAAGTTCACTAACTATAGATATTGAAAAAGTTCAAACAGGGGTTATTATGTTTAATTTTTTTCTATCAGTAGTTGCGTTTTTTACTAATTTTTTTGATGCTCTTTCTGTTTTGATAAAAGAAAAAGGATTTGGCCCATCTGTGTTTTGGATTTCCATTTTAGGAATGATGTATGCATATTATCGCGATAAGGCAGGAAATATGTCTAAAAATGAAATTAATGCTTCATCTTCTGAATTTGAAATTTTTTATAATAAAAAAGCAAAGAAGCTCACTGACCCTGTTAATATTAGTAAATATACTTCTCCATTTGCAAAAAATATTTTAGTTCAAACGCTCGATTTATCTCATAGTCTTGGTCAAGCTCCATCGCCCTATCACTTGGCTAAAGTTCTTGTGCAAGATCAAGGCATAAGTATTTTATTTAAAAGACTTGAAATTGATTCAAAAAGATTTATCAAAGACATGAATGATTTTATAAAGGAATTGCCTAAAAGCGATTATTATAATCGAGATGGAATTCTAAGGGGTACAGTTTTAAGTCTTGAATTAGAAAAAGTTATTATTAGGGCATTTTACGAAACCATTGCTATCGGATTTAGTAAAGTTGAGGTTGAAAGCTTGTTTTTGGCTTTAGTTGATAATGAGAATCTCAAAAAATATTTTAAAGATATAAATATTAAAACAGAGGACGTAAGAAATACTGTTTTATGGGTTAAAAATTGGTCGCACATAAAAGTGGGGACTAATAGGCATAGGAAAATCAGACATACTGTAATGAATAAAGCTTGGACTGCAAGAGTTACACCAGAGTTAGATAGATTTAGTTATGATTTGACCGATTTAGCAAGATGTGGGTTGATTGGACATGCGGTAGATAGAAAAGAAGAACTTAATAATTTAATGAGAATACTTGAAAGAAGTAGTAAAAATAATGCACTTTTAATTGGTGAAGAAGGTAGTGGCAGAAAAACGATAGTGAAAGAACTTGCCAAAAGAATGGTGAAAGATCAGGTTTTGCCAACTTTACAAGATAAGCGTTTGGTTGTTCTTGATATTGGAGCTTTAGTTGCTGGTGCAAGAGCAGGAGGAGATTTAGAACTTCGAATAAGACAAATGATTGGAGATATGGGAAAAAGTGGAAATATAATTTTGTTTATTCCTGAAATACATAATATGGCAGCAGCTGGAAGCGGAGAAGGATTTGATGCTTCAAAGATTTTATCACCAATTCTTTCGCAAGGACTTTTTCAGGTAATTGGCACGACTGATTACAGAAATTATCATCGGTATATTGAATCAAGATCTGATTTTGCAAACAGTTTTGATTTGATAAAAGTTGAAGAATTGGATGAGGAAAAGACAATGGAAATTTTAGCAGTACAAGCCAGAATTATTGAAAATAGAGAGGGGATTGTGATGACTTATAGAGCAATTAAGTCAGCAGTTGAGCTTTCAAAAAAATACATAACTAATCGCATATTACCTGGAAAAGCGATTGATTTATTAAGTGAAACGGCAGTAGAAGTAAGAAGAATGGGATCGGGTTCTGTTTTAAGAGACAAGGATGTAATGGAGGTGATTACAGAAAAAACAGGGATACCACTTACAGATATAAATGCTAACGAAGCGGAAAAACTTTTAAGTTTAGAAGAAAATTTACATAACAGAGTTATTGGACAGCATGAGGCTGTCAAAGCAATTTCTTCTGCAATAAGAAGAGTGAGGGTTGGAATGAAACATGAAAACAGACCTATCGGAACATTTTTATTCTTAGGTCCGACTGGAGTTGGAAAAACAGAACTTGCAAAAGCATTGGCTGAAGCTTATTATGGTGATGAAAATGCAATGATTAGAGTTGATATGAGTGAATATCAAACAAATGATAGCGTTGAAAAATTAATTGGTTCTTCATCTGATTTATCTGAGACAAGCTCTGGAGGAATTCTTACGGAGGCCGTGAAACGAAAACCATTTTCTTTGATTCTTCTTGATGAGATTGAAAAAGCAAATAAAAATGTTTTTAATTTGTTCTTACAAGTTTTTGACGACGGAAGATTGACTGATAATTTAGGTAGAACAGTTGATTTTACAAATACAATAATAATTGCAACATCAAATGCAGGTTCCAAGGTAATAAGAAAAATAATGATTGATGAGAAAGAGAATAATGAAAGAATACTTCAGATGTTGGAGCCGTATCTTCTTCAGAGTTTTGCACCTGAATTTCTTAATCGTTTTACAGCGAAGATTGTTTTCAGATCTCTTAGCGAAAAAGATATAATGGCTATTGCAAGACTTCAAATCAATAATTTGGCAAATAGAATGGATAATGCTCAGGGAATTCAAATTAAAATTTCAGATAGTGCTTTGAAGTTGGTAGCAAAAATGGGTTATAGTGCTGAATATGGTGCAAGATATCTTCAAAGAACAATTCAAGAAAGAGTGGAAAATCTAATTGCTACTAAGTTCTTAAAGGGGGAAATAAAAAGAGGTGATATTTTTGAGGTTGAAGAAAAAGATATTTGATTATTGATATTTAATTGTCAAAAAAAGGAATATATAAAATAATTTTAAAATTATGCTTAAACTTAAAAAAGAAGGAGAAGGATTTTTTGAACTGATATTAAATATATTTATGCCAATTTGGCTTCCAATTCGTGCTATTCAGATTATGGTTCGAGATATGAGAGAAGAAAAGAGAAGGAGAATAGAAGAAGATAAAAAATAAATATTAGATATATGTTAATAAATTAACAAAAAACCTATGGGCAAAAAGCAAAAACTTAAACTTCAAAGAAAAATTGATGAAAAAGAAGAAACTATTTTTAACAAAGAAAAAAGAAAAAAAACAATAATTGGAATTGTTTTTTTGGCGGTTTTATCATTTGCGCTTTATCAGGTATATATTGCTTTGGATATAAATAAAAATATGCAAGATAGTTTTACGCAGGAAGATGAATTGAATAAAATTGCTGTTATTGAAACTAATAAAGGAAATATAAAAATAGAGCTATTTACAAATGATGCTCCAAAAACCGTGGAAAATTTCGTGAAATTAGCAAGCAAAAATTTTTACGATGGAATAAAATTTCATCGGGTAATTTCAGATTTTATGATTCAAACAGGAGATCCGCTTAGCAAAGATGATAATCCTAATAATGACGGAACAGGCGGACCGGGATATTCTTTTGAAGATGAAATTAATCCGTGGAGCTTGGGTTTGAACGAAAAAACAATAAAAGATTTAGAAGCGATGGGTTATAGATATAATGAAAATTTAAGTTCTCATAAAGTTGAAGCTGGCTCTTTGGCAATGGCGAATTCTGGACCGAACACAAATGGAAGTCAGTTCTTTATAGTCACACAAAAAGCTCAGCCTCATCTTAATGGAAAACATACTGTTTTTGGTCATGTACTTGAAGGTATGGATGTTGTAAGAAGCATAGAGCAAGAAGACGTAATGAATAGAGTTTATATCGTGGAATAGACGAATCACATTGTCGTGGTTGTTAAATTGCTAAATTATTGAAATATGTTAAGCATTTTTGTTATAATTTGGGTTTTTCTATTTTTATCTGGTTTGGTAATATTTATTTATGGTTTTCCTGCAATGATTGCTGTTGGACCAATTCCAACATCAAAAAAGGGAATAGATAAAGCAGTAGCTCTTGCCAAAATTAAACCAGATGAAAAGTTTTATGAACTTGGTTGTGGTGAGGGTCGAGTTTTGGTTCAAACAGTTGAAAAATATGATTGTTATGGGGTTGGCTATGAACTTGTTTATCCATATTATTTATTGGCGAAAATTAGAGTTAAATTGTCCAAAAAATCCAAGAAAATAGAAGTGAGATGTAAGAATTTTTTCAAAGCTGATTTACAAAATGCAGATGTTATTTTTTGTTTTCTAACACCAAAGCTTATGCAAAAGATTGCAAAAATGTTGAAAGAAATGAAACTCAAAAAGGGAGTTAGGGTTGTTTCTTATGCATTTAAAATTAACGATATGGAACCAATAGAAAAAATAAAACATAATAAAGAAAATTGGAATATTTATTTGTATAAATTTTAATTTCAATGATAGATAAAAGTTATATATATGCAGTTTCTATGATGATTGGAACTTCAATTGGTGCTGGAATTTTTAGTTTACCTTATGTGGCTTCTAAGTCTGGATTTTTTTTATTTTTGGTGCTTATTATTATTTTGGGATTCATTATGCTTGTTTTAAGTTTAATGTATGCTGAGGTAACTTTGAGAACAAAAAATAATGGCAGATTGGTTGGTTATTGTGGAAAATATCTTGGAAAAAATGGAAAAAAGATTGCAACACTTGTTACACTTTTTGCTTTATATGCTAATATATTGGCGTATATAATCATTGGAGGAAAATTTTTGAATGCTTTATTTTCAAAATATTTTGGAGGAAGCGAATTTTTATATAGCATTGTAATGGTAATTTTTATTTCTGCAGGTATATATATTAGCTTGAGGCTTGTTAGTATTATAGAATTATTAATGGTTAGTTTTCTTGCAATTACCATTTTTGGAATAATTTTCAAGGGAATGAATTTTGTTAATTTTGAGAATTTATTAACTTTTGATATTTCACAATCATTTATTCCTTTTGGCGCAATTCTTTTTTCTGTTGGAACTCTTTCTGCGATTCCAGAACTTGAACATATAATGAAAAAAAATCAAAAAAAAATTAAAAGTGCGATAATTTCTGGAAGTATAATTACAGTCATAGTATATATTTTGTTTGTTGCTGTGATTCTTGGTATTACGGGTCATAATACTTCAGATGAAGCTCTTTTGGGATTGAGTTCGTCTATAGGAAATGGCATTGTAACTTTGGGATTAGTCTTTGGAATTTTTGCAATAGCGACTTCATTTTTAATAATAGGAATAAATTTAAAAGAAGTATTTTGGTATGATTATAATTTAAGTGAAAAAAAATCTTGGGCGCTTACTTGTTTTATTCCGCTTATAATTTTTGTTTTAGGTCTTCGTGATTTTATAACCGTTGTGAGCATAGCGGGAAGTGTTACAGGAGGGTTTGCGGGAATTCTTATTATAGCTTCATTTTATAAAGCGAAAAAAATGGGAGATTTGAAACCTGCCTTTGAAATCAAAGTACCAATAATGATGTCTGTTGTTATGATTTTAGTTTTACTTTTGGGAATAGCTTATCAATTTATTTATGGATTTTAATATTAAAAAATGCAGAGAAAAACAATAATAATTATAAAATATTGGCTTCCAGTGTTTTTTTGGTGCACAGTTATTTATTATCTCTCATCAATTCCAAATTTGAAATCAGATTTACCAAGTCAGTGGGATTTTGTTTTCAGAAAAATTGCGCATATGGTGGAATATGGAATTCTAACCGCTCTTCTTTTTAGAGCTTATTTTAAGGGTAGTGGATTTACACGAAAAAGATCTGTTTCTTTTGTGATAATTTTTGCTTTAACCTATGCTTTTGCTGATGAATATCATCAACTTTTTGTTTTTGGTAGGCAAGGCAGTTTAATAGATGTTTTTATTGATAGTTTAGGGGTATTTTTTGCAGTATTTTTGATTTACAAAAAGAGTATAAAATGATAGCATAAAATCATAATAGCTTATTAATATATCAACTGATCGAAATTAAATTTTTGTTAAAATAATAAAATAATTTTATGTTTGTATTTGAAAATCCTATTTTGGTGATTGAAGTAGCGCGCGTTTTTACGATACTTTTTATTTCCTTTGCTGTTGCCATGATCCTAACTCCATTACTAACTTTTTTTCTTTATAAATATAGGGTGGGAAAACAAATTAGAGCAGATGGTGATACACCCGTTTTTACAGCACTTCATAAAAAGAAAGCTGGAACACCGACAATGGGAGGATTATTAATTTGGATTGTTATTTCATTTTTAGCAGTTTTATTTGGATTTTTTTCTAATCTTTTTAGTAACTTAGAAAGTTTAAATTTTTTAGATAGAGCTCAAACATATTTGCCATTAGGTATGCTTGTTTTGGCCGGTCTGGTTGGAGCGCTTGATGATATTATGGGAGTTTTGAAAATTGGACCAAAGGGAGGGGGTTTGGGAATTAAAGAAAGATTACTTCTTTATGCTTTTGTTGCTGTTATAGGTGCTTATTGGTTCTATTTTAAACTTGGCTGGGATATGGTTCATGTTCCAGGAATTGGCGATTTTGTAATTGGCTTTTGGTATTTTCCGCTTTTTATTTTTATTATTGTTGCTACTTCTTTTTCACTAAATGAAACTGATGGATTAGACGGTTTAGCGGGCGGAGTTGTTTTACCCGCTTTTGGCGCGTTTAGCGCAATTGCTTTCGCGCAAGGAAATACTGAACTGGCCATGTTTTGTGCAGCAATAATTGGAACATTACTGGCATTTTTGTGGTTTAATGTTCATCCCGCAAGATTTTATATGGGAGATACCGGCTCAATGGCGTTAGGTGTAACCTTGGGCGTGGTGGCTATGCTTACAAATTCTTTTTTAATTCTACCTTTCGTTTGTTTTATTTTAGTTATTGAATCGCTGTCGGTAATTATCCAGTTAACCTCAAAAAAATTCCGCCATAAAAAAGTTTTTCACAGCACGCCGATTCATCATCACTTTGAAGCACTTGGATGGCCCGAGTGTAAAATTACAATGAGATTTTGGATTATTGCCTGGGTTATGGCGGCGATAGGATTGGTGATTGGTTTGATGGGAATGGGGAATTAGTTAAAAATTGAAAGTTTATAAAGTTCATAAAGTCGCGGTTTTAATTCCTATTTTTTTTTTCATTGTCATTGTGAGGGAGTCGCAATGACCGAAGTAATTTCGTAATTAAATTTTTTATACATAGTTACAGGATTGTTTCGCCTGCGGATTCGCAATGACAGATAATAAAAATTAATAATTTGTTTTATGTTAGATTTATTAATAAAAAACGGAACTGTAGTTGACGGAACTGGTCTAAAGAGTTTTGTTGCGGATATCGGAATAGAAAAGGGTGTAATAACAATTCTTGAAAATGCTGGAAATATTGAATCCACAGAAGTCATAGATGTAAAGGGAAAAATTGTTTGCCCAGGATTTATTGACATTCAAGATCATTCAGATAATTTTTGGACTATTTTTACAATACCAAGATTGGATAGTAAAGTTATGGATGGAGTTACGACAATAATTGGTGGAAATTGTGGAACATCTTTGTCTCCAGTATTGGGTGAGGGGTCTGTTGAGTCAATGAGGAAATGGGTTGATATTGGAAATATAAATATAAATTGGAAGAGAACAAAAGAGTTTTTTTTCGAATTAAGTAAAAAAAGTTTAGGGGTAAATTTTGGAACTTTGGTTGGACATGAAACTTTGAGGAGAGGTTTAATGGGAGATCAAATCCGGAAAATTACAGATGATGAAATAAAGATGATTGGAAGAATGCTTTCAGATAGTTTGAAAGAAGGGGCTTTTGGAATGTCAACTGGTCTTGTTTTTTCGCACGCAAGAGCAGCGACTATATATGAAATAAAATTTTTAGTAGGAATACTTAAAAATTATAATTCTTTTTATGCAAGTCATATTAGGGGCGAATCTGAGGAGTTGTTACCAAGTATAAATGAAACAATACAAATTGGAAGAAACACTGAGGTACCTATCGAAATTTCACATTTAAAAGCAGTAGGAAAAAAATATTGGTCAGATATGCAAAAGGCAATAGATATGATTAATATTGCAAATGAAGAAGGAGTTGAAATTAGTTTTGATGTATATCCATATAATACAACGGGATCTGTTTTATATATACTTCTTCCAGATTGGGTTTCACAAGGAGGAAGAAAAGAAATGATAAAAAGATTAAGAGATATTGATTTGAGAAAAAAAATTATTCAAGAAATGAAAGAAATGAATTATAATTATAAAAATATTATCGTTTCTATCTGTCCAAGGCTAAAAGAAGCAGTTGGTCGTAAGATTGTTGACATTGCAGAAAGTCAAGAAATAGGCCCAGAAGAAGCCATAATAGAATTGTTGATAAGTGCAAATGGTCATGTAGTTGTTTTTAATAAAGGAATTTTAAATGAAGAAAACATAAAAATGTCTTTAAAAAGTCATTATTCAATAGTTTCTTCTGCAGACGCTGCTTATAACAGTGAATATGCAAGGACCGGTGAACTTGTTCATCCAAGATGCTTTGGAACATTTTCAAGAGTGCTCGGAAGATATGTAAGAGAGCAATGCGTTTTAAAGATGGAAGATGCCATTGCAAAAATGACTTCAAGACCTGCTATAAAAATTGGTTTGAAGGATAGAGGAATTTTGAAGAAAGGATTCTGTGCAGACATCGTTGTTTTTGATGAAAATAAAATTATTGATAATGCAGATTTCGAAAATTCTTATCAATATTCAAGTGGTATTGAATATGTAATTATTAATGGAAAAGTTGTAGTAAGAAAAGGTCAGCACACTGGAGAACTTGCTGGAAAAGTTTTGAAAAAGAAATAATATAATATCTATTAATTTATATAAATGTTAATCATTGGAGATATCGCAAACAAATTAGAAAAAAAATATCAACAAAAATATGGAGTTGCTGTTTTTGATATTGATTTGGAAGAAACAAAAAATGGAGTTGAAATAAAAGGAGAGGTTTTGGTTAAGGGACACAGAGAAAGTCTTTTAAGTATTCTGAAAGAAAACAGTGTAAAGATTAAAAAAGAAAATATAAAAATATTAAGTGACGTTTGTAAAAGATATGAAATCGGTTGGGCGATTGTTAGGATTGGTATTATAGATTTGAAATTTAGATATGTTTCAAATAAGATTATCAATGAAAAGATTTTAAAGAGAATTAGATGTTCGCAAGCTTTTCGGGGAGAAATTTTACGAGTTTTATATAAAAATGAGGACCAATTATTGGTCCAGCAGAACGATCTGACTTTGGGGTGGGTAAATAGAAAAGATTTGGTTTTAAAGAAAAAAAGTTTATATAAAGAATGGAAAAAAGGAAATTATGCAATTAAAGGAAAGATGATTAAAATTCCAAAAACAAATTGTCATTCCAAGCAATGTAATACTGAGCATAGTCGAAGTATTATTTCAGGATCAGTCGCAGATAGCAGGGAAAATAGTAAAAGAAAAAAAATTCTGAAACAAGTTCAGAATGACGGTAATTTAATAGTTAAAGAAGCAGAAGAATATCTTGACACAAAATATGTTCTCGGCGGAAAATCAGAAAAAGGAATTGATTGTTCAGGTTTGGTTCAAATTGCTTATAAAAATTCTTTTAATATAATTTTACCGAGACATTCATGGGATCAGAAAGAAATGGGAATAAAAATAAGACTTGATAATGTGAGGTCTGGTGATTTGATTTTTTTAATAAAAAAAAGTGATAGACATAGACATGTTGGGATTGTGGATGTTGTTTTATGCGAAAGTGCAAAAAGGATCCACAGCTCCGAGGCGGAGAATATGGAGATATCAATAAATTTAATTCACGCGTCTTTGGATTTGAAAAAAGTCGTCAGGCAAAATCTGGAAAATGTTTTAGAAAGATACGAGTTTGTAGAAGCGAGAAGGATTATGGAATAGAAGGTTGCAAGAAGCAAAGGACTGTCCTTCTTTTTTGATTAAATAGACTGTAATTATCATTGTGAATTTGATTCAAAATCTATTGTCTATTATTTTTAGATTTGCAAATTATTACTTAACAAAACCTTTTTTCTAATTAATATTAAGGTAAATTTTAATCATATTTTTGAAACATGGAATTTGTATTACCTTTAAAAATTAAAAAAATAGAACAAAAATTGCCAATATCATTATTCAATGGCGATAAATTGGTTGTGAAAATAGAAAAATTTTCAATCAAAGAAAAGGAATGGTTTTTTGATTTAAAAAAATTGATTTTAGTTATAAGGAATGCAATTTTAAATTTGGGAGATTAGTTTTGATAGAGTTACAGGATTATGTAATGACAAACTATAAGATAACTTTAAAATCTGAAAAAAAAACCGAAAGGGAATTACAAGAAGTTCAATTTAATTTAGATTTTATATTTAAAATTATCTGTGGTTGTGGATTTCCAATAGCTAAATTTAAAACAGATACAACATTTAATAATTCAACTTACTGTACAAATAAAAAAATTACTTCTCATAGAGAAATTGATATGATTAATAAAAAAGATATTAGACGAATAAAAAAAATTATTTGTGTTTTAAATAGTTCGGAGATTGATCGAGATAAGGTAAATTTGTTGAAATCTATCATAGATATTGCAATGTCACAAGTTCCGAATTCAGGAATGAGTGGTGCGTTTTATATAGTTATTCTTGAAAGTTTGTTCGTGCCAGAGAAAGATTCCGAAATCGGATATCGATTTTCAATGCGTTTGTCAAAAATAAGAAGAGGTGATAGTTCGTATAAAAAGCAGATAAAAGATTGTTATAATAAGCGAAGTATTATTTTTCATTCAGGTAAGGACAAGTTCAAGAAAAATGATTTAAATTTTATAGAAGAAGAGGCTTGTTGGGCTATTGAAAAATATCTGATTCAACCTGACATATTTTCTAATAATTGTGAAAAAATAGATGAATTACTTATTAAATAAAATATATGTCAATAGCAGAAAAACTAAAACAATACAAAAACAAAAACATTCACATCGTTGGGATTGGGGGGGCGGAAGGGAGTGCGATTGTGGAGTTTCTGGTTGCAAATGGAATTTCATCAATAACGGGTCATGACTTTTCTGAAAAGTCTGATTTTAAGAAAGCTTTTAATAATACTCATTTAAGTTTAAAACCGAAAGAACGAGAAGAGGCCTTAAATCATCTTTTAAATTTGCCAATCATAATTAATTTTAAAGATCATTATTTAAAAGACATAGAAGAGGCAGATATAGTTTTTGTTTCACAAGTCTGGTTCAAATATCCTCAGAATATGCCGATTTTGGAAAATCTCAAGGACAATAGAATTCCATTTAAAACTATTACGAACTTATATTTTGAGCTTGCCCCTTGTCAGATTATTTCTGTAACGGGAACAAATGGAAAGACAACAACCTCAAGATTGATATATAGTATTTTTGAAAAATGGAAGAAAGAAAATAGACAGGTTAAAATATTCTTTGCAGGAAATGACCGTCAGAATGTTCAGGTTTTGGATAAGTTACAAGAAATGAGAAAAGATGATGTTTTGATTCTTGAAACAAGTAGCACTCAACTTCTTTTGAATTCAGATATAAGTCCACATATTGGAGTTATAACAAATATATCTCCGAATCACCTTGATGATCATGGGAGCTTTGAAAATTATATTGATGCAAAAAAAAATTTAATAAGACATCAAAAAAAAGATGATTTTGCAGTTTTAAATTATGATGATTTGCAAACGAGAAAAATTGCGGAAGAATTTAAAGATAACTCATTTTTATTCAGTAGAAAAGAAAAGTTAAAGGAAGGATGTTTTAAAGATGGTGATAAAATAATAATAAGGAAAAAAAATAAAGAAGTCTATGTATTAAATATAAAGGACATAAAAATTCCAGGAAATCATAATCTTGAAAATATTTTGGCTGCTATAAGTTCCGCATATTTATTTGGCATAGGGCCAGAAGTAATTAATATAGGAATTTCAAAATATACTGGCACAAAACACAGATTAAATCTTCTTTATAATATAGACGGAATCAAATATTATGATGATACTCAAGCCACGACTCCAGAAGCGACAGTTGCAGGAATTGAATCGTTTGACGATGATATAATTTTATTTGCAGGAGGGGATGACAAGGGAATGAATTATAAAGAAATGGCAAAAAAAATTAATGATAAAGTAAGGCTTCTGATTTTATTTCCTGGTGATGCATCTGAGAAAATTGAAAATTTAATTAACAAGAACAAAATTGATTTTGTTAAAGTAAATAATTTAAAACAGGCAATTGAAGAATTAAAAAGATATTATAAAAAAACCGAACTTACAAAAGGTAGTACGGTCTTAATTTCTCCAGGAGCTGCTCATTTTTATTCAAAATTTGTTGAAAGCACAAATAAAACACTTAAGGATTGGATTAAGCTTTTGAAATAAAAGATTTATTTTTCTTCTTCAATTAATTCCAATTCAATTGGATCAGTTGAGATGATTTCATGTTCTGCCCCACAAGCAGGACAAATCAGAACTTCTCCAATATCAGGAATTTCTTCTTCTATTGGAATTTCGCAGTTGCATTCTTGGCAATTTGTCATATGTTTAATTTAATGAATTGACTTTACTTAAATTATAATTTATTTTTATAAATATGCAACATCCTATGTTAAATTGTTTAAATGATAGTATATTAAAATGTTAAAATAGTTTTTTATGTCAAACTTTCAAGATAGAATCAACAAGCAGGAAAAAAGTATTTGGAGATATGCTGAGTTTTATAATGAATTTATAAAATCAGAAAATAGATTATATCTTGAAGATGTTATCTTCCAACAAGCTCAGGATAACACATTTATGATTATGAAAGCAAAGTTATTAAAAAATATAAATTATTTATATTTCAAACGTGAAGATGAAAATTTGACAGGTTCGCTTAAAGAAAGAAGTCTTGCTTATCAAGTTTCGCTTGCCAAGCAGAATGGAAAGAAAGAGCTTGTAATTTCAACTTCTGGAAACGCTGGAATTGCAGCAGCTGCATATTGTCAGGAATCAGGAATCAAATTATATGTTTTTATCTCGATAGAAACAGAAAAAGCAAAAATTGCACAAATGCAGAAATATAATCCAATCATCATAAAATCAAAAAAAGCAATCCGACTTGCAAATTATCTTTCGGCAAAGTATAAAATTGAAAATCTAAGACCATCTATAAACGATTCTTCAATTGAAGGATTCAAGTCAATTGCTTTTGAAATTTTTGAAAAACTTGAAGAAGTAGATGCGCTTTTTACATATGTTACAAGTGGAAGTTCTTTCGTGGGGATTGCTCGAGCTTATAAGTATTTAAAAGATGCTGGTGAAATAAAAAAAATTCCAAAATTGTTTGCTGTTCAAAGCGGTGAGATATTCTCTGTTGCTGAGGAGTTTGGAAAAATAGATAAGAAAGAAAACTCAAGTGCTGGAAAATTGGGAGTAAAAAATACAAAAAGAAAAAATGAAATTATAGAATTTATAAAACTAAGCAAGGGAAGTGGAATTTATATAAATGATAAAGAAATTAAAGAGGCCAGGAAATTACTTGAAAAAAATAATATATACACATCACCAGAAGGTTGCGCAAGTTTTGCAGCTATTATAAAAGAAGAAAAGAAAAATAATTTTGATAAAGTTGTTTGTATTCTTTCAGGAAAAAAAAGAGAAAACACAAGTCAAATTAACGAAGAAGCAATCAAGATAGCGGAAAGTTTTAATGATATTGATAATATGATGAGTGGAAAATTTGATTGTTGTTAACTGGTAAAAAATGATGATTAAAGAAAACAAGATAATAAAAAAATTATTAAATCAAAAAAATATTGGTCCTATTTTTTTTATTACTCCAAATCCAAATCGTGGAATTGGGTCCGAAAAGGAAATTAAGGATTATCATATAATATGTGCACAGAATAGCGATTTAATTGATTATCTAAAAGAAGCAAAAATATCTGTTTTTTGTATTAATAATGAAAGTATAAAAAATTCCGGGAAAATATTGGAAGATAAGAAAGTTTTAAATTATATAAAAAGTAAGTCCAAAGATCAGATAGCAAATGTAATAACTTTTAAACCAAGTCCAAAGATTCAGAAAATATGTGAAGATAATGATTTTAGATATATTGGAAATGATTGGAAATTAAACAGAAGGTTGGAGAATAAAGTTGAATTTGTAAATATAACTAATAAATTAAATATCCCAAACGCAAAAAGCAAGATAACGAGAGTTGAAAACAGCGAAGAGTTTAAAAGTCAATTTGATTCAAAAGAAAAATATGTTATTCAACTTCCAAGAGGATTTTCAGGAAATTCAACTTTTCTAATAAAAGATAGAAATGATTTGAAAAAAATTATTGAAAATTTTAAAGGCAGAACTGTTAAATTGTCAAAATATCTAAATGGAGATACTTATACAATAAATGTTTGTGTTGGAAAGTTTGGAATAATTTTGAGTCAGCCGATATTTCAAATAACCGGACTTACTGATTTTAATAAAAATCAACTTGGAACATCTGGGAATGACTATCAGCAAAAAAATAAATTTTTAAATAAACAAAAAGAAGAAATATTCAAGCTTACAAAAAAAATAGGGGAATATATGAAGAAATTGGATTATAAAGGAATATTTGGACTTGATTATATAGTAAACGAAAAATCAATTGATTTGATTGAAGTTAACCCGAGACTCATTGCTTCAATCCCAGTTTTTACAAAACTCCAAATTCAAAATAAAGAAATTCCATTTTTGTTCCTGCATTTTTTGGAATTTTTAAATATTTCTTATAATGTGAAGCAATTATCTCCTTACTTATCTTATGAAGAATGGGAAAATAAAAATGACTATAATTTTTCTCAATTAATATTGAGAAATACTAAAATCGTTTCTATAAAAATTATAAAGTCTATAGTTTCTGGTATCTATGAATTAAAAAATGATAAATTAATTTTGAAACAAAAAACATATTATACAAAAGAACTAAAACAAAATGAGGTGTTTATTCAGTGTTTGAAAAAAGATAGTATTATAAATTCTGACATGGAATATGCAAACATTCAATTCCCACATAGTGTAATGAAAAATGAAAATATTGATAAAAGTACAAAAAAAATAATCGATTTAATCTTAAGTAAGATGAAATTAAAAGAAATAAATTAAAAAAAATAAGAATATGAAAACACAGGGAATGGATAAAACTTTATTAATAACTGTTTTAATATTATCTGTTTTTGGTTTAATCATAATATCAAGCGCAAGTGTGGTTGTGAGTTATAATAATTTTGAATATAATCATTATTACTCATTACACCAATTTTTATATGGTTTTTTGCCTGGAATTATACTTCTGTTACTAATTCAGAAAATTGATTACCGAATATTTAAAAAATACGCAGTATATTTTTTAATTATTACTATGATTCTCTTGTTTGTAGTTTTTATCCCAGATTTAGGTTTTGGCTTGAAAGGAGCAAATAGGTGGATAAATATTGCAGGAATAAGTGTTCAGCCTTCAGAGTTCGTCAAATTAACTTTTATTTTATATCTTGCTGCTTGGCTTGAAAAAAACAAGAAGAATACAAAAGATTTTTCAAAACTTCTAGTTCCTTTTATTCTTGTTCTTTTGGCTATAGTTATTCCACTTATATTGCAACCCGATGTTGGTACTTTGATAATCATAGTTTTGACAGCTGTGATTATGTATTTTATATCAGGGGCAAGAATAAACCATATTGTTATAATTGCCATGGGGAGTATTTTTAGCCTTTTTATATTATTGAAAATTGCTCCATATCGCATGAACAGGTTTATGGTTTTTTTATATCCAGAGATGGATCCACAGGGTATTGGATATCAAATTAATCAAGCTCTACTTGCTCTTGGTTCTGGAGGAATTTTTGGTCTTGGATTCGGGCGTAGTAGGCAAAAGTTTAACTATCTCCCAGAACCTATAGGTGATTCAATTTTTGCTATAACAGGTGAAGAATTAGGTTTTATTGGGTTGTTATTTCTTTTGTCACTTTTTTTAATATTCACACTAAGAGGTTATAAAATTGCAAGCAGAGCTTCTGATAATTTTGGAAGATTTATTGCAGTTGGAATTACTTCATGGATTATATTTCAAGCTCTAGTAAATATGGCTGCTATCATATCTTTAATTCCTCTAACAGGTATACCACTTCCTTTTATAAGTTATGGTGGTTCTGCTTTAATAACTTCTTTGATGGGAGTTGGAGTCTTGCTTAGTATTTCAAGATATTCAAATAAATAGGATTGCATGATTTATTTTTTCTTGTTAAATTTTTTAAAATATCTTATTATAAGTTAAATAAATACTAAAATAAAATTATGAGAGTATTATTTGTAGGTGAGCCAGCTAAAGGACATTTGTATCCGATAATCGCAGTTTATGAAGAAATTAAAAAGATTGCAAAAGAATCAAAATTTGAATCTTTGGAATTTATGTTGATAAGTTTTAAAAGTCACTTTTTAGATGAAATGCTTGAAGGAGTGGAAATTCCATACAATGTTATAATATCTGCAGAGAGTAGAAATTCGTTTTCTCCCATGGTTGTTGTTGATTTTCTTAAATTTATTATTGGTTTTTTTCAATCAATAATTTATATCTTTGATTATATGCCTGATGTGATTTTTTCTAAAGGCGGTTATATTTCTTTTCCTGTTGTTTTGGTTGGTTGGATATTTCGCATTCCAATAATTATTCATGAATCTGATGCAGTCGCGAGACCCATAGATAAACTTATGTTTCGATTTGCAAAAAAAGTAGCAGTTTCTTTTGAAGATAGCAAAGAAATTTATGTTTCTTTAAAAGTATTTTTTTCTGGTAATCCTGTAATGAGTTTTGTTGCACAAGGAGAAAGGGAAAAAGCTATAGAAAATTTTGTTCTAAATAAAGATATGCCAACCATTTTTATAATGGCAGGAAGTAAAGGAGCAGAAGGAATAAACAATCTTGTTATTGAAATTCTTCCTAAATTACTTGAAAAATATCAAATCATTCATCAATGTGGTATTGATAATTATGACAAAGTTAAGCTAATTGTTGAAAAAATGAATATTTATAATTTAAGTAATTATCATCTTTTTCCTTTTTTCAGAAAAAGAGTAGCAGATGCTTATGCAGCTTGCGACATTGTAATTAGTAGAGCGGGGGCAAATACTGTTTCGGAAATTATGATTGTTGGAAAACCAAGTATTTTAATCCCTCTTTCTTCAGCAGTAAGTGATAAGCAAAATCAGAATGCATTTCATTATTCTCAATCAGGAGCAGCGATTTTGTTGAGTGAGAAAAATCTAAAACCACATTTACTTTTGAATGTATTGGATAAACTTTTTGAAAATCATTTAAAAATTATTGAAATGGGAAGAGCTGCAAGAAAATTAGCACATCCTGAAGCTGCTCGAAAGGTAGCCGAAGAAATTATAAAGATAGCTAAATAAAATTATAGAGTATAAAAGTTTTGATTTATGCAAATAAATTTAGAAAAAATAAATAAAATACATTTTATAGGTATCGGAGGAATAGGATTGAGTGCAATAGCAAAACTTATGAAAGAAAAAGGGAAATATATATGTGGTTCAGACTTGAACCATTCTTTGATAATTGAGAATTTAGAAAAATCTGGAATAGTAATTTACACAATGCAATCAAAAGATAATATAGATAGCAGTATTGAACTGGTCATTCATTCAATGGCGGTGCCAGAAGATAATCCGGAATTAAAAAGAGCAAAAGAACTTAATATAAAAACAATTACATATCCAGAATCTTTAAGTTTAATTTTTAATAATAAATTTGGCATTGCGATTTGCGGGACACATGGTAAGTCATCCACAACGGCAATGGCAGGTTTGTTATTTGATGATGCAAAACTTGATCCATCTATCGTTGTTGGAAGTATTTTACCAAAGTATAAAAGCAATTTGAGAATCGGGAAAAGCAAATATTTTTTAATTGAAGCCTGTGAATATAAGAGAGCTTTTTTGAATTATTATCCGAAGATAATTTTATTAAACAACATTGAACTTGACCATACGGATTATTACAAAGATTTAGATGACTTTAAAAGCGCTTTCGAAGAGTTTATAACCCATCTTTCTATCGATGGAATGTTGATTTTAAATGGTGATGATGAGAATGTATTGAGTATTAAAAATAAAATATCAAAGATTTTAAGTTTTGGTTTAAATGAGAAAAATGATGTGCGAGCTATAAATGTTGAATTTATGGATGGACAAACAAAGTTTGAAGTTTTTTATAGAAATAAAAATATAGGAGAGTTTGTTTTGAAAGTTCCAGGATTATTTAATATTTATAATGCATTAGGAGCAATTTCCTTAGGATTGACTTTAAAAATTCCAATTGAGAAAATAAAAAAATCTCTGAAAAATTATTCAGGAATTTGGCGGAGATTTGAAATTAAAGGGGAGTATAAAAACGCTTTAGTAATTTCGGATTATGCGCATCATCCGACGGAGGTTAAAGCGACAATTAAAGCGACAAAGAAATTTTATCCTGAAAAAAGAATCATGACAGTTTTTCAGCCTCATCAGCACAACAGAACAAAAAAATTATACCAATATTTTTTAAAAAGTTTTGATGATACTGATATTTTGATTTTATCTGAAATTTTTGATGTAGAAGGACGAGAAGAAAAAGAAGATCAAAGCGTCAGTTCTTTGGATTTGGTAAATGATATAAAAAAAGAAAATAAAAATATTTCAAAAAATATTTTTTATACAAAAAACCTGGAAGAAACTAAAAAATTAATTGATGAGAAAATAAAACCAGATGATATTTTGTTAATTATGGGAGCGGGGGATATTTATAAGGTGGCGGATGAATTAACTAATTAATTAAAAATCAATTGTCATTTTGAACTTGTTTCAGAATCTGCTATACCTTATAATAAATAAATCTATAAATCTCTAAACGTTTTGCTTAAATCTAAAACGCAAAATCATATTAAATAAAAAATAATTAAGTTTGTTTTTAAAACGAAAATAATATTAAATAGTGTAAACGAAATATAAAATATAAAAGATCTTGAAATATGTTCAGGATGACAATAAAAAAAAGAAAGGTTTTTTCAAGGGTTACCTTTCATGATTATTTTATGTAATTTTTGCGAATCGTTAAATATTTTTTCAAATATTTCAGGATTTACCATTATTTTAGGATTCACTCCATCTCTTATTTTAAAGTCCAATGGATTATTTCCATCTATCGTTTTTCTGTTTATTACCGCCCAATTAATAGACATTTGTCTCACCTCTTATAAATATTCTATTACAAATAAAAAATATGTCAATTAAAATCCAAAAAAACATTCCCCTTTCAAAATACACCTCTTTTAAAATCGGCGGTCCGGCAAAGTTTTTTTGTGTAGTGGAAAATGTTGAGGAAATAAAAGAAGCTGTGGAATATGCAAGAGAAAATAAGTTAGCAGTTTTCGTTTTAGGAGGTGGAAGTAATTTATTAATTTCTGATAAAGGATTTGACGGATTAGTAATACGAATTACGAATTACGAATTAAGAATTAAGAATAATGAAATTTTTGTCGGCAGTGGATTGTCTTTGGCAAAATTAGTTAGTGAGTCAGTGAAGAATAATTTTACTGGACTTGAATGGGCGGCGGGGATTCCTGGAACGGTTGGAGGTGCAATCGTAAATAACGCAGGGGCATATGGAAAGTGTATGGGAGATGTGGTGGAAAGTGTCGAAATATTAGAATATAAAACTCCTTCTTTTAAAAAGAGAGCAGGGATGATTTCCAAAACGGGAATTACAAATTATGAATCACGAATTGCGAAATTAAACAACAAACAATGTAATTTTTCTTACCGCAACAGTTTATTTAAAAAAGAGAAAAAATATATTGTTTTGAACGCTATTTTGAAATTAAGCAAAGGAAAGGAAGTGGAAAACAGAAAAATGATTTTAGAGATATTAAAATCTCGAAAAGAAAAACAGCCGCTGGAATATCCCAGCGCTGGAAGTATTTTTAAAAATCCTGTTATTGAGAATGAACATCTAAAGAAATTAGTAAAAAAATATCCCGAGCTTTCAACTATGGAGATTCAACCTCGATATACAATTCCTGTGGGGTGGTTTATTGAAGAACTTGGATTGAAAGGCAAAAAAATTGGTGGAGCAATGATTTCCGAAAAACACGGAAATTTTATCGTGAATATTAACAATGCCAAGGCAGAAGATATTATAATTCTCACAAGCTTAATTAAGCAAAAAGTCAGAGATAATTTTGGAGTGCAGTTAAAAGAGGAAATTGAATATGTGGGGTTTTGAATCACATTAACATCTAAACATATTAACATCAGAATTTATGTGTTTGACTTTTTAGGAGGTCCGACTTCTTCATATTAAGTCGCAGTATATAATTAAAGCGTTATATATCAGGCAATATTTAAAATAAATAATGAGCGTATAGAGGTCAGATCTCCTAAGCGCATAAGTTTTAAATATTTTTAAAATTATTCTATTTTAAAAACTAAACAAAAGATTTGTTAAAATGCTCGTCTTGACATTTTTTTTATTTCAGATATACTGCAAAGTCAAAAGGTGTTCTTTTAAAAACAAAAAAATTTACCGGTTTTGGAAGTTTGGTATTGTTTGGAGTTCAGGTTTTAACCTGCGTATTATCCTGTGTTGTTGAAGGATTATATATAAAGTGTGAACTCCAAAATATAAGATATTAAATTTTCATGACTGGTGAATTTAGGAAGGATTTACCAGTTCGCATTTAATAACAACGAGGTGAAATAATGAAATCGGAATTTAAAAAAAATTTAGAGGTGGCAAATAATTTGTATAGAGATGGAAAATATTTCAAAGCCATTCAAGCGTGTTTGTTAGCCCTTAATCATGCTAAAAACAATGAAGAAATTACTATCGTGCTTAATCGGAGAGCATGGGCGGCAAGATACTATGGTT